>NZ_MAGP01000105.1 GCF_002926165.1 Micromonospora chalcea | reverse complement strand
GTCCCGCGCGGTCGCGGCGCCCGCCGGCTCCCGTCGCCAGGCCGACCACCACCAGCACCCGCACCAGGACCGGCGGGCCGGCGGCCGGGGGGATCGCGCGGGACAGCGCGGCGAGGTTCGTCACCCCGGCGAACACCGTCAGGCAGGCGCCGGCGAGCGCCAGCACGAAGTCGGCGGCCGGGTGGCGGGCCAGCGCGTACCCGCCCGCGGCGAGCGCGCCGAGGCCGGTGAGCAGCGTCCACACCTGCCCGGTGAACAGTTCGGCGAGCATTCCGCCGAGGCCCGGGGTGCCGGTGTCGAACGCCCGGGCGACGGTGAGCGCCACTGTCGCCGCGCCGCCCAGGGCGAGCAGTGCGCCCACTCCGCGCAGCGCGCGTACCCCGGCGGTCGTGCCGCCCGGCGCGAGCCCGGCCGCGCCGATCACCAGGAAGCCGAGCGTGGTGGCCACCCACCAGGGGTACGGGTCGGGCGGCGGCACCCAGTCCAGTGTGCCGCGTACGGCTCCGGTGGTGTCACCGGCGCGCAGCGGCACCGCCCAGTCGCGTACCCGGTGTTCCCGGTCCGGGTCGGCGGCGACGGCGGCCGGCGGCGCGTCCTCCCGCCACAGCGTGCGCTGGTCGTGCCAGCGGGCGGTGGGCCCGTCGTCGATCCGCCGCCAGTCCGGCGCGGCGGCCGGGTTCGCCTCGGCCGGCAGCCGGGTCTCGCCGGCCAGCGTCCGGTTCAGGTACGTGGCGGGGGAGTGGACGTTCTCGTACACGCCACCTGGGCCGACGCGCAGGTACGGCTCGCCGGAGTAGCCCATCACCGTGACGTCGGCGCCGGTGTCGTTCGTCAGTTCCAGCCGTGCGCCGGCCTCCACCATGCGGGCGGTGAGCCCGGGACGGTCGGGCTCGACGCCGGTGATCGTGGCGCGGTAGTCGGTGCCGTCGGGCGCGTCCGCGCCGTGCGCGGCGGCCGGCGCGGCGAACGTGAGCAGGGCGACGGCCGCGCCGGTGAACACCAGCGCGGCCCGGCGCAGGGGTGCGGGGATCACTTCCCGGCCGCCTCCACCGCTGCCCTGATCCCCTCGGGGCTGCGGTCCCGCAGCTCACTTCCGTTGATCTTGATGGTCGGGGTCCCGGTCACGCCGGCCTTGCTCGCCTCGTCGGTGACGTGCTCGGTCCACGACCGGTACGTGCCGTCGGAGACGCAGGACGCGAACTCGTCCCGGTTCAGCCCGACGCCCGCGCCGATGTCGACCAGCTCGTCGTTGCTGAGCCCGGCGCCGCCCTCCGGCGGCTGCTTGGCGAAGAGCTGGTCGGTGAACTCGCGGAACTTGCCGCCCTGCGCCGCGCAGCCGGAGGCGGCCGAGGAGCGGGTGGAGTACTCGGTGGTGGAGAAGCGGTTGAGGAAGGCGACCGGGTGGAACACCAGCTTGGCCTTGCCCTCGGTGACGAGCTGGTTGAGCGTCTCGCCGTTGATCTGCTGGAACTGCTTGCAGGCCGGGCAGAGGTAGTCCTCGTACAGGTCGATGGTGACCGGCCCGGTGCCCTGGACGATGCCGGTGCCGGCGTCGTTCGCGCCGGGCGGCGCGGTGAAGTCGTCCGACTTCTGGCTGGAGTAGACGGCCCAGCCGATGCCACCGGCGATGACCAGCACCAGCACGGCGGCGATCGTGGTCCAGAGCGTGCGCTTGCGGCGCTTCTCCCGGGCGATCTGCTCGCGTACCACCCGCGCCGCGTCCCTGCGGCCCTTGCGGCTACTCATCGGTGTCCTCCACGGTGTCGTCGCCGGCCAGCCAGCCGTCCACCGAGAACGGCGTGCGGGGCCAGATCAGCAGGAACCCGGCGAGCGCCAGGAACCCCAGGTCCCGGAGGATCTCCGGGAGGTAACTGGGTGTCTCGCCGGCGGCGAGCTGGCCGCCGCTGCCGAAGCACCCGCAGTCGATGGCCAGGCCGCGCGCCCAGGCCGAGGCGATGCCGGCGATGAAGACCACGAGCAGCACCGCCGAGATCCCGGCGCTGACCCGGGTGGCAAGCCCGGCGAGAAGCAGCAGACCCAGGGCCAGCTCGACGAAGGGCAGCGCCGCGCCGATCACGGTGGCCAGCTCGTACGGCATCACCTGGTAGGCGTTGACGGCCCGGCCGGAGGCGGCGAGATCGCCGACCTTGGTGCCGCCGGCGATCAGCCAGACGGCGGCCAGTCCGAGGCGGGCGGCGACGCCGAGCCAGGGGCGCAGGGTCTGCCAGCGGCCGGCCGGGGAGGGGGAGGGGGTCACAGTCATTCGTCGTCCGAGCGTCACGAAAGGTTCCCGCTATCCGGTCATCGTGTCGCCGACGGCGCCGACCAGTTCGTCCCGGGCGCGGGCCACCCGGGAGCGGATGGTGCCCACCGGCACCCCCTCCACGTCGGCGGCCTCGGCGTAGGACAGGCCGAGCAACTGGGTGAGCACGAACGCGGAGCGCCGCTCGGCCGGTAGCCGGCGGACCAGGTCGGTGGCGCCGAGCTGACCGGCCGGGTCCGGGTAGGGGCGGTCGGTGGCGGCCTGGGCGGCGAGTCGCGCGTCGAGCCGCCGGCGGCGTACCACCGTGCGCAGGTGGTCGGCGCAGGCCCGGCGGGCGATGCCGAGCAACCAGGTACGCACGCTGGAGCGCCCCTCGAAGCCGGGCAGCGCCCGGAACGCCCGCAGGTACGTCTCCTGGGTCAGGTCGTCCGCGCTGTCCGGGTCGACGAGCGCGGCGGCGAAGCGCCACACCTCGGCCTGGGCCGCGCCGACGAGGGCGGCCTGCGCGTCGCGGTCCCCGTCGCGGGCGGCGAGCGCCCAGCCGGTGGCCGTGTCCCGGACAGCCTCGGCGGCCGCCTCGGGGCGGTCGTCGGCGGTGTCACGCGAGCCGGGGATCACGTCACCCGAGGTTACGCGGCGTACCTGGAGGGGACAGGGTCCTTCGGCCCATTCCGTGGTCCCGCACACGCCGGGAACTTTTTCCCGCCGCCGTCCGACTACCCTCCCATGACCTCCGAGCAGGCCCGGCGTGGCGCGCGCCGCCGCGCCGGGTGGGCGCTCGGTCACGCCCGCCCGGGACCGGCTCGCCGGATCGGCTCCGGTTCGGGAACCATGGCGGTCATGACTGCTGCCGTACGCCGCCCGTCCCGGGCCGTCGCCGCCCGCTCCGGGGCCGTCGCCGGGCTGCTGCTCCTGCTGGTCGCCCTGCTGCTCGTCCCGGCCACCCCGGCCAGCGCCCACGCGGTGCTGGTGAGCAGCAGCCCGGCCGCCTCCGCCGTGGTGCCCGACGCGCCCGCGCAGGTGGTGATCACCTTCAGCGAGAGCGTCCGCAAGGTGCCCGGGAAGGTCCGCGTGATCGCCCCCGACGGCTCGCGGGCCGACCGGGGCGAGCCGACGTTCCAGGGCGCCGAGGTCACCATCCCGGTGGACCCCGGCGCGGGGCGCGGCACCTATCTGGTGAGTTACCGGGTCATCTCGGCGGACAGTCACCCGGTCTCCGGCGCCTTCACCTACTCCGTCGGCGCGCCGTCCGAGCCGCCGACGGACAGCGGCACCGACAACCGGGCGAACCCGGTGACCGAGACCGCGGTGAAGGTGGCGAAGTACGCCGGCTACGCCGGGTTGCTGCTGCTCGTCGGCCCGGCGCTGGTGCTGGCCGCGCTCTGGCCGCGCCGGCTGTCCCGCCGCGGCCCGGCCCGGCTGGCCTGGACCGGGCTGGGCGTGCTGGCGGTGGCGACGCTGGCCGAGATCTGGCTCCAGGTGCCCTACGTCAACGGCGGCGGCCTGTTCGACGTGACCGGCTCCGGGCTCGGCGACGTGCTCGGCAGCGCGTACGGCACGACCCACCTGGTCCGGCTGGGCCTGCTCGCCGCGGCGGCGTTCCTGCTCCGGCCGCTGTTCGCCGGCCCGGTCGGCCGCACCGACGGGATCATCCTCGCCGTTCTCGGCGGCGCCGCGCTGTTCACCTGGCCGCTCGCCGGGCACGCGGCGGCCTCGCCGGCCCCGGCCGTGTCGGTGGTGGTGGACGCGGTGCACCTGGGCGCCATGGCGGTCTGGCTCGGCGGCCTGGTGATGCTCGCGGTGTTCCTGCTGCGCCGGGCCGACGAGCGCGAGCTGGACGCGATCCTGCCGATCTGGTCCCGCTGGGCGGCGCTCGCGGTGGCCGCGCTGCTGCTGGCCGGCACCGTGCAGGGGCTGATCGAGGTGGCCAGCCTCCAGGCCCTGATCGACACCACGTACGGGCAGCTGCTGCTCGCCAAGATCGCGCTGTTCGCGCTGGTGATCGGCGTGGCCGCGTACTCCCGGGCGCTGGTGCGGCGGCGGGTCGCCGCCGGACGGCCGGGCTCGATGCGGCGGGCGGTGGTGGCCGAGCTGGTGATCACGGCGGTGGTGCTGGGCGTGTCGGCGACGCTCGTGCAGACCACGCCGGCGCGGACCGCCGTCGCGGACGCGCCGGGCGCCTCGCCCGGCTACTTCTCCACCACGCTGAGCAGCCCGATCTACTCGCTGCAGGTCGAGCTGGACCCGGCCGAGACCGGCAACAACTCGATGCACCTGTACGCCTACACCCCGGACAACCGGCCGCAGCCGGTGCAGGAGTGGAAGGTGACCGCCGCCCTGCCGTCGGCCGGGATCGAGCCGATCACGGTCCCGCTGCTGCCGTTGAGCGACAACCACGCCACCGGGGAGGTCAACCTGCCGGCCCGTGGTGACTGGCAGTTGCGCATCACCGTCCGCACGTCCGACATCGACCAGGCCACGGTGACCGCCACCGTGCCGATCAAGTAACGGGAAGGTCCCACTGATGATCCGTCTCCGGCGCTCCGCGACCGTCGCCGCGCTGACCCTGACCGCCGTCGCCACGACCGTGCTCGGCCTGGCCGGGCCGGCCTCGGCGCACGTCACGATCAACCCGGCCGAGGGCAAGCAGGGCGGCTACGGCCGGTTCGCCTTCCGGGTGCCGAACGAGAGCGACACGGCGTCGACGGTCAAGGTCGAGGTGAACCTGCCGGAGAACGCACCCGTCGGTTCGGTGTCCACGATGCCGGTGCCGGGCTGGACGGTGGCGGTGGAGAAGCGCAAGGTCGACCCGCCGATCGAGGTGCACGGCAGCCAGCTCACCGAGGCGGTGTCGAAGCTCACCTTCACCGCGGCGCCGAACGGCGGCGTGAAGCCGGGCGAGTTCCAGGAGTTCCCGGTGTCGATGGGCCCGCTGCCGCAGGTCGACACGATGGTGTTCAAGGTGCTCCAGACGTACTCCGACGGCAACGTCTCCCGGTGGATCGAGGAGCCGACGCCGGGCGCGGAGGAGCCGGAGAACCCGGCGCCGGTGCTCAAGCTGGCCGCCGCCGAGAACGCGCCCGCCTCGCCGGGCGCGAGCGCGCCGGCCGCCGCGGCGGCCGACGACGATGACGACGACGCCGGCTCCGGCGCGGCGACCGCCCTCGGGGTGGCCGGTCTGGTCGCCGGACTGGCCGGCCTGGTCCTCGGCGGTCTGGCGTTCGCGCGTACCCGGCGGGAGCCCGCGGCGAAGTCCTGAACGCGAGCGACGCACCGGCCCGGCGGAACGATCCGCCGGGCCGGTCGCCGTCCCGGCCGGGTGCCGCCGATATCCGGCGATCGGCCGACCCGCGTCGGTAAGGTCTGGCGGGTAGTTGGCTACCGAGAGGGACGACGCGAATGCGTTTCGCACGCACGATCGCCGGCATGGTGCTGCTGGCGCTGGGGGTTCCGGCCCTGCTGGCCGGCGCCGGCCTCTGGCTCGCGGCCGGGCATGCCGACCCGGACGGCGGTTTCGGCGCCCGGTTCGAGCCGGTCCGCCCGCCCGCCCGCGTGGTGCTGGTGACCGACGTGGACGCGCTGCTGCGCACCGACCTGCCGGTGGCGCGCACCGGGCAGGCCCGGCTGCACCTCACCGCGCGGGACGACCACGGCCCGGTCTTCCTCGGCCTCGCCCCGGCCGACGAGGTGCGGCGGTGGCTGGCCGACGTCCCGCACAGCACCGTGCGCCGCGTCGCCGTCACCCGGGGCCCGCTTCCGGTCGATCTCGACCCGGCCACCGCCGGCTACGGCGTCGCCGTGCCGCTGGCCCAGCCCTTCTGGGTACGCGAGGGCATCGGCTCGCTGGAGTGGAGCCCGGCCGAGCTGGGTGGCCGGTCGTTGAGCCTGGTCGTGATGCGCGTGGACGGCGCCGACGGGCTCGACCTGCGGATGCGGGGCGAGCTGCGGGCCGGCTGGTTCCCCGGGCTGGCGTGGGCGCTGCTGACCGGCGGGACGCTGCTGGTAGTCCTCGCCGTGGTGGTGCTGCTGCGGCCGCTGCGGCCGCGTGAGGTGGTCTTCGTGGTCGAGCCGGACCAGGTGCCGGTGCTGGCCGGGCGCCTCGGCGTCACCTCGCTGAGTGGGCTGGGCCGGCAGCCGGGTCCGGCGTCGCGGCCCGAACGGCATCTGGTGGCGGTGGGCTCGGGCGCCCACGGGCGGACCCGCGCGGCGATCGCCCCGCCGCCCGGCCGGTGCCCGGACGACCAGGACTGACCAGCAGAACCGAACGGCCCTCCGCGCTGCCGACGCGGAGGGCCGTCCTCACCGGGGGATCGGTGCTACCTGGGAGAAATCTGAGGTAGTTGAGACCAGATTAGCGCTGATCGCCGTTTGTTGCGAGGTGTGTCCGTTCAGTCCGTGTTATCCGAGGTTCGTCCCGGTGGTGGCGGATCGGGAGCGCCACCAGCAACAGCAGGCTGAGCAGCACGTACACGTTGCGCACGACGAAGTCGACCGGGTCGTCCGTGTGCACGATGGCGGTGCCCCAGTCCTGGAACGTCACCAGGCCGTACACGATCGGCAGGCCGACCACGGCGGCCAGCGCGAACAGCCCGCCGCGGCGGCGCGCCCCGGCCGGCGTCGCCGGATCGGCGTCCAGCGCCGCGTCGACGAGCACCACCACGGCGGGGATGAACCAGTAGAGGTGGTGGATCCAGGTGATCGGGCTGACCAGCCCGCCCACCAGGCCGGTCACTGTGAGCCCCACCAGCGCGTCCCCGGCGCGCGCCGCCCGCGCCGCGCGCCACAGGCCGAACGCGGCCACCGCCAGCGCGAGCAGCAGCCACAGCAGCCTGTCCGCCTCGGCCGACGCGGACAGGCGGCTGAGCAGCCCGAACAGCGACTGGTTGCCGGTGTAGTCGGTGCGGCCCACCCGGTCGGTGGCCCACAGCTCGTGGGTCCAGAACCGCCACGAGTCGCCGGGCGCGACCGCCGCCGCCAGCAACGTGGCCGCCGCCGCGGTCGCCGCCGCCACCGCCGCCGCCCGCCACTTGCGGGCGACCAGCAGGTAGAGGACGAAGATGCCGGGGAAGAGCTTGAGCGCCGCGGCCAGTCCCACGCCCACGCCGGCCCAGCGTCGCCCCTGCGGTACGGCGAACAGCAGGTCGGCCAGGATCAGCACCACCAGCAGCATGTTGATCTGCCCGAGCGTGAGCGTCTCCCGGGTGCTCTCCACCGCCAGCACCAGCAGCACGGCGACCGTCAGCCCGAACCCGCGCGGCAGGTCGTGCCGCCGCAGCACCGGCAGCACCAGCCAGCGGGTCGTCACCACCACGGCGGCCACTGTCAGCACCACGAACGTGGCGACCGCGACGCCGAGCCGCAGATAGCCGAACGGCAGCAGCAGCAGCGCCGCGAACGGCGGATAGGTGAAGTAGAGCGCGCCCTGCACCCGGTCCGGCTGGACGTAGTCGTAGAGCGGATGCCCGTCCGCCCACCAGTCCATCGCCGACATGTAGATCTTCTGGTCGTAGTAGTCGTGGCGCAGGTTGGGCAGGTAGAGCGCCGGCAGGATCGCGACCAGCGCCAGCACCGCTACGACCCGCCGGACCGTACGCGCGCCCACGTCGCCGCGGGCGACGGCGGGTGGGGCGGCGGGTTCGGCTGGCACGCAGGAAACCCTAGCGGTCCACGTCGGCCACCGTGCCGAGGCGCGGGCGGGTCGGCGGCGCGTAGTCTGTTCCGGTGGCTGATCTTCTCGTCTGGATCGACTGTGAGATGACCGGGCTGGACCTGCGGCGGGACGCGCTGATCGAGGTCGCGGCGCTGGTCACCGATCCCGATCTCAACGTGCTCGGTGACGGCGTCGACGTGGTGATCCACGCCGACGACGAGGTGCTCGACGGCATGCCGGAGATCGTGCGCAGCATGCACGCCAAGTCCGGGCTCACCGAGGAGGTACGCCGCTCCACGGTCACCCTGGCCGAGGCCGAGGACATGGTGCTCGACTACGTGACCAGCTACGTGAAGGACCCGCGTACCGCGCCGCTGTGCGGCAACTCGATCGCCACCGACCGGGGCTTCCTGGCCCGCGACATGACCCGGCTCGACGCCCACCTGCACTACCGGATGATCGACGTGTCGTCGATCAAGGAGCTGTGCCGGCGCTGGTACCCGCGGGTGTACTTCGGGCAGCCGCAGAAGGGTCTGGCCCACCGGGCGCTCGCCGACATCCGGGAGAGCATCCGCGAGCTGGAGTACTACCGGCGGACCGTGTTCGTGCCGCTGCCGGGCCCGGACGTCGAGGCCGCGAAGGCGATCGCCGCCCAGCTCTGACGCCCGCGCCGAACCCGGTGGACGGGGTCGGCCGGAGTGTGGCTATTATTAGTCCGCGCACCGCCCGGGCAACCGCAAGCGGCGAGCATGGTGGCTGTAGCTCAGTTGGCAGAGCACCGGGTTGTGGTCCCGGTTGTCGTGGGTTCAATTCCCATCAGTCACCCCGATAGTGGATCTGCTCCACTGCCTGATCACGCCCCCTCCTTCGAGGGGGCGTGAGTCGTTTCAGGGGCACCGCAGGGGAGTCGTGGCCCCGCCAGTGCGCGTCTCCCCTGCGGAAGGCGTTCGAACTCCGGCTGGAAATCGACGCGATGTGCTTCCTGCCCGGAGAAGCACGCCTACACTGGGGTGGTACATAGAGCCGATCAGTCCGCGGATGTGGTCGGAAGTCGGGCCGAGGACTCCCGGGGCAGACCGGGACCTCGGCCCCGCGCATGTTCACAGTCAGTGCAGCTCGATCTCGGACATCCTCAGTGTGGGCGTCAGCGGAGCGAGCAGCTGGACCGCTGCAGTCATGGACGCCACGGCCTGGATCATCTTGCGCCGTTCGCCGTCGGTCGCGTCCCGGTAGTGAACGCGGGCCCGGGACGTCGGAGCCAGCCTGGCAGCGTCGAACCTGACCATCTCGACCTCGCCGGTCTGTATCACCGCCGCTGCGAGCACGTAGATGCCGCTGCGGTCGGGCCGTTGACGCATCGACTCGTCGAGCCAGGCCGCGCTGCTCATCTGACCACCTCAACGACCGGCTGACGGAAGGTCCATGGCGCGCCCGGCCATGAGGGGAACGAGCGCGGTCCCGACAAGACATGGCCTGTGTGTCTCCTCACGACGAAGCCCCCTCCTTCCGGAGGGGGCTTCGTCGTGTGCGCGAGGTCAGGGGGTCGGCTCGACGCTCGGCGTACCGGCGTCCGGCGTGGTGTCGGGGTCCGGGGTGTCGGCGGCCGGCGGCTCGTACGGCAGGGCGCTGCCCTTGACGTACTCCTCCCAGCTCATGTTCCAGTCGGTCCAGCCGTTGCCGTTCTGGAGCTTGCGCTCGGTGCCCTTGACCGTGATCGGGTCACCGATGCGGGTGTTGGCGAACAGCCAGTTGCCTTCCTTCATCGAGACGTTGACGCAGCCGTGCGACACGTTCGACCGGCCCTGCACGCCCTCGGACCAGGGCGCGGCGTGGATGAACTCGCCGCCCCAGGTGAGCCGCTGGGCGTAGTCGATCTCGGTGCGGTAGCCCTCCTCCGGGCCCAGCTCCTCCATGGTGTCGAAGACCGTGTGCCGGAGCTTCTCCATCACCACCATGGTGCCGCTGGACGAGGGGGTGCTCTTCTTGCCCAGGCTCACCGGGATGGTCTTGACCACCTTGCCGTCGCGGGTGACTGTCATCCGCTTGGTGCGGTTGTCGACGGTCATCACGAAC
Organism: Micromonospora chalcea; assembly: GCF_002926165.1. Taxonomy (GTDB): domain Bacteria; phylum Actinomycetota; class Actinomycetes; order Mycobacteriales; family Micromonosporaceae; genus Micromonospora; species Micromonospora chalcea. Next base: position 81,768 of record NZ_MAGP01000105.1, on the reverse strand, counting down.
GACGGGCCGATCTTGACGTCGACGGTGAGGTCGGACCGGCCGTACCAGCCGCCGCCGAGCGGCAGCCCACCCGCCTGCACCTTGTAGCTGACGGTGCTGTTCGGCTTCCAGAACGTCTTCGGCCGGTAGCGCACCTCGGTCGGGCTCACCCAGTGCCAGATGCCCTCCTGGGCCGGCTTGGCGGTGACGATCATCCGGCGCTGCACGTCGTCGCGGTAGTCCTCCGGGATGGCCCGGCCGAACTTCACGATCAGCGGCATGGCCACGCCGACGACCTGGTTGTCGCCGAGGAAGCTGGTGACCCGGACCTGCTTGGCCGGCTTCGCCATGGTGGTGAACGTGCTGGTGGCGGTCGCGGGCTTGCCGTCGTCGCCGGTCGCCGTCACGGTCGCGGTGTACGTCTGCCCGTACTCCAGGGCGCCGGCCGGCAGCCAGCTCTTGCCGTCCGCGGCGACCGCGACGTCGACGGCCTTGCCGGCGGAGTCCTTCACCTCGACTGTCGTCTCCTGCGCCTCGGTCGTGGTGAAGACGATGGCGGTGGAGGCGGGCACGTCCTTGGCGTCGGCGGCGGGCTCGCTGATCGTGGCGGCGGCCTTCGGGGCCTTCTCGCCACCGTCGCCGCCCTGCCAGCTCGACGGCTTGCCGCCACCGCCGCCGGTGCAGGCGGAGGTCAGGGCCAACGCGGCGGCGAGCACCCCGGCCGCCAGCGCGCGGCGGCGGCCGACGCGCGGGGCGCTCCCGCCCCTGATCGGTTCGTCCTGGCCAGCTCGCATGATTCCCTCACAAGTGATGCCGTTCGGCGTCGTCTCAGGTCAGACGCGCCGGAGCGCTTACGCGTTGCCGGGCGTGAACCGGAACACCCCGCCGGGATGTAACGATTCCACGGCCGCCCGGCGCTTCGTCGGAGGTGGCGTGTCCGACCACGGTACGCCGGTCAGAACGGGGCGGGCTGCCCGCCCTCCGGCACCGGCAGCGCGCTGCCGGCGACGAACTCCGACCAGCTCAAGCTCCAGGCAGTCCAGCCGTTACCCGGCGCGAGGCGCCGCTCGGTGCCCTTCACCGTGATCGGATCACCGACGAGCGTCTTGCCGAACAGCCACCGCCCGTCGGCCATCGACACGTTGACGCAGCCGTGCGAGACGTTCCGGCGCCCCTGCACGCCCTCGGACCAGGGCGCGGCGTGGATGTACTCGCCGCCCCAGGTGATCCGCTGGGCGAAGTCGATCTCGGTGACGTAGCGGTTGGCCGGGTCCGGCTCGCTGCGGGTGTCGAAGACGGTGGACTCCTTCTTCTCCATCACCACCATCGTGCCGCTGGAGGAGGGGGTGCTCTTCTTGCCCAGGCTCACCGGCAGCGTACGGATCACCGTGCCGTTCTCGGAGACCGTCATCCGCTTCGTCGCGTTGTCGACGGTCATCTCGAACGCGCGGCCGATCTTCGCGGTGGCGCTCCGGTCGATGTTGCCGTAGCGGCCGTTGCTCAGCGGGATCCCGGCCAGCGCCAGTCGTACGGTGATCGTGGTGCCGGTCTTCCAGTACTCCGGGGCGCGGTAGTACGCCTGCGTGCCGTTGTCCACCCAGTGCCAGGCGCCGGGCTGCGGCGGGTCCGTCTGCACGAACATGCGCTTCTGCACCGCGGCCCGGTCCTTCTTCGGGATGCCCGGGGAGAACTCGGCGACCACCGGCATGGCCACGCCGTACGTCTTGTCGCTGAACAGGTAGAGCCCGGAGCCGATCATCGACTTCGGCTTGGCCATCGTGGTGAACGTGCTGGTGCCCTCGTACGTCTGGCCGTCCTTGCCGGTCCCGGTGACGGTGGCGGTGTACTTCGCGCCGTACTTCAGCGCGGCCGACGGCACCCAGCTGGACCCGTCCCGCCGCATCCGTCCGGCGACGGCGGTGCCGTCGGCGGTGGCGAGCACCACCTTCGACACGGTGCCGCCGCCCGGGATGCGGGCGCTGATCTCGGTGCTGACCGGCCGGCTCGCCGCGCCGTCGGCCGGGCTGACAGTCAGCGCCGCCGCGGGGGCGCCGCCGGTCGGGGCGGCGCTCGGGTCGGCGGGCGCCGAGGCCGAGACGCCGCCGACCTGCTGCAGCCCGGGCTCGAACGCCGGCTTCTTCCCCTCGTCGCCGCCGCCGCACCCGGTCAGTGCCAGCGACGCCGTGAGGACCAGGGCGCCCACCGTCGCCCCGGCCCGCGAGAACCTGCCCATGCCCACCCCTGTCCTCACATGCCTGGCGGACATCGTGCCGTATCGACGCCATCTGACCCGCCCCGGCGCTGAACAGTCTGACCGTTTTAGTCGCTTTCGCCGGTTAAGCTCGACCGAAGGGGGGACCCCGGTATCGGATTGGAACCCGGCTCGGCGGGCGTGCTAATCTTCTTCCCGTTGTCAGCGAGCGCCGCTAGCTCAACTGGCAGAGCAGCGGACTCTTAATCCGCGGGTTCGGGGTTCGAGTCCCTGGCGGCGCACCAACGAGCAAGGCCCTGATCAGGCGTTCCACGCCGTTCGGGGCCTTTTTCGCGTACGCCGCCCGCCGGGGCCGCGGGGCGATCGTCCGTGGGTGGAACACCATCGGTGTCAAACGGGCCGGGAGGCACCCATGACGTTCCACCGAACGCGGCCAGCCTGGTGGCGGGGTGGAACCGGCCCGTGGGGGCGCCTTGTGCCGCCGACCTAAGCTGATCATGGTCGTGCGACCACGATGGACGGTCGGGCGACGATGATGAGAATGGGAGAAGACGTGAAAGCCTTCCGACGGCCGCGGATCCGCAGCCTCGTCGCCGCCACCTCGGTCGCGGGCGCCCTGGTGCTCGGTCTGGGCGTGCCCGCGTACGCGGACTACTCGAGCCCGACCTACCCGACCCTGAAGGCCTGCAACGAAGCCCGGCCCAAGTACCAGTCGTCGTGGACGAAGCCGCAGGCGTGCCGCCCCATGTACAACTGGGACGGCACGAAGGTGATCGGGTACGCGTTCCTGGTGATCACCCGGGCCTAGTAGCCCGGAGAGCCCGGGCCGGGTCGCCCGTCGGACTGCCAGGGGCAGCGCCGGCGGGCGACCGCCGCCGTCGGCATCCGACCGCGGCAGCCGAGGCCAGGGAGGCGCCGTGCCCGCTGAGACCACCGGGAGCCCGGACACGGTCCTCGTCTGCATCAGGGGCAACTCCGGCTCGGGCAAGAGCAGCATCGCCCGCGAGCTACGACACCGGCACGGCCGGGGATGCGCCCTCGTCGAACAGGACTACCTGCGCCGCGTCGTCCTGCGCGAACGGGACAAGCCCGGCGGCGTCGCCCCCGCGTTGATCGAGCAGACGGTCCGGTTCGCGCTCGACCACGGCTACCACGTGGTCCTGGAGGGCATCCTGTACACCGGCCGCTACCGCGACATGCTGACCTCGCTGCGGGACGGCCACCGGGGGCGGTCGCTGTTCTGCTACCTCGACGTGTCGCTGGCCGAGACGCTGCGCCGGCATCTGACCCGCCCGCAGGCCGGTGACTTCACCGCCGAGCAGATGAGCGGCTGGTACGCCGCGCACGACGTCCTGGACTGGCCCGGCGAACTCGTCCTCCCGGAGAGCACCGGCTTGGAGCAGGCGGTCGAGACGATCGCGGCCGCCGCCGGGCTGCCCCAGCATTAGGCGGCGGCGCTTGCCCTTGCGGTTACTGAAGGGGGCAGGCTGGGATCATGTTGTCGATCAGCGAGTTCAGCCAGATGTGTCACCTGTCGCCGCAGGCGCTGCGCTTCTACCACGCCGAAGGGCTGCTCGTGCCCGCCGAGGTCGACGACCGGACCGGCCACCGCTCGTACGCCTTCGAGCAGGTGGAACGCGCAATGCTGATCACGCTGCTGCGGGACACCGGGATGAGCGTGAAGCTTGTCCGGCGTGCCCTCGACGAACCGGACCAGGCGCTCGCCCTGCTCGATCGGCACAGCGACGAGGTCAGCCGGGAGCGCCAGGAGCAGGCGGACGCGATCGCTGCCGCTCGCGCCGTCTTCGAGGCGCAGCCCGAGCCGCGGCTGCGGCACGTGCCGGCCACGACTGTGGTGGCGCGGCTCGTGCCGGGCACGCCGCTGGGCCGGGACGCGCAGGAGTGGGACCGGGCCGAGGAGATCATCACGGCGGCGACGGCCGAGCTGGTCGCCACCGTGCGGCAGGCGGGCCTCACCTGCCTGGGCGAGCCGTGGCGGACGCTGGCGCTGGAGACGCCGGAACAGGACCGGCGCGTACTCGACGGCACCGGGCCGTTCTGGACGGTCAAGGTCGCGGTGACGGGCACCCCGGAGACGCTGCCGTCCCTGCCTGCCGACCTGTTCGTGCAGACGCCGGACGCCCACGACGAGTTGTCCATCTTCATGCCGGGCCGCAACACCATGGCCAAGTACTGCACAGTGGTCCTGCGCCTGCTCGACGCCGCCCCGGTCGACGGCGACCGGTTCGTCAACCTGGCGCGTCTGCGTCAGGAGGTCCGCTCCGACGGCGTGGTGAGCAGCGCGCCGGTCGAACGACGCCCGGAGTGACGGATCAGCGCCCCGGAACCGCGCCCTCCTCGGCGAGCCGCTTGAGGTTCAGCAACTGCCGGCGGGCCATCACCAGGTCACCGAGGCATCCGCCGAGGGCGATCACCGGGTTCGTCCGCATCACGACCTTGAGCAGCAGGCGGGTCGTGTTCCCGGCGTCCGGCACCAGGACGTACGACAGGACCGCGCCCATGATCCGTCCGGTGAGGTGACGCCCTGGCTCGACCGCGAGGATCCGGCCGCGTCGCCGCCCGCCCGCGGTGGTGAACGGCTCGCCGGCCACCGGCTCGGGAAGGCCCACCAGCCGTTGCGGTGAGCGGCGGCCGAGGTTGTCGATCCAGTCGTACGAGTAGGGCGCGACCCGGATCTGGCCGACCCACTGCCACACGGCCGCCGGTGGCGCGTCCACGCTCACCCCGCGCCACGCCCGCAGCGTGGGCGCGGGCACGAAATCGTCGCACGGGTAGCGGCGCAGCGTCTCGTCGTCCGACACGCCCCACCGGTCACCGAGCATCGGCCCGGCCCAGCACGAGCGTGGTCCGCAGGTCGAGCACGACGGTGCCGCCGAAGTCGTCCACCAGCCGGTCCAGGGCGGCGATTCCGCGTTGCTGCTGCTCGGGGGTCCGGGACAGGTACGGCCCGAACGTGCGCATCAGCGCCAGGTACCGCTCCTTGTCCAACGGCAGTTCCCGCCGGAACACCTCGCGGCGTACGTCGTCGAACTGCCCGCTGTCGAGGATGTCCCGGTGGAACCAGTCGACGGGCCGCTTCCGGACGGTGGGGTCGACGGATCGCAGTGCGGCCCGGACGGCGGCCTGCTGGCCGGCGTCGGCGTAGTCGTAGCGGTGCCCGAAGACGGCGAGCGTGCCGCCGGGTGCCAGGGCGCGCCGGGCCAGGGCGTTGCGGGTGGCGGCGTCCAGCCAGTGCCAGGCCATCGCGCAGGCGAGCACGTCCACCCCGCCGGCCGGCGGCGACCACCGCTCGAACGTCGTTGCCTCGACGCGGGCGTCCGGGAACCGCTCGGCCAGCCGGGCCGCCATCCGCGCGTCGGGCTCCACACAGGTCAGCGGCGCGCCGAGGCGGGCCAGCACGTCGGTGCCCTTCCCGGTGCCCGCGCCGACCTCGACCACCGACGCCGGGGTACCGCCGTGGTAGGCGAGGATCGACTCGGCGATCTCCGGCGGATAGCCGGGCCGCGCGCGCTCGTACAGGTCGGCGACCGTACCGAAGAGCTTCATCACCAGCAGGATACGGCTCCGACCGGTCCCCGACAGACCGCGCGGAAACCGGCCCACCCGCTTCTACAGTCCGCACCATGAGGTGGACCCTGCGGCTGGCTGCGGCGCTCGGCGTACTCGTGACCGCTCTGGCGACCGGGGTGGCGAGCGCCGTCGCGGCGCCCGCCGACGGCGGCCTCGGCCTGGCGCTGCGGCCCGGCCAGGCCGACTACCGCGCCGGGGACCAGGTTCGTCTCGACCTCACCGTCACGAACACCACCGGCGCGGCCTGCGCGCTCGCTGCCAGCGCCGTCGGCACCGTGCAGATCACCGGGGTACGCCGGGACGGGCGCGACCTCACGCCGACGCTGGCCCGCAGCTTCCACGACGACGGGATCGGCGCCGCCGCCACCGCAGCGCTCACCACAGTGGAACCGGGCGCGACCGCCACCGTGGCGTCGACCGGGGTACGGCTGCGCGACGGCGAGGTGGTGCTCCGCTCGGTGGCCGCCACCGGGGACGGCGGCGGGCTGGACACGCTCTGGCCGGTGGGCGCACCCGGCCGGTACGAGGTGACCGCGGGCTACGTGACGCTGCCGGTGACCGGCGCGGCGGACCTGTGCGTGGGCGCGACGGCGCTGCGGACCACCACGTTCACCGTGTCCGACGACGGCGGCACCGGCCTCCGCTGGCTCTGGCTCGTCGGCGGGGGAGCGCTGGCGCTGCTCGCCGTCGCGCTGGTCGTACTGCTGCTGGTGCGCCGCCGCCGGTCGACCGCCGCCGCCGTGGCGCTGCTGCTGGTCGCGGTCGGCGCGCTCGTCGGCGGTGGCGCCCGGCCGGCGCGGGCCGACTACGGCGTCGACCCGACCGCCGGTGTGCCGGTCAGCGGCGTCGACTTCCAGGCGGCTGTCGACGGCTGCCTGGCCGGATTCGCGCTACCCGGCGGCGATCCGTCCGGCCTCCTGCCGAGGCTGCGCGACAAGAAGAGTCCCCGGGTGCGGATCATCCCGACCACCGGTGGCTCCGGCGCGTTCGAGACGCCGCAGAGCGCCGACGGCAAGGGCTCCTCCACCGTCACGTGGAACCCGACCTCCACCGACCCGTACGGCGACGGGGTGGCCCGCGACCCCTGCGCCGCGCTCTACCACGAGCTGAACCACGCCGACGACATCTCCCGCGACGCCGTGCCGCAGGGCGAGTGCGGCGGCACCGGCATCCGTACCGCCGAGGTGAAGGCGACGCTCGCGGAGAACCGCTACCGGGCGGCGAAGGGGTTGCCGCCGCGCACCGAGTACGACGGGAAGACGCTGCCGAAGAGCCTCGACGAGTGCAAGAAGCCGGCCAAGAAGACGCCGCCGCCGAAGGGCCCGGTGAAGCTCTGCGAGGACGGCGCCGACTGCGGCGGCAGCAACGGCGACCCGCACCTGGTCACGTTCGACCGGGTCGCCTACGACTTCCAGGCAGTCGGCGAGTTCACGCTGGTCGCCTCCACCGGTGGCGACCCGCTGGAGGTGCAGGTGCGGCAGGCCCCGATGGCGGGCACGCGGACCGCCTCGGTCAACTCGGCCGTCGCGTTCCGGGTCGGCGCGCACCGCGTCGCGCTGACCCTCACCGACGGCGGCACGCGGGTACACGTCGACGGCGCGCCGCTCGCCGTACCTCCGGACCGCACCGACCTGGCCGGCGGCGGCACGCTCACCCGCCGCCCGTCGGACACCGGCCCCACCGACGGGTACGACGTGACGTGGCCGGACGGCTCCGCGGCGGCGGTGGACCAGATCGGCCGGTACGGCTACCGGATTCTGGTGCGGCTCGCCGACTCCCGGGCCGGGAAGGTACGCGGACTGCTCGGCGACTTCGACGGCGACCCGGCCGACGACATCGCGCCCGCCTCCGGGGCGGCGCTGGCCCAGCCGGTGCCGTTCGACAAGCTCTATCCCGCGTACGCGGACAGCTGGCGGATCGCCCCGGACCGCTCGCTGCTGCACTACGACGACGGGCAGAACACCGGCACGTTCACCGACCGAGCGTTCCCGGAACGAGAGGTCACCGTCGCCGACCTCGACCCGGCCCGGCGCGCGGCGGCCGAACAGGTGTGCCGCTGGGCCGGCGTCACCGCGCCCGCCCAGCTCGCCGAGTGCGTCTTCGACGTCGCGGTCAGCGGCCGACCCGAGTTCGCCGTCGCCGGCGCGAGCACCGAACGGGTCGCCCCACCGGCCGCCACTCCGATCACCGCCGTACCCGTCGCCACCGCCTCGCTCACCCCCGGCGGCGCGCCGCTGACGTTCACCGCCCGCGCCGGGGACGCCGTCTTCGTCGACGCCACCGCGCCGGGAATCGGCGACCGCTGCTCGCCGTACGTGCTCACCGAGCCGGGCGGCCGGGAGATCGCCAGCGGGTGCAACATCAAGGGCAACGGGTACGTCGACCGCGTCGACCTGACCGCCACGGGCACGTACGCGCTGCGGGTCACCGCCGCGCCCGGTGACACCGGCCGGGTCGCGGTGCGGGTGTACTCGGCCCGGGACAGCGACGGCACGATGCAACCGAACGGCCCGGCGGTCACCGCCACCGTCGAGCAGCCCGGCGCGCGGGCGCGTTACCGGTTCACCGGGCGCGCGGGTGAGCGCGTCTACGTGGAGGTGCCGACGAGCACGCTCACCGACCAGTGCTCCCCGCTGGAGCTGCGGGACGCCGAGGGGCGGCTGCTGCGCAGCGGCTGCGTGATCAACGGGACCGGCGAGGTCGACGGCACGGTGCTGCCCGCCGACGGGACGTACACGGTGGTGGTCGACCCCACCGAACGCGGCACCGGCACGACCACGCTGCGGCTGGTCACCAGCCGGGACCGGGAGGCGGCGATCACGCCCGGCGGGCCACCTGTCGTCGCCGTCGTGGAACGGCCCGGCGCGGTCATCGGCTACCGGTTCACCGCCGCGGCCGGCGCGTCGGTGACGGTGACCGCGACCGCCTCCGACCTGCCGGACCAGTGCGGCGTGCTGGCGCTGCGCGCGCCCGACGGCAGCACCGTCGGCACCGGCTGCGTGATCAACGGGGCCGGTGAACTCGGGCCGACCGTGTTGCCGGCCTCCGGGGCGTACACCCTGGTGGTGGACCCGTCGGGGGCCGCGACCGGGCAGGTCACGCTGGCGGTGCGGTGAGGCCGACCCTGGATTTCGGGGGTGGCGGGCGGGCGTGCTAACGTCTCGTCCCGTTGTCAGCGAGCGCCGCTAGCTCAACTGGCAGAGCAGCGGACTCTTAATCCGCGGGTTCGGGGTTCGAGTCCCTGGCGGCGCACGGTGATCAAGGCCCTGGCCTGGCGCTTTACGTCAGACCAGGGCCTTTCCCGTGTTCGGCGGTCATGATGGTCGCTCGGTGGGTGCTCGGGAGCCGTTGGACCGGGCGTGCGCCGGCTGGGCGCGGTGCGACGCCAGCGGGTAGATCGACCAGCTACGGAGCTCGGGCGCGTCGCGTAGGTGCGGCGGCGTGCGGCCGGTGCATCATGGTGCTCAATGTCACTGGCTGGGTAGCTTCGCCCTGCTGGAGGGCGAGTCAGTCCCGTCCGCGGATTGGGGCAGGTCATGCGTCAAATCGTGCGCAGGTCAGTGCGGGCCATCCTGCTGGATGAGGACGACCGCCTCGTGTTGATCAAGAGGGTCAAGCCTGGGCAGGCGCCGTACTGGACGACGCCGGGCGGCGGCGTGGAGCAGGAGGATGTATCCCTGGAGGCGGCGTTGCGCCGTGAGCTGCACGAGGAGCTCGGTGCCGATGCGGATCGATTCGCCCAGGTGTTCTTGTTCACCGTCGCCGCTGGCGATGAAGTTTCGGTCCAGCACTTCTACGCCTGTCGTTTGCTTCGGTTGCGGGAGGACGCAGGTACCGGTCAGGAGTTCGATGATCCCTCCCGTGGCGAGTACCAGCTGGACCTGGTGGCGATCGACAGGCTGCCCACGGTGAATCTCAAGCCGGATGCGCTGAGAGAGTTCATCGCTGCCAACGAGGAGGCGCTGCTCTCGGTGTAGGGCGACCTGACCGGTTTCAGGTCGAAGTAGCTAGCCGCCGATCGGCCGCTCATACACGGCGCGGTGCTTTCCTGGACCCTTGTAGTCGTAGATCACGGAGATGCCCTGATCAGTGGTGTCCCCTGAAAGGTTGTTGAAGCCCAAGCTGAGCCAGGCTCTGTGCGCGGCGTGGTTGTCGGGCTCTGATGTGAGGAAAAGACGCCGGCATCCCCAGCGTGAGCCTTGGCGGTGGACTTCTTCCACGAGCGCCCGCGTGAGCCCTTGGCGGCGGTGGCTGGGGTGCGTCATCACGTCTTGCAGGTAGATCTCCGACGGGTCGACCTGGCTTCGGAAGGCGATCACGCTGCCGGCGACCTGCCCGTCGATGATGGCGAGTGGGCAGGTGTTGGCGAACAGCGTGGCGTACAGCCAGTAGTCCGATGAGCCCCGCAGCCTGATGTACGGCTCCCCCAGCGCCAGTAGTTTCTCGAGGTCGGGGATGCGGTCGACCGTGAGTGGGACGATGATCATGGGCGGCTTCCTTCGGCGAGTTCGATCGATGCGGCGAGGTCTTGTGCGGCGACGGCGGCGTCCAGGGAATCGGTGACTCCGCGGCCGACGACAAGGATGTCCCAGGAGCGCCGTCGGCTGGCGTCGACGTCGGTGGGTTCGAAGCCGCCGGAGACCGCGACCGGAAGTTTGGTCCACGACCTGATGAGTTGTGCTTGGTCGAGGGGGTGGAAACCGGCTACGCCGAGGTCGATGTTCGTGGTTATGGCGAAGCCGTCGTCTCCTGCGCGTTCCATGTCCTGGACCCAGCCTTGGACTAGCCGGCCCTCGGGCACGTCGATCATGGCGAGGACGCCCCGGAGTCTGCTCGCTTCGGCAGCTGCCGAAACGCTAGCGCTGGCCGCTATCGGCGAGGCGCACCAGGCCTGAGCGACATGGTGGCTGGCTCGGTTGCGGTCAGGCGTGGCCGGAAGCGGCCGGTCGAGACTCATGGGCGAGCTGGGCGGCTGTCTCGAAAGCCACCGTCCAGGGGAAGAGTTTCTGCCGTTCGTTGCCGTTGCCGGGCAGGTGCGGTTCCCAATGATAGGAGGGGCCGAGCAGGACGCGTACCCCTTCCTCGCGAAGGCTGGCCACGGCGTGCCGGAACGGTGCCCGCGCGGCGAGGGCGGCGTTGACGAACGGGACGATGACGGTCGGCACCTGCCGGCCGATCAACTCGGCGACCGAGGTCATGGCGTAATTGTCGGCCAGACCGAGGGCGATCTTGTTGATCGAGTTGTAGGTAGCGGGTGCGATGACCAGGGCGTCGGTGGCGGGAAGCGACCGGCGAGTGCCGGGCGACGACTGGTACGTCGACCGGACCGGATGACCGGTGAGGATCTCGAGCGGCTGCGGTTCGATGAAGTCCATGGCGCTCGGCGTGGCCCCGACCGCCGTTGTCCAGCCTCGGCCCTGCGCTGCCTTGACGAGGTGGGGCACGTCGGCGGCCGGGCCGGCGCCGCAGACGACGATCTGGAGGTGACCGCCGGTCACAACCGGATCCCGGCGCTTTGGGCGAATCCGACAGCGGCGGTGCGGACAGAGCCGGTGCTGAGCATGGCGAGGTCACCGGCGATGCGCTGGACCGCCGGTCGGCAGCGGATCTCCTCGGGGGCTACCTCGTGGGCGGTCCGCAACGCGGTCAGCCCCTGTTCATGGCGGCCCCATTGGGTGTAGGCGCGTGCCACGTCGATGAACAGTGACGCTTTGCGCTCGGCCAGCGTCACTTTCTCCAGCGGCACCGTGCGGGCGATCGCAATGGCTGTTCCGGCGTCGCCGAGGGTCAGTGCGATGTTGACCCGGTGCAGCAGGACGTTGGTGGCGCCGAAGCCGGTCCACCGGTCGTTGCCGTCATAGCCGATGCGGGCTGCAGCGCGGGTTGCCTCCTCGAGCATCGCATGTGCGGTGTCCCGGTCGTCTCGGCGGGCGGCGGCGATGGCCCCTCGGAGGACGAGGGCGCCGTAGACGGCCACCGCATCGGTCGACGCGAGGCGGGTGTCCCGGTCGAGCGATTCGGCAGCATTCCCGGCGAGGGTCACCGCCTGGGCGTCATGGCCGTTGCCCATGAGCGCGTGTGTCAAGATCCGGGCGCTCGCGGCGATCGCCACCGGGTCCTGGCTCATGGCGGCGGCCCTGGTACTTCTCTCGGCTGCTACGAGGGCCATCCCGTGATCGCCCACCTTTAGCAGGACGCTGCCGACGACGTGGTACATGTCGGCGGCCAAGGCCTCGACCCGTGGCCGCTGATCGCCATCCGCGCCGGACTTCACAGGTTCAAGGGACGGCAGCAGTGTCACAAGCCGGTCGAGTAGGCGCTCGTATCGGCAGGCCTGATAGTCGACCTTGGCGGCACCGACGGCTCGGGTGAACTCCGAAAAAGACAGCGCCGCACCCTCCGAGTGCGCGGGCGAGAAGAGCGCGTCCAACAGCGGCACGACGTTGGGTGCAGCGGCGACGCCGATCGCCGCCCCGCGTAGGAGATCTCTGCGTCGCACGTCACCATCCGAACCCGAGCCAGCATCTCCGTCATCGCCAGTATCCGCATACGCCTGGGCATCTAGCAGCGCGGCACCCGCAGTTGCACCGCTGGTGCCGATCGCCCGCAGTGCCTCGAAGCGTTCCCGGACCTCAGGTGTGGCTCGGGACAGCACGGTGTCCAGCGCGGCCTGCATGTCCGCGCGGGGGAGCACCTTGTCGCCCTGGCTGCTCCATTTGGCCACGGTCCGCCGTGCCGCGCCGAGGTGCTCGGCGAAGGCGGTCACGCTCATCCGCAACGCATTGCGGAGCGCGTTCGCGTCCTGGCCGGTCCAGGTCGTCACCGTAGCCATCGCACGTCCTTCCGGAACGGACAGTCATCGGTGGAGGTGATAGTAGCCGCACATGGAGTGACAGCAGGTGCACCGCCGGTGCACCGGCGAGACATTCCGTTCATCCACCGCGCAAGCCAGCCTTTATGTGCCGACGCGCCGATCCCCAGCGGTACGCCGGTGGGTCAGCGGCAACCTCACGGCAGGGAGATCCAGATGGACGTGCCGATCGGCGACAGGTCGGAACGCGACCCGACGCACCGGCAAGTGCTCGCGCCGGGCACTCCGTCGACCGCACAGGTGACTCCCCGTTTGCGTACCGCCAGCGAGGCTGCGTGGGCGGGTGACCGGCGGTCTGCTCCCCGCCGCTGGCCGACGATGGTGGGCTTGCCGGCGCGCCGGCAAGCCCACCGCACTCAGGCGGCGGACCCGAGCGGGGGCCGGCCATGACTGTTTACCTCTCGCGCAACGCGACGATGGGCGACCCGCCAAGAGGCCGCCCGGCAGCGGCTCAAGCGTTGCGACCGGCGTCGGTCGATCCGCCGCTGTTGACGTACGTCTGGCAGATCGTTTTCGAGCGGCAGACGCGGGAGCGTGAGGCTCGATGAGCAGCGACCGGGGCTTCTACGCGGAGATCGGGACGCCTGCGCCCCTGGCGCATCTACGGTTGCGTCCGCTGGCGCTGCCGTGGTGGTCGGTATGACGGCCCCTAACGAGCACTCCCTGCCGCACGTGCCGATGCGGCCACTGTGGCTGTGCCGACGGTGCGGCCAGCCGTGGCCCTGCGGCGCGGCGAAAGTCGCCCTTCTGACGGAGTACAGGGACAGCCTGGTCAGTCTCTTCCTCTATCTGGCCAGCTGCCTGCATGACGCGATCGACGATCTGCACCAGCTCCGGCCCAGCGACACCGGCAGCACCGCCCATGTCTTCGACCGCTTCCTCGGCTGGCCAGCCCGGCGCACCCGCTCCTACCGGCTCTCCAGCAGCACTTCTTCTGATGATGAGGAGGAATCTTCATGAGTAGCACTGACGTCATCAACGCGCCGCCGCAGACGGTCAGGGTGAGGGTCCCGGCAGGAGCGGCGCATGCACTCTGCCGATTGGGTCCGACACGTAACGGCACCATCGCGGCCACGGTGGAGGTACTCGGCCGGCGGATCGAGATCGAGACGCCAGAGGACGGCCCGGTCCTCTTCCCGACCGACGTGGGGCTCACGTTGCTGAGCGCGCTGAATGCCGACCCTGGCCTGCCTGTTACGGGTGCCCGCGCCTTGGACATCGGGTGCGGCTCCGGCCTGTATACGGTGGCCCTGACCTCGGCGGGCGCGGCACATGTGACCGCGTTGGACGTCAATCCGGCATGTGCGGAGGTGACCCGCGACAACGCGTCCCGCAACGGCATCTCACCCGCCCAGGTGGCCACGATCGTCGGGGACCTCGCCGAATTGGCGATCCCCGAACCCTGGGACCTAGTCGTTTGCAACCCTCCGCACTTCCCACACGATCCGGTGTACGCGGTCGACGATGGCATTGAGACCGCGCTGGTCGGTGGCAGTGACGGGCGGGCGTTGTACGACGTCCTGCTCGCCCGCCTCGACGAGCTGCTCGCGCCGGGCGGGACGCTGCTGCTGACGCACTCCTCCCTGACCGACATTCCCCGCACTCGCCAGACGCTACGACGAAGCGGATACGAGTGCCGCACTGTGCAGATCTGCGAGCTGGACATCCCCTTGCGCCGCTACGCGATGCACCGCGACGTGCTGCTGTCGCGGCTGTATCCGCTCCGGGCCGCCCAACGGGCAGCATTCCGTGGCCTCCGGTTCGAGGTGCACACCCTCGCTGCCACCCGCATCGATTTCCCTGGACGGGTCAGGTGAGTGACATGAACCAGTTCGTAACCGACGTTGTGGTGGCCGGCTCCGGCCTGCTGGGGCTCGCCACCGCGTTCGAGCTGCTCAGCCGGGACCTGGACGTCACCCTGGTCGGGCCACGGACCGGCGACCACGCGGGGCAGGCATCCCGGGCCGCCGGCGCGATGCTCACCGTGTTCAGCGAGGTCGAGGCGAGCCATGATCCCCAACGCGTCAGCCTCGAAGTCGGCGAACGGTTGGCCGCCCGGACCGGGTACGAAGCCTGGCTGGACCGCATCGGCACGGCCAGCAAGCGGGCACTACGGCTTCTCCCTGGCGTGTGGGTGATCAGCAACGGCTACGGGCCGGACGACGCCGCGAACCTTCGGGCCATCGCGGAGACCGCCAAGACCCACGGGTGCCGCGCCGAGTTCGCGTCGCCGAGCGCCGTACCGGGGCTGGCACCGCAGGTGCGCGCGCACGAGGCACTGTGGCTGCCGGATGAGGCCAGCGTCGACCCGACAGCCCTGGTCGAGGCCCTGGCCACAGTGCTGACCGCCCATCCCCGCTGTCGTTGGCTCGATACCACCGTGACGACCGTCAGCGAGCGCGGCGAGCATGTAGCCGTTGACGCGGCTGACGGCAGCACTGTCCTGGCCGCCCACCTGGTGCTCGCCGCCGGGGCCGGGACCACGGGTCTGCTCGCCCCATCGCTCGCCAAGCAGGTCGAAGCACCTCCGCTGCGGTCCGGGCGAGGCGTGTCGCTGCTGGCCCGCGTCCCGTTCTCGCTGCCCGCTGCCGTGCGAACCCCGAACCGGGGCTTCGCCTGTGGCAGCCACATGGTCCCGCGCGGCGACGGCACCATCTATCTGGGGGCGACGAATCGGCTCTCCACTGAACCCGACTACAGCCAACCCGCCGCTCTGGACGAGATCGCCACCTTGATCCATGACGCGAGTGCCGAGCTCAACACTCATCTGCGCGATGCCGCGTTGATCGAGGTCCGGGTGGGGCACCGGCCGGTCACCCTCGATCACCTGCCGCTGTTCGGCCGGACGGGACACCCGATGATCCACCTTGCGACCGGCACCTACCGGTGCGGCGTGCTGCTGGCTCCGCACGCCGCTGTCATCGTCGCCAACGGGATCACCGCTCCCGGTTCGACCGCCACCCATCCCTATAGCCCTCGGCGCGCAATGCACCTACCGGTACTCGACGACCTCATCGGCGGCGCGACCCGCGGCCTGGTGGACATGCTCTGCCAACCGGGTGGCAACCTCCCGCCGGGCACACACGAGATGCTGGAGCGGTTCCTCGAGGCGGCGTTGCACGAACTCGCCGCCGGCACCTCGACCAGGGCGGTCGCCGTCCGCAGACTCTGGCAGCGTGCGCCCATGGCCGAGTGCCTGCCGCTGCTGCTCGACGCCGCCGGGCGGATCCGATGAGCACGCACGCTCTGGGTCAACAGACCGTGGCTCAACAGGCTCTCGCAGAGATCAGCGGCTGGCCCACCAACACCATTACCGCCTCCACGCGGCTGTCCGAACTCGGTCTGGACTCGCTCGACCGGCTCACGCTCGCGGTGCTGCTGGAGGAACGAACCGGTCGTCCCCTACCCGACGACGAGCTGATAAGCGTCCGGACCCTGGACGACCTGGAACGGCTGCTGAGACCTGCGGAGCGTTCGGCATGACCAAGACGCCAGCACCGACAGCCGGGCACACGTCGGACGCGCCCTTCATCGCCGAGTCGGCCGAGGTCGCCGACGCAGCTCACGTCGGCGCACGAACCAGGATCTGGCACCACGCTCAGGTCGACGGGGACGTCCGGATCGGCGAGGACTGCGTACTCGGCAAGGGCGTTCATGTGGCCTCGGCAGCGGTCATCGGCAACCGGGTCAAGATCCAGGACGGATGCGGGGTGTTCGGAGCCACCATCGAAGACGGCGCGATGCTCGCCCCCGGCGTCTACCTGCTGGAGGACCCCGCACCCCGAGCCATCAACCCCGCCGGTCACCTGAAGGGCCGCGATGACTGGCGGCGGGAACCGGTGACGATCCGATCCGGCGCCACCATCGGTGCCAACGCGGTCATCGCCCCAGGCGTCACCATCGGCCAGTACGCCATGGTCGCTGTCGGCACCGTCGTGGGACACGACGTGCCGGACCACGGCCTCGTCATGGGCAACCCTGCCCGGCAACTCGGCTGGGCCTGCAGGTGCGGACACCGCCTCGACGACAACCTCATCTGCCCCGTCTGCGGATGGCGCTACCGCCAAGGATCGAACGGCTTGTTCCTGACTGCGTGACCGCCGCACACCACCGGCAGCTGTCCCGCCCGTGCCTGCTCAACCACTTCATCTGCTGAAGGAACGTCACATGACCGAAGTTCAATATCGTGTCCGCCCCGCCGGCCCGCTCAACGGCACCGTCGTCGTCCAGGGCGCCAAGAACGCGGCCCTGCCCATGATCGGTGCCGCGCTGCTCGCCCGACGCGGTCAGACGGTGCTTCGCAACGTCCCCGCGATCACCGATGTCCAGCACGCCGTCGACCTCGCCCGGCTTCTCGGCGCTCAGGTCGAGTACCACCCGAGCGACCGACTGCTCGTCATCGACGCCACCGAGATCACCAGCTCGCGGCTACCAGCCGATCTCACCCGCCTGTTTCGGGGCAGCGTGTTGTTCCTCGCCCCGGTGCTGCACCGCCGAGGCGAGGTCATCTTCGAGGGTGCCGGCGGCTGCGCCCTCGGCACCCGCGGGCTTGACTTCCACTACCGGGGCCTGGCCCGCCTCGGCGGGCACATCGAGGAACAGGGCACCACGATCAGCATCAAGGCCAGCAACCTGCGCGGCGCCGACCTCTACCTCGACACGCCCTCGCACACCGGCACCGAGAACCTCATCATGGCCGCGGCCCTGACGCCCGGCCGGACCGTCATCGAGAACGCGGCGCTGGAACCCGAAGTCCTCGACGTAGTCGCAATGCTCACGGCCATGGGCGCCCAGATCAGCGGCGCAGGGACCGGCCGCATCGTCGTCACCGGCGTCGACGAGCTCCACGCGGTCGAATACACGATCATGCCGGACCGCATGGACGCCGGCGTACTGACCATCGCGGCTGCCATCACCGGTGGCGCGGTCAACCTCGTCGGTGACGCCGTACTGGATCACTTCGGAGTCGCCACGCACAAGCTCCATCAGATGGGCATCGAACTCACCCCCGCAGGGGCGGTCACAAGCGTCACCCGACCCGGTCAACTGCATCCGATCAACGTCATCACCGACACCCACCCCGGGTTCGCCACCGACCTGCAGCCTCCGCTAATGGCCCTCGCCACCCAAGCGTCCGGTACGAGCTACTTCCGCGAGCGCATCCACGACGCCCGCTACGCCCTCGCCGGTGAGCTGACCAAGCTCGGCGCAGACCTCACCGTCAACGGCGAGAAGGCCGTCGTCCACGGCGGTAAGCCGCTGCGCGGCACCGAGGTCATCGCCCGGGACCTGCGGACCGGGATCGGCCTCGTGCTGGCCGGACTTGTTGCCGACGGCGAAACCGTCATCGGCAACGGTGCCATGATCGACCGAGGCCACGCAGACCTGACCGGCCGTTTCACCGCTCTCGGCGCCGACATAACCCGCGAGGAGTCGTGACAACAGGCTGCCTGGGTGAGCACGGAGCCCCTGCCGGCGTCCGCGGCCGAGAGACGCCAACGGTAATCCTGCAGCAGGCCGCCGCGACTAGCGTCGCCTTCGCCTTCGAGGCAACCCCATAGCTCCGCCAACCAACCTACTACGGGACCACGGCCATGGAGACTGATCGACTAACTGTTCGAGATCGCGATCCCATCCTCAAGGTAGACACCACCATGCTCGATCGCGGCGACCGCTGCGGTGACCCGCCGAGCCAGTCGGGGGATCAACACCTCGTCCAGTCGTCCCGGATCGATGAAGGCGAAGCCGTCCAGTTCGTCGGGGCACGGCCGCATTGCCGCGATCTGGTCCGCTGTCAGGACCCCGCCGTCGAAGACGAACATGAGCCCGCCGTCCCACGGCGGGCTCGGCGGAACCCAGTCGACGCACAGCAGCGCCCCTGCGGGTATCGACAGGCCCAGCTCCTCGCGGATCTCGCGCGTGCAGGCGTCCGCAGGGGACTCGTCCGGCTCCACGGTTCCGCCAGGAACTTCCCACACGTCCTTGTAGGCCGGGTGCACCAGCAGCACCCGGCCGGTCTCATCGCGGAGGAGCACACCGGCCGCCGCGCGGACCCGCGTCACGCTGGCGATGTAGGAAAGGTCCGGTTCGGTCTGCGTCTCGGCCACGCGACCGACCCTACGGGCTCGCCCCCGGCGCATAGCCCGTTCCTGAAGGAAGACGCGGCAACGATCCCTCTACTGTCGTTACTGAAGGTAATCATCCGATTGGCGCGTAGGCGCGTCGTCGCCGAACCGGGACGGGCTTGTCGCACCCCTCTGAAGATCCGCGCTGCAGCGCGGTGCCGATCGTGGAGATCAACTAATGGCGGCCTGATTTGACCGTACCGCGCTTTCTGTCCTCAGCTCTTCGGCTGATTCACTGAACAGTGATCTCCAGAATCGGCCCCAAAACCACGGTTTGGGTATGTGGGTGCTCGCACGGCCCGCCGCCGCCTCGCCCGACGGCCCACTCCGAGCGCTGTCTCCGGTCACGGCGATCCCGGCTACCGCTCTCTCGGCGAGAACATCGACCACTCTCTGTCACGGCTGTGGGAAACAGGATGTGTGACCGCCGGGGGCGGAGGGATCATCGGTGGATGGGCGACCAGGGTGCCACGCGGCGATTGTCCCCGCGGCGGTGGCGGATCCTGTCGTACCTGGCGCAGCACGGGTCCGCGTCGACGCTGGACGTGGCGCTTGTCTGCGAGGTGTCGCGGTTGACGGCTCACCGGGATCTGGTGTGGCTGCACGAGGCGGGACTGGTGCGCCGCGAGTGCTCACCGGAGGACCGGACCCACACGTGGTGGTACGGGGTCACGCCCGAGGGGACAGAGGTGCTCCGGCGAGCCTTGACGGCGTCGGGGCGGCCGGTTCCATTGCAGTTGGGTCGGCGGCCTCCCGGTGCGGCGGATGCCCTGCTGTTTCTGCCGTTGGTGGAGGTGTCGCGGCGCGACCCGGGGCGGTGCGAGCTGTTCCAGTGGTTGGCGACGATGGAGACTTCGGCGCGGTTGCGGCAGCACGACCTGGCGCAGTTGCGGGCCGACGGCTACGGCGTCTGGCTGCAGGACGGGCGGTGTCTGCGGTTCCTGGTATACGTCGACCGTGGTCCGATCGGTGACGTTGTCGCCGAGCACGAGCGGCCGGCATCAGGGCTTGGTGGACTGTTGGCCGGCTACCGGCGTGCGGACCGGCTGGTGCCGGTCGGGGCGGTTCTTCTGATCGCTCAGGACACCGAGCGTGAGGAACGACTGCTGGCCGACCTGCTCCATGAGCCACTGCGGAACGCTGTCGCCACGACCACGCAGCAGTTGTTGTATCGCCACTGGCCGGACGAGCAGGTATGGCAGGTCCCGGTCGAAACTGGCAGGCGTCGCCTCGTCGAGATCGGATCCTGACCGGCGCCACGCCACGATGCCCAGACCGCCTCCAACCTCCTGATCCTTAAGGAGGAGCACCATGACCAACGCTCTCGCGGTCCTCGTCAACGCCGCACCCGAGCAACTCGCCCGCCTCGGCGTCGACCCGCAGCGGTCGGTGCTTTCATCGATGCGGCGAAGTTCGACAACCGCCCCAGCTGGGACAACTGCGGAAAGTTCGACAGCCGACCCGGATGGGACAACTGGAACAAGAAGAAGTAGCCCCCGCCACGGGGCGCGCGGGGTGACGTGCCCACCCCGCGCCCGCACAGGTTGAGGACACATGCGCACCATCACGATCGGCGACGTGAAGGTCCTGCTGCCGGACCTCGAACCAGACGACCTCGACACCACCACGGACCTCGCCGGCGGCCTCACCGAGGCCCTCGTCGAAGGCGCAGGGTGCCACGGTGCGCACGTTGAGGACGTCCGCATCCGCAGCAGCCTGATCACCGGCGTGGACCTGAGCGAGAGCACCTGGGAAGCCGGCAGCCTCTACGGCTGCGAGATCACCCGCACCGACTTCTCCGGAGCGACCCTGACCGGCATCACCATCGAACGGTGCGCCATCACCGGCTCCCGGTTCACCGGCACCAGACTCACCGACGTACGCCTCAAGGACGTCCTGTTCGACGGCTGCCGCTTTGACTACGCCACCCTCCAGCGCGTCGCCGCCGCCGGCTCGGTCGCCTTCACCGACTGCACTCTCACGAACGGCGCGTGGTCGTCCTGCCGACTACCTCGCCTGGTGCTGCGGTCGTGTGACCTCGCCGGCCTGGAACTGGACTCCTGCCACCTCGACGGTGCCGATCTGCGGGGCAGTCGCCTTCACGGGCTGAAGACGGCGCTGGACAACCTGCGCGGTGTCACGCTCGGCGAGGACCAACTTCCTGACCTCACCCAGCTGACCGTCGCCGCCCTCAACCTCGCCGTCCGCAAAGACTGACGACGAAGGCCATGGTCCGGCTGCTCCGTACCAGGTCTTTTCGTCGTGCCCGTTCGGACGCGGCAGCCTGGCCGACCCCGGACCCATCGACGGCTGGACGGGACGGATCATATTCTGACCCGTCGAAGGAGGCCGTCGTGTCCGCCACCCGGAGCGTGCTCACCCCGGCTACCTCGGCCGGTCCGGTCGGGCTGCGCCCCCGCACCTGGACCGCGCTGATCGTGCTCGGGCTCGTTGGGCAGATGGCCTGGACCATCGAGAACATCTACCTGAACCTGTTCGTGTACGACACGATCACCGACGATCCCAACGCGATCGCCACGATGGTCGCCGCCAGCGCCGTGACCGCCACTGTCGCCACCCTGCTGCTCGGTGCCCTCTCCGACCGGACCGGGCGGCGCCGGTCGTTCATCGCGGGCGGCTACCTGCTGTGGGGCGTCTCCACCGCCGCCTTCGGCTTCCTGACAGTGGGTTTCGTGGAGGACATCGCGCCCGTCGCGAACGTCGTGCTGGTCACGGCGATCGCGGTCATCACCCTCGACTGCCTGATGTCCTTC
Organism: Micromonospora chalcea; assembly: GCF_002926165.1. Lineage (GTDB taxonomy): Bacteria > Actinomycetota > Actinomycetes > Mycobacteriales > Micromonosporaceae > Micromonospora > Micromonospora chalcea. Next base: position 60,216 of record NZ_MAGP01000105.1, on the reverse strand, counting down.
CTCGGCTCGGGCGCAAACGACGCGGCGTTCCAGGCGTGGGTCACCGACGTGACCGAGCCGGCCAACCGCGGCCGGGTCGAGTCGGTGCTCGCCATCATGCCGCTGGTCTCGATGCTGGTGATCTTCGGCGGGTTCGACGGGCTGGCCCGCGCCGGGAACTGGCGGCTGTTCTTCGTTGTCATCGGCGCGATCATGGCCGTGGCCGGTCTGCTGGCCTGGTTCCTGGTCGAGGACAGCCCGTCACTCGTCCGGCACGAGGGCGGCTACCTGCGCGCCGTCGTCCACGGTTTGCGCCCGGCCGCCGTCCGCGCCAACCCGGGGCTCTACCTCGCCCTGGCGGCCTGGTCGATCTGGGGGATCTCCACGCAGGTGTTCCTGCCGTATCTGATCATCTACCTGCAGCGGTACCTGCGGATCGAGGGGTACGCGATCGTCCTGGCCGTCGTCCTCGTCACGGCGTCGGCGGTCAGCGTGGTCGGCGGGCGGCTCATCGACCGCGTCGGCAAGGTGCGCTTCCTCCTGCCGGCGGTAGTGCTGTACGGCGCCGGCCTGGCGCTGATGTTCTTCGCCCGCGGCATGGTCCCCGTGATCGCCGCCGGGATCGTGATGATGTCGGGCTTCATGCTCGTCCTCGCCCCGATCGGCGCCATCGTGCGCGACTACTCGCCACCGGATCGGGCCGGCCATGTCCAGGGGCTGCGGATGGTCTTCGCCATCCTCGTTCCGATGCTCGTCGGCCCGTACCTCGGCGCCGCCGTGATCACCGGCGCCGGCGAGGTCTACGAGGATCTCGGCGTGGTGAAGCAGGTTCCGACGCCGGGCATCTTCCTCATGGCGCTCGCAGTGCTGGTCCTCATCGCGGTGCCGGCCGTGGCGCTGCGGCGGCGGGAGCGGGAGGCCCGGGCATGACGCTGCTGACCCCGTGGGGCTCCACGCTCGACCCGGAGCGTGTCCTGCCCGAGTACCCCCGCCCGCAGTTCGCCCGGGACAGCTATCTCAACCTCAACGGCCGGTGGGAGTACGCGATCACCGGTTCGTCCACCGAGCCGGAACGCTACGACGGCGAAATCCTCGTGCCGTTCTCCCCGGAGTCCACGCTCTCCGGCGTCGGGCGGCAGCTCCAGCCGGGCGAGACGCTCTGGTACCGCCGACCGCTGACCCTCCCGGTGGGCTTCCACGCGGCCGGCTCGCGCCTGCTGCTGCACTTCGGCGCGGTCGACCAGACCTGCCAGGTCTACCTGAACGGCGTTGCTGTCGGCGGCCATACCGGCGGGTATCTGCCGTTCACCTGCGACATCACCGACGCGCTCCGCGAGGACGCCAACGTCCTGGTCGTGGCGGTCCAGGACGACAGCGACACCGGCCACCACTCCCGGGGCAAGCAGCGGTTGCGCCGCGGCGGCATCTGGTACACCGCCCAGTCCGGGATCTGGCAGACGGTGTGGGCCGAGAGCGTGCCCGCCGTACACCTGCGGCACCTCACCCTGACCCCGCTCCTCGACGAGCGGTGCGTCGAGGTGACGGTGCACGCGACGGCGGATGCCGGCGACGCCGGCATCCGGATCCTGGCCGACGGGGTCGCGGTGGCCGAGGCCACCGCACCCGTCGGCGTGGCCGTTCGCATCCCGATCCCCGAGGTACGGCAGTGGAGCCCCGAGGATCCGTTCCTCTACGACGTGACCGCCGAGTTGGGCGCGGACCGGGTACGCAGCTACTTCGGCATGCGTTCGTTCGGTGTCGGACCGGACGGGGACGGCGTGCCCCGGCTGCTGCTCAACGGGCGGCCGTACTTCCACGCCGGCATCCTCGATCAGGGCTACTGGTCGGACGGCATGTACACGGCGCCCTCCGACGAGGCGATGATCGCCGACATCGCCACCATGAAGCGGCTCGGGTTCACCATGCTGCGCAAGCACATCAAGATCGAGCCGCTGCGCTGGTATCACCACTGCGACCGGCTGGGGATGCTGGTCTGGCAGGACATGGTCAACGGCGGCAGCAGTTACCACCCGCTGGTCGTCACCGCGCCGGCGGTGACGCCGCTGCGGCTGCCCGACCGGGGCCGGTGGCGGCGCTGGTTCGGCCGTGCCGACGCCGGTGGACGGGACCGGTTCCGGGCCGAGCTGCGCGACACCGTCGAGCACCTGCGCAACGTGGTGAGCCTCGCCGTGTGGGTGCCCTTCAACGAGGGCTGGGGGCAGTTCGACGCGGCCCGGATCGCCCGCGAGGTCGCCGAACTCGACAGCACCCGTACGGTCGACCACGCCAGCGGCTGGCACGACCAGGGCGGCGGCGACCTGCGCAGCCTGCACGTCTACTTCCGCCGCTTCCGGGTGCTGCGGCGACGCGGCGACCGCCGGGCGCTGGTGCTGTCCGAGTACGGCGGCTACAACCTGCGCGTCGACGGGCACGCCTTCAGCCGCAAGGATTTCGGTTACCGGCGGTACCGGAGCGCCGAGGACCTGGCGGAGGCGTTCACGCGGCTGCACACCGAGCAGATCGTGCCCGCGATCCGGGCCGGTCTGAGCGCGACCGTCTACACCCAGCTGTCCGACGTGGAGGACGAGCTGAACGGTCTGCTCACGTACGACCGGCGCGTGGTCAAGCTTCCCGAGGACGTGGTCCGTCAGGTCAACGAGCGGCTGCGTCACCAGCGGTTCTGAGCTTCCTCCGCCCAGCCGACCAGGCCGTCCAGAGCCACCCGTTCGCCGTCGTCCGCCTGGGCCCAGCCGGAGAAGTGCCCGAAGCACTGGTGGGTCTCGCTGGCCACGACGCCGAGGTTGGTGCGGGAGACCTTCTCGTGGAACGGGTGGAACTCCACCTCGACGCGATCACCGCTGATCCGCCACGGCCGCAGCCAGTCGCGGCGGTCGTAGCTCCAGCGCAGTTCGGCGCCGAGCTTGTGCAGCCGGCCGCCGGTGAACAGTGCGTTCTCGGTCGAGCCGGTGCCGTCGGTCCACTTGCCGCCGAGCTGGATCGACACGTCCGATCCGCTGCCCGCCGCCCAGTTCCACGTGATCGCGTACGGCCACTTGCCCCGGCCGTGGTCGAGCACGGCGAACGAGTCCCGCTCGTCCACGACGTGCGTCGTACCGTTCACCCGCAGTGAGCCGCGCACCGGGCGCCCGACGTCCTTGACCGTGTACTGGAACCGGCGCGTGCTCCACGGGACCACGACGCCGAGCGACTCGTGGCCGGGCGGGAGCGGCACCACGAGGTCGATCTGGATGCCCGGCGCGGTGGCACGGATCGTGCTGCCCTCGGTGGTCTGGTCGATGTCGATCGACAGGCCGCCTCCGTGCGCGTGCACGGCGCCCACGCCGCTGATCGGCGGCATGACGACGCCGCGGGCGAAGGGGACCACGGCGTCCGTGCCGGTCTCGACCTTCGTGGCGCGGTCGAGCACGTAGACGCCGTGCACCCCGGCGTAGTCCAGCGACGACGCGACGAGGCCGACGATGTGGGTCGGCGTCACTATCCCCCAGTACTCCCAGCGCTTGGTTCTACCCCAACCGCGTAGGTTCGCCCGGTGCAGCGGCCGGCGGGTCCAGCCGACCGCGGCGGGGTTGAGCCGCCCGTCCGGAAGGCACAGGTCGACCGGCTCGACGATCTCCTTCTCGTGCGTCATCGGGGGAGCGTAGCGACCGCCTCAGTAGTCGATGTTGATGGCGGCGACCTGGCGGCTGCCGTTGAACACGATCGCCGGTCCGGCGAAGCGGGAGCTGGCGTACGTCAACGCCGTCTTGTGGCCCGGACTGTTGAACCACGCCTCGATCATCTGCTCCGGCGAGGAGTTGCCCGACGAGGCGAACAGCACCTCGTGCCCGCAGTGCTGCAACCCGCTCGCGTTCAGGTTCCGCCGTACGCAGGACTCCGCCTCCCGGTGTTGCGCCGCGCCCAGCTTGACCTCGGTCAGCCCGAGCGCGCGACGCCGCTCGTTGAGCAGCACCAGCAGCCGCCGTTCCGCTGCTGACAAGCCGTTGGACGTGGCGGTGGACTTGACCGGCGACGGGGTCGGCTTTGGCGACTTGCTGGGCTTCGCCGACCGGCTCGGGGTGGGGCTCGGGAGGGCGGCGGTCGGGGAGGGTGTGAGCGCGGGTGCGGTCGTCTCGGGCGCGGGCTGCACAGCAGTCGCGGCCGCGGGCTGCCGGTCGGGCCCGCTCGGGTAGTTGGCAAGGATCAGACCACCCCCGCCGAGCACGGCAACGGCCGCGGCGACGCCGACCAGGGTCTTGGACAACGAGAGCCCGGACCTCGCTCCGGCCGCCACGGCGTGCGTACCGGCCGGGGCGACGGGCGACACGGAGGCGACGGCGTGCAGCTTCTGCGTGACGTCCGAGGCGAGTGCGGCCGGGGGCGGCGTGAGCGCCAGGCCGGCGAGCAGTCGTTCGGCGGGCACCAGGTCGTTCGTCGCGTCCGGGCAGTGCGCGCAGTCCCGGAGATGCCGCGCGAACCGCTTGCGCCACAGCGGCGCCGGCTGACCGTTCCAGCCCGACGCGGTGTCGCGCAGGCCGGCGCAGCCGGGCCGCGCGGTGAGGGCTCGCACCACCAGCCGGGCGGTGTCCAGTTGCGCCTTCATCCGGGACACCCGCACGGTCACGTGATGTGGCTCCAGGCGCAGGGCGTCGACCAGGTCGGCGCGGGTGAGGTGACCGGCCTCGACCAGCCACCACAGGGACAGCAGGTGGCGGTGGTCGTCGTCCAGCCAGCGCGTGGCCAGCACGACCTCGCGGCGCTGGTCGGCGAGGCGGAGCTGGGTCAGGGTCAGGTCCTCGAAGTCCGCGCGCGGGTCGATCACGTTGTCGATGTCCTCCGGCGGCGCCAGTGTGGTGGGCCGGCGCTGCGTGTGGGTGCGGATCTCGTTCATGGTGACGGCGACCAGCCACGACCGGAACAGCCGCGGCTCGCGGACGCCCGGCAGGCCGCGTACGACGCTCAGCATCGTGTTCTGCACCACGTCGTCGACGTCGGCCGACCGGTTCAGCGCCCGGCCCACGATGTTGTAGACCAGCGGCAGACAGTGCGAGACCACCTCGTCCGTCGCCGCCCGGTCGCCGCGGCGAGCCGCGTCCACCACCGCCGACATGTCGGCCCTGTTCGGGTACGCGGGATAGGACACGCTCACAACCTCGCCTTCACGGAATGATCTCGTACACCGTGGAGACTGTCCGGTACGCGGTCAGGTCACACAAAATGCTGAGGTGTCGGAGGGAAGCGTTACCTTCTCCGCCATGCCATTGATCACAGTCACCGACGAGGTGGTCGGAGCTCCGGGCGGGCCCGCGTGGACCATCGAGGTCTTCGAGGAGACGCTGCCCCTCGCCGAGTTGATCCGCCGTCGGGTTTCCCTCGGGATCGCCGAGTCCGGCGCGGACGCCGATCCCGAGGAGCGGACGCGGATGACACTCGACGCGTTCGGCCGCAACGCCTTCGTGGTGCTCGTCGACGACCGCCAGGTCACCGACCTGGAGGAGAAGGTCCGCCTGCACGCGGGATCGCGCGTCACCTTCCTCAAGCTCGTCCCGTTGGTGGGTGGCTGAGTGGACACGCAGGACGTGCAGGCGGCGCTGCGCGAGGTGGTCGACGCGGTGAGCGGCTGGCGCGAGAGCGACGACCAGACCTTCAACGAGCATCACCTGCGGCGATTCCTCGACGGGGTGGTGGCCGTGTTCGGCTGGGCGCCGGCCGGTTCGGTTCCGGCGCTGCTCGCCGCGCTCGACGCCACGCGCAGGTCCGGCGATCCCGCTCCGCCGCGGGACGAGCTGCTGTCGGAGGCCATTCGGAAGGCCGAGTCGGTTGCCGCCGCCGTGACCGACCTGGCCGGCGACGAGGCGGATCATGACCGCCGTGCCGCCGCCGCGCTGACGATGGTCGGCCACCTGCCCGGGCGGCCGTACCAGGACGTGAGCGTGTGGGACCGGGCCCGGGGCGAGGCGTGGCGCCGGACGGAAGAACTTCTGGCCGCGCAACCGGCGCCGGTGCGCCAGGTGGTCTTCGACGCGCTGACGGTGCCAGGGGAGAGCGGTGACGAGCAGACCAGGCTGATCCCTGTCGTGCGCTCCGGCGGCGGCCTCGACGGCTCGGCCTGGCTCGGCCGGCTGGGCACCCAGGCTTGGCTGGGATTCAATTACTGGAGTTGGCACCTCAACCGGTTCACCTGGGATTCCATCCAGGTGGAGGCGGCGGCCGGGCGGGTGAACCCGGCGGCGCTGGCGACCTGGCGCCGGACCGGGATCGAGCGCTCGCTGAGTTACATCAGCGACGAGGCCGACCGGATGTGGCCGATCCCCAACGTCGGTGAGCAGTGGGCCGATCGCGCCGTCGCGGACATCGAGGCGATGCCGGCGGACCGGAGGTCCGCCTGGGAGGCGCTGCTGGCGCACTGCCCGGTCGAGGTGGACAAGGCGAAGCCGACGGCCGGTTGGCGCAAGCAGGCCCGGTCGCTGCTCGACGCGGTGGGCGTCGACGAGTTCACCGCCCGGCTCGACGACTGGCTTCCGCTCGTCGGGCAGGCGCGCAGCCTGCCGCTGCGCATGACCACGTGCTGCGCCGGCCACATCAAGGACATGCCGCCACGGATGATCGACCGCTACAACGTCAGGCTGCTGTGGGGCCTGCTCTGGATGCGGACGATGTGCCCGCCGTCCGACGAGACCCTGCGCAGCTTCGGCCAGATCGCGGAACGGGCCGCCCGCAAGATCTCCGGCCACGGCCCGGCGAGCCCGAAGCTTGCGAACGCCGCGGTCGCGGCGCTCGTCGACACCGATCACCCGGCCGCGCTCGCCCAGCTGGCGCGGTTGTCCTCGCGGCTGACCTACAAGAGCACCCTGCGCCTGGTGGAGAAGGGGCTGACCCGGCACGCCGAGGCGCGCGGCGTCAGCCGGGAGGACGTCGAGGAGATGGCCCTGCCCGGCTTCGGGCTGCCGCTCGCGGACAAGCTGGGCGACTGCTCGTACGAGCTGGAGGTGCGCGGTGTCGACGCCGTAGTGGTGTGGCGCAACGCGGACGGCAAGGTGGTCAGGACGCCTCCGGCGCAGGTGCGCAGGGAGCACGGCGAGGAGGTGAAGGAGCTGAAGGCGACTGTCGTCGACGTCGCCGCGACGCTCGTCGCCACCCGCGACCGGCTGGAAGGGCTGCTGCGGCGCGACCGTTCGTGGACCGTCGAGCAGTGGCGCGAGCGGTTCCTGGACCATCCGCTGGCCCGTACGCTGGCCCGGCGTCTCGTCTGGACGGTCGACGGCGTGGCCTGCTGCTGGGCCGGTGAGGCGCTGCGCACAGCGGACGACACCGTGCTCGAGCCGGCCGACGACGCGACGGTCCGGTTGTGGCATCCGGTGCTCGACCCCGACGCGGTGGGGCCGTGGCGGGACTTCCTCACCCGGCACGCGATCACCCAGCCGTTCAAGCAGGCTCACCGGGAGCAGTACCTGCTCACCGACGCGGAGCGGGCCACTGGCGTGTACTCCAACCGGTTCGCCGCGCACATCGTGCGTCAGCACCGGCTCAACGCGCTGCTGTCCCGGCGTGGCTGGTCGTACGTCCAGCACCGCAACGACGGGGCGTCCTACAACCTGCCCTGGCTGGCCCTCCCGGACTGGGGGCTGCGCGCCGAACTGGGTGTCGCCGGGATCGAGCACCGGGACGACGACCTCGTGTTCGACACGATGGGGACCGACCAGCTGTTCTTCATCCGGGGCGAGCGCCTGCCGGTTCCGCTGGCGCAGGTTCCGCCGGTCGTGCTGAGCGAGGTGATGCGCGACGTCGACCTGTTCGTGGCCGCGGCCGGGGTGGGCGCCGACCCGAACTGGTACGACGGTGGGCCGGAGGGCCGGTATCGCGACTACTGGGCGCAGAACAGCTTCGGCGAGCTGACCCCGACCGGCCGGACGCGCCGGGACGTGCTGGCGGAGCTGATCCCCCGGCTGGCGATCGCCGGTCGCTGCACGCTCACCGACAGGTTCCTGGAGGTACGCGGCGATCTGCACACGTACCGCATCCACTGCGGCTCGGGCAACATCCTGATCGCCCCGGACGAGCGGTACCTGTGCGTCATCCCGGACTCGGCGAAGGCGAAGGAGCCGGAGATGTTCCTGCCGTTCGAGGGTGACAGCCGGCTCGGCGAGATCATCAGCAAGGCGTTGCTGCTGGCCGCCGACAAGAAGATCAAGGATCCGGTGATCCTGCGCCAGCTGTGAGGCGGCCGGCGGGCGCCGGGCCCGGAGTCAGCTCGGCGCCCGCTTCGGCAGCAGCAGCTCCTCGTGGTCGAGTTCGCGTTCCAGCACGCGCAGTCCCTCGTCCGGCAGCCGGCCGGAGTCGCGCCACCGCAGCAACTCCTCGCGCTGTGCCTCCAGCGCGGTCCGGTGGACCCGCAGCGCCGTCTCGTACTCGGGTGAGGTGGGCAGCTCCGACGATCCGCTTTGCTGGAGCAGGTCGAGCCGCCCCCGGTAGCGGGCCAGCCGGGTCAGCAACTGGGCGCGTGTGGTGTCGACCGCCACCCGCGTGTCCGGTTCCTCGGCGGCGACGGTGTCGAGGCGGGCCAGGGCGGCCTCGACGGCGGCGGAGCGGGCCTCGTTGCGTACCCGGGCCTGGTCTGCCTCGTCGGCGCGCAGGCCGAGCATCCGCACGAGCGGCGCGAACGTCAGGCCCTGCCCGACCAGCGTCACCAGGACCACCACGAAGGTGCAGAACAGCAGCAGGTCGCGGTCGGGGAACGGGTCTCCGCTGTTGGTGGTGAGCGGCAGCGTGAAGATGGCGGCCAGACTGATCACGCCCCGGGTGCCGGACCAGCTCAGCGCCACCACCTCGCGTGCGGTCAGTCCGCGGGCGTTGCGGTCGGCTCGCCCGGTTCGCCGCGCCGCGCCGGGCGGGTCGGTGTCGTCCTGTTCGGCGACGCCGCCCAGCCGGGTGTGCAGCGACCGGGGGAGCCACTGGGTCAGGATCAGCCAGGCCGGGCGCAGGAGCAGGACCACGCCGACGGACACGGCGACGGCGACGGCGATGGTGGACGTCTCGTACTGGCGCAGGCCCCGCACGACGGCGGGGAGTTGCTGGCCGATGAGCAGGAAGACGAAGCCTTCGAGCAGGAAGTCGACGAGCCGCCACACGGCGTTGGTCTGGAGGCGGGCCGCCCCGGACCCGAACTGCGGCGTCTGATGGCCGACGATCAGGCCGGCGACCACCACTGCGAGTACGCCGGAGACGTGCAGCGCCTCGCCGAGCAGGTACGCCACGAACGGTGTCGCGAGCGAGATGGCGTTGGACAGCAGCGGGTCCGCGGTGAGCGGCCGGACCAGCCGTTTGGCCCGGGCGACGACGACACCCACGGCGATTCCGCCGGCCGCCGCGAGCACGAACTGCCCGACCGCTGCGTGGAACGAGAACTCGCCGCCCACGGCGGCGGCCACCGCGACGCTGAGCATGGTCAGCGCGGTGGCGTCGTTCAGCAGCCCTTCGCCCTGGATGATCGTGACCATCTTCGGCGGCAGGTTGACCCGGCGGCCCACGGCCAGGGCGGCGACCGGGTCGGGCGGGGCGACGGCGGCGCCGACCGCGATGCCGGCGGCCAGGGTCGCGCCGGCGACGAACAGGTGGAACCCGACGCCGACGAGCAGTCCGGTGAGGAGCACCAGCAGCACCGAGAGGCTGACCACGATCCGCAGGTTGCGCCGGATGTCCAGCAGGGAGGAGTCGAGCGCGGCACTGTAGAGCAGCGGCGGCAGCACGACCATGAGCACGAGGTCGGGATCGAGGCCGATGTTGGGGCCGGGGAGCAGCGCGTACGCGATGCCGATGAGCGGCAGGAGCGCGGCGGCGGGCAGGCCGGTGCGGGAGGCCACCCACCGTACGGCGATGACGACCGCGACGGCGGCGAGCACGAACAGCAGTGTCGAATGGGTGCTCACCCCGACCGACCCTACCGGGACCGAGATCATCGCGCGACGCCGACGGCACCGTCAACCGAGGGTTGACGACCGAGAATCGTCAACCTATGGTTGACGCATGGAGGAGACGGAACCGCACAAGATGACCCACCCGGTACGCCTCGACGACCTCATCGACGGCATCAAGAAGGCACACACCGACGCGCTCGACCAACTGGCCGACGCCGTCCTCGTCGCCGACCACCTGGGCGACGTCGCCGATCACCTGATCGGGCACTTCGTCGACCAGGCGCGCCGCTCCGGCGCGTCGTGGACGGAGATCGGCCGCAGTATGGGCGTGAGCAAGCAGGCCGCCCAGAAGCGTTCCGCGGCCAAGGCGGAGACCGCCGCCGCGCTCGACCCGAACTCCGGGTTCGGCCGGTTCACCCCGCGCGCCCGCAACGTCGTGCTGGCCTCGCAGGAGGAGGCACGGGCGGCCGGCAACGCCGAGATCACCCCGGGACACGTCGCGCTCGGGCTGCTCGCCGAGCCGGAAGGGCTGGCCGCCGCCGCGATCGTGGCGCAGGGCGTACCCCTGGAGCGGCTGCGGGAGGTCGTCACCGCGACGCTGCCGGCGAAGGCCGGCCAGGTCCCGGACCTGATCCCCTACGACGCGCGGGCCAAGAAGGTCCTGGAGCTGACGTTCCGGGAGGCGCTGCGGATGGGACACAACTACATCGGTACGGAGCACATCCTGCTCGCCCTGCTGGAGGAGGAGGGCGGCGACGGTGTGCTGACCGGACTCGGGCTGCGCAAGGACGCGCTGGAGTCGGCGTTCGAGGCGGCGCTGGCCGAGATCACCCGAAAAGGGGCCTGACACCGGGCCGGGCACGCGCCACGGGGGCGCGTGCCCGGCCCGCGTGTGTCAGTCGGCGGTGGGGAACCCGTAGCGGGCCGCGTGCTCCGGGTCGGCCGGGTCGACCTGGCGGATGCCGGCGTCGGCGAGGCGCTTGTTCACCTCGTCCAGGCGTTCCCGGACCAGCCGGGCCTCCTCCGCGGTGACGCGGCCGCGGTGCGGGCGCCCGGCGTGCTCGATGGTGCCGTAGTCGATCTTCTCGGTGGCGCGGCGTGCCTTGGGCGGCTTGACCCGCTCGGCGGTACGCAGCAGTTGCGCCATCGGCACGTCGGTGGCCATCGCGTCGAACTCGCTGGCGGTCAGCACCACCCGGCGCGGCTCGCCGTGGCCGTGCCGGTCGTGGATCTCCACCACCGCGACGTCCAGTGCCGCGTCGTCGATGCTCTCCACGTCGACCGGGGTGGCGTCCAGTTGCACGGGCCCGGCGACCAGGTCCGGGTGCTCCAGTACGACGACCTTGACCACCTCGTCGTCGGGGCTCAGCACCTGGCCGGTGAAGTCGGAGACGTGGATCGTCTTCTTGCCCATGCGCGGAGCTTCTCCTGTCGTAGGCCGGAAATCGGACCACAAGACGCTACCGCACAGGTGTGCGAAGACCGGTACGCCCGCCCGGCCGGTGTGTCGCCGCCCGCGTTCCTAGAGGCTGCCTTTCGGGGCGACCCACTCGGTGGGCTGGTGGGTGAGCGCGGCGATCCGGTCGTAGTCGGCGTCGTAGTGCAGCACCGTGGCACCGTGCAGCTCGGCGGTCGCCGCGATGATCAGATCAGGCAGCCGAAAGTTGCGGTGCTGGCTCTCGGCGGCCAGTAGGCGGTGCACCGCCATGGCGCGGTCCATCGCCTCGGCGGTGACATCCAGCCAGCGGTGTCCCCGGAGCGCCTGCCACAGGATCTCGTATCCCTTGGGTGTGGGGGCGTTGTTCAGGTATTCCAGCGAGGTCATCTGGCACGCGGCGAGGCGTCCTTCTGCCAGCAGCGTCTCGAAGCGCTTCCGGACGGCCTGGTGCCGAGCCTGAAGCACGTACACCGACGTGTCCGCCAGATAGACCTGGCCGGCCATCAGGCCGCGGCCTCGCCGTCGCGGGCGTCCTCGGCGAGCCGGCTCAAGTCGCGCCCACCGCCGTAACGCCAGCCCTCGTCCGACTCGGCGAAGTCCATCTCGACCTGATCGAACGCGGCGACGATCTCCTTCGCCTGCCGCCGGACGGCGAAGGCGTGCAACGCGGCGTTGATGGTGGCGACCTTGGTGTCGGTGCCCAGCACCTCGCGGGCGGACTCCAGCCACTCATCGTTGACGTCCACCGTGATGCGGGTCATGCGTTCGACCGTACACCAGGAAGTGCTGGATCTGCGCACCAAGCTGCGCTTGAAATTGGTGCGTCAGGCGGCCGCCGACCCGCGCCAGGCGGCGGCGCCCGATGGTTGCGTGTTCAGCTCGGCCCAGGAGAGCCCCCGGCTGCGGGCTTCGCGGTACGCCCGCTGCGCCGGGAAGCGTCCGGCGTCGCCGGCGGCCCGCCAGCTCCGCTCCGGGTCCTGCTGGAATCGGTCATTCGGTTCGTGAGGCATGACCACTACCGTCCCAGAAAAACTTGTCCATGTATGGAAATGAATATGACGCAGGGTCGATGCCTCGGGTTCCCGTGAAGCGTCAGATTCCTGCGGCCCTCCGCCGGACCACACATCGTCATCCGTCGCTGGCGTGCCGCCCCACTACCCATCCGCCGCGGGTCCCAACCCCGGTGGGATCAGTTGATTACGCGAGCACGGGCGGCCCGGCCCGGCGTACCATGATCACGTGCTCGACCGGCGGGTCTTCCTCCATCTGGCGACCTGGCTGGGACAGTGGCCGGCGGGCCCGGGACTGCACGTGGTGCGGTCCCACCGCCGCGCCCGTCCGGCCTGGGACGGCCGCCTGCGCCCGGCCCTCGCGGTGACCGCCCACGGCAGCACCGTCCTCTCGGTCGCCGTCGATCGGGTGGAGGCGGTCCGGGCGCTGGTCCGGGGACGGCCGCCCGGCGAGTGGCTGCCCGCCCTCCCGGCGGCGGTCGGCACGCCCGACTTCATCTCGCACACGTCCGTCTTCCGCTGGTGCGCCGACCCGGCGCCGCTGCCCGAGGTGGGGGAGTGGGTGCCGCCCACGCTGCCCGGGCTGCCGCCGTGGCTGCGGCTGTTCGACCGGGAGGTGCTCGTGGTCCGGGGCGCCGACGGCGCGTACCGGGCCGGGGTGGGGGTCAAGCGGCACGACTCGTACGGGCACGAGCTGGCGGTGGGCACGGTGCCGGCCGCGCGCGGGCGCGGCCTGGCCCGGCGGCTGGTCGCGCAGGCGGCGCGCCGGGTGCTGGACGAGGGAGCGATTCCCACCTACCTGCACGACCCGGGCAACGCGGCGTCCGGCCGGGTGGCCGAGGCGGCCGGCTTCCCGGATCGCGGCTTCACCGCGTTCGGCGTGTTCCCCCGCTGAGCCGGCCCGGCTCGGCGCGGACCGTGGATCCCGGGCCGGATCCACGGTCCGCAGCTCTCCCCCAGGCCCCGACACCGGTAACGCTATGTGTAGTACCGACCGTGAACAAGGGGTGTGTTGCTGTCCGGTTGCGGACTCTCACCTGCGAAATCGCTTGCAGGTGCGTGGGCGAGGTCAGTGACGCAGCGTATGGATGAGGGCGAGCGCCTGCCGGGTGGCCGGCCGCAGCACGCGCAGCCGGGACAGCCCCACCAGCCGGTCCACGAGCGGCACCACGCCGTCGATGAGCTGGCGGGTCTTGACCTGCCCGTCCGAGCGGTCGTGCACCCAGTAGAGCACCACACCCATGTAGCCGAGCCAGAGCAGCTCGGGCAGCGCCTCGCGTAGCTCGTCGTCGAGCTTGACGGTGGACCCGGTGAGGGCCTCGCGGAACAGCGCTATCGACATGTCCCGCGGCTCCGACGACTCGGCGGAGAACGGGCTGAGCGGCGAGGTCGGCTCGGCCGCCGTCTTGAAGAAGGCGCCCGCGAACGCGTGGTACGGGCTCAGCACGTCGATGCCCGCGTGCAGCACCCCGGCCAGCCGCGCGGCGAACTCCCGCTCCCGGGCGAGCACCGGGGCGGCCGCCTCCCGGTGATCGCGCTGGGTGCCCGCGTAGAACTCCTGGACCAGGTGCTCCTTGGAGCCGAAGTAGTAGTAGGCGTTGCCCACCGCCACGCCGGCCTCCTGGGCGACCGCCCGCATGGTGGTGCGCGCGTACCCGCGCTCGCGGAACAGCCGCATCGCGGTGTCCAGGATCAGCTGCCGGGTCTGCTCACCCCGGGCCGTCGACCCCTGCCCACCCGCAGCGGTCGTCGGCGCACTCTGCTCGGTCATCGTCGTCACCGTATCCCGGTTCCCGGATCCGTTCGCGGACCGCGGAGGCCGCCGCCACCACCCGCCGGGCCAGCGGCAGCAGGTGCGGGCGGGCCAGCCGCTCGGCCGTACCCCGATGCTCGGCGAGCGCCCAGAGGCAGGCGAACCAGGCGCCGTCGCCGCTGTAGACCGCGCCCGTGTCGGCCACCACTGTCAGGTCCCGCAACGTCGCGTCGTGGTCGAGGCCGGGGAAGCGCCGCCGGGCCTCGGCGGACCCGGCCGGCACGAACTCCAGGGGTACGAACTGGGGCCGCGAGGCGAGCCACCGCCGGGCGCCCCGGCACATCGGGCAGCCCGCGTCGAACAGGACGGTGAACCCGCGGATCCCACCGGCCCCGTGCCCGGTGGGATCCGACGGGCGCCCGCCCGGGGCGGACGTCACCGGGCCGGCAGGTTCGGGTCGCCTGCCGGTACGGGTCCACCCTGCGGCGGGAGGATACGGACCGGCGGCAGCGGCGGGTGGGTGGCCTGCTGCCGCAGGCGGCCGCGCCGGTAGCGGCCGAGCGCGAAGACGTTGAAGAAGTGCAGCGCGCCCAGCACCAGCAGGACCAGGCCCACCTTCATGGAGAGCTGCTCCAGCGCCTGGCTGGTGTCGCCGACCGGGCCGGACTCCTTCATCGCCACCGTGACGTAGCCGAGGTTGAGCAGGTAGAAGCCGACCACGAGCAGGCTGTTCACCGCCCCGGCGAGCCGGCTGTCGGCGAACACGTCCTCCAGGAACACCAGCCCGTTGCGGGACAGTGCCCGGGCCACCCAGATGGTCAGACCGATGCTGACCGCCAGGTAGGCCAGGTACATCCAGACCTTCACGTCCATCCCCGTTACCTCTCTTGAACGTGTTCAAATCAAGGACGCCCTGAGCGTACGACAGATTTTGAACGTGTTCAAGATAGGCGTGGATCAGCCGGTCAGGCCCAGCGTCTGCGCGGCGGCGCGGCCGTTGGCGTGGCTGGCGCCGTGGGTGGCGACGAACGCGCGCGCGCCAGCCGGCCGCCACGCGCCCGGCCAGCCCATCTCGACCACTGTCACCTGATGCGTGGCGGCCAGCGCCTCGACCAGCTCCCGCGCGCCGGGCAGCCGGTGCAGGTGTCGCCCGACCAGCACGACCGGCCGGTCCCCGGCGAGCCGCCGCAGCTTCTCCGGGTCGGTCTCGCCCGCCACCGCGCGGGCCTGCTCGATCCCGGCGGCCAGGTGCGGGCCGAGCCCCCACGGCACCCGCCCCTCGGCGACGGTGGAGGTGGCGTGCACCTGCACCACCAGGGGTGCGGCGGCGCGGGTGAGGTCGCCCTCGACCCGTACCGCCCGCAGCGCGGCGGCGTAGCCGAGGCCGTCGGTGGCGGGCGGCGGGGCGTCGGCGGGGCCGGTGACGGCGAGCGCGGCGGTCCGGCCGGCCGCCTCCTCGACCCGCTCGCGCGCCAGCCGCCCGTCGCCGATCGCCGCGACGATCTCGGCGGCGACCGACTCGACCAGCTCGGCGTCGACCCGGGCGCCGATGCAGAGCAGGTCCGCGCCGGCCGCCAGCGCCCGGACCGCGCCCGTGCCGACCCCGCCGGCGGCGAGCACCGCGCCCTTCATCTCCAGCGCGTCGGTGACTACCGCGCCGGTGAAGCCGTACTCGACGCGCAGCAGGTCGTGCAGGACCGCGCGGCTGAACGTGGCCGGGCCGTCGCCGGTCAGTGCCGGCACCCGGATGTGCGCGGTCATCACCGCGCGGACGCCCGCGTCGACCACCGCGGCGAACGGCGGCAGGTCCCGTTCCCGCAGGACGGCCGGCGGCACGTCGACTGTGGGCAGCTCGTGGTGGGAGTCGGCGACTGTGGCGCCGTGCCCGGGGAAGTGCTTGGCGCAGGCGGCCACGCCCGTCGACTGGAGGCCGGCGACGGCGGCGGCCGAGTGGACCGCCACCCGCTTCGGGTCGGCGCCGAACGAGCGGGTGCCGATGACCGGGTTCTCGTCGGCGGTGTTCACGTCGACGGTGGGTGCCAGGTCGAGCGTGACGCCGAGCGCGGCCAGCTCGGCGCCGATCGCCGCGTACACCTCGCGGGTCAGCGCGGGGTCGTCGACGGTGCCGAGCGCGGCGTTGCCCGGGTACGGGCTGCCGGTGGCGTGGGCCAGTCGGGTGACGTCGCCGCCCTCCTCGTCGATCGCGACGATCACGTCGGGGCGGCCGGCGCGCAGCGCCGCCGTGGACGCCGCGACCTGGGCCGGGTCGTGGATGTTGGTGCCGAACAGGGTGTGCCCGGCGAGCCCGTCGGCGAGCAGGTCGACCGCCCAGTCCGGCGGGACCGGACCCGGGTACGCGGCCAGCAGCGTGCCCAGCGCGAGCCGCCGGAGTCCTGGATCCTGACCCACGAGTATCCCCTTTCCCTGCCGGGTCGTCCGACCTTCGCGGATCGGGGCGGCCGATACGCTAACGGACGCCCCTCGGCAGGCGTTTTGTGGTTAGAAAACCTTACTGAAAATTGAGGACGACGGCATGAGTGCGACCCGGCTGCCCGGTACCCCCCGACTCCTGCGGGCGCTCAACGATCGTGCGGCGCTGGAGCTGCTGCTCGAACGCGGCCCGCTGACCCGGGCCCGGATCGGTGAGCTGACCGGGCTGTCCAAGGTCACCGCGTCCCAGCTCGTCGAACGGCTGGAGGAGCGCGGCCTGGTCGCCCGGGTCGGCGAGCAGGCCGGCGGGCGGGGCCCGAACGCCCAGCTCTACGCCGTCCGGCCGGGCAGCGCGTACGTGGTGGGCGTGGACGTCGGCGCGGAGCGGGTGGTGGCGGCCTGCGCCGACATCACCGGCACGGTGGCCGGCCGGGTCGAGCAGTCCACGAAGGACACCGACGACCCGGTCGGGGTGGTGCACAACGCGGTGGTCCAGGCGGCCAGCAGCGCCGGGGCGGAGCTGTCCGCCGTCCGGCGCGTCGTGCTCGGCACCCCCGGCCTGGTGGACCCGCAGACCGGCGACATCACCTTCGCGTTCAACCTGCCGCGGTGGCACAGCGGCCTGCTCGCCGCGCTGCGCGAGGACCTGGACACCCCGGTCGTGTTCGAGAACGACGTGAACCTCGCCGCGGTGGCCGAGGCGCAGTCCGGCGCGGCCCAGGGCACTTCCGACTTCGTGCTGGTCTGGGTGGACGCCGGCGTCGGCCTGGCGATCATGCTGGGCGGGCGGCTGCACCACGGCAGCAGCGGCGCGGCCGGCGAGATCGGCTACCTGCCGGTGCCCGGCGCGCCCATCCCGCGCGACGTGTCCAAGCGGGCCAAGCCGGCATTCC
The DNA here is from genome assembly GCF_002926165.1 of Micromonospora chalcea. Classification (GTDB taxonomy): domain Bacteria; phylum Actinomycetota; class Actinomycetes; order Mycobacteriales; family Micromonosporaceae; genus Micromonospora; species Micromonospora chalcea. The sequence goes on along the minus strand of NZ_MAGP01000105.1, from coordinate 42,802 downwards.
AGCAGCTCGTCGGCGCCGACGCGGTACGCGCGGTGGCCGCCGAGCACGGCTTCGCCACCCCGAAGGCGGCGGAGCAGGGCGTCGCGGCGGCCCGGGCGGCCGAGGTGGTACGCGCGGCGATCGCGGCCGGCACCGCCGGTGGGCCGATGCTGGACGAGCTGGCCCGCCGGCTGGCGCTCGGCGTGGCGAGCACCTGCGTGGTGCTGGACCCGCCGCTGGTGGTGCTCGCCGGCGCGGTCGGGCAGGCGGGCGGGGCGGCGCTGGCCGAGCGGGTGCAGCACGAGGTCGCCGCGATCACGCTCGTCCGGCCCCGGGTGGTGACCACCGGGCTGACCGAGGAGCCGATCCTGCGCGGCGCGCTGCGTACCGCGCTGGACGCGGTGCGCGACGAGGTGTTCGGCTCGACGGTCGGCTGACCGCGTCGTGCGCCCTGACGCCATGTGAAGGAATCCTTCATCATGGCGTCAGGGTTCGCAAGGAGTTGCCGGGCCTGCCCTTCCGTCACATCAGGTCGCGGCGGCGGAACACCGTGAACGCCGCGGCCACGAGCGCGCCGGTGAGCCCGAGCAGCACCACCAGACCCGACGGCCAGGTCACCGTGTACGAACCGTCGCAGTAGCCGGAGATCCCGGGGCCGCAGGCGTTGCCGTCCCAGAGCCGCACCTCACCGGAGAGCCAGGCCGCCAGATAGCTGGACAGCATGTACCGGTCCGGCCGGCCCACCTGGAGGATCTGGAACACCAGCCGTGCCCCCAGCTCCCACACCACCACGTACGCGGCCACCGCGCCGAGCGCCGCCGACGTCAGCCGGCCCAGCGTGGCGACGGCGAAGCCGAGCGCCGCGGCGAGCAGCACCAGCACCAGGCCGCGCCCCCAGATCGCGGCGAGCGACGGCCAGAAGTCGCCACCGGTCCGCCCCACCAGACCGGACGCCTGGCCGATCAACCAGAACGCCCCGAGGTACGCCACCGAGGCCAGCACCGACAGGCCGACCAGCCCGCCCAGCAGCGTGCCCAGCTTCGCGGCGAGCACCGTCGACCGCCGGGGCCGCCACAGCAGCAGGTTGACCACCCCGCCCGAGTTCAGGTCGGCCCCGATGTACGAGGCGCCGACCAGGAACCCGAACAGCGTCAGGAACGCGATCAGGAAGTAGAGCAGCGGCTCGGCCTCCTTGGCGAAGACGAAGACACCGCTGAGGTAGTCGGCCGCGGTCGGCAGCTCGTCGAGCTGGGCCGGGTCGATCTGGGCGCAGTCGCGCGGCAGGTAGTCGTTCTCGGCCGGCGGGAGCGAGCCCTCCCGGATCCGCAGGCAGCGGTCGTACGTCATCTCCATCTCGCGGACGCTCTCCGCCGCCTGCGCCTGCGCGCGGCTCAGCTCCGCCGGGCTGGGCCGGTGCGAACCGGCGAGCGTGGTCACCACCGTCACCGCGAAGGCGGCAGCCAGCAGCACCACCATGAGCTGCACGAAGCGCCGGGCGGCCAGCCGCTCCAGCTCGGCACGGACCAGGTTCACGCGTCCACCTCCCGGCTCTCCCGGACGTCGAGGTCGATCACTCCGTCGCTCGGCGGCGCGCCGTCGACCTGCCGCGGCACCTCCACGCCCATGTGCTCGTGGTCGCCGGTAAGTTCCAGGAAGACGCTTTCCAGGTCCGGCCGCAGCGGGACCAGCTCGCGTACCCACACGCCCTGCTCGCCGAGCGTCCGGCTGATCGTCTCCGGATCCTCCACGCCGGTCACCACCAGGTGGTCCGGCCCGGCCGTCACCGACAGACCGGCCCGGCCCAGCAGGTCACCGGCCTGCTCCGGGTCGGCCACCCGCACCCGCCACTGGTGCTGGTCGAAGCCGGCCAGCACCTCCTCCACCGGCCCGTACGCGACCCGCCGCCCCCGGCTGACGATCGTCACGTGGTCGCAGATCAACTGGATCTCGGCCAGGATGTGGCTGGAGAGCAGCACCGTCACCCCGGCCTCGGCGAGCGACCGGGTCAGGTCGCGCATCTCCCGGATGCCGGCCGGGTCCAGCCCGTTCGCCGGCTCGTCCAGGATCAGCAGCTCCGGGTTCTTCAGCAGGGCCGAGGCGACCGCCAGCCGCTGCTTCATGCCCAGCGAGTAACCCTTGACCCGCTCGTGGCCCCGGTCCCGCAGCCCGACCTGCTCCAGCACCTCGTCCACCCGGACGGTCGGCACGCCACCGGCCACGGCCAGCAGCCGCAGCGTCCGGTGCGCGGTGAAGTTGGCGAAGAACTGCGGGCTCTCCACGATCGCGCCGACCCGGCCGGCCACGTCCGGCAGGCGCTCGGGTGAATCGGCGCCCAGCACGCGCATCCGCCCGGCGTCCGGCCGGACCAGCCCGAGCAGCGCACGCAGCGTGGTGGTCTTGCCGGACCCGTTCGGCCCGAGGAAACCGTGCACCTGACCCGCTTCGACCAGCATGTCGAAGCCGTCGACGGCGACCCGGCGCCCCTGACGCAGCGAGTGGAACGTCTTGCGGAGGCCGGCGATCTCGATGACCGCGCTCATCCGCGCGCCTTCCGGCAGCGGTCGGGCATGGGTGTCCTTCCGGAAGCGGTGACCAACGACACGGCGCCCCACCCTATGGTGGCGACGCCTCCCGTGGGGGGCACCGTGCCGGATGCGTGATTGGATGGTGCGGTGACTGGTGACCTGATCCCCGGCGCCCCGGGCGCCCCCGCCCCCTCGACCGTGGACGCGGATCTGGTGGTCAGCCTCGACGGGGTCGGCGTCAAGCGTTCCGGCACGGCGCTGGTGCACGACGTCGACTGGCGGGTCGAGCTGGACGAACGGTGGGTGGTGCTCGGGCCGAACGGCGCGGGCAAGACGACACTGCTCAACCTGGCCTCCGGCCGGCTGTACCCGACCAACGGCGTCGCCCACGTGCTCGGCGAGCGCATCGGCCGCACCGACGTCAACGAGCTGCGTACCCGCATCGGCCTGTCCACCGCGACGCTCGCCGAGCGGATCCCCGCCGACGAGCGCGTCACCGACGTGGTGGTGACCGCCGCCTGGTCGGTGGTGGGCCGCTGGCGGGAGAGCTACGACCGCACCGACGAGGCGCGCGCCGCCGCGCTGCCGCCGCAGCTCGGTGTCGGGCACCTCGCCGACCGCGCGTACGGCACGCTGTCCGAGGGCGAGCGCAAGCGGGTGCAGATCGCCCGCGCCCTGATGACCGACCCGGAGCTGCTGCTGCTCGACGAGCCGGCCGCCGGGCTCGATCTGGGCGCGCGCGAGGACCTGGTGGCCCGGCTGGCCGAGCTGGCGTACGACCCGGACGCGCCGGCGATGGTGCTGGTCACCCATCACGTCGAGGAGATCCCGCCGGGCTTCACGCACGCGCTGCTGCTGCGCGAGGGCGGCGTGGTGGCGCAGGGCCTGCTCGGCGACGTGCTCACCGCCGACAACCTGTCGAAGACGTTCGGCCTGCCGCTGGTGGTCACGCGGTCCGGCGACCGCTGGGCCGCACGCGCCGCCTGAGCGACGGGACGGACACCGTGCCGCAGACCCGGATCGCCGTCGTCGGCAGCGCCAACATGGACCTGGTCGGCATCGGCGCGGCGCTGCCCCGCCCGGGTGAGACGGTGCTGGGCAGCGACTTCGTCATGCTGCCCGGCGGCAAGGGCGCCAACCAGGCCGTCGCCGCGGTACGCGCCGGCGCCTCCTGCGTCTTCCTCGGCGCGATCGGCTCGGACTCGTTCGGCGTGACGCTGCGGGCCCGGATGACAGCGGCCGGCGTGGACACCGGCCACCTGCGCGTGGTCTACGGCCCGTCCGGCGTCGCCCTGGTCATGGTCGGCGGCGCGGGGGGAGAACGCCATCCTGGTCACGCCGGGCGCGAACGCCGCGTTCACGTCGCCGACCGCCGACGAGCTTTCCGCCGTACGCGATGCGGACGTGCTGGTCGCGCAGCTGGAGGTGCCGGTCGAGACGGTGACCGAGGCGGCGCTCGCGGCCCGGTCGGCGGGCACCCGGGTGGTGCTCAACGCCGCGCCGGCCCGGCCGGTGCCGGCCGAGCTGCTGGCGGCCACCGACCTGCTCGTGGTGAACGAGCCGGAGGCGCAGGCGCTGACCGGTCGCGGCCGGGACGAGCCGGCGGCGCTGCTGGATCTGGTGCCCCGGGCGGTGCTCACGCTCGGCGGCGACGGCGCCTGGTACGTCGACCGGGAGCGGCCGGCGACGCACGTGCCGGCGGTGCCGGTGGACGTGGTCGACTCGACCGCCGCCGGCGACGCGTTCACCGCCGCGCTCGCCGTGGCCTGGGGTGAGGGGCGGGACCTGGCCGACGCGGTGCGCTGGGCGGCGGCCGCGGGTGCGGCGTGCGTACGCAAGCTCGGCGCCTCGGTTGCGCTGCCCCATCGCGCGGAGATCGACGAGCTGTTCGCCGACTGTTAAGAAGGGCCCCTTTCACTACCGGAGGCGTTAACAAGGGGCCCTTCCTTACACCTCGTCGGTGAGGCGTTCGCCGCGTCGGCGCAGCATGCCGAGCCCGGGGATGCCGGCGACCGCGAGCTTGAGGTCGCGGGTGACGTCCAGCAGGTCGTGCAGGTCCGGGCCGACCCGGTCCAGCGTGGCCAGGATCGGCAGCACGTCCGAGGTGAGGTGGTCCTTGAGCTTCGGCAACTCGTCCACGAGACGGATCGCTGCGGTCACCTCCTCCGGGCTGAGCTGCTCCACGAAACGCGCCGCCATCGGCGCGGCCCGGCGCAGCGTCGACTCGTACGCGGCCAGCAGCTCGTTCGCGACGCCGGTGGCCTTCTCGGCGGTGGCGAGGGTGCCCGCCGCCCGCGCGGTCACCGTCTCCGCCTCGGTCACCACACCGGCCGCGCTGCGGGCCACCCGGTCCGCCTCGCCGACCACGGTGGCCGCCGCCGCGGAAACCTGCTGCGCCTCGCCGACCACCACCGTCGCCGCGGCGGCCACCTCGGTCGCCGTGTCGATCGCCGCGGTCGCGGCGGCACTGATCACCGCCACCTCGCGGACCGCCGTCTCGGCGTCGGCCAGCACCCGGTCGGTGCGGTCGAGCGTGCCCTCGATCCGGTCCACCACTCCGTCGATCCGCCGGACCAGCGCCTCCACCTGGTCGAGGACGGCGAAGGCGCGAGCGGGTACCGAGGCCATCGTGGCGGCGGAGCCGAGCGCCTGGTCCACTGCGGTACGGGTGAGGCCGAGCAGGGCGCCGGGCCGGGGGAGAGGGATCGCCATGGCATCCAGTGTGCGGCGTCGCGGCCAGTGCCGCCCGGCGGCAGCCGGGCGGCGAAGGTCACGCCGGGCCGCCGACGCGGCGTAGGGTGCCGGCATGCCCACCCCCGGCCCGGCGTCGCGGCGAACGCTCGCCTGCGGCGTGGTCGCGCTGCTCGCCGTCGTCCTCGGCGCCCTGCTCCTGGTCCGCGCCGACGCCGGGCTGAGCACCGCGCGGGCGACGGTGGCCGGGGTGCCGCTGACCGAGGTACGTGCCGACGGCGGGGCCGGTGACCTGCGGCCCGGGGTGGTGATCGCGCACGGCTTCGCCGGGTCGGCCCGGCTGATGCGGCCGCTGGCCGACTCGGTGGCCCGCCAGGGCGGCGTCGCGGTGCTGCTCGACTTCGCCGGGCACGGCGCCAGCGGGTCCCGGCTGCCCGGCGCCGGGCGGGACGACGAACGCGCCCGGGCGCGGCTGCGGCACGACCTGGACGTGGCGGTCGGGTGGCTGCGCGGGCGTCCCGGCGTCGACAGGGACCGGATCGTCCTGGTCGGGCACTCGATGGGCGCCGGCGCTGTCGTCCGGTACGCGGTGGCGCATCCGGAGATCGACCGGACGGTGGCGATCTCGCTGCCCGACGGCGGTGACGTGCCGGCCGGCTGGCCGGGGAACCTGACGCTGGTGGTGGGCGGGCTGGAGTTCGCCGGCTTCCGCCAGGCCGTCGACGAGGCGACCCGGGACGCGCCACCGGGTTCCCGGACGCGGGTGGTGGCGCCCGGCGTCGAGCACGTGTCGGTGCTGTTCGCGCCGCGTACCCACGCCGCGGTGCTCGACGCGCTCCCGGGCCGTACCGGCGGGCCGGAGCCGTCCCCGCTGACCCGGCCGGGCGGCGCCGGGCTGCTGCTGGCCGGGCTCGCGCTGGGTTTCGTGCCGCTTGCGGCCCTGCTGCCGCGCCGGACGCGGCCGGGCGCGGGCGGTCCGCGTACCGGCTGGTGGCTGGCCGCGACGGTGCCGGCGGCCGGGCTGGGCGCGGTGTCCGCCGCGCTGCTGCCGACCACCCGCCTGCCGCTCGCCGTGGGCGGATACGTCGCCGTGTTCCTGCTGCTCACCGGCGTGCTGCTGGCCGCCGCGGCACGCTACGCGCGCCCCGGTGGGACACCGCCGACCGCGAGCGGCGTCCGGTCCGCGGTGGTCGCTGTCGCGTTCCTCGGGTACGCGGTGCTCGCCGTCGCGCTGCCGCTTCATCTCGGGCTCACCTCGACCGTGCCGGTCGGGGCACGGTGGTGGCTGCTGCCCCTGGTGGCGTTCTGCTGCCTGGTGTTCCTGCTCGGCGCCGAGCGGCTCGCGGGCGGCGACGGCCTCCGCTACGCGGCCACCGGCGGCATCGCCGTGCTGGTGCTGGCCGCCGCGGCGGTGCTCGGCCTGGCGCCCGGGTTCGTGCTGCTGGTGGTGCCGCTGTTCGCCGCGCTGGTGGCCTGGCAGGCGGCCTGGGCCGCGGTGTTGCGCCGCCGGGCCGCGCCGTGGTGGCTCGCGCCGCTGCTCGGGGCGGTGCTGCTGGCCTGGCCGATCGCGACCACGCTGCCGCTGGCCTGACCGGCGCCGGTCGGCTCAGCGCCGGTCGGTCTGCTGTTCCACGGCACGTTGCACGGCCCGGTAGATCTGCCCGAAGCGCAGCGCGTCGGGCGTGCGGACCAGCATCGTCTCCCGGCCGTGGTGCTGCACCCACAGTTCGTGCACCCGGTTGCCACGCTCGTAGGAGCGGTCCAGCCAGCCGAGCGGCACCTCCAGGAACGGAGTGAGCGCCAGGCCGATCACCACGAACGCGGCCAGGATGATCAGGGCCAGTTTCCACTCGCCGCGGTCCTGCGCCGACCAGGCGAGGGAGAGCACGCAGACCACGGCGACGAGGGGTGGCAGCGACAGCAGCAGGACCAGCACCCCGCGTCCCAGCACCCGTCCCCGGACCGCGAGGGTGGTGGCGCCGCGCTCGTGCCAGACGTACGTGACGTCGGCGAGCGCGACGACCCGACCACCCGCGTGGATCGCGTCCGAGGTGACCTGCACCGCGTCGTCCCGGTAATAGAGGGCCATGAATCAGCCTAACCGCGTGTGTCGACACCGGACGGTCGAGCGTCGGTAGGGTGACGGTATGGCGGGCGGGGCCGGGCGAACAGGACGCCTACGGCCTGTTGCGCGGGCTGGGCCTGCTGCCGGACGAGCCGATCACGTTCTGGCCGGGCGCGGCCGGCAGGCTCTCCATGGCCCGCTGCACCGCCCGGTAGATCTGGCCGAAGCGCATCGCGTCCCGGGTGTGCAGCAGCCGCACCGGACGGCCCCGCCAGTCGGCCCACATCTCCATCTCCCGGCTGCCCCGGGCGTAGGAGCGGTCCAGGTACTCGAAGAGGAAGTCGGCCACCGGCCCGACGGCCAGGCCGATCAGCACCGAGATCCCGACGATGGCGATGGTGACCACCGCCGAGCGTTGCAGCCACACGGCCAGCCCGATACCCAGCACGGCGGTGACCAGCGGCCCGGCGATCGCGGCCCCGATCGCGCCGCGTCCGGCGAGCACCCGCCACGAGCGTTCGCCCCGCCGGTGCCACACGGAGGTCAGTTCGGCGAGCGGGTAGCTGCGCCCGTCTACCCGTACCGTGGTGGAGGTGACCTGGACGGACCGGTCGTCGAAGTAGGTGATCATGGCTCACTCCCGGTGGCGGGGCGGCGGCGACTCCGGCGGCTACCTGGGGAGTCGCCGACACCACACTGTCTACCCCAACGAGGCGAGCCGTAAGGTTGGCACGCGACTTCGACGAGGAAGTGAGGGCAGCGTGGGCGAGTTCGTCAAGCTGGAATCCAAGGACGGCATCGGCACCATCCGGCTGGAGCGGCCGCCGATGAACGCGCTCAACACCCAGGTGCAGGAGGAGTTGCGCGTCGCCGCGGCGGCGGCCACCGCCGACGCCGAGGTCCGCGCCGTCATCGTGTACGGCGGCGAGAAGGTCTTCGCGGCCGGCGCGGACATCAAGGAGATGGCCGACATGTCCTACGTGGACATGGCGGAGCGCGCGGCCGACCTGTCCAGCGCGCTCGGCGCGATCTCCCGTATCCCCAAGCCGGTCGTGGCCGCGATCACCGGGTACGCGCTCGGTGGCGGCTGCGAGCTGGCGCTGGCCTGCGACTGGCGGATCGTGGCCGAGGACGCCAAGCTCGGCCAGCCGGAGATCAAGCTCGGCATCATCCCGGGCGCGGGCGGCACGCAGCGGCTGGCCCGACTGGTCGGCCCGGCCCGCGCCAAGGACCTGATCATGACGGGTCGGATGGTCGACGCCGCCGAGGCGCTGCGGATCGGCCTGGCCGACCAGGTGGTGCCGGCCGCGGAGGTCTACGACGCCGCGGTGGCGTACGTGAAGCCGTTCCTGACCGGGCCGGCGCAGGCGCTGCGGGCGGCGAAGGCGGCCGTCGACGCGGGTCTGGACATGGACCTCACCTCGGGCCTGGCCTGGGAGAGTCAGCTCTTCGCGGCGCTGTTCGCCACCGACGACCGGCGCGAGGGCATGACCGCGTTCGTGGAGAAGCGCAAGCCGGGCTTCACCGGCCGCTGACGCGAGAGCTGTTCACATCTGCGCTACCGGCCAGTAGCGTGACCCCGGTCGGTCGATGAAGGGGAATGGCATGACGGAACGGGTCGAGGGCCACGGCGGCGATCTGGCGCTCGCGGCACTGCGCGCGCACGGCGTACGGGAGATGTTCACGCTCTCCGGCGGGCACGTCTTCCCGCTCTACGACGCCGCCCACAAGGCGGGCTTCCCCCTCTACGACGTGCGGCACGAGCAGTCCGCCGTGTTCGCCGCCGAGGCGGTGGCCAAGCTCCAGCGCCGCCCCGGCCTGGCCGTGCTCACCGCCGGCCCCGGCGTCACCAACGGCGTCTCCGGCCTGACCAGCGCGTTCTTCAACGCCTCGCCGGTGCTGGTGCTCGGCGGGCGGGCCCCGCAGTTCCGCTGGGGCTCGGGCAGCCTCCAGGAGATGGACCACCTGCCGCTGGTCGCGCCGGTGACCAAGCACGCCGAGACGGTGTTCAGCGCCGACGACATCCCGCGCGCGGTGTCGGCGGCGCTGACCACCGCGCTCACCCCGCACCGCGGCCCGGTGTTCCTGGACTTCCCGCTGGAGGCGGTCTTCTCGGTCGGTGACGCCGACCTGCCGGCGGTCACGCCGCCGGCGCCGATCGAGCCGGACCCGGACGAGGTCGCGAAGGCGGCCCGCCTGATCGCCGGCGCGTCCCGGCCGGTGATCATCGCCGGCTCCGACGTGTACGCGGGCGACGCCGTCGAGGCGCTGCGTGCCGCCGCCGAGGCGCTGCGGGTGCCGGTGTTCACGAACGGGATGGGCCGGGGCGCGCTGCCGCCGGAGCACCCGCTCGCGTTCGCCAAGGCCCGCCGGGTCGCGCTCAAGGGCGCCGACGTGGTCGTGGTGATCGGCACCCCGCTGGACTTCCGGCTCTCCTTCGGCGACTTCGGCGACGCCCAGGTCGTGCACGTGGTGGACGCGCCCAGCCAGCGGGCCGGGCACGTGCAGCCGGCCGCCGCGCCCGCCGGTGACCTGCGGCTGATCCTCGGCGCGTTCGCCGACCACACCGGTGACCGGGCCGACCACGCCGACTGGATCGCCGAGCTGCGTACCGCCGAGGACGCGGCGAAGGCCCGCGACGCCGAGGAGATGGCCGCCGAGAGCGACCCGATCCGCCCGGCCCGCGTCTACGGCGAGCTGCGCAAGGTGCTCGCCCCGGACGCGGTCACCATCGGCGACGGCGGCGACTTCGTGTCGTACGCCGGGCGCTACCTGGAGCCGGCCCAGCCCGGCACCTGGCTCGACCCCGGCCCGTACGGGTGCCTCGGCACCGGCATGGGCTACGCGATGGGCGCCCGGATCAGCCACCCGGACCGGCAGATCTGCGTGCTGATGGGCGACGGCGCGGCCGGCTTCTCGCTGATGGACGTGGAGTCGCTGGTCCGGCAGAAGCTGCCGGTGGTGATCGTGGTCGGCAACAACGGCATCTGGGGGCTGGAGAAGCACCCGATGCGGGCGATGTACGGCTACGACGTGGCCGCCGACCTCCAGCCCGGGCTGCGCTACGACAAGGTGGTCGAGGCGCTCGGAGGCGGGGGCGAGACGGTGGAGAAGGCGGCCGACCTCGGGCCCGCGCTGGGGCGCGCGTTCGACTCGGGCGTGCCGTACCTGGTGAACGTGCTGACCGACCCGGCTGACGCGTACCCCCGGTCGTCGAACCTGGCCTGACCACGGCGCGTGCGGGCCGTCCGCCGGGTGACCGGCGGGCGGCCCGCGGCGCGTGTCAGACCTCGGGGCGGTCGCGGTCGTCCGGGCGGCGCAGCTCCTCCTCGCGGCGGCGCAGGTCCTCCTCCCACAGCCGCAGCCGTTCCTGGTCCTCGCGGCGGGACCGCTCGTCGAGCGAGGCGAGGAACTCCGGGTCGTCGTCCGGGGCGAGCGGGCGACCGGCCGGGGCGGCGGGCCGGGCCGCGCCGGTGACGCCGGTGGTTCCGGCCGGGCGCTCGCGGCCCACCAGGAACCAGGCGATCGAGCCGACCAGCGGGAAGAACAGAATGATCAGCACCCAGATCATCCGGGGCAGCGCCTTGACCTTCTCCTCGTCGGCGGAGAGGCAACTGATCAGCGCGACGACCGCGAGGACGATCTGAACCAGGAAGAGCAGCACGTAGAGGCGGGCCATGCCCCATGATGGCTCACCCGCGCACGTCAGCGCACCCCGCCCAGCACGTGCGCCACGCCGAGCACCGCAAGTCCGGCCGCCCCGATCGCGGTCAGCGGCACCGACCAGCTGTCGAACCGCCGCGGCCCTGCGCCGGTGGCCCGGTGCCACGTCACCACGAGCACGGCGAGCCAGACCAGGAGCGCTGCTCCGGTCAGCAGCGCGTCGACGACCCGGCCGGTGAACGCCAGCCGGAGCTGCAGCAGCAGCACCGCGGTCAGCGTGAGCAGCGTCCGCCGCCAGGCCAGCCGGGTGCGTTCGGGTTGCAGGCCGGGGTCGCGGGTCATCCCGCGCCACCCAGCAGCACGGCGGCCACCAGCAGCAGCGCGCCGATCGCGACGATCAGCGCCAGCACGGCCGGGAAGCGGGACGCGGGCAGTTCCTCGTCCAGCCGCATGGCCCGTTCGGTGCGCGCCCAGTGGTCGACCGCCCGGATCGAGACGGTCGCGCCGAGCAGCAGCAGCGCGATCGCGAGCGCCTCGCGCAGGTGGGCCAGGCGCAGCGGCGGGAGGAACTGCGCGGCGGCCAGGCCGCCCGCCACCAGCGCCAGGCCGGTACGCAGCCAGGCCAGGAACGTCCGTTCGTTCGCCAGCGAGAAGCGGTAGTCCGGCGGGTTGCCGACCGAACGCAGCTCACGCGGGTCGAACCAGTTCTTGATCGACTCCCACACGCTGCCGATTATCCGCTTTGCCCCGCGCCTAGCCTGGGGGGATGACCGATCTTGACGCGCGTGAGCTGCGCGCCGCCTACGACGCACAGATCCGACCGGAGCTGCCGGACCCGCTGCCGGACGGGGTGACGGTGGAGCGCGACGGCCCGCTGTTCCGCGTGCTCGGCCTCGACCACCGTGGCTTCCTCACCTACCGGACGCTGGACGGCCTGGCCGGCGCCGAGCTGGACGCGCTGATCGCCCGGCAGGTCGAGGTCTTCCGGGCCCGGGGCGAGTCGGTCGAGTGGAAGCTCGCCGGTCACGACGAGCCGGCCGACCTGGGCGACCGGCTGCGCGCCGCCGGCTTCGTGCCGGAGGACCAGGAGACCGTGGTGGTCGGGCCGGTCGCGCCGCTCGCCGCCGCCGTTCCGGTGCTCCCCGAGGGGGTACGCCTGCGCGAGGTCACCAGCCGGGCCGACCTGGAGCGCATCGCCGCCATGGAGGAGGAGGTCTGGCGGGAGGACCGCAGCCACCTGGTGTACGGGCTGGCCCGGGAGGTCGAGGCCGATCCGCAGTCGATCACGATCGTGGTGGCCGAGGCCGGGGAGACGGTGGTCAGCGCCGGCTGGATCCGCTACCAGCGCGGCACCGGCTTCGCCAGCCTCTGGGGCGGCTCGACGCTGCCGCAGTGGCGCAAGAAGGGCATCTACCGGGCGCTCGTGGCGTACCGGGCGCGGCTGGCGCAGCAGCGCGGCAAGACGCTGCTGCAGGTGGACTGCTCGCCGGACAGCCGGCCCATCCTGGAGCGGCTCGGACTCGTTGCGGTCACCACCTCCACGCCGTACGTCTACACTCCGTGATCATGGAACGGTTGACGGCGGACGAGCGGCTCACCCTGAAGACCGGTGCGTTCGGCGCGGTCTTCCTGGTCTCCAACGCCGTACCCGGGGTGCTGGCGATGGTGCGGGAGAGCTTCGCCGCGTCCGGCGCGCTCGCCGAGGTGGGGGGCGTGGTCAAGGAGGCGCTCACCACCGGCCCGCTGCCGCAGCTGCCCCGGGACTCGGCCCTGGAGGTCGAGTCCGTGGTGCTGCCCGCGCTGGGCCGGTCGATGGAGATCCTCCGGGCCAAGTCGCCCGCCGACGCCGAGACGTACCGGTCGGTGGTGCTGGCCGCCGCGGAGCGGGTGGCGCAGGCGCACCGGGGGATCGAGCCCGCCGAGGCGGCGGCGATCGAGAAGATCACGCAGGCGCTGGCCGGATCGGTCTGATGCCGGTGACCTGCGTCACTGCGGGCGGCCGGGGCCGTCATGCTACTTGCGGGTAACATTGCGCTCGTGGGGAAGTGCACAGCTGCCCGCGGTTGACCCACGTTCCGTCACGCGGGAGGCTGCGCCCGTGACCGGGCGAGTGATCGCTACACCAAACAGGAGGGTCGTCGAAGCGCGATGAATATCGTCGTACTCGTCAAGCAGGTGCCTGATTCGGGCGCGGACCGCAGCCTGCGTTCTGACGACAACACCGTCGACCGCGGTTCGGCGAACAACGTGATCAATGAGATGGACGAGTACGCCATCGAAGAGGCGTTGAAGATCAAGGAAGCGCATGGTGGTGAGGTCACGGTCCTGACGATGGGTCCGGACCGGGCGACCGAGTCGATCCGTAAGGCGCTGTCGATGGGTCCGGACAAGGCTGTGCATGTGGTGGATGACGCGCTGCACGGTTCCTGCGCGGTGGCCACCTCGAAGGTCCTCGCCGCCGCGCTCGGGCAGTTGGGCGCCGATCTGGTCCTGTGCGGTGCGGAGTCGACCGACGGGCGGGTGCAGGTGATGCCGCACATGATCGCCGAGCGGCTGGGTGTGGCCGCGCTGACCGGCGCGCGCAAGCTGACCGTGGACGGCTCGGCCCTGACGGTGGAGCGGCAGACCGAGGAGGGCTACGAGGTGGTGACCGCCTCGACCCCGGCTGTGGTCTCCGTCTGGGACACGATCAACGAGCCGCGGTACCCGTCGTTCAAGGGGATCATGGCGGCGAAGAAGAAGCCGGTGCAGACGCTCTCCCTGGCCGATGTGGGCGTGGCCCCGGCCGAGGTGGGCTTCGACGGCGCGACCAGCGCGGTGGTGGAGCACTCGAAGCGTCCGCCGCGTTCCGGCGGGGAGAAGATCACCGACGAGGGCGAGGGCGGCGTGAAGCTGGTCGAGTTCCTCGCCTCCGAGAAGTTCGTGTGAGAGGTCGCTGACATGTCTGAGGTTCTCGTCGTCGTCGAAGCCACCCGGGAGTTCGGCGTCAAGAAGGTCACCCTGGAGATGCTCACCCTCGCCCGTGAGCTGGGCACCCCGAGCGCGGTCGTGCTCGGTGGCGCCGGCGCCGCCGAGGCGCTGAGCGGCAAGCTTGGCGAGTACGGCGCGGAGAAGATCTACGCGGCCGAGGGTGAGGAGATCGACGGCTACCTGGTGGCCCCCAAGGCGACTGTGGTCGCCGACCTCGTCGCGCGGGTGCAGCCGGCGGCGGTGCTGCTGGCTTCGTCGCAGGAGGGCAAGGAGATCGCCGCGCGGCTGGCGGTGAAGCTGGACAACGGCATCCTGACCGACGTGGTCGGCCTGGCCGCCGACGGCACCGCGACCCAGGTGGCGTTCGCCGGGTCCACGATCGTGAAGGCGAAGGTCACCAAGGGTCTGCCGCTGGTCACCGTCCGGCCGAACTCGCTGAACCCGGCCCCGGCCGCGGCCAGCCCGGCGGTGGAGCAGCTCACCGTGTCGGTCACCGACACCGACAAGCTCGCCAAGGTCGTCGAGCGGGTCGCCGAGCAGAAGGGCTCCCGCCCCGAGCTGACCGAGGCCTCGGTGGTCGTGTCCGGCGGTCGCGGTGTCGGTAACGCGGACAACTTCAAGCTGGTCGAGGAGATCGCCGACCTGCTCGGCGGCGCGGTCGGCGCGTCCCGCGCGGCAGTCGACTCCGGCTACTACCCGCACCAGTTCCAGGTCGGCCAGACCGGCAAGACCGTCTCTCCGCAGCTGTATGTCGCCCTCGGTATCTCCGGGGCGATCCAGCACCGGGCCGGCATGCAGACCTCGAAGACCATCGTCGCGGTCAACAAGGACGCCGAAGCGCCGATCTTCGAACTCGCCGACTACGGCGTGGTCGGCGACCTGTTCAAGGTCGTCCCCCAGGCCGCCGAGGAGATCCGCAAGCGCAAGTGAGCGTCGCGTGAAAAGGCCGCCGCCCGGTGCACCGGGCGGCGGCCTTTCTCGTAGGGAGCTGATCGGCGGGCCGGGGAGCTGAGCCGGCCCGCCGATCAGCCCGTCAGGGTGCCCCTCAGCAGGCTGTCGCCGGAGTGGCCGGTCTTGTTGTCGTACTGCTCCGCGCTGACGTCGACAACGGTGTAGGTGCGCAGGTCGACGTTCGGGGGGATCGGCAGCAGCGCGTCCCCCGAACCGTTGCTCAGCGTACCCACGGAGAACATCTTCATCGTGTTCGGATCGATCAGCCAGACCTCGTAGTACCCCGGAACGCTCGGGAGATTCGCCACGTGCAGATGCAATCGATTGTCACCGAGCACCCGGGCGTCGCCGGAGGCGTCCTTCGGCGTCGAGCCGAAGGCGGTGAGCGGCGCGCTGGCCACCACCGGCGGCTCGGGGTCGGCCGGCTCGCCACCGCCGCCGCCGAGCACCGCGGCCGTGCCGGCCACGCCGATCACCGCGGCGGCGGTGGCGGTGACCGCCGTGGTCGCCCACCCCGGCCAGCGCCGGCTCCGCCGCGGACGACGTGCCACCACGGGTACGGCAGCCGGCTCCACCGGGTCGGCCGGGCGCGGCAGGCGCCGCTCGGTCAACGCCGGCAGCTCCTCGGCGGCCCGGATCTCGGCCACGATGCCCTGCCAGATGTGCTCCGGCGGGTCGGGCAGCTCCGCCAGGCCCTGCGTGCCCGCGCCGAGCCCGGCGACGTGCTGGAGCGTCTCCATCTCGCCCCGGCAGTGGTCGCAGGTGCCCAGATGGGTGGCCTCGCCGTCAGCCGCCTCGCTCTCACCGAGCGCCAGAAAGACCAGCCGGTCGTGGTCCAGGTGCTGCACCGTCCACCTCCCATCTGCGTTTCAGGCTCTGCATGCCGCGTCTGATGTGACTCTTGACGGTGCCGAGCGGCACTCCGGTCACCGCCGCGATCTGCTGATGTGTCAGGTCGTCGTAGAACGCCAGCTCCAGCATCCGGCGCTGCTCGTCGGGGAGCCGGGCCAGCTCGTCGGCGACCACCAGCCGGTCGACCACCGTGTCCGGGTCGGGGCCGGTGGAGACCGGTTCCGGCAGTTGCTTCACCGTCTCGACCACCCGGGTCTCCCGGGCCGAGGCCCGGATCCGGTCGACCACCTTGCGCCGCCCGATTCCGAGCAGCCAGCCGACCAGTGAGCCTTTCGCCGGGTCGAACGTCTCCCGGCCGAGCCAGGCGGCGACGAACGTCGCCTGGGTCACGTCCTCGGCGTCACTGCGGTTCACGAGCGTCGTGGTGGCCAGGTGCAGCACCGCCCGCCCGTACCTGTCGTACGCCTCTCGCAGGGCCGCCTCGTCGCCGTCGCGGAACCGGGTGGCGAGGTCGTCCTCGCCCGGCGGTTCGGGGCCCTGCCTGGCCGCCGTCACCGGGCGGCTCGCCTTCCGTGGGGCATGCCCGACTGTAACTCCCACAGCCCCCGCCCCACTCTCCCGGTGTGTCCGTCACGACCCTCGTCACCTCTCCTTCGTCGCCGGAGGCTCCGGCGGATGCGCCCGGAGACCGGAAAAAGAAATCGGATCCGGGCGCATCCGGGGGCCACGGAGCCGGCGTAACCCGTTCTGCAAGCCAGGCCTGACGAATCAGCATGAACTACCAGGAGGCAGACAATGCAGTACGCGATGTTCCGTCGGGTCGCCGCGGGCGGCGCGGTGGCCGCCCTCACCTTCGCCGGCGTCGGCGCCGCCACCATGAGCCCGGCCTACGCCGCCTCGTCGAAGGTCTCCGTGGTCCACGGCATTCCGGACACCCCGGTCGACGTGTACGTCAACGGCGAGAAGACGCTGAACAACTTCAAGCCGGGCGACGTGGCCGGCCCGCTCACCCTGCCCGAGGGGGAGTACGACATCGCCCTGACCAAGCCCGGTGAGGCGATCGACAAGGCGATCCTGAAGGTGGACGACGCCGCGGTGCCGGGCGGGGCGAACATCAGCCTCGCCGCGCACCTGAGCGCCGACGGCAACCCGCAGATCACGCCGTTCGTCAACGACGTGTCCAAGGTGGGCGCCGGCAAGGCCCGGCTGATCGTCCGGCACACCGCGGCAGCCCCGGCCGTCGACGTGCGGGCCGGCGGCAAGCCGGTCTTCGAGGACCTGACCAACCCGAAGGAGGCCAAGGCGGACGTGGCCGCCGGCTCGGTGAAGGCGGACGTGGTGCTCGCCGGCACCGACACCGTCGCCATCGGCCCGGCCGACCTGAACCTCAAGGAGGGCACCGCCACCATCGTCTACGCGATCGGCTCGGCCGAGGCGAAGAACCTGAGCGTGGTCGCCCAGACCATCACCGGCCTGCACTCGGCTCCGGGCGGCGTGCCCAGCGGCACCGGCGGCCAGGCCGGCACCGGCGTGGACACCTGGTGGTACGTGCTGGCCGGGGCCGGCGTGCTGCTCCTGGTCGGCGGCGGTGCGCGGGTGGCGGCAACCGCCCGGGCCGGTCGCCGGTGACGGTGCGCAACCGCGGGGCGCTGGCGGCGATGGCCGCCGGCGCCGCCGCGCTCACCCTGGCGGGCGTGGTGGCGTGCGGATCCGAGCCCGCCGAGGACGTCGGCGGCGACGAGGTGACGGCCCTGGCCAGTGCCACTCCCACGCCGGCCCCGGCGGCGACCGGCGGCGGTTCGGTTCCGGTGAACCCGGGCACGCTGCCCGCCGGCAGTGAGATCGTGCCGCCGGTGAAGCTCAGCATCCCGCCGATCCGGGTCACCGCCACCGTCAATCCGGTGGGTGTCAACGAGCGCACCGACGAGTTCGAGGTCCCGCCCAGCGTGGACCAGGTCGGCTGGTACCGCTACGGCCCGGGCCTGGAGACCGACGCCGGCTCGGTGGTGATCGCCGGGCACGTGGACAGCGCCGAGCAGGGCAAGGGCGCGTTCTTCCGCCTGCGCGAGCTGCGCCAGGGGGACAAGCTCACCGCCACCGGCTCGGACGGCCGCGAACGCTCCTACCGGGTGGTGGCCCGGGAGGAGTACCGGAAGTCGAAGATCCCGCTGGAGCGGTACTTCGCCCGCGACGGCAAGCCCCGGCTCACGCTGATCACCTGCGGCGGGCCGTTCGACGCGAAGACCCGCAGCTACCGGGACAACATCGTGATCACGGCGGTTCCCGCGTGATCGCGGCCGTTCGGTCGTGAGCGGGCCGGACCGCCCCGGGTGGGACGGGGCGGTCCGGCCCCCGGTCGCGGGTTCGCAGGCCGTTAGGCTGAACGGTGATGGCATACCTTGATCATGCGGCGACGACCCCGATGCTGGACGAGGCACTCGAGGCGTACGTCGCGACCGCCCGCGAGGTGGGGAACGCGTCGTCGCTGCACGCGGCGGGCCGCCGTGCCCGGCGGCGGGTGGAGGAGTCCCGCGAGCGGGTGGCCGCCGCGCTCGGCGCCCGGCCCTCCGAGGTGATCTTCACCGGTGGCGGGACGGAGAGCGACAACCTCGCCGTGAAGGGCGTGTTCTGGGCCCGTCGCGCGGCCCGGGCCGACCGGGTCCGGGTGGTCTCCAGCTCGGTCGAGCACCACGCCGTACTGGACGCGGTGGACTGGCTGGTCGAGCACGAGGGCGCCCAGGCCGGTCTCCTTCCGGTCGACGCGGTCGGCCGGCTCGACCCGGAGCGGTTGCGCGCCGAGCTGGCCGAGCACGGCGAGCGCGTCGCGGTGGTCACCGCCATGTGGGCGAACAACGAGGTGGGCACCGTCCAGCCGGTCGCCGAGCTGGCCGCCGTCGCCGCCGAGCACGGGGTGCCGTTCCACACCGACGCCATCCAGGCGGTCGGGCAGGTGCCTGTCGACTTCGCCGCCAGCGGCGTGTCCGCGCTCACCGTGACCGGGCACAAGCTCGGCGGGCCGACCGGCGTGGGCGCGCTGCTGCTGGCCCGCGACGTGGCCGCCACCCCGCTGCTGCACGGCGGCGGCCAGGAGCGCGACGTCCGCTCCGGCACGCTGGACACCGCCGGCATCGTCGCGTTCGCGGTCGCCGTCGAGGCCGCGGTGAAGGGCCAGCAGGAGTACGCGGCCCGCGTCGCCGCGCTCCGCGACGAACTGGTCGAGCGGGTCCGGCAGGCGGTCCCCGAGGTGATCTTCAACGGGGACCCGGCCGACCGGCTCCCCGGCAACGCGCACTTCTCCTTCCCCGGCTGCGAGGGGGACGCGCTGCTGCTGCTCCTGGACGCCCAGGGCATCGCCTGCTCCACCGGGTCGGCCTGCTCGGCCGGGGTGGCCCAGCCCTCGCACGTGCTGCTGGCCATGGGCGCGGACGACGACCGGGCCCGGTCCTCGCTGCGCTTCACGCTCGGGCACACCAGCACCGGCGCGGACGTGGACGCGCTGATCGCCGCGCTGCCCGCCGCTGTGGAGCGGGCCCGCCGCGCGGCCGCCCTCCGTACGCCCCGCTGACCCGGATACGCTCGGTGAGGACGAGGGGAGTGGGCCGGTGAGGGTTCTGGCGGCGATGTCGGGCGGGGTGGACTCCGCCGTCGCGGCGGCGCGGGCGGTGGAGGCCGGGCACGACGTGACGGGCGTGCACCTGGCACTGGCCCGCAACCCGCAGACCTACCGCACCGGGGCCCGGGGCTGCTGCACGCTGGAGGACTCCCGGGACGCCCGGCGCGCCGCCGACGTGCTCGGCATCCCGTTCTACGTGTGGGACATGGCCGACCGGTTCCACGACGACGTGGTGGACGACTTCGTGGCCGAGTACGCCGCCGGGCGTACCCCGAATCCCTGCCTGCGCTGCAACGAGAAGATCAAGTTTGCCGCGGTGCTGGACCGGGCCGTGGCCCTGGGCTTCGACGCCGTGGTGACCGGCCACCACGCCCGGCTCGGCGCGGACGGCCTGCTGCGGCGCAGCGTCGACGCGGCCAAGGACCAGTCGTACGTGCTGGCGGTGCTGACCCGCGCGCAGCTCGACCGGTCGATCTTCCCGCTCGGCGACTCGACCAAGGCCGAGGTGCGCGCGGAGGCCGCCCGGCGCGGTCTCGCGGTGGCCGACAAGCCGGACTCGCACGACATCTGCTTCATCGCCGACGGCGACACCCGCGGCTTCCTCGCCGAGCGGCTCGGCGAGGCGCCCGGCCAGGTGGTGGACGCGCTCACCGGCGCGGTGGTGGGCAGCCACAGCGGCGCCTACCAGTACACCGTCGGGCAGCGGCGCGGCCTGCACCTCGACCGTCCGGCGCCGGACGGCCGGCCCCGCTACGTGCTGTCCATCACCCCGACCACCAACACGGTGACGGTCGGCCCGGCCGAGGCGCTGGAGGTCTCCGACGTACGCGCGACCCGCCCGGTGTGGACCGGCGGGCCGCGCCCGGACGGGCCGGTCGAGTGCGAGGTGCAGCTGCGGGCGCACGGCGACGTGGTGCCGGCCGCCGTCGAGGTGGACGCGGACGGCCTGCGCGCGTCGTTGCGCCGCCCGGTCCGGGGTGTCGCCGCCGGCCAGGCGATCGTGGCCTACCGGCCGGACCCGGCCGGCGACGTGGTCCTCGGCTCCGCCACCATCACCGCCGCCTGACCTCGCATCGGCAGCGGATAGGCTGCGGCCGTGACTGAGCAGGCGTGGCCCTGGCCCACCGGTGCGGCGACCGGCATCGGGTCGCTGCCCGGCACCGACATCGCCGAGGCGCAGCGGATCGTGCTCGGCGAGCTGCCCACCCTGCCGCACCTGCCCGAGCTGCCCGCCCGGGGACCGGGCGCGGACCTCGTCGGCCGCAGCGCCGGCCTGCTCGTGGAACTGCCGGTCGAGCTGTACGCGGCCCGCTGGCGGATCGCCCCGCGCCCCGGCCGGGACCTGCGCCGCGCCCGCGACCTGATGGAACGCGACCTGGACCAGCTCGCCGAGCAGGCCGAGGAGTACGCCGGACCGGTCAAGATCCAGGCCGCCGGCCCGTTCACCCTGGCCGCCGCGCTGGAGCTGCCGATCGGCGGCCGGATGCTGCGCGACCCGGGCGCGGTACGCGACCTCGCCGGCTCGCTCGGCGAAGGGTTGCGCGGGCACGTCGAGGCGGTCGCCCGTCGGCTGCCCCGCGCCTCGGTGCTGCTCCAGCTCGACGAGCCGTCCCTGCCGACCGTGCTGGCCGGGCGGGTGCCCACGGAGAGCGGCTTCGGCACCCACCGCCCGGTGGAGACCGAGGTGGCGCGGGGACTGCTGCGCGACGTGATCGACGCGGCGGGCGTACCGGCTCTGGTGCACTGCTGCGCGCCGGACGTACCGCTGGAGCTGATCCGCTCGGCCGGTGCGGTGGGCGTCGCGCTCGACCTGTCGCTGGTCACCGACCTCGACCCGCTCGGCGAGGCGATCGACGCCGGGCTCGGCCTGCTCGCCGGCGCCGCGCCGACGCTGCCACCGGCCTCCGGCCGGGCGCCGACGTCGGCCGAGGTCGCCGGCCGGGTCCGCCGGGTCTGGGACCAGCTCGGCTTCCCCCGCCGCCGGCTGGCCGAGCAGGTGGTGGTCACTCCCGCGTGCGGCCTGGCCGGCGCCACCCCGGCGTACGCCCGCGCGGTGCTCACCGCCTGCCGTGACGCGGGCCGGCGGCTGGCCGAGGACTGACGTTTTCCGTCGTACCCGCCGGGCACGATGACCGGCATGATTGGACGACTGCGTTCCACAGTGATCGACTGCCCCGATCCGCGCGCGCTCGCCGCCTTCTACTCCGAGCTGCTCGGCCTGCCCGTGGTGGAGGAGAACTCCGACGGCGACGAGTGGGTGGTGCTCGGCGGGCCACCCGGGCACCAGCCGCGGGTGGCCTTCCAGCGGGCGCCGGGCCTGCGCACCCCCGACTGGCCCGACCCGGCCCGGCCGCAGCAGTTCCACCTCGACGTGAGCGTCGACGACATCGAGGCGGCCGAGAAGGCGGCGCTGGCGCTGGGCGCACGGCGGCTACCCGGCGAGGGGGAGGGCTTCCGGGTCTACGCCGACCCGGTCGGCCACCCGTTCTGCCTCTGCTGGGACTGATCTTCCCGGGCTTGCGCGGCGGAGGCATGATCGCCACCGTGACCGCCTCCACCGCCACCGGCCGCGTCGCCGGCTCGCTGTTCGGCCTGGCCTACGGCGACGCCCTGGGCAAGCCGACCGAGTTCCTCACCGTCACCGAGATCGTCCGGCGCTACGGCCCGGGCGGTCCGCGCGAGCTGACCGGCGACCCGGCCCTGGTCACCGACGACACGCAGATGGCGCTCGCAGTGGCGTGGGCGCTGCACGAGGCGCCCGCGTACACGGCCGAGGCGGTGGAGCCGCTGCTGCGGCAGCGCTTCGTCGACTGGTCGGTCAGCCCGGAGAACAACCGCGCGCCCGGCATGACCTGCCTGCGGGCCTGCGCCGAGCTGGCCCGGGGCGCCCGCTGGCAGGAGGCCACAGTCGCCGGCTCGAAGGGCTGCGGCGCGAACATGCGCGTCACCCCGGTCGGGCTGCTCGACGTCGACCTCGACACCATGGCCGGGCTGGCCCAGCTCCAGGCCGGGCTCACCCACGGCCACCCGACCGGGCTGGCAGCCAGCGAGCTGACCGCGTACGCGGTCCGGCTGCTGCGCGACGGCGCGGCGCTGCCCGAGCTGCCCGGCCTGCTCACCGAGCGGGCGCGGGAGCAGCGCACCGTCTACCGGGAGGAGTGGCTGGGCGACCTGTGGCAGCGGCCCGGCGAGAGCGACGCGGCCGGGTTCGTCGCCCGCGGCTGGGACGACTGCCTGCGGGTGCTCGACCGGCTGGAGGCGGCACTCGCCCGTCCCGACGACGGCGGCGACCCGTGCCGGTTCACCGGCGAGGGTTGGATCGCCGAGGAGGCGCTCGCCACCGCGCTGCTCTGCGCGTTGCGTCACGCGGACGACCCGGTCGGCGCGCTGGCCCGGGGCGCCACCACCGCCGGTGACTCGGACTCCATCGCCGCGCTGGCCGGCGCGTTCGCCGGTGCCGCGTACGGCATGGCCGCCTGGCCGGCCGGGTGGGCCGACCGGATCGAGTACGCCGGTCAGCTCGCCGCACTCGCCGACGCGCTCGACGCAGGGGCGTCGCAGCGCTGAGGTCCGGAGGCCGCCGGCGTCAGCCGGTGAGGTGGTTCAGGCGGCGCACACCCCGCCACAGGTCCGGGTCGCACGTGCCGGCCCGGTCGGCGAACGCGGTGAGCGGCACCGGGATGGGCTCGCTGATGTCCAGGTAGCTGTCGTGGTCGGCGTCCGGGTCCCAGCTCCGGGTCGGGATCGGCAGGTGGTCGTCCCGGTCCGACTTGTCCTGACTGGTGATCTTCAGGACCTCGGCGTCCCCGCCGTCGACCCGCAGCACCAGGCAGGGCCGCACCTTGGAGCCGGTCCCGTCGGCGTAGGGCACGTCCGCCCACCAGATCTCCCCCGGCCGGGGCTCGTCCCGGTCCGTCCGCCCGGCGCCGCGCGGCCGTGGCGGCGCCCCGCCCCGGTCCCCCCGGACGCCGACGCCGGCCCGGTCACGCCGTGAACCGGCGTCGGCCCGGTCGTCGCCGCCGGTCCGGCCACCGCGCCCGGAGCCCGGCCGTCGCCCGTCGGCCCGGCCGCGCGCCCCGGCGGAACGGTCGGCCGACCGGCGGCGCCACTCGTTCCAGAGCCAGCCGGCCGCGACGCAGGCCACGATCACCAGCGCCCAGAGAACCCCGTCGCGCATCAGTACCCGCCTTCCGACCGTTCCCGCACAGCGCCGCCGAGGCGATGGTCGCACGCCCGGGGCCGGACCGCGCGGGGGCGTGACGCGCGCCGGTTCGCCCTGCTCGTGCGGGTGGCCGGACTGTTGTCACAGCCGACCGCTACGGTTCTCGGGTAGCGCGAGCACGGGAGGCGACAGCGGTGTCCGAAGGCGGCGGCGTGTCCGAAGAAGCGGTTCCCACTGCGGCCGACGCGGCCCAGGAGGCGGCGGCGGGGGCCGAGCCGACCCCGGCGGCCCGGGAGCGGCACGCCACGCTCAGTCAGGAGCTGACCGAACACCAGTACCGCTACTACGTGCTGGACGCGCCGACGATCACCGACGCGGAGTTCGACGCGCAGCTGCGGGAGCTGGAGGCGCTGGAGGCGGAATACCCGGCGCTGCGCACCCCCGACTCGCCCACCCAGCGCGTCGGCGGCACCTTCTCCACCGACTTCACGCCGGTCGCCCACGCCGAGCGGATGCTCTCGCTCGACAACGCCTTCGCCGACGAGGAGCTGGCCGCCTGGGCCGAGCGGGTCGAGCGCGACGCCGGCGGCCCGGTGCCCTACCTGTGCGAGCTGAAGGTCGACGGGCTGGCCATCAACCTGACCTACTCCAAGGGCCGGCTGGTGCGCGCCGCCACCCGGGGCGACGGCCGCACCGGCGAGGACGTCACCGCGAACGTGCGCAGCATCAAGGGCGTGCCGGCCCGGCTGACCCCGGCCGACGACTTCCCCGACGTGCCGGATCTGATCGAGGTACGCGGCGAGATCTACTTCCCGGTGGCCGCGTTCGCCGACCTCAACGCGAGCCTGGTCGAGCAGGGCAAGGCGCCGTTCGCCAACCCGCGCAACGCCGCCGCCGGCAGCCTGCGCCAGAAGGACCCGCGGGTCACCGCCTCCCGCCCGCTGCGCCTGGTGGTGCACGGCATCGTCGCCCGCACCGGCTTCCGGCCGGCGGCGCAGTCCGAGTCGTACGCCGCGCTCAAGGCGTGGGGGCTGCCCACCAGCGACCGCTGGCGGGTGGTGGACGACCTCGCGGGCGTCGCTGACTACATCGCCTACTACGGCAAGCACCGGCACGACGTCGAGCACGAGATCGACGGCGTGGTGGTCAAGGTCGATCCGGTCTCCATCCAGGGCCGCCTCGGCTCGACCAGCCGGGCCCCCCGCTGGGCGATCGCCTTCAAATACCCGCCGGAGGAGGTGAACACGAAGCTGCTCGACATCGACGTCAACGTCGGGCGCACCGGCCGGGTCACCCCGTTCGCCGTCCTGGAACCGGTCCGGGTCGCCGGCTCCACGGTCGCGCTGGCCACGCTGCACAACGCCCGCGAGGTCGAGCGCAAGGGCGTGCTCATCGGCGACACGGTGGTGCTGCGCAAGGCCGGCGACGTGATCCCCGAGGTGCTCGGCCCGGTGGTCGAGCTGCGCCCGGCCGACGCCCGTCCGTTCGTCATGCCGACCACCTGCCCGGCCTGCGGCACGCCGCTCGCGCCGGCCAAGGAGAGCGACGTCGACATCCGCTGCCCCAACGGGCGCGCCTGCCCCGGTCAGATCCGCGAACGGGTGTTCTACCTGGCCAGCCGCAAGGTGCTCGACATCGAGGTGCTCGGCGAGAAGGGCGCGGCGGCGCTGCTGGACGCGCAGATCATCACCAACGAGGGCGACCTGTTCCAGCTCGACGCCGATCAGTTGAGCCGGTCACCGTTCTTCGTCAACAAGGACGGCAGCCTGGGCAGCAACGCGGTCAAGCTGCTCGACAACCTGGCCGAGGCCAAGGAACGCGACCTGTGGCGCGTGCTGGTGGCACTGTCCATCCGGCACGTCGGCCCGACCGCCGCCCAGGCGCTCGCCCGGCACTTCCGGTCGGTCGACGCCATCGAGGCCGCCGGCGAGGAGGAGCTGTCCTCGGTGGACGGCGTCGGCCCGACTATCGCCGCGAGCGTCAAGGAGTGGTTCGCCGTCGACTGGCACCGCGACATCGTGCGCAAGTGGGCCGAGGCGGGCGTACGGATGGCCGAGGAGGCCGCCGACGAGGGGCCACGACCGCTCGACGGCGTCACCGTCGTGGTCACCGGCACGCTCAGCGGGTTCAGCCGTGACCAGGCCGCCGAGGCGATCCAGGTCAGGGGCGGCAAGGTGACCGGCTCGGTCTCCAAGAAGACGGGGTTCGTGGTGGTCGGCGACAACCCGGGTTCCAAGGCCGACAAGGCGGCCACGCTGAAACTGCCGATCCTCGACGAGGACGGCTTCCGGGTGCTGCTGGACTCCGGCCCGGACGCGGCCCGCGAGGTGGCCCGGGTGGAGGACTGACGGGCTGGTCACGGCGATCGTCCGCGGATACCAAGTTAATTACGACTCCGACCGATTCGTGACTGTCGTGTCGGGGAAACCGCCTCGGAGGGCGTTTCATTGGCGTACGGCGCGTGACGGCGCGCGCCACGACGTTGCCCCCGGGAGGTGCGATGGAGACCGGCGACCCGCGTAACTCCGTCCCGCCCGGGCGGAGCGGGCCGTTCTTCGGCTTCGTCGGCGCGGTCGGCGTGGTGGCCGCACTTGTCTCGGCCGGGCCGCTGATCGCGCTCGCCGACCGGTTGACCGAACTGCCGGCCGCGTTCTGGACCATGGCGGCGCTCGCCGTCGCCTGCGACGCCCGACCGTTCGTGCCGCCCGGGCGGCGGCAGACCTCGGCCGTGTTCCCGTCGACCTGCTTCACCTTCGCCATCCTGCTCGGCTGGGGCTTCGGCCCGGCTGTCGCCGTGCAGGCAGTGGCCGTCGCGGTGAGCGGCTGGCGGCTCGGGTACGCGCCCTGGCGTACCGGCTTCAACGCCGCGCAGTACGCGTGCGCGCTCGCCGCCGCGTACGCGGTCAGCCGGCTCGGTCCGGGCGAGCTGTTCGGCGACGGCCGGCTGCACTGGACCGACGTGGCGGCGGTGGGCGGCGCGACGCTCGCCTGGTTCGTGGTCAACTACGGGCTGGTCAGCTCGGCCGTGCGGCTGCGGTTCGGCGACCGGTGGTGGCCCAGCGTGCGCAGCGGGCTGGCGTACGAGCTGCTGTCCACCGGTTCGCTGCTGCTGCTCGCGCCGGTGCTGGTGGCCGCCGCCCGGGCCAGCGCGGCGCTGATCCCGCTGGTGCTGGTGCCGCTGTTCGCCGTCTACCGGATGGCCCGGCTGTCCGAGGAACGGGAACAGCTCGCCGACGTGGACCCGCTCACCGGGCTGCCCAACCGCAAGGCGCTGCTCACCGAGGTGGCCGAGCAGGTGCACCTGCACGGCGAGCGGGCCGCCCGGGGCGAGCGGCAGGCGCACCTGGCGCTGCTGCTGCTCGACCTCGACCGGTTCAAGCACGTCAACGACGCGCTCGGGCACGCGGTGGGGGACCGTCTGCTGGTCGAGGTGAGCGCCCGGCTGATGGGCGTGGTCGGCGCCGGTGACATGGTGGCGCGACTGGGCGGTGACGAGTTCGCCATAGTCGTACCCCGGCTCACCGACATCGACCAGGCCCGCGAGCGGGCCGACCGGGTGGTCGCCGCGCTCGCCGAGCCGGTGCCGCTGGACGGGTTGCCGCTGGACGTGGGCGGTTCGATCGGCATCGCGCTCTACCCGGACCACGGCGAGGACTTCGCCACGCTGATGCGCCACGCCGACGTGGCCATGTACGACGCGAAGCATCGCAACGACACGGTGGCGGTGTACGCGCCGGAGTCCGACCACAACTCGGCCGAGCGGCTGAGCCTCCTGGCCGACCTGCGCCGGGTGCTGGAGTCGGGCCCGTCCGCGCAGGGCGGGGAGACGGTGGGCGTACCGGGGGGTGACGGCGCGGCACTGACGCCGGCGCTGTCGGCGCCGCGACCGGCCCGGGCCGAGCGGCCGTCGCGCAACCAGCGTCCGGCGCGCGACGACGGCCGGGGCGGCGGACGCTCCGGCGACGGGCCGAACCGGTGGCTGCGGCGGCGCCGGGACCGCGCCGCGGAGCGGCACGACGACGACCTGATCGAGCGGATCCTCACCGGCGCCGACCCGATCCGCAGCCGGGCCGCGCGCGCCGGAGCGGTGGTGGCGACGCCAGTGGTCGGTGGCGGGGACGCCGACGCGGCGGAGACCGGCACCGGGCGCGACACGGAGGCCGCGCACGAGACCGACACCGGGCACGACGCCCAGGCCGCGGTGAGCACCGGCGCGCCGGGCGTGATCGGGCCGACCGCCGACGGGAGCGCCGAGCCGGAGGACCAGTCCGGGCACCCGGGCGAGATCACCATGTACTACCAGCCGCAGATCGCGATCGCGACCGGCGAGGTGGTGGGCGTCGAGGCGCTGCTGCGGTGGCGGCACCCGCGCCGCGGCATGGTCGACCCGGGCGAGCTGATCCAGGTCGCCGAGCAGAGCGCGGTGATGCGACTGCTCACCCGCCGCGTGGTGGACGACGTGGTGGAGCAGCTGGCCAAGTGGTCGGCGGCCGGGCTCACGCTGCGGGCCGCGCTCAACGTCAGCGTCCGTGACCTGCACACCGGCGAGATCGCCGACCAGATCGCCGACCGGCTGGCCCGGTACGGGGTGCCGCCGCAGCGGCTCCAGGTGGAGATCACCGAGGGCGCGCTGATGGCCGACCCCCGGCGGGTGCTCGCCAGCATCACCCAGTTGCACCGCATCGGCGTCGGCATTGCGCTGGACGACTTCGGCACCGGCTACTCGTCGCTGCAACACCTGCGCCGGCTGCCGCTGTCCGAGGTGAAGGTGGACCGCTCGTTCGTCCTCGGGATGGCCGACGACCCGGACGACGCGGCGATCGTCCGGTCGATGATCGAGCTGGCCGGCGCGCTCGGACTGCGGGTGGTGGCCGAGGGCGTGGAGGACGAGCGCACCTGGCGGCTGCTGCACGCCGCCGGATGCGACGTGGCGCAGGGCTGGTTCCACGCCCGGCCGATGCCGGCCGAGGACCTGGTGGCCTGGTTGTCGCGCTACCGCCCGGTGCGCCCGGTGGAGGCCGGGAGCCGCAGCGGGGCGGCGCCGGAGGGGGAGGCGAAGGCGTCGTCGTGACGGCGGGACAATAGACTCGCTCCGGTCACCGCGCGTCATCCCGTACGCGCGGCCGGCCCACCGCAGACGTCTCAGGACAGCCACGAAGGGGGCACCCGATGGCCGCCATCTCCCGCGAGGAGGTCGCGCACCTCGCGCGACTGTCGCGGCTCGCCGTCACGGAGGAGGAGTTGGACACCTTCGCCGGCCAGCTGGATGTGATCCTCCAGTCGGTCGCGCAGGTCGGCGAGGTCGCCGCGGCGGACATCCCGCCGACGTCCCACTCGGTGCCGCTGACGAACGTGCTCCGCGAGGACGTCGTACGGCCGGGCCTGACCCCGCAGGAGGCGCTGTCGGGCGCACCCGACGCCGAGGAGCAGCGGTTCCGCGTCCCGCGGATCCTGGACGAGGATGTGGCTTCATGAGCGAGCGCAGCGAGCGAATCATCGGGCCCAGCATGGCTGTCGCTCATGACGGCACGGAGCGAAGCGGAGTGCCGGCATGAGCGACTTGACCAAGCTGAGCGCTGTTGAGATCGCCGGGCTGGTGGCGAGCGGCGAGACCTCCGCCGTCGAGGTCACCCAGGCCCACCTGGACCGCATCGGCGCCGTCGACGACCGGGTGCACGCGTTCCTGCACGTCGACACCGAGGGGGCGCTGGCCGCCGCGCGTGCCGTGGACGAGCGCCGCGCCGCCGGTGACGAGCTGGGCCCGCTCGCCGGTGTGCCGGTCGCGGTGAAGGACGTGCTCACCACCAAGGGGGTACCGACCACCGTCGGGTCGAAGATCCTGGAGGGCTGGCGCCCGCCGTACGACTCGACCATCGTCGAGCGGCTGCGCGCCGCCGGCACGGTGATGCTCGGCAAGACGAACATGGACGAGTTCGCCATGGGCTCCTCCACCGAATACTCGGCGTACGGGCCGACCCGTAACCCGTGGGACACCGACCGGATCCCGGGCGGCTCCGGCGGTGGCAGCGCTGCGGCGCTGGCCGCGTACGAGGCGCCGCTGTCGATCGGCTCGGACACCGGCGGCTCGATCCGCCAGCCCGGCGCGGTCACCGGCACCGTCGGCGCGAAGCCCACCTACGGCGGCACCTCCCGCTACGGCCTGGTGGCGTTCTCCTCGTCGCTGGACACGCCCGGCCCGTGCGCGCGTACCGTGCTCGACGCCGCGTTGCTGCACGAGGTGATCGGCGGTCACGACCCGCGCGACTCCACGTCGATCCCGGCCCCGGTGCCGGACGTGGTGGCCGCCGCGCGCCTCGGCGCCACCGGCGACCTGACCGGCGTGAAGCTCGGCATGGTCACCGAGTTCATCGGCGAGGGCGCGGAGCCGGGCGTGATGGCCGCGTTCCGCGACGCGGCCGAGGCGCTGGCGAAGCTGGGCGCGGAGATCGTCGAGGTTTCCTGCCCGCACTTCAAGTACGCGCTGCCGGCCTACTACCTGATCGCGCCGAGCGAGTGCTCCTCCAACCTGGCCCGGTTCGACGGCGTCCGGTTCGGCCTGCGGGTCGGCGACGACGGCAACCGGTCGCTTGAGGAGGTCATGTCGCTGACCCGCGAGGCCGGCTTCGGCCCCGAGGTCAAGCGCCGCATCATGATCGGCACGTACGCGCTCTCCTCGGGCTACTACGACGCCTACTACGGCCAGGCGCAGAAGGTCCGCACCCTGATCACGCGGGACTTCACCAGCGCGTTCGAGCAGGTCGACGCGCTGATCTCGCCGACCACGCCGTTCGTGGCGTTCCCGCTCGGGTCGCGTACCGCCGACCCGTACCAGATGTACCTGGCGGACCTGTTCACCATCCCGACGAACCTGTACGGCGGCCCGGCCATCTCGGTGCCGTGCGGCCTGTCCGACGGGCTCCCGGTGGGCTTCCAGATCATGGCGCCGACCATGGCGGACGACCGGATGTACCGGATCGCCGCCGCGCTGGAGAGCGCCGTCGGCACGCTCACCCCGCCGACGATCTGAACCGGACGGTACGGAGGCGGCCCGCCCGCCTCCGTACCGACACGGTGATCACCGATCAGGGGATTGCCGGGGGTCACTGGCACTGGTCGAATAAACTGCGAGTCTGCTGGATCGACTGGACTGTGGCCCGCTGGCGGACGCGAGCGGTTCCGACCGAGAGCTGGATGTGCGATGGGGACACTTCGCCCGGTCATGGCCCTGACGATGGTCGTCGCGTTGCTGCTGGGCGCCGGGCAGCCGGCCGTCGCGCAACCGGCCACCGTCGCCACCGAGGCCGTCACCATCACCTCGGGCAAACCCCGGTCGGTCATGGTCATCGGGCAGGTCTACGCGATCCACACCGTCGAGGCGACCGGTGGCACCGCGCCGTACCGGCTGTCGGTGACCTCGGGCAGTCTGCCGCCGGGGATGCTCGTGGTGGGTACGTCGCTCGGGGGTTCACCGACCACTGCCGGGACGTACACGTTCACGCTGCGGATGACCGACCAGAACGACCTCTTCGACGAGCAGACGGCGACGATCGAGGTGCGCGAACCCAAGGTCGTCATCACGTCGGGCAAGCCCCGGTCGCCCATGTACCTGGGCCGGGTGTACGCGATCCACACGGTCGAGGCGACCGGTGGCACCGGGCCGTACCGGTTGTCGGTGGTCTCGGGCAGTCTGCCGCCGGGGATGCTCGTGGTGGGGACTTCGCTCGGTGGCGCGCCGACCACTGCCGGGACGTACACGTTCACGCTTCGGATGACCGACAAGAACGACCGCTTCGACGAGCAGGACGCCACCATCGTGGTCGCCGAGGCGGCGGCCGCGCTCACCTCCGGCGACCCGCCCGCCGCCACGGTCGGCAAGCGTTACTCCTTCCGGTTCACCGCCGCCGGTGACTCGGACATCGTGTTCTCCCTGGCGGCCGGGGCCCTGCCGGACGGCCTCACCCTCGACGGGGAGGGCCGGCTCAGCGGCACCCCGGGCAGCGCCGGCACGTTCGCCTTCACCGTCGCGGCGAAGGGTTACAGCACCAGCGCCACGAAGCAGGTGTCGCTGACCGTCGCCGCGCGGAACCCGGGCACCCCGACGGCGTCCCCGACCGGCTCGACGCCCGACCCGGCCGACCCGACGGCCACGCCGTCCCCCGACGACCCGGCCGCCACACCGTCGGAGAGCAGCACCTCGGCGCCCCTGCCGACGGCTTCGCCGTCGAAGGTGAGCGGCGCGTGGCTGCCGATCACCGGGCCGGGTTCGCCGCTCGTGCTGCTGCTGTTGAGCATCGTGGCCTTCTCCATCGGCGGCATCCTGCTCGTGCTGGCGTACAACCGTCGCCGGACCTTCACCACACCCGAGTGACGCCCGGGCCCCGCGCGGTGATCTCGAAGCCCGGCAGCGGGGTGGCCGGGCCAGCCGATTAGGCTGGAACGGTTCTGTCCGGATCGCGCCTGGAGCTCAGATGACGACGACACTGCCCGCGTACGACGAGGTCGTCGCGCGCTTCGAACCGGTGATCGGCCTGGAGACCCACGTCGAGCTGGGCACGAACACCAAGATGTGGTGCGGCTGCCCGACCGACTTCGGCGGCGAGCCGAACACCCGGGTCTGCCCGGTCTGCCTCGGCCTGCCCGGCTCGCTGCCGGTGGCGAACAAGGCCGCCATCGAGGCGACCATCCGGATCGGGCTCGCGCTGAACTGCTCGATCGCCGAGTGGTGCCGGTTTGCCCGGAAGAACTACTTCTACCCGGACATGCCGAAGAACTTCCAGATCAGCCAGTACGACGAGCCGCTGTGCTTCGACGGGTACCTGGACGTCGAGGTCAACGGCGAGCTGGTGCGCATCGGCATCGAGCGGGTGCACCTGGAGGAGGACACCGGCAAGACGCTGCACGTCGGCGGCGCCACCGGCCGCATCCACGGCGCCACCGAGTCGCTCGTCGACTACAACCGGGCCGGCATCCCCCTGGTCGAGATCGTCACCAAGCCGATCCCCGGCACCGGCGCGCTCGCGCCCGAGGTCGCCCGCGCGTACGTCGCCGAGCTGCGCGACGTGATCCGCTCGCTCGGCGTCTCCGACGTGCGGATGGAGGAGGGCTCGCTGCGCTGCGACGTCAACACGTCGCTGAACCGGCCGGGCGAGGAGTGGGGCACCCGCACCGAGACCAAGAACGTCAACTCGCTGCGCTCGGTCGAGCGGGCGGTGCGCTCGGAGATGCTGCGCCAGGCGTCCGTGCTGGAGGCCGGTGGCCGGATCACCCAGGAGACCCGGCACTTCCACGAGGACACCGGCGACACCACGTCGGGCCGGTCCAAGGAGACCGCCACCGACTACCGGTACTTCCCGGAGCCGGACCTGGTGCCGCTCGCCCCGGACACCGCGTGGGTGGCCGAGCTGAAGGCCGCCCTGCCGGAGCTGCCGCGGCTGCGCCGCAAGCGGATCCAGCAGGAGTGGGGCCTGTCCGACCTCGACATGCAGTCGGTGGTGAACGCCGGCGCGGTCGAGCTGATCGAGGCGACAGTGGCCGCCGGCACGACCCCTGCGGCGGCCCGGAAGTGGTGGCTGGGTGAGCTGTCCCGCCGCGCCAACGAGACCGGCGTGGAGCTGGCCGACGTGGGCGCCACCCCGGCCCAGGTCGCCGAGCTGCAGGGCCTGGTCGACGCGGGCAAGCTCAACGACAAGCTGGCCCGTACCGTGCTGGAGGGCGTGGTGGCCGGCGAGGGCTCGCCGACCGAGATCATGACCAACCGCAACCTGGAGGTCGTCTCGGACACCGGCGCGCTCACCGCCGCCGTGGACGAGGCGATCGCCGCCAACCCGGACGTGGCCGACAAGATCCGCAGCGGCAAGGTCGCGGCGGCCGGCGCGCTGGTCGGCGCGGTCATGAAGACCACCCGCGGCCAGGCGGACGCGAAGACGGTCCGCGAGCTGATCCTGGCGCGCCTCGGCGCCTGACGTGTTGTAAGGAAGGGCCCCTTCTTAACGCCTGGTGCATGGGAAGGGGCCCTTCCTAACGCCTCACCCCCACTCAGTGGGCGTCAACGGCGACGCCCGGATGGAGTCACCGTGAACCAGCACGACCTCGACGTCCTCGACGAGATCCAGCGCCGGGTGCTCTGGCTCGCCACTCGCATCGTCGACGCGGCCAACCACGACCGCGACACCGGTGACGGGGTGAAGGTCGGCGGCCACCAGGCGTCGAGCGCCTCGCTGGTCACCGCGATGACCGCGCTCTGGTTCCAGCACCTGGACGCCGAGGACCGGGTCGCGGTGAAGCCGCACGCCTCGCCGGTGTTCCACGCCATCCAGTACCTGCTCGGCAACCTCGACAAGTCGTACCTGCCGAAGCTGCGGGCGCGCGGCGGCCTCCAGTCGTACCCGTCGCGGACCAAGGACCCGGACGAGGTGGACTTCTCCACCGGCTCGGTCGGCCTGGGCGCCGCCGCGCCGCTGTTCGCCGCCGTCACCCGCCGCTACGTCGACGCGCACTTCGGCGCGCGCCCGCACTCCCGGTTCGTCGCCATCATCGGCGACGCCGAGCTGGACGAGGGCAACATCTGGGAGGCGGTCGCCGACCCGGCCACCACCGGCCTGGGCAACGTGATGTGGCTCGTCGACTTCAACCGGCAGTCGCTGGACCGGGTCGTCCCCGGCATCCGGATCAACCAGTGGCGCGGCCAGTTCGAGGCGGCCGGCTGGCACGTCGTGGAGGTCAAGTACGGCCGCAAGCTCGCCGAGGCGTACGCCCGGCCGGGTGGCGCGGCGCTGCGCGACTGGATCGACCGGATGCCCAACGAGCAGTACCAGTCGCTGTTCGGGCTGGCCGGCCCGGCGCTGCGCAAGCAGTTCCTGGACGGCGCGCCGGCCGAGGTGGCCGCGTTCGTGGCCGACATCGGCGACGACGAGCTGGGCCCGCTCGTCACCGACCTGGGCGGCCACGACGCGCAGGCGATGCTCGACGCGTACGCCCAGTGCGACGCGGTGACCGACCGGCCCAGCGTCGTGTTCGCGTACACGGTCAAGGGCTGGGGTCTGCCGATCGCCGGCAACCCGCGCAACCACTCGGCGCTGCTCACCACCGAGCAGGTCGACGCGCTGCGCGCCGCGCAGGGCCTGACCCCGGAGACCGAGTGGGACCGCCTCGACCCGGCGTCCCCGGCCGGCATCCGGGCCGGCGAGCGCCGGGAGGCGCTGTCCCGCCCGCCGCGCGAGCGGGCGCTGGGCGTCACCGTTCCGGAAACCACGCGGGTACGCGCGAACAAGCCGGTCTCCACCCAGGAGGTCTTCGGCCGGGTGCTGGTCGACCTGGCCCGCGATCCGCAGGTGGCGCCCTACCTGGTGACCACCGCGCCGGACGTGGCCACCTCGACCAACCTGGCCGGGTTCATCAACAAGACGGGCGTGTTCGCCCCGACCGAGCAGCGCTCCTGGACCGAGGACCGGATGCTGCGCTGGACCGAGAGCCCCGCCGGGCAGCACATCGAGCTGGGTATCTCGGAGATGAACCTGTTCCTGCTGCTGGGCCAGCTCGGCCTGTCGTGGGACCTGTCCGGCCAGCCGCTGCTGCCGGTGGGCACCGTCTACGACCCGTTCGTGCTGCGCGGTCTCGACGCGTTCCTCTACGGGACGTACTCCGGTTCCCGGTTCGTGGTGGCCGGCACCCCGTCCGGCATCACGCTGGCCCCGGAGGGCGGCGCGCACCAGTCCACCATCACCGCGTCGGTCGGCCTGGAGCTGCCCGGGGTGACGTTCCTGGAGCCCGCGTACGCCGGCAGCCTCGACTGGCTGCTCTGCGACGCGCTCGGGCAGATCGCCGGTGGCGCCGCGCCCGCCGCCACCGCCGCGCCGGCCGAGGACGGGGCGTACTACTTCCGGCTCAGCACCCGGCCGATCGACCAGGCCCCGTTCGAGGCGGCCCGGACCCGGCTCGGGGACGCGGTGCTGCTGCGGCAGGTGGTGGCCGGCGCGTACCGGCTCGTCGACGCGCACCAGGCGTACCCCGATCTGGCTGACGCCCCGGTCGTGCAGCTCGCGGCCTCCGGCGCGGTGCTGCCGGAGGTGCTCGCCGCCGCCGCGGAGCTGGCGGAGGAGGGCGTGGCCGCGCACGTCGTGGACGTGACCAGCCTGGACCGCCTCTACCGGGCGTGGCAGCGGACGCTGCGTCAAGGTGTGCGGACCGCGACGGTGCCGAGCGTGCCGGGCGCGCTGCGGTCGGCTTTCGCCGACCGGGTGCCGGTGGTCACCGTGCACGACGCGGCCTCGCACGCGATGGCCTGGCTCGGCTCGGCGGTCGGCGCCCCGGCGGTGCCGCTCGGCGTGGACGAGTTCGGCCAGTCCGGCAACGTCCGGGAGCTGTACGAGTTGCACGACCTGCTGCCGGGCAGCATCGTCAACGCCGCGCTGGCCGCGATCGCGCTGCGCTGACCGCGCCGGGCTGGTCCAGCGCGACCCGGCACCGCAGTCCGCAGCCTGACTGAGCGGTCCGCGGCTTGGTCGAGTGGTCCGGCGGCCTGCCGATCGCGGCGGCGCGGCAGGCTGTGGCCGTCACGGATCGTGACAGCTGCTCCGGTTGCTGAGAGTGACCGGCTCCGGGGGCCTGGGTGATGGCCTCTCGCCGCCTTTGCTCTGCAGCCATATCAGCAGCATCGCTCTGAGCTGGGGTGCGGCGGAGAGCGTCGGCGGCGCGCGGCCTTCTGTCCGGTCACTCCCAGTGCCTGCCGCGCGGATGGCTGCAGAGCAAAGGCGGCGGCGGGGCATCCCGG
Organism: Micromonospora chalcea; assembly: GCF_002926165.1. GTDB lineage: Bacteria > Actinomycetota > Actinomycetes > Mycobacteriales > Micromonosporaceae > Micromonospora > Micromonospora chalcea. The sequence continues at coordinate 6,562 of NZ_MAGP01000105.1, read as the reverse complement.
TGCCGGGCGGGTCAGTTACACCCGGTGACCGGACGGTGGGTGGCAGGCGGCCGGGGAGGGCCCGGGACGTCAGCGGGTGGGGGTGGCTGTGGGGCTCAGGGTGGTCGTACCCGGCGACGGCGACTCGGACGGTCCCCGGGTCGGGGTCGGGGTGACCGGCACCTGGTCGCCCTTGGCCGGGTCGCGGATGACGTGCCGCTCCAGGTTGACCTGCGACTGCCCGGTCCCGCCCACGGTGATCTCGTCGTAGGCCTGGAGCAGCTTCTGCTGGTCGAAGTAGAGCACCGTCATGGTCAGCGGCGTCGGCTTCTCGCCCTCCAGGCCGCGCAGCCCGGCCCCGCCGGTCGAGCCCTCCACCATCAGCGTGGTCGGCTGCTTGCCGGGCACCTCCGGCAGCTTCGACACCTGCCGGGCGTGGGTGTGCCCGGAGAGCACCAGCGGGCAGGTGCCGGAGAGCGGGCCGGCCGAGGCGGGATCGTGCACCAGCGCGATGTCGACCTTGCGCGGCGACTTCTCGACCGTCGCGGCGAGCTGTTCGCCGGCGCCGATCACCTGGTCGGCGACGGCGGCGGTGAGGCCGCTGCCGGCCGGTGAGGTCTCCTTGTCCGGAGTGAAGCGGGGGTCGCCGATGCCGGCGATGGTCAGCCCGCCCACCGTCGTGATCGAGTTGTTCAGCACAATCGCGTTCGGCTGCTGGGCCACCGCGGCGGCGGTGCGCGGCGAGTCGTGGTTGCCGCGGATGAACACGTACGGCTTCTTGAGCAGGCCGATCGAGCCGACGAAGGACGCCTCCGGCTCGCTGCCCCAGTCGGTCATGTCGCCGGTGTCGATGACCACGTCGATGCCGAACTGCTCGACCACGGTACGGATCAACTGCCAGCCGGTTGGGTTGAGGTGCATGTCCGACACGTGCAGCACCCGGGTGGTGCCCGGCGACGGCTGCACCACCGGCAGCGCGGAGACCGTGGTGTACAGCTTGCTGACGTTGCCGACCAGCCGCTGCAACTGCTCGGCGTACTTGGTGTAGTCGTTGGCGATGCGCCGCGCGTCACCGACGATCGCGGGCGCGTTCACCAGCAGGCCCTCGTACCGTGGCTCCTCGATCGCCTGCGGACGCAGCGTCGTCGCGGCCACTCCGAGGCTGCCGGCGGTGATGACGAGCGCCAGGCCGCCGGCCCAGGCGGTACGGCGCACGTCGCGGAACACCAGCGCGGCCAGGATCAGCGTGGCCAGCACCGCCGAGGCGAGCGTACGCAGCCCGAGCCGCATCACGCCGTCGCGGACGTCCTGCACCGCCGACTGGCTGGCCCGGCTGATGCTGGCCGGGTCGTCGATCAGCGCCTCGGTGCGCCCCTGGTCGAGCGCGCCCACCTCGACGGTCAGGTACGCCGGCCCGTCGTGGCTGTCCAGCAGCAACGCGCCCAGCGGCGGGATGTCGACGGTGGTGCCGCCGCTCAGTGACGGGCTGAGCTTCAGCTCGGCCCGGAACGGGCCGATGTCGGTGCCGACGTGGCCGCCCGCGTACGTGCCGACCACGATGCCGCCGAGCGTGACCGCGAACAGGGCCAGCACGACACCCAGCCGGCGCAGCCGGTGACCCGGCCGCCACGCCGTCCAGCGGCGGGCAGGCCCGCGCCCGGGCGACGTCTCGTCCCCCGCGCGGTGCTCTTCGTTGTCGTGGCCGTCCATGCTGAGATCCTGACCTGCCCCTTGAGCGATCTTGACAAACCTGCCGACCCGGATCAGCTCCGGCCGGCGCCCCCGTCGGCGAAGACCAGCCGCAGGAGGCGGTCGTCCTCGGCGGCGGGCCGGCCCCGCCCGTCCCGGTTCGAGGTGCTCACCCAGAGCGAGCCGTCCGGGGCCACCGCCGCCGCCCGGAGCCGGCCGTACTTGTCGTTGAGCAGGGCGTGCGGCTGACCGAGGACGGTCCCGTTGCCGGCCAGCTCCACCAGCCACAGCCGCTGCCCGCGCAGGCAGGCGGCGACCAGCAGCCGATCCACGGCGGCCAGGCCGGAGCAGGAGGCGTCACCGGTGGGCCACTGCGTGATCGGGTTGACGTAGCGCCTGTCGTCGCTGCGCCCCTCCACCCGGGGCCACCCGTAGTTGCCGCCCTTGTTGATCGGGTTGATCTCGTCCCAGGTGTTCTGCCCGAACTCCACCGCGTACATCTTCTTGTCCGGCGTCCAGGCGAAGCCCTGCACGTTGCGGTGCCCGGTCGACCAGACCGGCGACCCGGCGGTCGGGTTGCCCGGCGCCGGCTTGCCGTCCGGGGTGATCCGCAGGATCTTGCCGCCGAGGCTCTTCGCGTCCTGGGCGTTCTCGGTGCGCCCGGCGTCGCCGGTGCTGGCGTAGAGGAGACCGTCCGGGCCGAAGCCCAGCCCGCCGCCGTTGTGCGTGCCGGCCTTCGGGATGCCGGTCAGGATCGGCGTCGGCGCCTGCCCGAGCCGCATCTTGGCGATCCGGTTGTCGTTCTCGGCGGTGTAGTAGACGAAGACCGTCCGGTCCCGCTCGTACGCCGGCGAGACCGCGATGCCGAGCAGACCGCCCTCGCCGCCGGCGGCCACGTCCGGCACGGTCTGCACCGGCCGGACGGCCAGCCCGTCCGGGCCGGACTCCGGGCCGATCTGAAGGATCCGGCCCTTGTCCCGCTCGGTCACCAGCGCCGCGCCGTCGGGCAGGAACGCGATGCCCCACGGCACCTCCAGGCCCTTGGCCAGCACGGTGGCGACCACCTGCTGGCCGGCCCCACCCGGGCTGGCGGTGCTGGACGGGCTCGGCAGGTTGGGCGGCGCGCCGGCCGGGTCCGGCTCGGGCTCGCCGAGGGCGCAACCGGCGCTGCCCAGCAGCAGCGCCGCGCAGGACACCGCCAGCGCCGTGCGGAGCCGGCGGGCACGGGGGTACGGAAGACGCGCTCTCACCCGGCCCAGCCTAGCCGGGCGAAGCGCCGAACCGGGCCGCTCAGCTCAGCCGGCACGCAGGGCGAGTAGGGCCACGTCGTCCTCACGGCGGTGGGCGGCGGCGAGCAGCCGGTCGCAGAGCAGGTCCAGCGGTGCGCCCGGCCCGTCGGCGCGGAGATGGGCGAGCAGGTCGGCCTGTCCCTCGTCGATCGACCGGTCCCGGCGCTCGATCAGCCCGTCGGTGTGCAGCAGCAGCGTGTCGCCGTGGGCGAGGACCAGTGTCCGGCCGGTACGCCGGGGCGCCCGGGCCAGGCCGAGCAGCGGCCCGCGTCCCTCGGCGACCGAGACCGTGCCGTCCGCCCGGACCAGCACCGGTGGGGGATGCCCGGCGTTGCACCAGGAGACCCGCAGCCCGTCCCCGTCCGGGCGGATCCGGGCCAGCACCGCGGTGGCGACGGTGGGCACCCGCAGCCCGCCCATCGCCCGGTCGAGCTGGGCCACCAGCAACTCCACCGGGTCGTCGCGCCCGTACGCGTTGCCGCGCACCAGGTTGCGCAACTGGCCCATGGTGGCCGCCGCCTCGATGTCGTGACCGGCGACATCACCGATCGCGGCCACCAGCTCGCCGTCGGGCTGGACGAACGCGTCGTACCAGTCACCGCCCACCTCGACCCGGTCCGCGACCGGCAGGTAGCGGGCGGCCAGCTCGATCCCCGGCACCGTCGGCAGGGTGGGCAGCATGCTGTGCTGGAGCACCTCGGCGACGTGGCGCTGCTCACCGTAGAGGCGGCTGTTGCCGACCGCCTGTCCGGCGCGTACCCCGATGTCCTGCGCGGTGCGCAGGTCGCTGTCGTCGAAACCGCGCCGCCCCTGGCGGTTGACGAGGGTGACCGCCCCGATCACCCGGTCCCCGGCGGCGGTGATCGGTTCGGTCAGGTGGGAGCCGATGCCGAGCCGGTCGGCGAGCGGCACCAGCTCCGGGCGCGTGCTGCCGCGCGCCACGTCGTCCAGTCCGGCCACGGCCCGCACCGCCGGCCGCCCGGTCCGCAGCACCGAACGGATCTGCGACTCCGCGCTGAGGCCGGTCGTCAGCAACTCGGCGAAGCGGGCCAGGTCGGCCCCGCGTTCGGCCTCCCGGTGTACGCCGGTGACGGTGCGCGGGCGGCCCGCCGGGTCGACGAGCGTGATCAGGCACCAGTCGGCGAGCAGCGGCACCATCGCGTGCCCGAGCCGGTCGACGGCAGTGGCCACGTCCAGCGTGCCGCCGAGCATCTCGCTCATCCCGGCCAGCATGGCGAGCCGGTCGTGCGCCTCCTCGGCGCGGCGGCGGGCCTGCTCGGCGCCGCGGACCGCGATGCGCAGCCGCAGCTCCGAGGAGCACGCGGCGGCCAGGTCGGCGAGCGTACGCAACTGCTCGGGGGTCCAGGCCCGGGGCTTGCTGTCGATCGCGCAGAGCGAGCCGAGCACCCGCCCGTCCAGGTCGGTGAGCGGCATTCCGGCGTACGCCACCACGCCCAGGTCCTCGATGGCCAGGTTGAGGCGTACCCGGGGGTAGAGGCGGGCGTCGGGCAGCACCAGCGGCATCTCGATGTCGACGACGTGCTGGCAGAACGAGTGGCTCAGCGGTGTCTGCCGGCGCGCCGCCCAGGGCTCCGGCAGCCCGGTCGCGCCGGGAAAGAACTGCCGGTCGGCGTCGACCAGGGAGACCAGCGCGACCGGCACGTCGAGCAGGTCGCCGACCAGGCGGGCGAACCTGTCGAACGCCTCGTCGGGTACGGCGTCGAGCCGCGTCTCGTCGAGCGCACGCAACCGGTCGGGATCGGTGAGCGCGGCAATCGGCACGGCCACCCGGCCCCGGCCGTCCTCGCTCATCGCCACCGCCCTCAGCAAGCGGAACACCCGACCGGCATCCCGTCCTCGGTTATACCCCGCTGTACTGTCAATCGACCCCGGGCGGGGCGTTCGTCACGGCCCACGCCATGCCGGCCCGGGGCTGCCGATATGGTCGGCGGTCGTGAAGGCATGGATCCCGCACCCCGAAGGCCTCCGGCTGCTCGGCGAGCTGCCGCCCGGCGTCACCGTGGAGCTGCTGGAGGACCCGGAACGGCCCCCGTCGTCCCCGGCCGGGGTGCGGTTCTGGGTACCGCCGTTCCTGTCCGGCCCGGACGCCGGCGCGTTCCTGGCCCGCCTGCCGGACGTCGAGGTGGTGCAGCTGCTCTCCGCCGGCGCGGACGCCTGGGTGGGGCGCGTACCGGACGGTGTGACGCTCTGCGACGCCCGGGGCGTGCACGACTCGCCCACCGCCGAGTGGGTGGTGGCCACGATCCTCGCCTCGCTGCGCGGGTTCGCGCCGCTGGCCCGGGCGCAGGCGCGGCGCGAATGGGCGTACGACGAGGTCGCGCCGACCGACGAACTGGCCGGTAAGCGCGTGCTGATCGTGGGCGCCGGCTCGATCGGCACGGCGGTGCGTGACCGGCTCGCCCCGTTCGAGGTGAGCTTCACGCTGGTGGCCCGTACGCCGCGCCCGAACCAGGGTGTGCACGGGGTGGACGAGTTGCCCGCCCTGCTGCCGGAGGCGGACGTGGTGGTGCTGCTGGTGCCGCTGACCGACCGGACCCGGGGGCTTGTCGACGAGAAGTTCCTGGCCGCGATGCCGGACGGCGCGTTGCTGGTGAACGCCGCACGGGGGCCGGTGGTCAGCACCCCCGCGCTGCTCGCCGAGCTGACCTCGGGGCGGCTGCGGGCGGCGGTGGACGTCACCGACCCGGAGCCGCCGCCCGCCGACCATCCCCTGTGGGAGCTGCCGAACCTGCTGCTCACCCCGCACATCGGCGGCTCGGTACGCGGTCTGCTGCCCCGGGCGTACCGCCTGGTGGCCGAGCAGCTACGCCGGCACGTGGCCGGGGAGGAGCTGACGAACCGGGTGGTCGACGGCTACTGATCGTTCGCCTCACCGGGCAGCTCCTGCCCGGTGACGGCGATCAGGTGGGGCAGCTCGGTGGCGCGTACCACCGGCAGCATCACCACCTCGCCGTCGTCGAGCCGGGCGAGCGCGCGGCCCCGGGCATCGCCGGCCAGTTCGGTGACGCGCGTCCACGGCACCCGGCGTTGCCCGGCGATCGCCCGCAGCCGCAGTTCCGAGGCGTCGGCGTCGGTGCCGGCGCGCCACGCCCAGACCGCGACGGTGAGCGGGACGAGCAGCACCCAGAGCAGCCACCAGCGGGCGGAGGCCAGCGGCAGCGCGCCGATGGTGGCGACGATCAGGGCGACCAGGATGGCCTGGTTGTGTCGGAAACGGACGGTATCGGCACGGCTCACCCTCCGATGATCCCACCCGGCCGACTCCCGCCACCCAGCGCCCCGGCAGCCCCGGCAACCCCGTCAACTCCGGAGATCTTGGTACGTCTCCGCCCTCCCGAGGGCGACTGCGTACCAAGATCTGGCGCGGGCGGGTCGTGCGATGGAGATCTTGGAAGGAAACGGTCCTCATGGTGGCCCTTTGCTTCCGAGATCTCGTCGGGAGGCTGGGGTGTGACGGATGTCACTGGTGGGATGACGTCACCGGGCGCTTCCGGGATCGTTTCTAGGCGTGGCCGCAGCGGTCCCCGCCGATGCGTCCCGCACGCCCCGACCCCGCACGTCGTTACCGCGAACCGCAACCGCAC
>NZ_MAGP01000104.1 GCF_002926165.1 Micromonospora chalcea | reverse complement strand
CAAACAAGGCCTCACCAAGAAAGAGATCATCCGCTGCCTCAAGCGCTACATCATCCGCGAGGTCCACACCGCCCTCCTCGCCGACTACACCGCCCTCAACACCCCTTGACATCCATAGGAGCATCCGACCGATCCGATCCGGCTCACCGCCGCCCCACCGAACGGCCGTCCCGCACCCGGGACGGCCGTTCGGCGTGCTGCGCCCGGGGCGATCGACCGGGCCGGAGCAGCCGCCGCGGCGGGGCGACACCGTCCCTCGTGTGCGCTTTCCCCTCCGTGCTCAGGTTAGTGGCATATGTGAGTAATAGTCGGGAACAACCCGCCTGACTCCGCCTCGCCCCCGCCGGTCGTCGTCTCGTCCCGCCGCCCGTCGTCCGTCGAGGAGCACCAGTGGTAACAAACGACTCGCCTGTCGTACCCCCACTGCGGACCGCCCGCGCCCCGCGCCCGGTACGCGGACGCCTCATCCTGCTCGGGCCCGCGTTCGTAGCGGCGGTCGCCTACGTCGACCCCGGCAACTTCGCCACCAACTCCACCGCCGGGGCCCGGTACGGCTATCTGCTGGTCTGGGTGGTGGTGGCGGCGAACCTGGCCGCCATGCTGGTGCAGACGCTCACCGCCAAGCTCGGCCTGGCCACCGGGCGCAGCCTGCCCGAACTGTGCCGGGAGCACCTGCCCCGGCCGCTGAACCGAGTCATGTGGGCGCAGGCCGAACTGGTCGCCATGGCCACCGACCTGGCCGAGGTGATCGGCGGGGCGGTCGCGCTGTACCTGCTGTTCGGCGTCCCGCTGCTGCCCGGCGGCCTGATCGTCGGCGCCGCCTCGTTCGCCATCCTGGCGCTGCGCTCCAGAGGTTTCCGGACGTTCGAGATCGCCATCGCGGTGCTGCTCGGGGTGATCGTGCTGGCGTTCGCGGTCAACCTGGTCACCGCGCAGCCGGACGTGTCCGACGCCGCGGCCGGCCTGCTGCCCCGCATGCAGGGCACCGACAGCATGCTGCTCGCCGCCGGCATCCTGGGCGCGACGGTGATGCCGCACGTCATCTACGTGCACTCGGCGCTGACGCCGAACCGCCTGCCCGCCGAGGGCGAGGCGCAGCGACGGGTGATCGCCAAGGGCCTGCGGGTCGACGTGCTGATCGCGCTCGGCGTCGCCGGGGCGGTCAACCTGGCCATGCTGCTGGTGGCGGCGAGCAGCTTCCACGGCACGTCGATCCCCGGCACCGACACCCTCGAAGGTGTGCACGCCGGGCTCGCCACCACGCTCGGTACGGCCGCCGCGGTCGGTTTCGCGGTCGCGCTGCTCCTGTCCGGCCTCGCCTCCACGAGCGTCGGCACGTACGCCGGCGAGATCATCATGCAGGGCTTCCTGCGCCGCCGGATCCCGCTGCTGATCCGCCGGATGATCACGCTGCTGCCCGCGCTGGCGGTGCTCGCGATCGGCGTCGACCCGACCCGCGCGCTGGTGCTGTCGCAGGTGGTGCTGAGCTTCGGCATCCCGTTCGCGCTGATCCCGGTGGTGATGTTCACCCGGCGCCGGGACCTGATGGGCAGCCTGGTCAACCGGCGGGCCACCACCGCGGCGGCGGTGGCGATCACCGCGTTCGTGGTGGCCCTCAACGCGTTCCTGCTCTGGCAGCTGGCCGCCTGAAACACGCCAGCGCCCGTCCGGCCTCGTGCGGCTGGACGGGCGCTGGTGATCGGGGCTCAGGCGGCCAGGTACTTCTCCAGGTCGTCCAGGATCTTGTTGGCGGCGCCCACGCCGATGCCGGTCATCCAGATCTCGTCGGAGACCACGTGCGCCTTGCCGGCCTTGACCGCGGACAGGCCCTTCCACAGCGTGCCGCCGGTGACCTTGGCCTGCTCGGCGGCGGCCTTCTCGCCGTACGCGGTCACGAACACCACGTCGCCGTCGGCCTCGGCGATGCGCTCCGGGCTGACCCGGTCCATCCGCTTGTCCTCCTTGCCGGCGAGCATCTGCCGCTCGGGGCGGCCCAGGCCGGTGTCGCCGACGACGATGCCGGAGAAGGAGTCCGGCCCGTACAGGCGGATCTCGGTCGGCATGAAGCGCACGATGGAGACCTTGCGGGACGCGGCGTCGCCGAGCTTGGCGCCGAAGTCCTTCGCCCGCTTCTCGTACTCGGCCAGCAGGTCCTTGGCCTGCTGCTCCTTGCCCAGCGCCGCGCCGTCGAGGAGGAAGTTCTCCTTCCAGGTGATGCCGACCTTCTCGGTGAAGACGGTCGGGGCGATCTTGGACAGCTCGTCGTAGAACTTCTCCTGGCGGAACTTGCTGCCCAGGATGAGGTCCGGGTTGAGCGCGTTGATCGCCTCCAGGTCCGGCTCGGTGAGCACGCCGACCTCGGTGATGCCGGCGAGCTTGTCCGCGCCGAAGTAGGTGGGCCAGCTCTTCGCCTCACCGGCGGTGGCCGCGCCGACCGGGGTGACGCCGAGCGACAGCGCGGTGTCGATCTTGTCGGTGTCGAGCACGACCACACGCTTCGGCTCGGCGGGCACCTTCGTGGTGCCCATGGCGTGGGTGATCTCCCGGGTCTCCCCGGTGCCGGCGCCGCCGACGGGATCGCTCTCCCCGCAGGCGGTGAGACCGACGCCGAGGGCGAGCGCGGCGGTGAGTGCGACGGCGAGACGACGCATGGTGTTCCTTTCGGTGGTGCGGGTCGGCGCGCTCAGGCGTCGCCGACGGGGACGCCGGCCGTGGCCGGCGTGGCGGCCGGAACGGCCGAGGTCTGGGTGAGGGCCGGCACCACGAGCGGGGCGCCGCTGACCGGGCAGGGCACGACCACGCAGTCCAGCCCGAACACGTCGCGGACCAGGTCGGCGGTGAGGATCTCGCGCGGCTCGCCGGCGGCGACCACCGCGCCGTCGCGCATGGCGATCAGGTGACCGGCGTACCGGGCCGCCTGGTTGAGGTCGTGCAGCACGGCCACCACGGTCCGGCCCCGCTCGGCGCGCAGCCGGTGCAGCAGGTCCAGCACCTCCACCTGGTGGGCCAGGTCGAGGTACGTGGTGGGCTCGTCCAGCAGCAGCGCGTCGGTGTCCTGGGCCAGCGTCATGGCGATCCACACCCGCTGGCGCTGGCCGCCGGAGAGCGTGTCCACCGCCCGGTCGGCCAGCCCGGCGACGTCGGCCAGCCGCATGGCTTCCTCGACCGCCCGGCCGTCCTCGGCCGACCACTGCCGCCACCAGCGCTGGTAGGGCTGCCGGCCGCGCCCGACCAGGTCGGCCACGGTGATCCCCTCGGGCACCAGCGGGCTCTGCGGCAGGACGCCGAGTCGCCGGGCCACGTCCCGGGTGGGCAGGTCCCGGATCGCCGCGCCGTCGAGCAGCACCGCGCCCCGCCGGGGCGTGAGCAGCCGGGCCATGGTGCGCAGCAGCGTCGACTTGCCGCAGGCGTTCGGGCCGACGATCACGGTGAACGTGTCGGCCGGCAGGTCGAGGTCCAGTCCGTCCAGCACGGTCCGGCCCTCGTAGCCGACGACCAGGTCGCGGGTGGACAGCAGCGCGGTCACGAGCGCCTCCCTCGGGTGCGCAGCAGCACGAAGATCAGGTACGGCCCGCCGATCGCCGCGGTCAGCACGCCGGCCGGCAGTTGGGTGGGCGCCAGCAGCCGCCGGGCGCCCAGGTCGGCGAGCACCAGCAGCAACGCGCCCAGCAGCGCGGCGCAGAGCAGCGGCGGTCGCTCGGTCCGGGCCAGCCGGCGGGCCACCTGCGGGGCCACGAGCGCCACGAAGTCCACCGCGCCCACCTGGGCGGTGACCATCGCGGCGGCCAGCACGCCGGTTCCGGCCAGGCCGATGCGCCGGGCCACCGGCCGCAGGCCGATCCCCCGCGCGGTGTCGTCGTCGAGCGTGCTGCTGCGTAGCGCCCAGCCGGCCCAGAGCAGCACCGGCAGCAGCACGGCGAGCGTGCCGGCGATCCAGGCCGCCTCGCTCCACCCCTTGCCGGCGAGCGTGCCGATGAGCCAGATCTGCGCGCGCAGCCCGTCGATCGGGTCGGCGGTGAGCATGACGACCTCGATCAGCGCCCGGAACGCGAAGGCCACCGCCACGCCGGCGAGCACGAACCGCTGGGCGGCCAGGCCGTGCCGGGCGCCGAGCGCGAACACCAGCACCGCCGCGGCCAGGCCGCCGAGCAGCGCCGCCGGCGCCACCAGCACCGCCGCCGCGCCGCTGGTCAGCGCGATCGTGGGGGCCAGCCCGGCGCCCTGGGTGACGCCGATGACGTCGGGGCTGGCCAGGGGGTTGCGGGCCACGCTCTGGATCAGCGTGCCGGCCACGCCGAAGGCCGCCCCGGCGACCGCCGCGAGGACGGCGCGGGGCAGTCGCAGGTCGCGCACCACGAGGTCGTACGGGGTGCCCGCGCCGGAGAGCGACCGCACCACGTCGACGGGGGCCACGTACGGCGTCCCCAGCGACAGGCTGACCACCACCGCGAGGCAGAGCAGCACGAACAGCACCAGCGCCAAGACGACAGGACGCCACCGGAACGGCACCGCCACCGCCGCCCCGACCCGCAGAACCCCGCGCCCGGCCCCCCGCGGCCCACGTCGTTGATCTTGCACTTGCTGCCCCGACCGCGCCGGGATCGCCCCTTTCGCCGGGGCGGCAAGTGCAAGATCGCGGGAGTCTGTGCCGGGGACCGGGGTGGTCATGTCGTCACCGTTTTGGCTCGGTGGACCAGGTAGGCCAGCAGCGGGGCGCCCAGCAGGGCGGTGATGATGCCCGCGGGGATCTCGCCGGGCGGGGCGACCAGGCGGCCCGTCACGTCGGCCGCCAGCACCAGCGCGGGGCCGAGCAGCGCGGCGACCAGCAGCGTCCACCTGTGGTCGGCGCCCACGAGCGCCCGGGCCAGGTGCGGCACCGCCAGCCCGACGAACGCGATCGGCCCGGCTGCGGCCACCGCGGCGCCGGTGAGCAGCACGCCACCGCCGCCGGCGGCCAGCCGGACCAGGGCGACCCGGTGGCCGAGCCCCCGGGCCACGTCGTCGCCGAGGGCGAGCGCGTCCAGGCCACGGGCGGCCAGCAGGGCCAGCAGCACGCCGGCCGCCACGAACGGGAGCACCTGACCGGCCACGCCGACGCCCCGGCCGGTCAGCCCGCCGACCACCCAGAAGCGGTACTCCTCGAACGTGCGGGCGTCGATGCTGAGCAGCGCGTACACGATGGCGCCGAGACCGGCGTCGAGGGCCGCGCCGACGAGCGCGAGGGTGACCGGGCTGGCGCCGTCGCGGGCGCGGTTGGCGACCGCGAACACGAGCAGCCCGGTGAGCAGCGCGCCGGCGATGCCGAACCAGACGTACCCGGCGAGCGTGCCGACCCCGAACACGGCGATGGCCAGCACCACGCCGAACGAGGCCCCGGCGCTGATGCCGAGAATGCGCGGCTCGGCCAGCGGGTTGCGGGTGACCGCCTGGAACAGCACCCCGGCCAGCGCCAGCGCGAGGCCGACGACCAGCCCGAGGACGGTACGCGGCAGCCGCAGTTCCCGGACCACGGTGGTGGCGTCGCCGCCGTCCGGAGAGACGAGCGCGTGCCACACCTGGTCGACGGGGAAATGACGGCTGCCGAGCGCGAGACTGGCCAGCAGCGCCAGCAGGAGCAGGAGCGCCGCCGCCACGGTGACCGCGACGCGGCGGACGGTGCCGCGGCGGACGGGAGCCCCGGCCCGCGCGGGCCGGACGGCGACGGTGGTCACGAGGGGTTTCGCCTTCCGGTTAGGTGCGCCTTACCTTAGCTGACCTGCTAAGGCGTACCTAAGCGGGTTGCGCCTCCACCAGGGGGAGGCACGATGGTGGATGCCATGGACGGTGCGGAGCGCTACTCGATCGGTGACCTGGCCCGGCGGACCGGGCTGCCGGTGAAGACCATCCGGTTCTGGTCCGACCGTGGCGTCGTGCCGCCCACCGACCGAGGGCCGGCCGGTCAGCGCCGCTACGACGCGGCCGCGGTGGCCCGGCTCGACCTGGTACGGACGTTGCGCGAGCTGGGTGTGGACCTGCCCACTGTGCGCCGGGTGGTGACCCGGGAGGTCACCCTGGCCGAGGTCGCCTCGGCGCACGCGGACGCGCTGACCGCGCAGATCCGCCTGCTGCGGACGCGCCGCGCGGTCCTCACGGTGATCGCCCGGCGCGGGGCCACGCCGTCCGAGGCCGACCTGCTGCACCGGCTGGCGGGCCTGGCCGTGCGGGAACGACGGCGGCTGGTCGACGAGTTCCTCGACGCGGCGTTCGGCGGCCTGACCGATCCGGGGTTCGCGGGCATCCGCCGGTCGCTCACACCAGAGCTGCCGGACGATCCGGACGACTGTCAGATCGAGGCGTGGGTGGAGCTGGCCGAGCTGACCCTGGACCCGGGATTCCGGGCTGGGCTGCGCCGGCTGGCCGAGCAGCACGCGGCGGACCGGAACGGCGCCGAGGGCGTACGCCGGGACGTGGTCGCCGTGGTCCGGGATGAGGTGGCCCCGGCGCTCGCCGACGGCGTCGAGCCGGCCTCGCCCGACGCGGATCCGATCGTGGCCCGGGCGGCGGCCCGGTACGCGCGGATCTGCGGCAGGCCGGACGACGCCGACCTGCGCCGGCGGATGCTGGACCGGTTGCGGACCGCGAGCGACCCTCGCCGGGAGCGGTACCTGGAGCTGCTCTCCGTGATCAACGGCTGGCCACCGGCCGAGAGCCTGGCGCCGGTGCTGGACTGGTCGATCCGGGCACTGCGCGCCCGGCAGCACCTAGCCTGAGGACATGCGATTCGACAGGCACACGGTGGTGCTCCTGGTCCGTCCGGACGACGCGCCGGACCTGCCGCCCGACGCCCTGGAGCGGATCCAGGACGCCCACCTGGCCCACCAGGCCGGGCTGGTGGAGCAGGGCGCGGTGCTCGCGGCCGGGCCGTTCCTGGACGGCGACGACGAGCGGATCCGCGGTTTCGCGGTGCTGTCGGTGGACCCGCAGATGGCCCGGGAGCTGTACGCGAACGACCCGGCGGTCCGCGCGGGCCGGCTCGTCGCGCAGGTCAGCAGCTGGATGGTGCCGGAGGGTCAGGTCCGCTTCGAGCAGGTGCCGGTGCCCCGCTCGATGCTGGAGGCCGCGGCCGGCGACTGAGCGTTGCGGCTCAGCGCGCCGGACCGGAGCGCCGGTCAGTCCTCGGCGGCCTGCCGGACGCCCGGCACCACCGGGGTCGGCCACAGCGGGGCACGCGGTCCGGCCGGCACCTCGACCTGCTGGTCGGACCAGACGTACGTCTCGGGCAGCAGGTCGGCGATCGGGACCGCGCGCAGCCCGTCGGGCGGGCCGACGATCACCTTGATCGCCGGGAAGTAGTCGAGCAGCACCTGACGGCAGCGCCCGCACGGCGGGATGACGCCCCGGCCCCGGTCCCCCACCGCGACGATCGTCTCCAGCTCGCCGGCGCCCTGGGTCGCGGCGGCCCCGATCGCCACCACCTCGGCGCACGGGCCGCCGGTGAAGTGGTAGACGTTGACGCCGCTGAACACCCGGCCGTCGGTGCTGCGTACGGCGGCGGCGACGGTGTGGTTGTCGCTGCGGCAGCGCAGCTTCGCCACGGCGGTGGCGGCCTGCACGAGCGCCCGGTCGGTGTCCCGCATGATCATCCCCGCCCCTCGTCGGCCCCGTCGGCCCCCGTCGGCGGCAACTTTATCCCCGCCGGGCGGCCCGCCGGTGACGGCGCGCCCGTCGCCGGTAACCCGGGGGCGGTCCGCCGCGCGGCTGCCTATCCTTGGCGACGACATGCAGAAGCCAGCCGTACCCGCCGCCCCTGAGACCGCCCGCGACCTGCACCGCCGCCTCGCCCCGCTGATGTTCCGCGACCAGCGCCGCCTCCAGCGGCGGCTCGACGGCGTGCGGCGGCTGCGTGACCCGCAGCGGCGGGACGCGGCGCTGGCCGAGATCGGGGCCGAGGTGACCCGGGCGGAGGCCCGGCTGGAGTCGCGCCGCGCGGCCGTGCCGGCGATCACCTACCCGGCGCAGTTGCCGGTGAGTGAGCGCAAGGACGACATCGCCGCCGCGATCCGCGACCATCAAGTGGTGATCGTGGCGGGTGAGACCGGCTCCGGCAAGACCACCCAGCTCCCCAAGATCTGCCTGGAGCTGGGGCGCGGGATCACCGGCCTGATCGGGCACACCCAGCCCCGCCGGCTGGCGGCCCGCACGGTCGCCGACCGGATCGCCGACGAGCTCGGCACCGAGCTGGGCGACGTGGTCGGCTACAAGGTGCGCTTCACCGACCAGGTGGGCGAGAACAGCCTGGTCAAGCTGATGACCGACGGCATCCTGCTGGCCGAGTTGCAGACCGACCGGATGCTGCGGCAGTACGACACGCTGATCATCGACGAGGCGCACGAGCGCAGCCTCAACATCGACTTCATCCTCGGTTACCTCAGGCAGCTCCTGCCCCGCCGGCCCGACCTCAAGGTGGTCATCACCTCGGCGACCATCGAGACCGACCGGTTCGCGAAGCACTTCGCCGACGCCGAGGGCAACCCGGCGCCGGTGGTCGAGGTGTCCGGACGCACCTATCCGGTGGAGGTCCGCTACCGGCCGCTGGTCGAGGTGACCGAGGCCGAGGAGGAGGACGAGGCCGACGAGGAGAACGTCCGGGACCAGATCCAGGCCATCGGCGACGCGGTCGAGGAGCTGGCCGCCGAGGGGCCGGGCGACATCCTGGTGTTCCTCAGCGGCGAGCGGGAGATCCGCGACACCGCCGACGCGCTGGGCAAGCTGGTCCAGAAGAAGCGGTCGCTGCTCGGCACCGAGATCCTGCCGCTGTACGCCCGGCTGTCCACCGCCGAGCAGCACCGGGTCTTCGCCGCGCACTCCAACCGCCGGGTGGTGCTGGCCACCAACGTCGCGGAGACCTCGCTGACCGTGCCGGGCATCAAGTACGTGGTGGACCCGGGCACCGCCCGGATCTCCCGCTACTCCAGCCGGCTGAAGGTGCAGCGGCTGCCGATCGAGCCGGTCTCGCAGGCCAGCGCCAACCAGCGCAAGGGCCGCTGCGGGCGTACCTCGGACGGCATCTGCATCCGCCTCTACGACGAGCAGGACTTCGACTCCCGCCCCGAGTTCACCGACCCGGAGATCCTGCGCACCAACCTGGCCTCGGTCATCCTGCAGATGACGGCGATCGGGCTCGGCGACGTCGCCACGATCATGTTCATCGACCCGCCGGACCGGCGCAACATCACCGACGGCGTGAACCTGCTGCACGAGCTGGGCGCGCTCGACCCGGCCGAGACCGACCCGGCGAAACGGCTCACCGCGCTGGGCCGGCGGCTGGCACAGCTCCCGGTCGACCCCCGGCTGGCCCGGATGGTCCTGGAGGGCGAACGCAACGGCTGCGCCACCGAGGTGGTGGTGATCGCCGCCGCGCTGTCCATCCAGGACCCGCGCGAACGCCCGGCCGACAAGCAGGCCCAGG
This sequence comes from Micromonospora chalcea, assembly GCF_002926165.1. GTDB lineage: Bacteria > Actinomycetota > Actinomycetes > Mycobacteriales > Micromonosporaceae > Micromonospora > Micromonospora chalcea. The sequence continues at coordinate 83,355 of NZ_MAGP01000104.1, read as the reverse complement.
CCGACCAGGCGCACGCCCGGTTCGCCGACAAGGAATCCGACTTCGTCGCGTACCTGAACCTGTGGCGCTACCTGCGGGAGAAGCAGCGGGAGCTGTCCTCCAGCGCGTTCCGCCGGATGTGCAAGGCCGAATACCTCAACTACCTCCGGGTACGGGAGTGGCAGGACATCGTCAGCCAGTTGCGCCAGGTGAGAAGCACCTCGGACAAGGGTGAGGGCCGGCGCGGCGCCGGCGCCGACCTGCCGGAGGAGATCGACACCCCGAAGGTGCACCAGTCGCTGCTGCCCGGCCTGCTGTCGCACCTCGGCCTCAAGGACGCGCAGAAGCACGAATACCTGGGCGCGCGGGGCGCGAAGTTCGGGATCTTCCCCGGGTCGGCGCTGTTCAAGAAGCCGCCGCGCTGGGTGATGGCCGCCGAGCTGGTGGAGACGTCCCGGCTGTGGGGGCGGGTGGCCGGGCGGGTCGAGGTCGAGTGGGTCGAGCCGCTGGCCCAGCACCTGGTCAAGCGCAGCTACAGCGAGCCGCACTGGGAGAAGAAGCAGGCCGCGGTGATGGCCTACGAGAAGGTCACGCTGTACGGCATCCCGCTCGTCACCTCGCGCAAGGTGAACTTCGGGCGGATCGACCCGGTGCTCAGCCGGGAGCTGTTCATCAGGCACGCCCTGGTGGAGGGCGACTGGCAGACCCACCACCACTTCTGGCGGGACAACCAGAAGCTGCTGACCGAGATCGAGGAGCTGGAGAACCGGGCCCGGCGCCGCGACATCCTGGTCGACGACGAGACCATCTTCGCCTTCTACGACCAGCGCATCCCCGCCGACGTGGTCTCCGGCCGGCACTTCGACTCGTGGTGGAAGAAGACCCGCCGGGAGCAGCCGGACCTGCTCACGTTCACCCGCGAGCTGCTCGTCAACGACGGCCGGGGCGGGGTGGACGAGGAGGACTTCCCGGACGAGTGGCGGGCCGACGGCGTGACGCTGCCGCTGACGTACACGTTCGACCCGACCGCGCCGACCGACGGCGTCACCGTGGACATCCCGCTGCCGCTGCTCAACCAGGTGCCGGCGGAGAGCTTCGACTGGCAGGTGCCCGGGCTGCGCGAGGAGCTGGTGATCGCGCTGATCCGGTCGCTGCCCAAGCCGGTGCGGCGCAACTTCGTGCCGGTGCCCGACTACGCGCGCGCCGCGCTGGCCGCGATCACGCCGGGCGAGGAGCCGCTGCTGGCCGCGCTGACCCGGCAGCTGCGCCGGATGACCGGCGTGACAGTGCCGCCGGACGCCTGGGACCCGGGGAAGCTGCCGCCGCACCTGCGGGTCACGTTCCGGGTGCTCGGCGAGGACGACAAACCGGTCGCCGAGGGCAAGGACCTGCCGGCGCTGCAACGCGAGCTGCGCCAGGAGGTACGGCAGGTCGTGGCCGCCGCCGCGCCGGACGTGGCCCGTTCCGGGCTGACCGAGTGGTCGATCGGCGCGCTGCCGCGCACCATCGAGCAGGTCCGCGCCGGCTTCGCGGTGACCGCGTACCCGGCGCTGGTGGACGAGGGCGCCACCGTCGGGGTGAAGGTGTTCGACTCGGCCGCCGAGCAGGAGGCCGCGCACTGGGCGGGCACCCGGCGGCTGCTGCGGCTGACGCTGCCGTCGCCGGCGAAGTTCCTCCAGGGACGGCTGAGCAACGAGGCGAAGCTGGCGCTGTCCCGCAACCCGCACGGCAGCGTGCCGGAGCTGATCGAGGACGCGGCCGGCGCGGCGATCGACAAGCTGATCGGCGACGCGGGCGGCCCGGCCTGGGACGCCGAGGGCTTCGCCGCGCTGCGCGACAAGGTGCGGGCCGACCTGGTGGACACCGTGGTCGAGGTGATGGACCGGGTCCGCCGGGTGCTGGCCGCCGCGTACACGGTGGAGCAGCGGCTCGGCGCGACCCGCAACTTGGCGGTGGTGGCCGCGCTGGCCGACATCCGTGCCCAGCTCACCGGCCTGGTGCACAAGGGCTTCATCACCGAGACCGGCTACGCGCGCCTGCCCGACCTGCTGCGCTACCTGACCGCGATCGAGCGGCGGCTGGACCGGCTGCCCGGCAACCCGCAGCGCGACAAACAGCAGCAGGACCGGATCGCGGTGGTGCAGAAGGAGTACCAGGACATGCTCGCCGCGCTGCCCCCGCCGCGGCGCGCGACCCCGGCGGCCCGCCAGATCCGCTGGATGATCGAGGAGCTGCGGGTGAACGTGTTCGCCCAGGCCCTGGGAACCCCCTACCCGGTCTCCGAGCAGCGCATCTACCGGGCCATGGACGACGCCGAGGGCCGCTGATCCGCCGCGCCGGCCGACGCCGGCGCGGCGGTCCGGTCAGCGGCGGATCACCGCGCCGAAGCCGAGCCAGCGACCGGCGTACGGCCCCTCCACGAGGCGGACGTGCTCGCGGCCGTTGAGCACCGAGCGGCCGTCGATGGCCACCGCGTCACCGACCCGGTAGGTGGTGGGCACCGACTTCATCAGCCCGGCGGCGTCGATCGAGTACGCCGGTGGCGCGTCGACGGCTATCGTGCCGGGCCGGTGCAGCTTGTAGCCGAACCCGGCGCAGATGCCGACCTGGTACCGGTAGGGCGAGTACTCCTGCACGTAGTAGCCGGCCAGGGTGCCGGCGGTGATCGCGTACCAGATCCCGGTCTGCCGCATGATCTTCACGCGGTCGCCGGAGGGCGCGGCGCTGGCGCGGGCCAGCGTCATCTTCGTCCGCGCGGTCACCGTGCCGGCGCTGTTGAACTTGTACGCGGTGTGCGTGCCGGAGGAGAACCGGATGTTGCCCTTCACGCCGTAGGGCGGGTAGTCGGTGTACCAGAGGTCGGCGAGCTGGGCCAGGTACGTGTCACCGGTGATGGCGTACTGCTGGACGAACTGGAACATGTGGGTGGAGTGGTACTGGCCGGCGTCGATGCCGTGGGTCAGGCAGTAGCGGCTGCGCCAGTGCCGCACCCGGGTCTTCTCCCACACGTCCCGGTAGGTGGTGATCGCGCCCTGCAGCATGAGTTTGGCGTCGGCGTTGCGGGTGAGCACCCAGTAGTCGTAGAGGCCGTACGCGGAGAACATGTGCCCGTTGTAGGTGCGGTCGCCGCGGACCGCCTTCGGGTGCGGGTACTCCTCCAGCCACAGCAGACCGTCGACCACGTACACGCCCCACGGCTGGCCGGCCGCCGCGGGCAGCAGGTACGAGGCGAAGGTGGCGTCCGCGGCGCCCTTCCACTTCGTCTCGCCGGTGCGCTGGTAGAGCCGGGTGAACAGGCTCAGCGCCTGCCCCTGGGCCATCATCGAGTACCAGGGCGCCGGGTAGAGGTCGGGGCCGCCGTGCAGCCGGTGGTCGAACGGGTACGGATAGAACCACGCGCCGGAGCGCAGCGTGCGGCGGTCGATCAGGCGCTGCGCCTGCCGCTTCGCCCGGTCCAGGTATGTCAGGTTCCCGGTGATCCGGTGCGCCTCCATCAGGTGCAGGCCGTACTGCGCCTGCGCGACCGGGTGGTCGTAGAGCCGGCCGCCGAGGCGCACCATGCGCACCCCGGTGGAGTCGTGCACACCGGGATCGACGAGCGGGACCGGCGAGGTCATGTGGTAGGGCTCGATGCCGATCGGCAGTTCCCGGATCTCGAAGTCGTCGTACCGGAACTGGAACGGCACCGACGCCGCGCCGGCGTACCGGCGGGTCGGTCCGCCGACGCGGCCGGCGCCCGGGGTGGAGGCCGCGCGCGGGGCGAGCCGGGGCATGTCCCGGGCCGGGATCGCGGACAGGTTCGGCAGTGGCTCGACCGGCCCCGGCGGGCCGATCTCCAGGGCCGGGTCGATGACCGGGTCCGCCGGCGCCAGGAGCGAGGTCGCCGGTGACGCCGCGGCCCAGGCGGGGCCACCGCCGAGCAGCGGGACCGAGGCGGCGGCCAGGGAGCCGGCGACGACGGCACGCCGGCTCAGTGCGGGTGTCGGGCCGGCGGCCCCGGACGGGTCTTGATGGCGCATGCGAACCTCCCGTGTCTTCACATGCCGGGCATCAGCCTTCCCATGCTGTTCCGGTCGGCCGGGACGAGCAAGGACATTCGTCGCGACATGTCGGAGATCCGTCAAGTGGCGGCAAGCGGCTCGACACCGGCGGGGAGCTGGTCGGCGGCGGTGGCGTCGTGGACGTACTCCAGGAGGATGCGGCGCAGCTCGCGCCCGGCGTGGGTGGGGACCACGTCGCGGCGGCGGGCCACCGCGATGGTCCGGCGGACGCCGGGCGGTACGAGCCGGGTGACCCGGATGCCGGCGCGGCGGGCCACCACGATGCCGGGCACCAGCGCGACGCCGAGCCCGGCCTCGACGAAGCTGAGCACGGCGTCCATCTCTCCGCCGTCGACGGACAGGGTCGGCTCGAACCCGGCCGCCCGGCACGCCTGGAGCGTGGCGTCGCGCAGGTCGTAGCCCTCGCGGAACATGACCAGCGGCTGGTCGCGCAGGTCGGTGATGGACAGCTCGCCGGTGGCCGAGGCGCCGGGCAGCGGGTCGACGGAGGCGACCACCAGGCTCTCGCGCAGGATCGGGTCGGCGCGCAGCCCCGGGTCGGTGCCGGCCGACGGCATGATGATCAGGGCGAGGTCGAGGTCGCCGCGGAGCAGGTCCCGGACGAGGTCCTGCGAGCCGCCCTCCTCCACGCGCAGGTCGATCGTGGGGTGCGCGTCGCGGAACCGGCGCAGCACCGGCGGGGCGAGCGAGGTGGCCAGGCTGGGCGTGGCGCCGAGCCGGACGCGACCCCGGCGCAGCCCCACCAGTTCCTGCACCTCGCGGGTGGCGGTCTCCACGTCGGCGAGGATCCGCTTGGCCAGCGGCAGCAGCACCTCGCCGGCCGCGGTGAGGGTGATGTTGCCCCTTACCCGTTCGAACAGCGGGGCCCCCAGGTCGGCCTCCAGCGCGTGAATTTGCTTACTCAACGAGGGCTGGGTTATGCCGACAAGATCGGCCGCCTGGGTGAAATGTCGTACTTCGGCGACCGCCACGAAGTACCGAAGCTGATGGAGCTGCATCTACATAGCCTACGGCTATCAACGCTGCGATTTCGATGCATTGGACGCCTGATCGAAGTGCTCCTAGCGTCGTTCGCGTGGTAATCACGAAAACTCGGTCGCCCATCCGCTCCAATGTCGGCCTCAAGGCCGTCATGGCGGTGACGGGCATCATTCTGGTGCTGTTCCTGATCGCGCACATGCTCGGCAACCTGAAGATCTTCACGGGCGAGACCTCGTTCGACCACTACGCGCACTGGCTGCGCGACATCGGCACGCCACTGCTGCCGACGACGTGGTTCCTGTGGATCCAGCGCACCGTGCTCACCGTCGCCGTGCTGGGGCACATCGGCGCGGCCACGCTGCTCGCGATGCGGTCCCGGGCCGCCCGCCCGGTGCGGTACGCGCACCGCCGCAAGATCCACGTGAACTACGCGGCCCGCACGATGCGCTGGGGTGGTGTGATCATCCTGCTCTTCGTGATCTACCACATCCTCGACCTGACCACGGGTCACCTGAACCCGAAGGGCGACCCGGCCAACCCGTACGGCAACGTCGTCGCCGACTTCGCGCCGGAGCGGTGGTACGTCACGCTCTTCTACACCCTCGCGCTGGTGACCCTCGGCTTCCACCTGCGCCACGGCGCGTTCAGCGCGTTCCGCAGCCTCGGCCAGCAGACCCCGAAGGGCGAGCGCCGGGCCAGGATCGCCGCGCTCGTCTTCGCCGTCGCGCTCGTCGGCGGCTACCTGCTGGTCCCGTTCGCCGTGATCACCGGATTGGTGTCCTGACATGGATCTGTACCGCGAAGGCGACCCGATCGCCGACACCCGGGCCCCGGACGGCCCGATCGAGACGCGGTGGGAGCGCCACCGCTTCGAGATGAAGCTGGTCAACCCGGCCAACCGCCGCAAGATGACGGTGATCGTGGTCGGCACCGGCCTGGCCGGCGGTTCCGCCGCCGCCACGCTGGCCGAGCAGGGCTACCAGGTGCGGTCCTACTGCTACCAGGACAGCCCGCGCCGGGCCCACTCGATCGCCGCGCAGGGCGGCATCAACGCCGCCAAGAACTACCGCAACGACGGCGACTCGGTGCACCGCCTCTTCTACGACACGGTCAAGGGCGGCGACTTCCGCTCCCGCGAGTCGAACGTGCACCGGCTGGCCGAGGTGTCGGTCAACATCATCGACCAGTGCGTGGCGCAGGGCGTGCCGTTCGCCCGCGAGTACGGCGGCCTGCTGGACACCCGCTCCTTCGGCGGCGCGCAGGTGCAGCGCACCTTCTACGCCCGGGGCCAGACGGGCCAGCAGCTGCTGCTCGGCGCGTACCAGGCCCTCGAACGGCAGATCGGCCTGGGCAACGTGGAGATGAACGCCCGCCACGAGATGCTCGAACTGGTGATCGTCGACGGCCGGGCGCGCGGCATCGTGGTCCGCGACATGGTCACCGGCGAGATCAGCACCGAGATGGCCGACGCGGTGGTGCTCGCCACCGGCGGCTACGGCAACGTCTTCTACCTCTCCACGAACGCCAAGGGCTGCAACGTCACCGCCTCCTGGCGGGCGCACCGCAAGGGCGCGTACTTCGCCAACCCCTGCTACACGCAGATCCACCCGACCTGCATCCCGGTCTCCGGCGACCACCAGTCGAAGCTGACCCTGATGAGCGAGTCGCTGCGCAACGACGGCCGGGTATGGGTGCCCAAGGCCAAGGGCGACCAGCGCAGCCCCCGGGAGATCCCCGAGGACGAGCGGGACTACTACCTGGAGCGGATCTACCCGTCCTTCGGCAACCTGGTCCCCCGCGACATCGCCTCCCGCGCCGCGAAGAACGTCTGCGACTCCGGACGCGGCGTCGGCCCGACCGGCCTCGGCGTCTACCTCGACTTCGCCGACGCGATCAACCGGCTCGGCCGCAAGGCCATCGAGGCCAAGTACGGCAACCTCTTCGAGATGTACGAGCGGATCACCGGCGAGGACCCGTACGAGGTGCCGATGCGGATCTACCCCGCCGTGCACTACACGATGGGTGGCCTCTGGGTCGACTACGACCTGCAGTCGAGCATCCCCGGCCTGTTCGTGATCGGTGAGGCCAACTTCTCCGACCACGGCGCGAACCGGCTCGGCGCCTCGGCGCTGATGCAGGGCCTCGCGGACGGCTACTTCGTGCTGCCGAACACGCTCGCCAACTACCTGGCCTCCTCCGGCCCGCTGGACAAGGTCGACGCGAGCCACCCCGAGGCGGTCGCGGCGCGTACCGACGTCGAGGACCGGATCAAGCGGCTGCTCGCGATCAACGGCGACCGCACCGTGGACTCGTTCCACCGTGAGCTGGGCCAGATCATGTGGGAGCACTGCGGCATGGAGCGCTCCGAGGCCGGGCTGCGCAAGGCGATCGACGAGATCCGCGCGCTGCGCGAGCAGTTCTGGCAGCGGGTGCGCGTGCCGGGCGACGGCGAGGGGCTCAACCAGTCGCTGGAGAAGGCCGGCCGGGTGGCCGACTTCTTCGAGCTGGCCGAGCTGATGTGCATCGACGCGCTGCACCGCGAGGAGTCCTGCGGCGGTCACTTCCGGGCCGAGCACCAGACGCCCGACGGCGAGGCGCAGCGCGACGACGACCGGTTCGCGTACGTGGCGGCCTGGGAGTACACCGGCACCGGTGAGCCCGTGCTGCACAAGGAAGACCTGACCTTCGAATACGTCCACCCCACGCAGCGGAGCTACAAGTGAACCTGACCCTGCGCATCTGGCGCCAGCACGGCCCCGAGGACAAGGGTCGGATGGTGACCTACCCGGTGCAGGACGTGTCCCCGGACATGTCCTTCCTGGAGATGCTCGACGTGCTCAACGAGCGGCTGATCCTCGACGGCGAGGAGCCGGTCGCGTTCGACCACGACTGCCGCGAGGGCATCTGCGGCATGTGCAGCCTCATGATCAACGGTGAGGCGCACGGCCCGCAGCGCGGCACCACCGCCTGCCAGCTGCACATGCGGCAGTTCTCCGACGGCGACACGATCGACATCGAGCCGTGGCGGGCCCGGGCCTTCCCGGTCGTCAAGGACCTGGTGGTCAACCGCAACGCGTTCGACCAGATCATCGCCGCCGGCGGCTACGTCACCGCGCCGACCGGCAGCGCACCGGAGGCGCACTCGGTGCCGGTGCCGAAGGCCGACGCCGACGCCGCGTTCGAGTCGGCCGCCTGCATCGGCTGCGGCGCCTGCGTGGCGGCCTGCCCGAACGGCTCCGGCATGCTGTTCACCGCCGCGAAGATCACCCAGCTCTCGCTGCTGCCGCAGGGCCAGCCGGAGCGCTACACCCGGGTGATCGGCATGGTGGACGCGCACGACGAGGCCGGCTTCGGCGGCTGCACGAACATCGGCGAGTGCGCGGCGGCCTGCCCGAAGGGCATCCCGCTGAACACCATCGGCCGGCTCAACCGGGACTACCTGAAGGCGACCGCCAAGCGCGCCGGCTCCTGACCGGACACGGCACGACCCACGCGACCGCCGCACCCGCATCCAGGGGTGCGGCGGTCGCGCTCGTACGGGGGCCGCCGCCGATTCAAGCCGCCTCTCGCGGGTAGCAGTCCGATGGACGGCACCGGAGAGGGGACATACAGGCATGAAGGCACTGACCTGGCACGGCAAGCGGGACGTTCGCGTCGAGGACGTCCCGGACCCCCGGATCGAGGAGCCGACCGACGCGATCGTCCGGATCACCTCGACCGCCATCTGCGGTTCCGACCTGCACCTGTACGAGGTGCTCGGGCCGTACCTGAAGCCCGGCGACGTCCTCGGGCACGAGCCGATGGGCGTCGTCGAGGAGGTCGGGCCCGGGGTGACCCGGCTCAAGAAGGGCGACCGGGTGGTCGTCCCGTTCAACATCTCCTGCGGCTCGTGCTGGATGTGCGAGCGGCAGCTCTACGCCCAGTGCGAGACCACGCAGGTCAAGAGCCAGGGCAAGGGCGCGTCCCTGTTCGGCTACACCTCGCTGTACGGCTCGATCCCCGGCGGCCAGGCCGAGTACCTGCGCGTGCCGCAGGCCCAGTTCGGCCCGATCACGATCCCGGACACCGGCCCGGACGAGCGCTGGCTCTACCTCTCCGACATCCTGCCCACCGCCTGGCAGGCGGTGAAGTACGCGGACGTCCCGCCCGGCGGCACGCTCGCCGTGTTCGGGCTCGGCCCGGTCGGGCAGTTCAGCGCCCGGATCGGCCGGCACCTCGGCGCGGGCCGGGTGATCGGGCTGGACCTGGTCCCCGAGCGGCTGGAGATGGCCCGCCGGCACGGCATCGAGGTGCTCGACGTCAGCCAGCTCGACGACGTGCCCGGCACGCTCATCGACCTGGTCGACGGGCGCGGCCCGGACGCGGTGATCGACGCGGTCGGCATGGAGGCGCACGGCGCGCCGCTGGGCAAGATGGCCCAGACCGCCGCCGGGCTGCTGCCGGACAAGCTGGCCCAGGCGATGACCGACAAGGCCGGCGTGGACCGGCTCGTGGTGCTGCACGCCGCGCTCAAGGCGGTACGGCGCGGCGGCACCGTGTCGATCTCCGGCGTGTACGGCGGCGAGCAGGACCCGATGCCGCTGATGGAGATGTTCGACAGGGGCATCCAGCTGCGCATGGGCCAGTGCCACGTACGCCGCTGGGTCGACGAGATCATCCCGCTGCTGGAGCGCGACGACGACCCGCTGGGCGTCGAGGACCTGCGGACCCACCGGCTGCCGCTGACCGACGCGCCGCGGGCGTACGAGATGTTCCAGAAGAAGGAGGACGGCTGCGTCAAGGTCGTGCTCGCGCCGTGACCCGGACGGTGGTCGTCACCGGCGCGACCAGCGGGATCGGCCGGGCGACCGCCCTGGAGCTGGCGGGCCGCGGGGACCGCCTGGTCCTCGCGGCCCGCTCCCCCGCCACGCTCGACGAGGTGCGCGACGAGTGCCGGGCCGCGGGCGCGCGGGCGATCGCCGTACCGATGGACGTGACCGAGCCCGGCGCGGTGGCCGCGCTCGCCGACGCGGCGCAGGCCGAGTACGGCCGCGTCGACGCCTGGGTGCACACCGCCGCGGTGATGTCCTACGGCCGTTTCGACGAGACACCGGCCGAGGTGTTCGAGCAGGTGGTCCGCACCGACCTGCTGGCCGCCGCGGCGGTGGCCCGGGAGGCGCTGCTCCGGTTCCGGGCCGGCGGCGGCACGCTCGTGCTCACCGGCTCGGTGCTCGGACACATCACCGCGCCCTACATGAGCGGCTACGTGGCCGCCAAGTGGGGCCTGCAAGGGCTGGCCCGCACGCTCCAGCAGGAGGCACGGGAGACGCCGGGCGTCGCGATCTGCCTGGTCAACCCGGGCAGCGTGGACACACCCGTCTACCGGCAGGCGGCCAACTACCTCGGCCGGGTCGGCCGTCCGCCGCCGCCGATCGCCTCGCCCGAACGGGTGGCGCGGGCCATCGCGCACTGCCTCGACCGGCCGCGCCGCGAGGTGTCGGTGGGGCGGCTCAACGTGGTCATGCGCTTCGGCTTCACCGCCCTGCCCGGGGTGTACGACGCGCTGGTCGGACCGCTGATGCGCCGGGCCGGGCTGACCCGGCAGCCGATCGCCGCCCACCGGGGCATCGTGTTCACGCCGAACCCGGCCGGTGAGGCGGTCCGCGGCGGGTGGCTGCCGGAGGTGTCCCAGGTGGTCCGGGCCGTGGGCGGACGCGCGGCGACTGTGGCGTCCGCGGTACGCCGCCGGCTGCCCTGACCGTGGCGTGGGTGGCCGGCGTGCGGGCGGACCGGGACGACTGTGGTTACCGTGTACGGCGGGACACGGCGGAGGGACGAGTATGCGGGAAGCAACGGGGCAGGAACCGGACCGGACGCGCGGCGGGCGGGTGTGGAAGCTCGCCGGGCTGGCCGCCGTCGCCGGGCTGGCCTGGACGGCGCGGGACGTACCGGCGCAGCTCGGCGGACGGCTCACCGGCGCCCGGGCGGAACGGGCGGCCCGGTCACCGCGCTTCCGCGACGGCACCTTCCACAACCCGGCCGGCGCCAGCGCCACCATGGTCGCCGACCCGGGCCGCAACCTGCTCCGGGAGCTGGTCTTCGGCAAGCAGAAGCGGCGGCCGGGCAGCCCGGTGCCGCTGCTGCGCCCCGGCGCCGCGCCGGCCGCCGACCCGGCCCGCGAGCTGAACGTCGTCTGGTACGGCCACGCCTCCACGCTCGTCGAGATCGAGGGGCAGCGGGTGCTGCTCGACCCGGTGTGGAGCGACAGGTGCTCCCCGTCCGGGCTGGTCGGCCCGCGGCGCATCCACGAGCCGCCGGTCCGCCTCACCGACCTGCCCCCGCTCGACGCGGTGCTGATCTCACACGACCACTACGACCACCTCGACATGGAGACCGTCCGCACGCTGGCCGATCTCCAGTCCGCACCGTTCGTGGTGCCGCTCGGCGTCGGCGCCCACCTGGCCCGCTGGGGCGTACCCGAGCACCGGATCGTCGAGCTGGACTGGTCGGAGAGCCACCGGGCCGGCGGGCTGACGCTCACCGCCACCGCCGCGCAGCACTTCTCCGGGCGCGGACTGCGCCGCGACGGCACGCTGTGGAGCTCCTGGACGATCACCGGTACGCACCGGAAGGTCTTCTACACCGGCGACTCCGGCTACTTCGACGGATACGCCGCGATCGGCGCCGAGCACGGCCCGTTCGACGTGACGCTGATGCAGATCGGCGCGTACGACAGGGCGTGGCCGCACATCCACATGTTCCCGGAGGAGGCGGTCGCCGCCCACCTCGACGTACGCGGCGGACTGCTGGTGCCGGTGCACTGGGGCACGTTCAACCTGGCCCTGCACGACTGGTCCGAGCCGGTGGACCGGCTCTGGGCCGAGGCGAAGGCGCGCGACGTGCGGCTCGCAGTGCCGCGCCCGGGCGAGCGGGTGGTCGTGGACGAGCCGCCGGCGGTCGACGGCTGGTGGCAGTCGGTCGCCTGAGCCACGCCGAAAAATTCGGACAAGGCAATCTTCTGCGCATATTTGCGTACTCTGTTCGCTGACGAGTCAGCGGCCGGAGGACAGCATGCAGGTTCGCCTCTCCCCAGGCGTGGAAGACCCCCGCACACCCACACCGCAGGCAGGCGTCGCCGCCACCGTCAAACGGGGTGTCGACGTCGTCGTCTCGGCGACCGCCCTGCTGGTGACGGCACCGATCCTGGCCGCGGTGGCGGTCGCGGTGCTGCTCGGCATGGGCCGCCCGGTCCTCTTCCGCCAGCGGCGCATCGGCCGGTACGGCGGGGAGTTCACCATCCTGAAGTTCCGGTCCATGGCGGGCGGCGGCGACGGCTTCTCCCCCGGCGACGACCAGGCACGGCTGACGCCCCTGGGGCGTTGGCTGCGGGCCACCAGCCTGGACGAGCTGCCCAGCCTCTGGAACATCCTGCGCGGCGACATGAGCCTGGTCGGCCCGCGCCCGTTCCCGACCAGCTACCGCGACCTCTACACGCCGGAGCAGTTCCGCCGGCACGACGTCCGGCCCGGCCTCACCGGGCTCGCGCAGGTCAACGGCCGCAACGAACTGGGCTGGGCGGAGCGTTTCGCCTACGACCTGCGCTACGTGGAGCACTGGAGCCTGCGGCTGGACGCCCGCATCCTGGCCCGGACCGCAGTCGCGGTGCTGCGGCAGCAGGGCATCAGCGCGCCCGGCGCCGCCACCGCGCACGAGTTCCGTGGCACCGCCGCGGAGGATCCGGTGGCGGCGACCGCGGGAAGCGGGTCCCGGTGACCCTCGACCTCGTCGTCGTCGGGTGCGGCGGCCACGGCCGGGAGATCGCCCAGATCGTGGCGGCGGTCAACGAGTCCGCCGCGCGGCGGCCGTGGCGGCTGGCCGGCTTCGTCGACGACAACCCGTCCGAGCAGAACCGCAAACGCGCCGAGTCGTGTGGCGCGCCGTACCTGGGGACCGTGGCGGCGCTCGGCCAACTACCGCCGCAGACCCACGTCGTCCTCGGCCTGGGCGACCCACGTGTCCGGCAGAAGGTGGGCGCGCGGGTCGACACGTACGGCAGGCCGGCGGCGAGTCTCGTCCACCCGGACGCCACCGTCGGCCCGGACCTGGTGTCGGCCGAGGGCCTGGTGGTGTTCGCCGGTGGCCGGATCACCACCAACGTCACCGCCGGGCGGCACCTGCACGTCAACCAGAACGCCACACTCGCGCACGACTGCGTGGTCGGCGACTACGTCTCCCTGCACCCGCTCGCGGCCGTGTCGGGCGACTGCCGCCTCGACACCGCCGCGCTGATCGGAGCGGGCGCGGTGGTGCTCCCCGGCCTGCGGGTCGGCGCCGGTGCGACGGTCGGCGCCGGCGCGTGCGTGGTACGCGACGTGCCGCCGGAGATCGTGGTCAAGGGAGTACCGGCCCGCTGAGCGGCCCTCAGAGCACGAAGGCGTCGGTCCAGAGCGCGCCGGAACGGCCCGACAGCGCGTCCAGCATGGCCACCGCCTGACCGTCGGTGAGCTGCGCGACGAAGTCGACGATCGCCCGGCCCCGGGCCCGGCCGATCCGGTCCGGGGTACGCGGGTGCAGCTCCGCCTCGGCCAGCTCCACCAGGTCGTGCAGCCGGCGCGGCAGCCGGGACTCCTCGTCCGGGTCCAGCAGCCACTCCCAGAGCGCCTCCACCAGCGTGCCCAGCAGCCGGGCCTGGCCGCGCTGGTGCAGCGCCAGGTCCGGGCGGGCCAGCACGAACCGGTGGTGCACGAACTTGAGCACCTGCACCTCGTGCCACTGCGCCTTGGCCAGCAGCACGTACCCGGAGCGGACGTGCGGGTCCGGGGTCACCGTGATGGCGTCCACGAAGCGGGTGGACCAGCGCGCGGAGAACCGGGCGACGTACTGCTCCGCCTCGATCGAGCCGTCGAACGGCAGCGCCAGCAGCCCCTCCACCAGCTCCTCGCGAACGTGTTCGACTGCGGCGGCGAACGCCTCGTCGTCGGCGATCCAGCCGTCCTTGCGGTGCAGTTGCCGGCGCAGCCGCTCGATCGCCGCGCCGGGGCGCCGGCCCGCCGCCTCCAGCGCGGACGCGGTGATCGACCGCAGGTGCCCGCACTCGCGCTGCCAGGCCATCAGCTCGGCCGCCACCGCGCCCTGCTGGAGCACCCCGACACGGTAGAAGTCCTCCACGTCGTGGATCGCGTACGCGATGTCGTCGGCGGTGTCCATCACCGACGCCTCGGGCGTCTGCTGCCAGTCCGGGATGCGGCCGGCGAACGGCTCCCGCGCCTGACGCAGGTCGTCCAGCTCGGTGCGGTACGCGCCGAACTTCACCGACCCGCTCTCCGGGTCCTCCGGCGGGGCCGCCGCGCCGCGGGGCGCCGGGTCGAGGTGCCGGGGGTGCGGGTCGGGATGGTCCAGCCGGGTCCACGGGTACTTCAGCATGGCGGCCCGGACCGCCGCGGTCAGATCCAGCCCGGTGGTCGCCGCGCCGCGGATCTCGGTGCTGGTGACGATCCGGTACGACTGGGCGTTGCCCTCGAAGCCGTCGGCCAGCCCGAGCCGCTGCCGGGCCAGCCGGTCCAGCACCCGCTCCCCCAGGTGCCCGAACGGCGGGTGGCCGAGGTCGTGCGCGAGCGCGGCGGCCTCCACCACCTCCGGGTCGCAGCCGCCGAGCTTGTCCAGCAGGTCCCGGTACACCGGGTCGGCCATCAGCCGCTCGGCGATCGCGCGCGCCACCTGGGCGACCTTCAGGCTGTGGGTGAGCCGGTTGTGCACCAGAAGCCCCGACCCGCCGGGACTGATCACCTGGGTGACGCCGTTCAGCCGGGCGAAGAACGGCGAGCCGACGATCCGGTCCCGGTCGGCCCGGAACGGGCCGGCCGCCAGGTCGCCGAGTGCCCGGGCGCTGCCCCCGAAGAGCCGCCGGGCCCGCGGATCCGCAGGTGCCTCCATGATCGCCACGCTAGCGCAGCGACTCGCCCGGCGCGCCACGACCTGTGTCTAGGGCAGCGGGGGCGCGTCCCCCAGCACCAGCCCGGGGGCCGCCGGCAGCCAGTAGCCCAGGTAGGTGCCGGCGGTGACCTGGTAGCTCAGGCGGCCGTTCACCCAGGCACTGGCCCCCATCGGCGCGCCCGAGGTGCGCGGGAAGGTGACGGTCTTGGACCCGACCACCTGCCACCTGCTGTCGTAGGCGTAGCCGGTGTAGGTGCCGGGCTCCACGGTCAGCAACCGGGTGGGCGCGTACGTGTGCTGGACGAACTTCCCGGCGAGCCACCGGTTCGCGGCGTCCTCCGCGACGAACATGCCGGCGAACACGCCGTTGGCCATTCGGTAGTAGACGCCCCGGCCGGTCACCCGGACGCGCTGGTCGGCGGTGGCGGTGGAGAAGCGGATCAGATTGATCGACTTCTGCGCGACGATCCGGCCGGCCGCATCGAACTGGTAGGCGACGTGGGAGCCGGGACCGAACCACACGATGCCGTCGACCGGTGGGTACGGATAGTCGGCGCGCAGCACGTCGGCGTACGCGGCGAACACGCCGGCATGGGTCAGCTGGTGCAGCGAGAGCATCTGCTGGGTGTGCACCTGGTGGTAGCTCGGGTAGGAACGCGCGCAGCCGACCGAGTACCGGCTGGCCCACTGCGGGACGCGCAATATGGCCGGCACGTACCGCCGCACCGTCGTGGCCGTCCCGTCCATCAGGCTCACCGCCCGGCTGTCCCGGGTGATCCGCCAGTAGTCGTACACGCCGTAGAACGCGTAGATCATGCCGTTGAGGACCCGTTCCCCGCGCACCCCCGGGCTGTCCGGGTATTCCTCCAGCCACAGGTAGCCGTCCGCGTCGGTCCAGCTGACCCAGGGCACGCCGAGCTGCGGTTCGAGCGTGAGGCTGAGGAACGTGCGGTCCGCCGCCGTACGCCAGGTGGCGTCGCCGGTCACCTCGTACAGCCGGACGAACAGGCTGAGCAGCTCCCCCTGCGCCATGGCGCTGTACCAGGGCGCCTGGAGCACCAGCCCGGTGCACCGGGGCAGGTCGAAGGGGTACGAGTACCACCACGCCCCGCGGGACTCCACCTTGCGGTCCAGGTTCCGCCGGGCCTGCGCGATCGCCCGGTCCAGGAAGAAGCGGTCACCGGTGACCTGGTAGGCGTTGAGGTTGTCCAGCCCCCAGTCGGCCTGGACCACCGGGTGGTCGTAGAGGACGTCCTGCCAGTTGAAGAGCCGCACCCCGGAGGCGTCGTGCGCCAGCGGGTCGGTCCGCGGGACTGTCATCTGCCGCGAGGTCGGTGAGACCGAGCCGGGCAGCAGGCGCGGCAGGTAGCCGTCCCGGGCGTACGCGCTGAGCGTCGCGCTCCGCTCGGGGAGGGCCGCCGCCGCGCCGGTCACCGGCGTCCCCGCCAGGCCGAGGGCGAGCACCGCGGCCACCGGCGCGCGCCAGGACAGGCGGATCCTCATGGGACCTCCAAGGTCGGGATTGTGCCTCCCATCCCAGCAACCTCTTGTCGCTTTTGCCACCCTCGTTTCATCATGCGTGGAATAGACGTACATAACATGAATACTTCTGACTTTTAGGTATCCTCCGCCGGACGCGGACGGGCGCGGACGCCGGCGTCGCACCGGGACGGCAGAATGCACGGGAACCCACCCGAGAAGGCGGATCAGATCGTGACCCAGTCAGTGCACCAGCGGATCGCCGAGGAACTCGGCGTCGCCGAACGTCAGGTGCGGGCAGCAGTCGAGCTGCTCGACGGCGGCGCCACAGTGCCGTTCATCGCCCGCTACCGCAAGGAGGCCACCGGCCTGCTCGACGACGCGCAGCTGCGCACACTGGAGGAGCGCCTGCGCTACCTGCGCGAGCTGGACGAGCGGCGCGCGGCGGTGCTGGAGTCGATCCGCAGCCAGGGCAAGCTCGACGAGGCGCTGGAGGCGCAGATCCTCGCCGCCGACTCGAAGTCGCGCCTGGAGGACATCTACCTGCCCTACAAGCCGAAGCGGCGCACCCGCGCGCAGATCGCCCGCGAGGCCGGGCTGGAGCCGCTCGCGGACACGCTGCTCGCCGACCCGGCGCAGGACCCGAAGGCGGTCGCCGCCGGGTTCGCCGACCCGGACAAGGGCGTCGCGGACGCCGCCGCCGCGCTGGACGGCGCGCGGGCCATCCTGATCGAGCGCTTCGGCGACGACGCCGACCTGATCGGCACGCTGCGCGAGCAGATGTGGTCGCGGGGCCGGCTGGTCTCCCGGGTACGCGAGGGTCAGGAAACCGCCGGGGCGAAGTTCGCCGACTACTTCGACTTCGCCGAGCCGTACCCGAAGCTGCCCTCGCACCGCATCCTCGCCATGTTCCGGGGCGAGAAGGAGGGCGTGCTGGAGCTGACCATGGATCCGGAGGCCGACGGGGACGCCGACGCGAACCCGGGCCCCAGCCGGTACGAGGCCGCCGTGGCGGGACGCTTCGGCGTCAGCGACCAGGGACGGCCCGCCGACAAGTGGCTGGCCGACACGGTGCGCTGGGCCTGGCGTACCCGGATCCTCATCCACCTCGGCGCGGACCTGCGGATGCGGCTGTGGCAGGCGGCCGAGGAGGAGGCCGTGCGGGTCTTCGCCACCAACCTGCGTGACCTGCTGCTGGCGGCGCCGGCCGGCGCGCGTCCCACCATGGGTCTGGACCCGGGCCTGCGCACCGGCGTGAAGGTGGCGGTGGTCGACGCCACCGGCAAGGTGGTCGCCACCGACACGATCTACCCGCACGAGCCGCGCCGGCAGTGGGACGCCTCGCTGCACACGCTCGCCACGCTCGCCGCCGCGCACGGCGTCGAACTGGTCGCGATCGGCAACGGCACCGCCAGCCGGGAGACCGACAAGCTCGCCGCCGACCTGATCAAGCAGCACCCGGAGCTGAAGCTGACGAAGGTGGTGGTCTCCGAGGCGGGCGCGTCGGTCTACTCCGCCTCCGCGTACGCCTCGCAGGAGCTGCCCGGCCTGGACGTCTCGCTGCGCGGCGCGGTGTCGATCGCCCGCCGCCTCCAGGACCCGCTGGCCGAGCTGGTGAAGATCGACCCGCGGTCGATCGGCGTCGGGCAGTACCAGCACGACCTGTCCGAGGTGAAGCTGTCCCGCTCGCTCGACGCGGTGGTCGAGGACTGCGTCAACGCGGTCGGCGTGGACGTCAACACCGCCTCCGCGCCGCTGCTCACCCGGGTGTCCGGCATCGGCGCCGGGCTGGCCGAGAACATCGTGCTGCACCGCGACGCCAACGGGCCATTCCGCACCCGGGCGGAGCTGAAGAAGGTGCCCCGGCTCGGGCCGAAGGCGTTCGAACAGTGCGCGGGCTTCCTGCGCATCCCCGGCGGCGACGACCCGCTGGACTCCTCCAGCGTGCACCCCGAGGCGTACCCGGTGGTGCGTCGCATCCTCTCCTCCACCGGGCAGGACCTGCGCGCGCTGATCGGCAAGTCGGCGATCCTGCGCGGCCTGCGCGCGACCGACTTCGTCGACGACACGTTCGGCCTGCCCACCGTCACCGACATCCTGGCCGAGCTGGAGAAGCCGGGCCGCGACCCGCGCCCCGAGTTCCGCACCGCGACGTTCGTCGAGGGCGTGGAGAAGATCAGCGACCTGACGCCGGGCATGGTGCTGGAGGGCGTGGTCACGAACGTGGCCGCGTTCGGCGCGTTCGTCGACGTGGGCGTGCACCAGGACGGTCTGGTGCACGTCTCGGCCATGTCGCACACGTTCGTCAAGGACCCGCGCGACGTGGTGAAGTCCGGCGACGTGGTGAAGGTCCGGGTGCTCGACGTGGACGTGCCGCGCAAGCGGATCTCGCTGGCGCTGCGGCTGGACGACGAGGCGCCGGCCGGCGGCGGGCGCCCGGCGAGCGGCGACGGCCGGGGCGGCTCCGGTCCGCGGCCGGGCGGCCAGGGCCGGGGCGGCCAGGGTCGCGGCGGGCAGGGCGGAGGCGGCCAGCGCGGCGGCTCGGGCGGCGGCCAGGGTCGCGGCGGGCAGGGCGCCGGCCAGCGCGGTGGCGGGCAGGGCGGCGACCAGCGCGGTGGCGGGCAGGGCGGCGGGTCGCGCGGTGGCCAGCAGCAGCGGCCCGGGCGCGGTGGCGGCGCCCCGCTCAACGACGCCATGGCGGAGGCGCTGCGACGGGCCGGCCTGGCCTGACACGTCCCGCTGCCGGGCCGAGGTCACGAACGCCTCAGCCCGGCAGCCCCGCCGGGGAACCGCGACGCGCCGGCCCGTGTCGCGGTCACGCGCCCCGGCAGGGCGACGGCCGCGGGGACGGGCCGAGGCACCGGCATGGAACCCTTGATCAACACGATCTCGCCGAGGTGGTGGTATCAGAGGCTCCGCGACACCACCACTTCGGCGAGCTGGAGTTGATCACACCGGGCAGCGCGCCGGGAAAGGGACGGGTCACGCCTGCCGGAGCCGCGAACACCACTCACCAAGCGCGTTGTTGACCAAGGAGTTTGTGGCCTGTTCGGGGCGTTCGACTGACACAAACCCCTTGATCACCGCAGCCTCGGCGGTGCGCGCGCCGGGCCCGACGGCCTGTGCGCCGGGCGGGGCCGGTTCCGCGTACCCTCGCGGTCGTGGGCGGTGAGGACGACGAGCGGTGGCGGGAGCGGCGACGCCACGCGGTGCGGGCGCACGCGGAGGCCGCCGCCCGCGAACGCGAGGCCGAGCAGGCGGAGGCCGCGGAGCTGGTGGCCCGGTTCGCCGCCGAGGCGCTGCGGCGCGGGCTGCGCGCCGGCCGGCTGACCGCGACCGGGCACGACGGGCGCGGTCGCTACCGCACGCGGATCACCGGCTGGTACGTGGACCGGGCGCACAGCCGCGCGGTGGACACCGACGGGCGTTTCTACCTGCTCACCGTGCCGCCGGGCCTGCGGACGCGGCTGCTCGGGGCGGACCCGCCGCCCAGTCCGCCGCCGCTCGTGGTCGGCCGGGGCGGCCGGGACGGCGAGTCGGTGCCGCTGGCGACCCTGCTCAGCCGTCGTCTCGACGCCGGCGACGACTGGCGCTGACCGGGGCCGGACGCCGGTCTGCCCGCTGCCGGGGCACCGCGTGCGCGGCCCGCCGGGCGACGTGCCGCCACCAGCACAGCTGGACCGCGAGCGTGAGCAGCCCGGCGAGCACGATCGCGGCCAGGTTGATCACCAGTTGGAGGGCGGAGCCGGCCGCCTCGTGCCACACGCCGTACGCGGACGCGACGGCCACGTTCGCCGCCGCCGGCACTGTGGTCACCGAGATCAGCACACCCACGAGCGAGCCGGACTTCTTCGAGGTCAGCGACAGCATGCCGGCCACGCCGGCGAGCAGGCCCACCACCCAGGACAACGCGTCCGGACGCCAGATGAAGTCGGTCATCGGCCGTTCCGCCAGCAGCATGTCCCGGTCGACCAGGCCGGCCGCGGTGAGCGCCCAGGTGCTCAGCGCGGTGGCCGCCATGGCGACGAGGAAACCGACCGTCAGCGCCTTGACCGAGTGGCCGACCACGCGCGGCTGACGCCGCAGCAACGCCACGCAGAGCGCGGCGAGCGGACCGAACTCGGGGCCGACCACCATCGCGCCGACGATCAGGATGGGCTGGTCCAGCAGCACGCCGATTCCGGCGATCATGGTGGCCACCACGATCAGGGCGAGGAACGTGCCGGTGAGCACCGTCTGCTCGCCGGTCTTCGCGGCGATCTCGTCCCACACCACGGCGTCCTCCCCGTGGCCGGGGGCTTCTTCGGCGGCCCGGTCGGCCGCCTCGGACAGGGTCAGCTCGACGTCGTTGGTGGCGATCGCGCCGTGCGCCTCGACGCCGAGTTCCTGGAGCCGGCTCAGTACGCCGTCGGCGCTCTCCCGGACCACGTCGCAGGTGACGTAGTCACCCGCGGGCTGGCGGGCGGCGCCCGGCAGCACCACGAGGTGCGTGACGCCGGGGTCGGCGGCCAGCAGCTCCACGACCGCCGACGACTGGTCGCGCGGCGCGATCACCCTCAGGTGCAGCACTCGGGACTCCCGGATCGTTGATTCCTGGCGGGGCCGCCGAACTCTACTCGTTCCCGGGCTCAGCGGTTCCCGGCTCGACGGCGTCGCGCGGCACGATCGTGTGCTTTTCGGCACGAACACGGCGTACGCCATCACTCCTTGCCGGTTGTCCCGTTTTACCGTCCGTGACCCTTCGCTGCCACGACCGTGATCCCGCTGCGGGGACGGAGGCTCGATGACCGGCCGGATCTACCTTTCCCCGCCCGACGTCGGGCCCCTGGAGGAGTCATACGTGCTCCGCGCGATCCGCTCCGGTTGGGTCGCGCCGCTCGGCCCCGAGGTGGAGGCGTTCGAGCGGGAGGTCGCGGACCGCGTCGGGACGGCCGGCGCGCTGGCCCTGAACTCCGGCACGTCCGCGCTGCACCTCGCCCTGCTCGCCCTGGGGGCCGGGCCGGGAAGCGTGGTGGTGGCGCCGACGATGACGTTCGCGGCCACCGCCAACGCCGCGGTCTACACCGGCGCCGAACCCGTCTTCGTCGACTGCGACCCGGCGACCGGAAACATGGACGTGGCAGCGCTCGCCGAGATGCTCGGCATGCTGCGCCGATCCGGCGAGAAGGTCGCCGCGGTACTGATCGCGGACATGTTCGGCACCTGCGCCGACTACGACGCGCTGCTGCCGGTGTGCGAGGCGGCGGGCGTGCCGGTGGTCGAGGACGCCGCGCAGGCGCTCGGCGCGACCTACCGCGGGCGTCCGGCCGCCTCCTTCGGGCGGCTCAGCGCGCTGTCGTTCAACGGCAACAAGATCATCACAACGTCCGGTGGGGGCATGCTGCTCTCCGACGACGAGGCGTTGCTGGCCCGCTGCCGGCACCTGGCCACCCAGGCGCGCGAGCCCGTGCCGCACTACGAGCACGTCGACGTGGGTTACAACTACCGGCTCAGCAATCTGCTCGCCGCACTCGGCCGGGCCCAGTTGCACCGGTTGGACGGAATGATGCGCCGGCGCCGCCTGGTGCGCGAACGGTACGCCAAGCTGTTCTCCGGCGTGCCCGGGGTCCGCCTGCTCGGGGACGGGGACGAAGGCTCGAACTGCTGGCTGACCAGCATCGTGGTCGACCCCGAACGGACCGGGTGGGCGGCGGCGGAACTCGGGGCCCACCTGTCCGCGCGGGACATCGAGACCCGGCACGTGTGGAAGCCGATGCACCGGCAGCCGGTTTTCGCCGGGTGCCGATCGGTCGTGACGGGCGCCTCGGACCGCCTGTTCGCCCAGGGCCTCACGCTACCCAGCGGCTCCGTCCTGGACGACGGCCGTCTGGCGCGGGTCATCGGCGCCGTCGAGCAGTTCCTGGACGCCCGGTGACGGCCGGCGCGGGCACGCGCCCGCTGCGGATCGCCGTCCTGCTCAAGACCGACCAGGGTGGACTCTGGATCGTCCCGCAGGTGGAGGAACTCCGCCGCCGCGGGCACGAGGTCGTGGCGATCCTGCCGCGCGAGACCGGGCGGCTCACCGGGGAGCTGCGGCAGCGAGGTGTCGAGGTGCACGACTCGCCGTTCGACTTCCGCTTCCGGCCGCGCCCGTCGACGCTGCGGGACCTGTGGCGGCTGCGCCGCCTGATCGGCCGGATCCGCCCGGACGTCCTGAAGTACCACCTGTACGCGTCAGCGCTCGCCGCCCGCTTCGCGAGCCTACGCATGCCGCTGCGGCGGGTGCACATGGTGGCCGGGCCGCTGTACCTGGAGTCTCCGCTGATCAAGCTGGTCGAGCGGGTGTTGTGGCGGCTCGACCACGTCACCATCTGCGGCACCGGCCACACCTCCGGCCTCTACGGCGCGCTCGGATGTCCCGCGTCCCGGCGCCCGGTCGTCACCTACGGCGCCCGGACCGCGCACTTCGCCGACCTGGAGGGCTCGACCGGCCGGCGGGAGGTACGGGCGAAGGCGCGCGCCGAACTCGGCATCGAGGAGGATGCATTCGTCGTCATCATGGTCGCCTACGTCTATCCACCCCGGAAGCTGGTCCACCAGGGCCGCGGCATCAAGGGACACGACGTGCTGCTGGCGGCGTGGCGCGAGTTCCGCGCCGCCCACCCGGACGCCCGGCTGCTCCTGGTGGGCGCCGGTTTCTCGGCGGCCGGCGAGGCGCACCGCCGCGAGTTGATCGGCCGTTTCGGGGTCGACCGCGATCCGAGCGTGACGTGGTTGACGTCGGTGTCGGACGTCCGGGCCTGCTACCGTGCCGCCGACGTGAGCGTCAGTCCCTCGCTGTCCGAGGGACACGGCGCCGCCTGTGAGGCGGGAGCCACCGGGGTGCCCAGCATCGTCAGCGACGCCGGCGGTCTGCCCGAGACGGTCGACGAGACGACCGGCTGGGTGGTGCCGCGCAACGATGTGGCCGCGCTGGTCGCCGGACTGGAGCAGGCCCACCGGGAGTTCACCGACGGACGGCTCCGCCTGCGCGGTGAGCGGGCCCAGCAGTTCGCCCTGCGGCACTTCGACAACCAGGTGGCGGCCGCCGACGTCGCCGACGTGGTGGAGGCCGTCTGCCGCACCGGTGGGAGATCCTGATGCGGGTCGTGGTGACGTCCGAGTCCCGCTTCACCCGGACTCCCGACGGCGCGGTGTGGGTCGAGGCCGGGCCGGACAACTCGATCTGGCGACGCTACCTGGTCGCCTTCGACCGGGTGCGCGTCGCCGCCCGGGTCCGGGACGTCGACCGACGGCCGGAGGCCGCGGCCCGGGTCGACGGGGACGGCGTCGAGGTGTGGGCGTTGCCGTACTACGTCGGGCCCCGGGGTTACCTGCTCGGGCGGCGGGCGATCGCCGAGGCGGTGAGCGCCGCTGCGGAACCAGCGGACGCCGTGGTGCTCCGGGTACCGTCACCGATCGGCTCACTGCTGGCCCGGGCGCGTAGCCGGGCGCGGCTCCCGTACGCGCTCGAAGTGATCGGCGATCCGTACGACGTGCTCGCCCCGGGAGTCGTCCGGCATCCGCTGCGGCCGCTGCTGCGCACGCTGTCCACCCGGACGCTGCGCGGGCAGTGCCGCGAGGCCGCCGCGGTGGCGTACGAGACGGAACGGCGCCTGCAACGCAGGTATCCCACGTTGCCGACCACGCCCACGGCCGGCATCTCCAGCGTCGACCTGCCGCCGGCGGCGTTCGTGCCGCGGGCCCGGCCGGTCCGGCGGCTCCCGGACGAGGCGACAGTGGTTTCCGTCGGCTCGCTCGAACAGCTCTACAAGGGGATCGACACGCTCATCTCCGCGTTGGCGCTGATGCCCGCCGACGGTCCCCGGGCTCGGCTCGTGCATGTCGGCGTGGGCGCCTACCGCCCCCACCTGGAGCGGTTGGCCGACCGGTCGGGAGTGGCCGACCGGCTGAGGTTCACCGGTCCGCTGCCCGACGCCGACGCGGTCCGCCGCCAACTGGACGCGGCCGACCTGTTCGTGATGCCGTCCCGCACCGAGGGCCTGCCCCGGGCGCTCATCGAGGCGATGGCCCGGGCGCTTCCGGCGATCGGTTCGACCGCCGGGGGCATCCCGGAGTTGCTCGATCCGGAGTGCCTGGTTCCACCCGACGACCCGGCCGCTCTGGCCGCCGCCGTCACCGCGATGCTGGCCGACCCGCGCCGGCTCGCGGACGCCTCGGCCCGCAACCTGCGCCGGGCACATGACTTCTCCGCCGAGACGCTGGACGCCCGCCGGGCGTCGTTCTACCGGACCGTCGCCGAGACCGCCGCCGGACCGGGCGGGCCTGCTCGTCGTCCCGTCCGCTGACGTCCGGCGGCGTCCCGGAGGATGTCGAGGTAGCGGCCGAGCTGATCCTCCCGGAACAGTCCGTCCAGCGCGGTGGCCGGCACGGCCGGCACCCGCCCGGTCCGCTCCTTCACGGCCAGCCACTCCCGCAACTGGGACGCGATCGCGGCCGGGTCGTTCGCCACGACGCCCGCGCCGCGTTCGCGCAGCAGGCGTGCGGCCACGCCGTTCTCGTAACCGAGCAGCAGGACGGGGCGGCGGGCCTGGAGATAGTCGAAGATCTTGCCGGTCATCGTGCCGGCGTCCCGCGGATCGTTCCACATGAGCAGGACCAGCGCGTCCGCGTCGGCCTGGATCCGCCACGACTTCTCCGGCGAGACCGGGCCGAGCAGCGTGACGGAGTCGGCCACGCCGGCCCGCTCGGCGGCGGCGCGGGTGATGCCGTGGTCCTCCCCCGCGAAGATCACATGCACCCGAGCGGCGTCCGCGCCGAGCAGGGCGATCGCGTCGACGAGCGGGCCCGGGTCACGCCTGCCCGGATAGATGTAACCGGTGTGTGCGAGCGTCAGAGTGGCCCCCGACGCATCGACGCCAGCGGGAGTCGCGGCGGACTCCGCCGGCACCGGCCGACGGTCGATGCCGTTCATCACCACACGCGTCCGCACCCCGAACGTGTGGTGGATCGTGTCGGCCAGCGGCTCCGAGACCGTCACGCACGCCGCGACCGTCCGCAGCACTCGCCGCTCCAGCCTCTTGTCGACCGCTCGGCGTAGCGCTGTCCGGACCCAGTGGTCGTTGCCGACCGACCACAGATCCCGGTAGTCCGCGACCCAGGGCGCCCGGAACCGCCGGGCGAGCGTCGCGGCCACCACGAACCCGGAGAAGGGCGGGCCGGACGCCAGGATGACGTCCGGGCGCCAGCCCGCGGCGGCCCGGTCGAAGGTGCGCGCCGGTGGACGGATCCAGTTGAGCTGCGGGTCCGGCAGCAACAGCTCCATGCCGACCTTCACCAGGAGGCGATCGGCGCCGGCGCGGATCCGCCGGAGCCGGGATGGCGACGCTGTTCCGCCGCCGGTCACCGCGCCGCCCCCGCCTCGGCCGGGCCGTGGCAGCCGTGGTGACGGCGCGACCCGGATCAGGTGCTCCTCGGGCACCGGGACGGGAACCGTGCCCTGGTTCGCCCCGACCGCTGTCAGTACCCGGACGTCCCACCCCTGTCGTGCCGCGAACGCCGCGAGGGCCGCGGGACGGCGGGCGCCGACGGTCTCCGCCGGTGGGAAGTGGTACGAGACGATCAGCAGGCGCGGTGCCGGCTCCGGATGCAGGTCGTTCGTCATGCAGGGATAAACGATTTCTTCCCGGACAAGAAATGACGAAAGGTGTCGAACGCCTCACCCCTGCGACACGAGTTGCGGCGCGGGGCGGGGACGACCGCGGTCCCGGCCGGCCGCCGTCACGACCCGCAGCGACATCAGCCACCCGACGCCGTACGCCAGCGCGCCGGACACCCCGAACGCCCACACCGCGGTCAGCGGTGACCCGCCGACCAGAGCCACCACGGACACGGCTCCCGCCACCAGCGCGACGCGGCCCGCGTCCCAGGCGAGCTGAAGACCCTGTCGTTCGAACACGACAAGCGTCTGCGACAGCGGAGAGACCACGAGTTGCGCCGCCATGAAGACGGCCAGGGCCTGGGCATAGGCGCCGCTGCTGTGCCACTGCGCGCCGAAGACCAGGCTGAAGGCCGCGGGCGCGCCGACCACCACGAGGAGCGCGCCGGGACCGGCGACCAGCGCCAGCCTCCGGCTGGCGCGCAGAAACGCGCGCCGGCCGCTCCGGGGCTGCTCCCTGGCGATCCGGGCGATCTCCCCCAGGTAGACCTGGGCCACCGCGGACGCCACGAGCGCGGCGGGCATGGCGAGCACCCGCTGGGTCAGTCCCAGCCAGCCGGCCACCGCCGAGCCGTACCAGTAGGCGATGAGCAGCACCGGCAACTGCGTGCCGAGGACGTTGAGCAGACCGGACGGGGCCAGGAGGAACGGGAACCGCCGGTACCGGCGTGCGACCGCCAGCAGGCGTGGCGGCCGCCGGCCGGCCCGGGCGGTCGCGCCGCGCCGACGGGCGTCCCGGAGCAGGACCGCGGCGGCCGCGACCTGACCGAACCCGAAGCCGAGCGCCAGGCCACCGGGGCGAAGTCCCGCCACTCCGGCCACGATCTGGGTGACCACCACCGCCACGGACTGGAAGAGGTTGCGCCGGCCGATCGCGCCGTAACGACGGTGCCGCACCGCGAACTGGTTCAGCACGAGGACGACACCCATCGCGGCGGCGGAGGGCGGCACCACCCAGAGCCAGCGGGCCAGTTCGGGCTGACCGAACCAGAGCGCCGCCCGGTCCCCCGCCAGCAGGACGACCGCCGATGCCAGGATCGCCGTGCCGGCGGCCGCGACGAGGCCGAGCCGCACCAGCGCGCGTGCGTCCTCCTCCCGCTCGGGAAGCGGAACGGCCATCTCGAACCGGAGCGCGGCCACCGTGCCCACTGTGAGCACGAGCGCGGCGACCACGGCGAGCACGCCGAAGTCAGCCGGGCGGTAGAGCCTCGCGAGCAACGGGACCGCGGCCAGCGCCAGCAGTTGACCGCCGGCCGACCCGGCGGCGATGCCGAGCACTCCGCGCCGCCCGCTCGACATGGCGAGCCGCGCCCGCCACCTCACCCAGCGACCCCCGGGCGGTCGACCGGCCGCGTCCGCCCGCCGCGAGCCCGTACCCCGGCGGGCAGTGTCGCCCCGGCCAGCACGAGCACGCCGAGGGCCAACGCGGCGAAGAGCGGACGACCGGCGTTCACGTCCCCGGACGTCGACACCGCCACCACGTTGAAGGCCAGCACGGCCAGGACGAACCCAGCCACCGGATCACGCCTGGTTGCGCGCCAGAGCCCCGCCGCGACGACCACGGTGGCCAAGATGAAGGCCCCGCCCACCAGCCAGCCCGCCTCGGCCGGCAGCTCCAGCCACAGGTTGTGCGGATAGTTGTGCACGAGCATGCCGGAGTAGTCGCCCCAGTTGCCGTAGCCGACGCCGCCCGGATTCTCGGCGATCATCGGCACGCTGACCTCCCGCATCTCCGCTCGGGCGGTGCCGAACATCTCCTCGCTCGGATCGACCAGGAGCGCGTACACCCGGGGCGGCAGCAGCGACGGCAGGGCGATGACGGCGAGCACCAGGCCGCCCATCAGGCCCAGACCTACCCACTCACGCCGGCCCCGCCGGATCTTCAGGCGGAACCCGGCCAGCACCAGGATGAAGAGGGCCACCACAGTGGCCAGCAGCGGTCCCCGGGAGCCGGTCGCCAGAAGACCGAGGCCGAGCAGCACCGCCAGGCCCGCCGCCCACCACGCCGCCACCCGTTTGCGCAGATAGAGCCAGGTGAGAGCGACGAGCGCACCGCCGATTGCCCGGGCCAGCCAGATCGGGTTGGAGCCGAAGCCGTCGGCCCGGCCGTCCTGCGGATCACCGTTGAGCGTGGCGATCGCGAGCACCACCCCCGACAGGACGAAGACGGCGGCGAACATCTCGACGTCACGCCGCCCGCGCAGCACCGCCACCGCCGCCGTGGCGAACACGGTCAGCGTCATGAGCAGCAGGAACTTCTGCCGGCCGTAGTCCGTCTCCGGCGGGTGCAGGATTCCCGGCAAGGCGAGGACGCCGAAGACCACGAGGGTCCAGAAGATCACTGTCCGGGACCGCGAGGCCGGACGGAGCAGCTCGTGCAGGAGCAACGGGACCGCGAGCACCACTGCGGCGATCAGGAACCCGCGGCCGACCATGCGCGGGAACTGGTCGAAGTTGAGCACCAGCACCACGGCGGTGGCGCGCAGCACCGTCGAGACGACACCACCCGTGCGCCGTACCGGTGTCTCCGGTCCTGCGGGCCCACCGGGGCCGCGGACCGTGCCGATCGCCGACGACCGGCGGCTGTCCTGCATCACCATCACGTTCGAGCCTCCTGCGGCACCGAGCTTGGAACCCGTCACACCGCCCGGTCGGAGCGGTAACGCGCGAGATTGGCCGGATCGAGGAACCACTCGACTGTCGCCTTCAGCCCCTCGTCGATGCTCGTGACGGGCTGCCACCCGGTCCGCGACCGGAGCAGGCCGGCGTCGCCGAGCAGGCGTTCCACCTCGGACTCCGCCGGGCGGAGCCGGGACTCGGTGACCACCACCTCCGGCTGGGCGCCGAACATCGCGGCGATCTTGCGGACCAGGTCGCCGACCGAGGTCTCCCGGCCCGTCGCGGCCTGGAACACGCCGCCCACCACAGCGTCGTCGGGTGCCGTGCCGACGGCCTGGAACGCGGCCACGGTGTCCGTCACGTAGAGGAGGTCCCGGGTGGTACGCAGCGCGCCCAGCCGGATCACCCCGTCCTCCTTCGCCAGCTGGCTGATGATGGTGGGGATGACCGCCCGGGTGGACTGCCGGGGGCCGTACGTGTTGAACGGCCGCAGCGTGACCACCGGCAGGCCGAAACTGAGGTGGTAGCTCTCGGCCAGCTTGTCCGCGCCGATCTTGGAGGCGGAGTACGGCGACTGCCCGCGCAACCGGTGCTGCTCGGTCATCGGGACCGTGGTGGCCGTCCCGTACACCTCGCTCGTAGAGGTGACCACGACCCGGCCGACGCCGGCCGTCCGCGCGCTCTCCAGCACGTTGAGCGTGCCGGTGATGTTGGTGTCCACGTAGGACTGCGGCGCGAGATACGAGTACGGGATGCCACCCAGCGCGGCCAGGTGATAGACGGTGGAGGCGCCGTCGACAAGCCGCTGCACCATCCCCCGGTCGCGGATGTCCCCCGCGACGACCTCGACGCCGGCCAACTGGTCCGGGCCGAAGGTGTCCAGCCAGCCGTGCGATCCGGCGCCGTTGTAGCGCACGAGGGCGCGTACCGGGTGGCCCGCGGCGACGAGGGCCTCCACCAGGTGGGAGCCGATGAAGCCACCGGCTCCGGTCACCACCACCGGCCCGTCGGACGACTGTGCGGTCATGATTCGCTCCTCCTCTTCACCGGTCCGGCCGTACCGGTACCGGGTCGGCTCAACGAGCCGGCGCAGCCGCCGGAGCCGCCTGGCTCCACAGCGCGCCGACCGAGTCGTACAGGTCGTGTTCGGGCGTCCACCCCAGGACCGAGGCGGCCAGGCCGACGTCGGCGCGCATCCAGCCCACGTCGGCGGAGCGGGGGGACGGCGCATGGTCCTCCCGGACGCGGACCGGCCGGCCGGCCGCCGTGACCAGCAGGTGGACGGCGTCGCGCACGGGCACCGCCCGGCCGCTCGCCACGTTGAGGACACGGGCTCGCGGCGCCGTGACGGTCACCGCCCGCCCGACCGCGGCGGCCACGTCCCGCACGTCCACGAAGTCCCGGTACGCGTCCAGCGGGCCGGTGCGCAGGTCCTCGCCGGGCGCGAGGCGCGACAGCAGCGCCGCCACCCGGCCGAGCAGCGTCGTGCGGGGCATGCCGGGACCGACGGGGTTGAACACCCGGAGCACTACCGCGTCCACCCGGCCGGCTGCGGCCGACAGCTCCGTGAGGCGGGTCGCCGCGGCCTGACTCACGCCGTAGGCACTGACCGGCGCCGCTGGCAGGTCCTCGGCGGCCGCAGCGCCGAACGGAACGGGACCGTACTCGGCGGCGGAGCCGAGGCGGACCAGGCGGGCGCGGGGCGCGGCGACGGCGACGGCGTCGACCAGCTTGGCGGTCACCAGCGTGTTGGCCCGGACGAGGTCCTCGGCGGTGCCGCTCACCGCGCCGGCACAGTTGACCACCGCATCCGGCCGGACGGTGTCGAGCAGCGCACGCAGCGTCTCCGGCGCCGCGGTGACCAGTTCGCACTCGTCGCGCGACGGGCACGTGAGGTCCGCCGTGGCGGCCAGCTCCCGTCGTACGTGCGCGCCGATGAAGCCGGAGGCGCCGAAGAGGAGTACGCGCATCATGCCCCGGCCGGGGTGCCGGCGGGCAGGAGCAGGTCCCGGACCTCGGCGAAGCACCGGTTGGCCTCGTCGTAGTCCTCGGGGCGGCCGATGTCCAGCCAGTAGCCGTCGAACTCGTAGCCGGCCGGTGGTTCGCCCCGCCCCAGCAGGTCGAGCACCAGCTGGTCGAACCCGAACGGCTGCCCGACCGGGTAGCGGGCGATGGTGCTGCGGGAGAGTCCGTAGACGCCCATGCTCACCCGGTAGTGCAGGACCGGCTTCTCGGAGAAAGATGTGATCTTGTCGCCGGCCAGTTCAAGAACCCCGAAGTCGATCTTGACGGTACGCCGGTAGGTGGCCACCGTCAGCGGCGCGCCCGACCGCGCGTGGGTGGCCAGGAGGTCGGCGTAGTCGAGGTCGGTGAGCACGTCGCCGTTCATCACCAGGAAGTGCTCGGGCAGCCGGTGCCGGATGCCGAAGAGCGGGCCGATGGTCGACAGCGGCCGGTCCTCCTCGACGTAGTCGACCGCCAGGCCGAACCGGGAGCCGTCGCCGACGAAGGCCCGGATCAACGCGCCCAGGTGGTTGATCGCCAGGGTGACGTGGGTGAAGCCGCGATCGGCGAGCTGCCGCAGGACGATCTCGAGGATCGCGTAGCTCTCGCCGATGGGCACGAGCGGCTTGGGCAGGGTGGAGGTGTAGGGACGCAGCCGTACTCCCGCGCCGCCCGCCATGATCACGACATGCATCGACTCTCCACTCGTTCCCCCGCCCTACCTCGCGTCCAACGAACCGGACCCACCCGGGGGTACGGAAATCACCTGTTCGGGGGCGTTTCCCCGGCTTCGCGCCCGCGGGTGGGCCCGCCGCCGCGCGCCGCTGTGATGAGCTGTACCGGTGGCGGGAGATGTGCTGGGGCTGGTGCTGCACCCCACCCGGGACGTCTCCGAGGTGGTGCGGATCATCGTGGACTGGGCGGCCCGGCACCGGATCACCCTCGCCGTACGCGCCGAGGACCGTACGCGCGTGCCGGCCGCGGTGGAGGCGGTCGCCGCGGACGAGCTGGCCGACCGCTGCGCCGCGCTGATCAGCATCGGCGGCGACGGCACCATGCTGGGCGCGCTGCGGATGGCCGTACGCGACCCGAAGCCGGTGCTCGGCGTCCACCTGGGCCGGGTCGGCTTCCTGGTCGAGGTGGAGCCGCCGGACCTGCCCCGGGCGCTGGAACGGCTGGTGGAGCACGACTTCACCGTCGAGTCGCACGCCTGCCTGGCCTGCGACGTCTGCGGCGACGACGTGGTGGCGTTCAACGACATCGCCCTGGTCCGGCAGCCCGGCGCCGGGTTCGTCACGGCCACCCTGGCGGTGGACGGCCAGCGGTACGGCTACTACCGCTGCGACGCGCTGGTGGTGAGCACGCCGACCGGCTCGACCGCGTACAGCTACGCCGCCGGCGGCCCGTTGATCTCACCGGCCACGGAGGCGATGGTGGTGACGCCGTCGGCGCCGATGGCCGGGATCTCCCGCTCGGTGCTGCTCTCCGCGCACGAGACGGTGCACCTGGAGCTGCGCGCGGACTCGGCGCCGGTGGCGGTGGAGATGGACGGGCTGCTGATCCGGCAGGCGGCGACCGAGGGCTCGGTGCACATCCGGTACGTCAAGGACGCCGGCCGGGTGGTCCGCCTCGACCCGCGCCGCTACCAGGAGCGCAACCAGCTCAAGTTGAGCCTGCTGGGCACGCCGCTGCTGCCGGACCAGCTGCGCGAGCTGTTGCCGGACGGGTTGCGGGAGCAGCTCAACCGCCGGGAGCTGCCCCCGCCCCGGTGACCGTCAGGACGCCCCGAGCACCCCGTCGACGAGCGCCTTGGCCTCCTCCTGGATCCGGGCCAGGTGCTCCGGACCCTGGAACGACTCGGCGTAGATCTTGTAGACGTCCTCGGTGCCGGACGGGCGGGCGGCGAACCAGCCCGACTCGGTGGTCACCTTGAGGCCGCCGATCGCGGCGCCGTTGCCGGGCGCGGTGGTGAGGATCGCGGTGATCGGCTCACCGGCCAGCTCGGTGGCGGTGACCTGCTCCGGCGAGAGCTTCGCCAGGACCGCCTTCTCCTCGCGCCCGGCCGGGGCGTCGATGCGGGCGTACGCGGGCGCGCCGAAGCGGTCGGCCAGCTCGGCCCAGTGCTCGCTGGGCGTACGCCCGGTGGTGGCGATGATCTCGGCGGCGAGCAGGCAGAGCAGGATGCCGTCCTTGTCGGTGGTCCAGGTGCCGCCGTCGCGGCGCAGGAACGACGCGCCGGCGCTCTCCTCGCCGCCGAAGCCGACGGCGCCGTCGAGCAGGCCGGGCACGAACCACTTGAACCC
The DNA here is from genome assembly GCF_002926165.1 of Micromonospora chalcea. Taxonomy (GTDB): domain Bacteria; phylum Actinomycetota; class Actinomycetes; order Mycobacteriales; family Micromonosporaceae; genus Micromonospora; species Micromonospora chalcea. The sequence continues at coordinate 50,320 of NZ_MAGP01000104.1, read as the reverse complement.
GACCGGGACCTCCAGCAGCGGGCGGCCGAGGTCGGCCGCGACCCGGTCGATCATCGAGGAGGAGACGAGCGTCTTGCCCACCGCCGCGGCCGGGCCCCACTGCTCCCGGGTACGGAACAGGTGGCCGATCGCCACGGCCAGGTAGTGGTTGGGGTTCATCAGGCCGCCGTCGGGCGTGACGATGCCGTGCCGGTCGGCGTCGGCGTCGTTGCCGGTGGAGACCGCGTAGTCGTCCCGGGCGGCGATCAGCGAGGCCATCGCGTTCGGTGACGAGCAGTCCATCCGGATCTTGCCGTCGCCGTCGAGCGTCATGAACCGCCACGTCGGGTCCACCAGCGGGTTGATCACCGTCAGGTCGAGGCGGTGCCGGTCGGCGATCTCCCCCCAGTACGCCACGCTCGCCCCGCCCATCGGGTCCGCGCCGATGCGCACCCCGGCGTCGCGGATCGCGTCGATGTCCAGCGCGGCGGGCAGGTCGTCGACGTACCGGGCGAGGAAGTCGTACCCCCCGGTGGTGTCGGCGGCGCGCGCCCGCGCGTACGGGATGCGTCTCACCTCCTTGAGCCCGGCGGCGAGGATCGCGTTCGCGCGGTCCTGGATCCACTTCGTGGCGTCGGTGTCGGCGGGCCCGCCGTGCGTGGGGTTGTACTTGAAGCCGCCGTCGGACGGCGGGTTGTGCGACGGGGTGATCACGATGCCGTCGGCGAGGCCGCTGGTGCGGCCCCGGTTGTGGGTGAGGATGGCGTGCGAGACGGCGGGCGTCGGGGTGTAGCCGTCGCGGCTGTCGCGCAGCACGGTGACGCCGTTGGCGGCGAGCACCTCCAGCGCGTCGGCCTCGGCCGGCGCGGAGAGCGCGTGGGTGTCCCGGCCGAGGAACAGCGGCCCGTCGAGGCCCTGCTCGCGCCGGTAGTCGCAGAGCGCCTGGGTGACGGCGAGGATGTGGTCGGAGTTGAACGCGTGGCGCAGGCTGGACCCGCGGTGCCCGGAGGTGCCGAAGGAGACCTGCTGCGCCGGGTCGTCCGGGTCCGGGTGCTCGGCGTAGTAGGCGGTGACCAGCCGGGGCACGTCGACCAGATCGTCGGGCTGCGCGGGCTGGCCGGCACGGGGGTGGGCCACTGCGGGATCCTCCTCGGGTTGCGGTGGTGCTGCTCAGGGCTCGACGCGCTGGCCCTTGCCGATCACGACGATGCCGTTGTCGGACACGGTGTAGCGCTGGCGGTCCTTCTCCAGGTCGACGCCGATCTCGGCGCCCTCCGGGACGTGGACGTTCTTGTCCAGGATCGCGCGCCGGACGACCGCGTGGCGGCCGATCTGGACACCCTCCATCAGCACGGCGCCGTCGACGTGCGCCCAGGAGTGGACCTTCACCTTCGGCGACACGATCGAGTTCTCCACCAGCGAGCCGGAGATCACCGAGCCGGGCGACACCATCGAGCTGACCGCACGGCCGACCCGCTCGCCCCAGGCGTGCACGAACTTGGCCGGCGGGTACGGCGGCTGCTCGGTGTAGATCGGCCACTCGAAGTTGTAGAGGTTGAACACCGGGTGCACGTTGATCAGATCCATGTGCGCGTCGTAGAACGAGTCGAGCGTCCCCACGTCCCGCCAGTAGCCGCGGTCCCGGTCGGTGCTGCCCGGCACCTCGTTGTCCTTGAAGTCGTAGACGTTCGCCTCGCCGCGCTCGACCAGCATCGGGATGATGCTGCCGCCCATGTCGTGCTTGCTGGTCTTGTCCGCCGCGTCGCGCTCGACCGCCTCGCACAGCGCCTTCGTGGTGAACACATAGTTGCCCATCGAGGCGTAGATCTGGTCCGGCGCGTCGGGCAGCCCCACCGCGTCGGTGGGCTTCTCCCGGAACGCGCGGATGCGCTTGCCGTCCTCGCCGACCTCGATCACGCCGAACTGGTCGGCCATCGACAGCGGCTGCCGGATGCCGGCGACCGTCACCCCGGCGCCGGAGGCGATGTGGTCGTCGACCATCTGCCGGGGGTCCATCCGGTAGATGTGGTCGGCGCCGAAGACGATCACGTAGTCGGGCTGCTCGTCGTTGATCAGGTTGAAGCTCTGGTAGATCGCGTCGGCCGAGCCGGCGAACCACCACGGGCCGCGGCGCTGCTGCGCCGGCACCGGCGTGACGTAGTTGCCGAGCAGCGTCGACATCCGCCAGGTCTTGGTGATGTGCCGGTCCAGCGAGTGCGACTTGTACTGGGTCAGCACGACGATCTTGAGGAAGCCGGCGTTCGCCAGGTTGGACAGGACGAAGTCGACCATGCGGTACATCCCGCCGAAGGGGACGGCGGGCTTCGCCCGGTCGGTCGTCAGGGGCATCAGGCGCTTGCCCTCCCCGCCGGCCAGGACGATCGCGAGCACCTTGGCAGCCATGCTCAGACGCTAACGACCCGGAACCGACTTCACCACTCGGACGCCCACACTTGCGCACCGCGTGCGACACGCCGCTCTGCACTAGGGTGCGGGCATGGCACCGATGCGCGTCGACCTGCTCACCCGCGAGTACCCGCCGGAGGTGTACGGCGGCGCCGGCGTGCACGTGGAATACCTCGCCCGCGAGCTGCGCCGGCTCGCCGACGTGCGGGTGCACTGCTTCGGCGCGCCGCGCGACGAACCCGGCGTCACCGCGTACGCCGAGCCGGCCGCGTTGGCCGGCGCGAACGCCGCGCTGCGGGTCATGGGCGTCGACCTGGAGATGGCCGCCGGCACGGCCGGTACCGACGTGGTGCACAGCCACACCTGGTACGCCAACCTGGCCGGGCACACCGCGAAGCTGCTGCACGGGGTGCCGCACGTGGTCACCGCGCACAGTCTGGAGCCGCTGCGCCCGTGGAAGGCCGAGCAGCTCGGCGGCGGGTACGCGCTCTCCTCCTGGTGCGAGCGGACCGCGTTCGAGGCCGCCGACGCGATCATCGCGGTGAGCGCGGGGATGCGCCGCGACGTGCTCACCGCGTACCCGGCGGTTAACCCGGACCGGGTCCGCGTGGTCTACAACGGCATCGACACCGCGCAGTACGCCCCGGACCGGAACACCGACGTGCTCGACCGGCTCGGCATCGACCCGTCCCGGCCCAGCGTGGTCTACGTCGGGCGGATCACCAAGCAGAAGGGCCTGCCGTACCTGCTGCGCGCCGCCCGCGAGCTGCCCGCCGACGTCCAGCTGGTGCTGCTGGCCGGCGCACCTGACACGCCGGAGATCGGCGCGGAGGTCGAGGAGCTGGCCGCCGAGCTGCGCGCGAAGCGGTCGGGGGTCGTCTGGGTGGCGGCGATGCTGCCCAAGCACGAGGTGATCCAGGTGCTCACCCACGCCACGATCTTCGTCTGCCCGTCCGTGTACGAGCCGATGGGCATCGTCAACCTGGAGGCGATGGCCTGCGAGACGGCGGTGGTGGCGACCGCCACGGGCGGCATCCCGGAGGTGGTGGCCGACGGCGAGACCGGACTGCTGGTGCCGATCGAGCAGGCCGGTGACGGGTCCGGCACGCCGCTGGACCCGGAGCGTTTCGTGGCCGACCTGGCCGCGCGCATGAACGAGTTGCTGGCCGACCCGGAGCGGATCGCCGCGTTCGGGGCGGCCGGGCGGCGGCGCGCGGTGGAGCACTTTTCCTGGGACGCGATCGCCCGCCAGACGCTCGAGGTCTACCGCTCGGTGGGGGTGTAAGGAAGGGCACCTTCTTAACGCCTGCGGTAGAGGAAGGGCACCTTCTTGACAGTCCGCCCGAGACGACGGCCCGGCCCGGACTGCGGCACGCCGCACACCGTCCGGCGCGTCCGTGTCGGCCGCGAGCGCGCTCGGCCCGGTACGATTCCGGCATGAGCGCGGAGGCGGTGGGCAGATCCATGCCGTCGACCGTGTCGCTCGACGACCTGACCGCGATGATGGCCGCGGACGAGCACCATCGATACGAGATCAGCCCTGAGGGAGTTCTCTCGATCATGCCGCCGCCGGGATACGCCCATGCGATCATCGCGACCCGGCTCATGGTGTGGCTCGCCCAGGGCGGCGTACCGGCGGATCACGTCGCCCAGGCAGTCGGGCTGCGCATCCCGGGCCGGCACGGCGGCGTCGGTGGACGCATCCCCGACCTCGTGGTGTGGAGCAAGACGCAGGCCGACGGCGTGTGGCTGCCACCGGGCGACGTGCTTCTCGTGGTCGAGATCGTCTCGCCCGGCTCCGAGGGCATCGACACGGTGACCAAGCGCGGCGAATATGCGGGAGCGGGCATCCCGCAGTACTGGGTCGTCGAGCAGGACCCGGCGCAGACCGTCACGATGCACCGCCTGAACGGCTCGCGTTACGACGTACGGGCCACCATGCCGCTCGCCTGGGTCCTCAACACCACACCGGTCGAGCACGACCTCGGCTGACGGCCCTGGCGGAACATCAATCGTCGGGCGCGATGAGGGTCAATCCGGGAAAGTAACTGCGGTAGCGGCTGCTGTCGCGGGTCAGCAGCCGGTAGCGGCAGACCGCTGCGTGAGCGCCGATGTAGAAGTCGGCGATCGGCGAACGCTTGGCATCCCCACGCGACCGGTGCCGCGCGTACGCCTTGCCGGCCAGGAAACCGGCCGGGTAGGGCAGTTCCTCGCGGAGGAAGTCGGTGGCCGGCAGCGCGTCATCGAGGTCCTCCACGCGGGCGAAGCGCACGGACACCTCGGCGTAGACGATCGGGTTGATCACCAGGAGGCCGGCATCACGGGAAGCGGCCAGGGCGTCGCCGGACCAGTCTGCCCACTTCGGGTCGTCGGTGAAGATGTCCAGCAGGACATTCGTATCGACGAGGGTCGCGACCGTGTCGGTGGCTCGGCCCGCCACGGCCCGGACCCGCTCACTCGCCACGGAGCAGTTCCATCAGCTCATCTGTCGACATGCCCTCGACCTCTCGAGCAGCGCCTCGTCCACGCATGCGCCGGACCAGGCGTCGCCCACGGGTTTCCGCGTCCTCGACGCGCACGATGCGCAGGGCGCCGCCCTCCTCGATCACGTCCACCTCGTCGCCCTCGTGCAGGTTGTGCCGCGCACGCAGCTCAGCCGGGATGGTCACCTGCCCCTTGCTGTTCAACCTCATCGCGGTCCTCCTGTCACGTAATACAGATGATACGTGTCACAGGCCGAAGTAGGGTCGCCCGATGCCCGATGCGACCTTCGCCCATCCGCGCCTCGCGCCGGTCTACGACGCGTTCGACGGCGACCGGGACGACCTGGCCGCCCACCTCGCGCTCGCCAGGGCGTTGGGCGCGCGCACGGTGCTCGACGTGGGCTGCGGGACGGGGTCGCTGTCGGTCCTCCTGGCCCGGCACGGGCACACGGTCGTCGGCGTCGACCCGGCCGAGGCGTCCCTCGACGTCGCGCGGGCCAAGGACGGGGCCGGCGCGGTCCACTGGATCCACGGCGACGCCACGGCGCTGCCCGCGCTCGACGCCGACCTCGCCACGATGACCGGGAACGTGGCGCAGGTCTTCCTGACCGACGCCGACTGGGGGCGGACGCTCCAGGGCATCCACGCCGCGCTCCGGCCGCAGGGGCATCTCGTCTTCGAGACCCGGCGTCCCGAACACCGCGCCTGGGAGGAATGGGCGACTGACACCGGCCCGGTCGTCCGGTCTGTCCCGGGCGTCGGGCGGGTGGAGCGGCGTCTTCGGGTCACCGCGGTCGACCTGCCGTTCGTCTCCTTCCGCTTCACCTACCGGTTCCTGACCGACGGGGCGGTGGTCACGTCGGACTCGACGCTGCGGTTCCGCGACCGCGACGAGGTCGAGTCGAGCCTGACCGCCGCCGGATTCCGGGTGCTCGACGTGCGGGAGGCGCCTGACCGCCCCGGTCGGGAGTTCGTCTTCGTCACGCAGCGGCGTCGGCCTGCCGCCGATTATTGACGCTTCCTGCCAAAAATGCTTCACTGGTCACATGGCCTCGGACAACCTGCCCGCGCGGCGCCGACGTGGCCGGCCCACGGTGCTCGATCCCGAAGCGGTCGGCACCGCGGCCCTGCGGCTCTGGGCGGAGCGCGGCTACGGCGCCACCGGCTGGGACGACATCTCCGCGGCCACCGGCATCAGCGCCCGCACCCTGATGCGGCACTTCCCGTCCAAGGCCGCCCTCGCCTGGGTGGGGGTGCCCGCCGCCACCCGGCGGCTGTCCGAGGCGTTCCGCACGCTGCCCCTGGACATCCCGCTGTCGGACGCGCTGCGCGCCGCGGTGGTCGCCTCCGTCTCCGACGACGCGCTCGTGCTCAGCGCGGGCGGGTACTGGATGCGGGTCGTCGCCGAGGAGCCCGAACTGGCGGAAGCCTCCGCCCGCGCCTACGCGCCCTGGACCGAGGCCCTCGCCCGGGAGATCGCCCGGCGCCGACCGGGAGCGCCGACGGCGATCTACCAGGCCGTCGCCGCCGCGTACCGCGAGGCGGCCCAGGGCGCGCTGTACGACTGGGCCCGCGGCGGCCCCGACGGCTCGCCCGCTAACGCCGTCGACGCCCTGCTGCGCCGGCTGGACATCCGCATCACCACACCCGAGGAAGCCCCGTGACCACCACGCGCCCGATTCCCGACCCGCTCGCCCCCGCCACCCTCGGTCCGGTGCGCCTGCGCAACCGCGTCATCAAGTCCGCGACCTTCGAGGGGGCGACCCCGGACGCCCTGGTCACCGACCGCCTGATCGAGTACCACACCGCCGTGGGCCGCGGCGGCGTCGGCATGACGACCGTCGCCTACCTCGCCGTCGCGCCCGAGGGGCGCACCGAACGCGGCCAGATCTACTGGCGGCCCGAGGCGCTGCCCGGGCTGCTCCGGCTGACCGAGGCGGTGCACGCCACCGGCGCCAAGGTCAGCGCCCAGATCGGCCACGCCGGGCCGGTGGCGAACTCCCGCTCGAACGGGCTGCCCTCGCTCGCCTCGTCGGCGCGGTTCAACCCCCTGGCGATGGGCTTCGACCGCGCCGCGACGCACGACGACATCCGCCGCATCGTGGCCGCACACGGCAGCGCCGCCGCGGCGGCGCGCGAGGTGGGCTTCGACGCCGTCGAGGTGCACCTGGGCCACACCTACCTCGCCGGATCGTTCCTGTCGCCGAAGCTCAACCGGCGCCGGGACGAGTTCGGCGGCGCGCTGGCCAACCGCGCCGAGTTCCCGCGCCGGATCCTGGCCGCCGTCAAGGAGGCAGTCGGCGACGACGTGGCCGTCATCGCCAAGATGAACATGAGCGACGGCGTACGCGGCGGGTTCGACCTCGACGAGTCGATCCCGTTCGCCCGGATGGTGCAGGCCGACGGGCACCTGGACGCCCTGGAGCTGACCGGCGGGTCCTCGCTGCTCAACCCGATGTTCCTGTTCCGGGGCGACATCCCGCTGGCGGCGATGGCCGCGCCCCAGCCGCCGCTGCTGCGGCTCGGCATGAAGATGTTCGGCCGGTTCCTGTTCCGCGACTACCCCTACCAGCCGCTCTACTTCCGCGACCTCGCGCTCCGGTTCCGCCGCGAGCTGTCCATGCCGCTGATCCTGCTCGGCGGCGTCACCGACCTCGACGGGATGCGCACGGCCATGAGCGACGGCTTCGAGTACGTCGCGATGGCCCGCGCACTGCTCCGGGAGCCGGATCTGATCAACAGGATCAGCCGCGACGCCACCGCCCGGTCGCGCTGCACCCACTGCAACCTCTGCGCCGCCAGCATCTTCACCGGCACCCACTGCCCCCTGGACGCCGAGGGGACGGCGGCGCTCGTCGCCGCCGGCACCCGGCCCGTCGTCGCCCCGTAGCAAGGAGTCCCCCGATGTCCGTACCCCGGCAGCCCCGGCCGACCTCGGTCGACCTCGTCGTGATCGGCTCCGGCACCGGCCTCGCCGCCGCGCTCAGCGCCCACGAGGCCGGCCTCTCCGTCGTGGTAGTGGAGAAGTCGCGCTGGGTCGGCGGCTCCACGGCACGCTCCGGCGGCGCCTTCTGGATCCCCGCCAATCCCGTGCTGGCCGCCGAGGGCTCCGGGGACACGCCCGAGCGCGGCGCGGCGTACCTGGAAGCAGTCGTGGACGGCTCCGCGCCCGAACAGCGCTGGCGCAGCTTCCTGGAGCACGGCGCCGCCACGATCGAGATGCTCACGCGGACCACCCCGATGCGGTTCCTCTGGGCCCGCGGCTACTCCGACTACCACCCGGAGCTGCCCGGCGGCACCGCCGAGGGCCGCAGCTGCGAGTGCCGCCCGCTCGACCTGAAGGTCCTCGGCGCCGACCGCGCGCGGCTGCGTCCCGCCGTCCTCTCCGCACCAGTGCCCATGCCGGTCACCGGCGCGGACTACAAGTGGCTCAACCTGATGGCGAAGACCCCGGTTCGCGCGCTGCCCCGCATCGTGACCCGCCTCGCCCAGGGCCTCGGCGGCCTCGCGCTCGGGCGCGAGTACGCCGCCGGCGGCCAGGCCATCGCCGCCGGCCTGTTCGCCGGCGTCCGCCGCGCCGGCATCCCGGTCTGGACCGAGACCGCGCTGGAGCGGCTCCTGGTCGAGGGGGACCGGGTCGTCGGGGCCGAGCTGCGCCACGGGGAGACGACGTTCGACGTACGGGCCGAGCGGGGCGTCGTGCTCGCCACCGGCGGCTTCGACCACGACCTGCCGCTGCGGCACGCCCACCACCACCGCGACCTGGGCGACTGGAGCCTCGGCGCGGACAGCAACACCGGCGACGGGATCCGCGCCGGGCAGGAGGCGGGCGCCGGCACCGACCTGATGGAGCAGGCGTGGTGGTTCCCCGCCGTCGCGCCGGTCGGCGACGCCGCGCCGTCGGTGCTCCTCGCCGAGCGTTCCCTGCCCGGGTCGCTCATGGTGGACGGCACGGGCCGCCGGTTCGTCAACGAGTCCTGCGACTACATGACGTTCGGGCAGCGGGTGCTCGGCCTCGCCGACGAGGGCGGAGCGCTGCCGGCCATGTGGCTGGTCTTCGACCAGCGGTACCGCAACAGCTACGTCTTCGCCGGCACGCAGTTCCCCCGCGCCCCGCTGCCGAAGTCCTGGTACGCGGCGGGCATCGCGCACCGCGCGGGCAACCCGGGTGACCTCGCCCGCTCGATGGGCGTGGACGCCGACGCGCTGAGCGCCACCCTGGCGCGGTTCAACCAGCTCGCCGCGGCCGGCGTCGACGACGACTTCGCGCGGGGCGCCAGCGCGTACGACCGCTACTACGGCGACCCGACGGTGACGCCGAACCCGAACCTGCGGCCCCTGGCCGGCAACCTGTACGCCGTCCGGGTCGTCCTGTCCGACCTCGGGACCTGCGGCGGGATCCGGGCCGACGGCCTCGGCCGGGCGCTGTCCGACGCGGGGACACCGGTCCCCGGGCTGTACGCGATCGGCAACGCCGCCGCCAACGCCTTCGGCCGCACCTACCCGGGGGCCGGGGCGACCATCGGCCAGGGCCTGGTCTACGGCTACATCGTCGGGCGGCACGCGGCGGGCAAGCTTTCCGCCGCCGACCAGGCCCCGGCCCGCCGGACGGCGGAATAGGCACGGTCTTGTCGCGATCACCGCACCCGGGGCCGCCCGGCGTGCCAGCATCCGGCAGGACGCACGGGGCCGACCCGGACGACCGCCGGCGAAGCGGAGGAACCGACATGGGTACGTACGCGGTGACCGGCGCGGCCTCGGGCATGGGCCGGGCGTCCGCCGAGCGGCTGCGGCGCGACGGGCACACAGTCGTCGGCGTGGACCTGCGGGACGTGGAGGTGATCGCCGACCTCTCCACACCGGCCGGGCGCGCGGCGGCGGCCACCGAGGTGCTGGAGCGCGCCGGAGGGCGGCTCGACGGGGCGGTCTGCGCCGCCGGGCTCGGCGGCATCCCCGGCCGGGACCGCCTCGTGCAGCAGGTCAACTTCTTCGGCGTGGTGGAGCTGCTCGAGGCGTGGCGACCGGCACTGGCCGCCGCCGGCAACAGCAAGGTCGTGGTGTTCGGCTCGAACTCCGTCACGCTCACCCCGATGGTGCCGGAGCGCGCCGTACGGGCCCTGCTCGACCGCGACGCCGACCGGGCGCTGCGCGTGGTGGGGCGCTTCGGCAAGCGCTCGGCGCCGTTCGCGTACGCGAGTTCGAAGCTGGCGGTGACGCGGTGGGCACGCCGCGCCGCGATCTCGCCGGAGTGGGCCGGCGCCGGCATCCGGGTGAACGTCCTGGCCCCCGGCATCATCGCCACCCCGCTGCTGGAGGAGCAGATCGCCCGGGGCGAGAAGGAGGCGGTCGAGGGGCTGCCGGTGCCGATCGGCGGGCGCGGCCAGCCGGCGGACGTCGGCGAGTGGGTGACGTTCATGCTGTCGCCGGCCGCCGACTTCCTCTGCGGTTCGGTGATCTTCCTGGACGGCGGCTCGGACGCCTACTTCCGCACCGACGACTGGCCCGTCTCCACCGGGCCGGCCGGGGTGCTGCGCTACATGCGGCGCGCCAAGGCGTGGCGCCGCGGAAGCAGCGTGCAACCGAGCGCGAGAGGATCTCGCGCAGTAGGTTGAGCGGGTGACTGGACGGTTCCCGATCGAAGACGTCTCCCCCGTCGTCTCCTGCGGTCGCTACCCGGCCAAGGCGGTGGTCGGCGAGGTCGTGCCGGTGTCGGCGCGGGCCTACCGCGAGGGCCACGACGCGCTCGGGTGCAACGTGGTCTGGCTCGGCCCGGACGGCGCGGCCCGCCCGTTCACCCGGATGCGCCCGGGCGAACCCGGCCAGGACCGCTGGCACGCCACCATCCGCCCGGACGCGGTGGGCCTGTGGCGCTTCGCCGTGGAGGCGTTCCAGGATCCGTACTTAACCTGGCAGAACGCGGTCACCAAGAAGCTCGCCGCCGGCCAGGGCGCGGCCGAGCTGGCGAACGACCTGGCCGAGGGCGTACGCGTGCTGACCGCCGCGCTGGAGCTGGTGCCGAAGGCCGACCGGGATCGCGTACGCGAAGCCGCGCGGGCCCTGGCCGACGACGGCCTGGACCTGCCGCGGCGGGTGAGCGCGGCGCTGGACCTGGCCGACCTGCTCTGGGAGCACCCGGTCCGTGAGCTGGTCACCACCGGCGAGGAGCGCACGCTCTGGGTGGACCGGCCCCGGGCGCTCTTCTCCGCCTGGTACGAGTTCTTCCCCCGCTCCGAGGGCGCGGTCCCGGCGACAGTCGACGCGCCCGCCCGTTCCGGCACGTTCGCCACCGCCATGGAGCGGCTGCCGGGTGTCGCGGCGATGGGTTTCGACGTGCTCTACCTGCCGCCGATCCACCCGATCGGCCGGGTCAACCGCAAGGGCCGCAACAACGCGCTCACCGCCGGGCCGGACGACGTGGGCTCGCCGTGGGCGATCGGCGCGGCCGAGGGCGGCCACGACGCCATCCACCCCGATCTGGGTACGCCTGAGGACTTCCGCGACTTCGTCGCGGCCGCCGCCGAGCAGGGGCTGGAGGTGGCGATGGACCTGGCGTTGCAGTGCGCGCCGGACCACCCGTGGGTCACCGAGCACCCGGAGTGGTTCACCACCCGGGCCGACGGCAGCATCGCGTACGCGGAGAACCCGCCGAAGAAGTACCAGGACATCTATCCGCTGAACTTCGACAACGACCCCGAGGGCATCCGGGCCGAGGTGCTGCGGGTGGTGCTGCACTGGGTCGGCGAGGGCATCCGGATCTTCCGGGTGGACAACCCGCACACCAAGCCGTTCGACTTCTGGCACTGGCTCATCGCCGAGGTCAAGAAGGTCGACCCGGACGTGCTGTTCCTGGCCGAGGCGTTCACCCGGCCGGCGATCATGCACGGGCTCGGCAAGATCGGTTTCACCCAGTCGTACACCTATTTCACCTGGCGCACGACGGCGGCCGAGATGCGGGAGTACTGCGAGGAGCTGGTCGCCTCGGTCGACTGGATGCGGCCGAACTTCTGGCCGAACACGCCGGACATCCTGCACTCGTCGTTGCAGCACGGCGGCCCGCCGATGTTCAAGATCCGGGCGGTGCTGGCCGCGCTGCTCTCCCCCTCCTGGGGCATGTACGCCGGGTTCGAGCTGTTCGAGCACGTGGCCCGGCCGGGCGCCGAGGAGTACCTGGACAACGAGAAGTACGAGCTGCGGCCCCGGGACTGGGACGCCGCGCTGGCGCAGGGCCGGTCGCTGGCGCCGTTCATCACCACGCTGAACCGGGTACGCCGGGACAACCCCGCCCTGCACCAGCTACGCAACCTGCGGTTCCACGACATCGACAACCCGGCGCTGCTGTGCTGGTCGAAGCACGACCTCCAGACCGGCAACACGGTGATCGTGGTCTGCTCGTTCGACTCCCGCGAGGTGCAGTGGGGCAACACCACGCTCGACATGCCGGCGCTCGGGCTGGACTGGCACGAGCGGTTCACCGTGCGCGACGAGCTGACCGGCGCCGAGTACGACTGGGGGCAGCGCAACGCGGTACGCCTCGACCCGTACCTGCAACCGGCGCACGTGCTCACCGTGCGCCGCCCGGCCGCACCGGCCCCCGCCGAACCGGAGCGGCCGGCCGCACCAGACCTGACAGTCGAAGACGTACCCGCCGACCTCTCCGGCGGCACCGCCCCGACCGCACCGGCCGACAAGGACGACGCCCGATGGACCAGCTGATCACCGGCGAGGTACACGACCCGCACGCCGTGCTCGGCGCACACCCGGCCGGCGGGAGCACCACGATCCGGACGCTGCGCCGGGGCGCCGGTGAGGTGACGCTGCTCGTCGACGGCGAGGCGCACCCGATGAAGCGGGTGCACGACGCCGGTGTCTTCGAGGCGGTGCTCCCCGGCGAGGTGCTCGACTACCGGGTCGAGGTGGACGGCACGACGCACGACGACCCGTACCGTTATCCGCCCACGCTCGGCGACCTCGACCTGCACCTGATCGGCGAGGGCCGGCACGAGCGGCTCTGGGCGGCGCTCGGCGCCCGGGTCTTCGACGAGGGCGTCGCGTTCACCGTCTGGGCCCCCAACGCCCGCGCGGTGCGGCTCGTCGGCGACGTCACCGGCTGGGCGCCGGACGACGGGTGGCCGATGCGGTCGCTCGGGTCCAGCGGCGTGTGGGAGATCTTCGTGCCCGGCCTGCCGGTGGGCACCCGCTACAAGTACCGCATCCTGGGCGCCGACGGCAGGTGGCGGGACAAGGCCGACCCGATGGCCGCGCGCACCGAGGTGCCGCCGGCCACCGCGTCGGTGGTGCACGAGTCACGGTACGAGTGGGGCGACGCGGACTGGCTCGCGCGCCGGTCGCGGCAGGCGCCGCACCAGGAGCCGATGAGCGTGTACGAGGTGCACCTGGGCTCGTGGCGGCCGGGCCTCGGCTACCGGGAGCTGGCCGAGCAGCTCACCGCGTACGTGCTGGAGATGGGCTTCACCCACGTGGAGTTCCTGCCGGTGATGGAGCACCCGTTCGGCGGCTCGTGGGGTTACCAGGTCACCGGCTACTACGCGCCCACCGCCCGGTTCGGCGACCCGGACGACTTCCGGTATCTGGTGGACCGGCTGCACGCCGCCGGCATCGGCGTGCTCCTGGACTGGGTGCCGGCACACTTCCCGAAGGACGAGTGGGCGCTCGCGCGTTTCGACGGCACCCCGCTGTACGAGCACCCCGACCCGCGTCGCGGCGAGCACCCCGACTGGGGCACGTACGTCTTCGACTTCGGCCGCAATGAGGTCCGCAACTTCCTGGTCGCCAACGCGCTGTACTGGCTGGACGAGTTCCACATCGACGGGCTGCGCGTGGACGCGGTGGCCTCGATGCTCTACCTGGACTACTCCCGCTCCGAGGGGCAGTGGGCGCCGAACGTGCACGGCGGCCGGGAGAACCTGGAGGCGATCGCGTTCCTTCAGGAGGTGAACGCCACCGTCTACCGGCACCACCCGGGCGTGCTGATGATCGCCGAGGAGTCCACCGCCTGGCCCGGCGTCACGAAACCGACCTCCGAGGGCGGGCTCGGGTTCGGGTTCAAGTGGAACATGGGCTGGATGCACGACACCCTGCTCTACACCTCCAAGGACCCGATCTACCGGCAGCACCACCACCATCAGCTGACGTTCTCGCTGGCGTACGCGTGGAGTGAGAACTACGTGCTGCCGATCAGCCACGACGAGGTGGTGCACGGCAAGGGCTCCCTGGCCGGCAAGATGCCCGGCGACACGTGGCAGCGGCTGGCCACCGTGCGGGCGCTGCTGGCGTACATGTGGGCGCATCCGGGCAAGCAGTTGCTCTTCATGGGCTGCGAGCTGGCCGACGACAGGGAGTGGAGCGAGGAGCGCGGCCTCGACTGGTACCTCACCCACGACCCGGCCCGGGCGGGCGTGCAGCGGCTGGTCGCCGACCTGAACCGCGTCTACCGGGCCAGCCCGGCGCTCTGGGCGCAGGACACCGACCCGGCCGGCTTCCGCTGGATCGCCGGGGACGACGTGGCGAACAACGCGGTGTCGTTCATCCGGATCGCCCCGGACGGGCAGACGCTGGTGTGCGTGGCGAACTTCTCCGCGCTGCCGCTGGACGACTACCGGATCGGCCTGCCGGCAGCAGGTACGTGGGCCGAGGCGCTGAACACCGACGCGAACCACTACGGCGGTTCCGGCGTGGGCAACCTGGGCGAGGTGCACGCGGAGAACATCCCCTGGCACGGCCTGCCCGCATCGGTCTCCCTGCGGGTCCCCCCGCTGGGCGTTCTCTGGCTCCTACCCGCAACTGCCTGAGTGCGAGTACCGCCAGAACAGCCACGGCGGCCGGCACTGAGACAGCGTCTTCGGTTGGGCGGGTTGGTTCAGCGCTCGTTCTGTTCCTGGAAGTCGATGATCGCTTCGCCGTTGTCTCGAGCCCAGTCGGTCAGAACCTTGATCGGCTCGACCAGGGTCTGCCCGAGTGGAGTGAGGCTGTACTCGACGCGTGGGGGTGCCTCGGCGTAGGCGTGGCGTTCGACCAGGCCGTATGCCTGCAGGCGGCGCAGGGTCTGGGTGAGGACCTTGTGGGAGATGCCGCCGATGAGGTGGGCCAGCTCGCCGGGGCGCCGGGGTTGCAGGCTGAGTGCGAACAGCACGATCACCGCCCACTTCTCGGTGATGATCTCGACGGCCAGGCGGGTGGGGCAATCGGCGAGGAAGACCGGGCCCGGGGTGTCGTGCACAAAGTCGAAAGGTACCAGCGGGTTCCTATCGGCTCCGTAGCGTCTTGCGGCGAAGCCCTTCAGGAACGCAAGGAGCCATTCATGCCACGAGTAGTCGTGTTCGACGAGACCGGCGGTCCGGACGTTCTGCGCGTCGTCGACGAGCCGGTCGTCGAGCCCGCGGCCGGCGAGGTACGCGTACGGATCGAGGCCTTCGCGGTCAACCCGCTCGACCAGATGGTCCGGGCCGGGCAGTCCCCGCGGCCCGTGCCGTTGCCGCACGCGCGGCTGGGCGTCGAGGGGACCGGTGTGATCGACGCGCTCGGGTCCGGGGTGACCGGGCTGGCCGTCGGCGACCCGGTCATCCTCGGTGCGATACCCGACTTCGAGACCAGGGGTGCGTACGCCGAGTACACAGTGCTGCCGGCCGACCGGGTCGTGCCACGGCCCGCCGGGCTGGAGCCCGTCGCTGCGGCGGCGCTCTGGGTGTCGTACTTCACCGCCTACGGCGCGCTGGTGGACAGAGCCGGGATGCGGCCCGGGGACCAGGTCCTGATCACCGCGGCGTCGGGCGGTGTCGGGCGGGCCGCGATCCAGATCGCCAACCAGATCGGCGCCGTGCCGATCGCGGTCACCCGGCAGAGCGCCAAAGTGGAGAGCCTGTTGGCCGCCGGAGCCGCCGCGGTGATCGCCACCGACCGGGAGGACATCGGGGAGGCCACCCGGCGGCACACCGGTGGGGTGGGCGCCGACATCATCCTGGACGCTGTCATGGGCCCGGGCCTGGCCGAGCTGTCGCTGGCTGCGAAGCTCGGCGGCACCCTGGCCACGGTGGGCTGGCTGGACCCGCGCCCGGCGTCGTTCCCGGCGAATCCGTCACTGACCATCTATCGCTACATGAGTTTTGCGGACATGGTCGACCCGGTGACCGCCCGGCGCGTCGCCGCGTTCCTGGCCGCTGGTGTCCGCACCGGCGTGCTGCAACCGATGGTGGACCGGGTGTTCACGTTGAACGACATCGTCGAGGCGCACCGGTACCTGGAGAAGGGAACGGCGACGGGCAAGATCGTGGTGACGCCGTGACAGTCGGCCGCCGATCATGAGGTTGACGGCAGTTGTTGATCTCTACAAGGCGGTCAACCTCATGATCGACGCGAAGAGGAGGGGCCGGCGGTCAGACCAGGTCGGCTTCGCGGAGGAGCTTCCAGAGGCCGGCGCCGTCGGGGGCGCTGAGCCACTTCTGGCCCACCGGGCCGGAGGACGACGACCGCCCGGCCGGGGCGGGCAGGCTGCCGGCCAGCACCGACTGGGTCGGCGACAGCTGCCGGATCGCCACCCCTGCGACGTGGTCCGGGTGCGCGGCGGCGAACTCTCGGTAGATCTCCGGGTCGTGCTGCCCGTCGTCGCCGATCAGCAGCCACCGCACCTCGGGGAACTCCCGGGACAGCCGGGCCAGCGTGGCCCGCTTGTGCTCCCGGCCGCTGCGGAACCACCGGTCCGCGGTCGGCCCCCAGTCGGTGAGCAGCAGCGGCCCGGCCGGGTAGAGGTGGCGGGACAGGAACCGGGTGAGCGTCGGCGCGACGTTCCAGGCGCCGGTAGACAGGTAGAACACCGGCGCGCCCGGGTGGGCGGTGGCCAGCCGCTCGTACAGCACCGCCATGCCCGGCACCGCGGTGCGGGCGTGCTCGTCCAGCACGAACGTGTTCCACGCGGCCAGCAGCGGCCGGGGCAGCGCGGTCACCATGACGGTGTCGTCGATGTCGGAGAGGATGCCGAACCGGACGGCCGGGTCGAGCACGCGCACCAGCGCCTCCACCGGTTCGGCGTCGGCGACGCTGAGGCGTACGCAGCCCCAGCCGGGGGTGAAGTCGGCCTCGATCACGGTGTCGACGAACCCGCTGCGGTCGGCGGTCACCTCCTGGCGCACGCCGTCGGCCTCGATGGTCACCCGGATGTGCTTGGCGGGCAGCGTGGCGAAGCTGCGCCAGCCCCGCACCTTGTCCAGGCGGCCCCGCCGCCGGGTGTCCGGGCGGCCCAGCAGTACCCGGCAGAGCACCCGCGCCCAGCCCGGGGCGCCGTAGCCCGCGTACGCGATGATGTTGGGCTGCCACCCGGTGCGCCGCAACCGGCGCTCGACCAGGCCGTGCACGGCGTCCTCGAAGCGCGCGGCGCGGTGCAGTCGCGGTACGGCAAGCTGGTCCGGTGGTGTGGGTGGCACGCTGCAACACTGCCACACCCGGCCGGGCCCGGCCACGCGAGTGATCCACACCGATCGGCCCTCGGAGCCGCGTTCCGCCGTGACAGACTGCGGTCGGGGCGACGACGGGGGCGTTGGTCGTGTCGACGACGAAGCGGGACCGGGTGCGGCCGCGTCCGGACGCGCCGGCGCTGGCAGCGTTGCTGCTCGGTGTGGCCGGAGTCGGCTACCGCCTGGTGCTGACGCTGCTCACGGTGCCCGCGTCGAACAGCGACGAGGCCACGTTCGGGCTGGCCGCGCTGCACATCGCCGAGCGCGGTGAGCGGCCGGTCTTCCTCTACGGCCAGCGCTACATGGGCGTGCTGGAGTCCTACCTGGCCGCGCCGCTGGTCGGCTGGGCCGGGCCGAGCTGGCCGGTGCTGCGGCTGCCGCTGCTCGCGCTGTTCGCGGTGTTCCTGTGGCTGGCGTACCGGCTGACCCGCCGCCTGTTCTCCCCTTGGCTGGCGGTCGTCGTGGTGGGCCTGCTGGCGCTCGGCTCGGAGCGGGTGGTCCGCGACCAGCTCACAGTGGTCGGCGGCCGTCCGGAGGTGAAGCCGGCGGTGCTGGCGATGCTGCTGCTCGCGGTCGCGCTCGGCGAGGAGCGGGTCCGGCACCGCTGGCTGGCCACCGGCGCGTTCGGGCTGCTCGCCGGGCTGGCGCTCTGGTCGGACTGGCTGATCGCGCCGTACCTGCTGGTGGCGGGCGTGGTGCTGGTCCTGGCCATGCCCCGGGAGCTGATCGGCTGGCCGGGCGTGCTGCTGGTGGCGGGCTTCGCCGCCGGGATCGCGCCGGTGGTGAAGGACAACATCGTCGCGCCGGCCGGGCAGGACTCGCTGTCGGTGTTCCGGGAGATCAGCACCAAGGAGGGCGTCGCGCCGTCGCTGGCCGAACGGCTGCGCGGCGGACTGCTGGAAGGGGTGCCGCTGGCGTCCGGCCTGTGCCCGATGGACGGCTGCGCGCGCTGGACGCAGTGGTTCGGCGTGCTCTACCCGGTGCTGCTGGTGGCCGCCGCCGCGCTCGGGCTGGTCGCGTACCGCCGGGCCGCCGACCACGCCGCGCGGGTCCGGGCCGCGGCGATCCTCGCGCTGGTAGTGGGCGCGGCGCTGACCCTGCTGGCGTACGTGCGCAGCCCGCTCGCCGCGACCGACCCACTCGGCAACTCCCGGTACCTGTCGGTGCTGCAGATTTCGCTGCCGGCCGTGCTGTGGCCGCTCTGGCTGGCCGCCGCGCACGCGCTGCGCAGAACCGCCGGTCCGGCCGCCCGGCTCGGCGGCGCCACGGCGGCCGTGGTGCTGGCCGGGCTGACCGCCGCCACGCTGGCCGGGACCGTGGCGTTCCTGCCCGGCGTGCCGGGCGTACGGGACGAGGAGCGCACGGCCCGCCGCCTGGCCGACACGGTGCGGGAGGCCGGTCTGCACGAGGTGTACGGGGACTACTGGACCTGCAACCGGCTGATCTTCAACACCGGAGAGACGGTGGCCTGCGGCGTGCTCGACGGGGCGCTGACGCCCGGGCAGAACCGCTATCCGGCGTACTGGCAGCGGGTGGCGCGCGCGCAACGGCCCGGGTACGTGCTGGACGTCGGCTCCCCCGCCGAGCGCACGCTGCGGCGGCTGCTTGGTGACCGCGCCGACGCGGCGGTGGTGGCCGAGGTGGGCGGCAGTCGCGTGTACCACCCCGACCGTGCCGTGCGGCCGTGGCGCTGAGCCCGGCCCGTACGCTGTGCCGGTGCTCATCCTGCTGCCCCCGTCGGAGGGGAAGGCCGAGGCCGGCACCGGCCGCCGGCTGGACCTGTCCCGGCTGTCCCTGACCGAGCTGAACCCGGCCCGGGAGGCGGTGCTGACCGCGCTCGTCGACCTGTGCGCCGGGCCGGACGAGACGGCGGCCCTGGCCGCGCTGGGCCTCACCGAGGGGCAGCGCGGCGAGCTGCGCCGCAACGCCCGGCTGCGGGAGGCGGCGACCGCCCCGGCCGGGCGGCTCTACACCGGGGTGCTCTACGAGGCGCTGGGCCTGGACACACTGCCCCCCGACGCGCAGCGGGCGGCCCGCCGCCAGGTGCTGATCAGCTCCGGGCTGTGGGGCGCGGTACGCCTCGCCGACCGGATCCCGCCGTACCGCTGCCCGATCGGGGCGCGGCTGCCCGGGCTCGGGGCGCTGTCGGCGTACTGGCGTGGCGCGCTCGGGCCGGTGCTGGAGCCCGCCGCCGGACGCGGCCCGGTGCTGGACCTGCGCTCCGGCGCGTACGCGGCCACCTGGACGCCGCGCGGCGCGCTCGCCGAGCGGACGGTGACGGTGCGGGTGCTGCACGAGCGGACCGTGGACGGCACGCCGACCCGGTCGGTGGTGAGCCACTTCAACAAGGCGACGAAGGGGCGGCTGGTGCGGGATCTGCTGCTCGCCGACGCCCGGCCGCGTACCGCCGACGCGCTGGTGGGGGCGCTTCGGGAGCTGAAGTACACGGTCGAGGAGGCGCCCCGGGCGGCCGGGCGGCCCCGGCAGGTCGACCTGGTGGTCACCGAACTCTGACCGGCGGGCTTCCCGCAAATTTTGCTCAAGGCTCGGCCGCATCGGTTCCCGACCCGGCCGTTGGCGGCAACGGTAGAGGTACCCCGACTCTGACCGAGGAGCTGCGCCGATGCTCGCCGAGCCCACCTCGCTGCTCGACCGCCCCCGCCCGTCCCCGCCGCTGGACTGGCTGACCCTGACCGACGCCTTCGAGATCGCCTGCATGGTGCGCTGCACGCCGCCGCCGGCCGCCGACGTACGCCGCCTGGACCCCGGACCGCACCGGGGCGGGATCGCCGAGTTCAACCGCGAGGACGCGGCGCACCGGATGCGGCAGCTGCTGGGTCGACTCGACGTGCCGGTGCAGCACGAACTGACCACCGGTGGCCTGCGCCGCCGCTACGAGCTGCACCGGCTGGCGGTGCCGCCGCAGCACCGGGCGGCGTACGCGAATCTGCTCACCACGGGCTGGCGGCAGGGCCGCCGGGAACTGCTCGGCGGGCCGTTCCCGGGCGCCTCGGCGGCGCGGCGGCTCTGGCGGCCCCGGCTGGCGGCGGCGGCCTGGCGGGCGGCGCTGCTCGCCGGCGGCCGGCACGTACGCCGGCACTGCCTCGGCATCCGGCTGGCCGACCGTGACCTGGCCGCGGTGCTGGTCCGCAGCGCGGCGCTGCTGGAGGTGCCGGCGGCGTTGCGGCCGGGCGCGGGCTGCTTCCTGGTGATCGTGCCCAACGGAGAGCACCGGACCCGGATCACCGAGAGCGCGGAGCTGGCCGCCGCCGGCTGACCGGCCCGGCGGCGGGCTTGCGCGGCGGCGGGTGCACGGCGCAGAGTGCAGCCCGTGAGCCGACACTGGCCTGTGCGCGCCGCCGCCCCGCTCGTGCTGGTGCTGCTGCTCGTCTCCGGCCTGGCCGGATGCCGGGACGAGCCGGCCGAGCCGACCCGGATCCGCATCGC
The DNA here is from genome assembly GCF_002926165.1 of Micromonospora chalcea. GTDB lineage: Bacteria > Actinomycetota > Actinomycetes > Mycobacteriales > Micromonosporaceae > Micromonospora > Micromonospora chalcea. The sequence continues at coordinate 29,541 of NZ_MAGP01000104.1, read as the reverse complement.
CACCGGCAGCCCGACCGCCGTCTACCACGCCTTCGGCCAGTCGCTCGCCGCCGTGCTCAACCGGGAGCTGCCCGGGGTACGGGCCGAGGTGGTGGTCACCGCCGCCTCGGCGCAGAACGTCCGGCTGGTCGGGTCCGGCGCGGCGGAACTGGGCTTCACCCAGGCCGACGTGCTCCCGGCACGTGAACCCGAGCATCCGTCGGTGCTCGCCGTGGCCCGCGTCTACGACGACCTGCTGCACCTGGTCACCCGCGCCGGCGGCCCGATCCGCACGCTCGCCGACCTGCGCGGCCGGCGGGTCTCGGTGGGCGCCGACGGGTCCGGCACCGAGATCACCGCCACCCGCCTGCTGGAGGTGGCCCAGCTCGACGGCGACCGGATCCGCCAGGAGCACCTCGGGCTGGACGACTCGATGACCGCGCTGCGGGAGGACCGGATCGACGCGTTCTTCTTCTCCGGCGGACTGCCCGTACGCGGCGTCGCCGACCTGGCGGAGCGGACCTCGCTGCGGATCGTGGACCTGGGCGAGTGGACCGAGGCGCTGCGCCGCGGGTACGGGCAGGTCTACGTGACCCGGGACATCCCCCGCTCCATGTACCAGGCGGAGCCGGTCAGCACGGTGGCGAACCCGAATTACCTGATCGTCCGCGCCGACCTGCCCGCCGCGCTGGTGCGCGACGTGACCCGGCTGCTGATGGAGCGCCGGGCGGAACTGGCCGCCGCGCACCCGGCGGCGGGCCGGATGAGCCAGCGGTCGGCGATCGTCACCACCCCGCTGCCGCTGCACCCGGGCGCGGCGCAGTGGTACCGCGCCGCGAAGCCCTGAGCCCGCGCGCGGTCAGCGGGTGGCCGGCTCGCCGTCGTGTCGCGGGCCCACCGGCTCGGCGGTCTCGGCCTCCCCGCCGGCCTCACCCGGATCGTCGGCGGGCGCCGGGAACCACAACTCGGCGACCAGGCCCCGGGGCTCGCCCCGGCGCATGGTGAGCCGGCCGTCCGAGGCGTCCACGAGCACCGCCGCGATGGTCAGCCCGAGTCCCGCGCCGTCCACGTTCTGCACGTCCGGCGCCCGCCAGAACCGTTCGGTGGCCTGGTCGAGCTGGCTGGCCGTCATGCCCGGGCCGGTGTCCCGGACGGTGAGCGTCGTACCGCCCTCGGCGGCGCGGACCGTCACCGTCACCTCTCCCCCGGCCCCGCTGAACTTCACCGCGTTGTCGATCAGGGCGTCCAGCGCCTGGTCGATGGCGGTGGGTACGGTGCGGGCGTACACCGGCTCGCCGTCCGCGTCCAGGCGCAGCGCGACGTCGCAGTGCCGGGCCAGCGGCAGCCAGGCGGACACCCGGGACGCGGCGGTGGCGGCGGCGTCCACGGTGACCCGCTGGTTCTCCTCCCGCTCGGCGCGGGCCAGGGTCAGCAGCGCGTCGAGCACGGTGGCCAGCCGGTCGGTCTCCTCCAGCGCCAGCCGGTGCTCGGCCCGCCCGTCCGCGTCGCTGAGGCTGGGACCCAGTTCCTCGACCCGCAGCCGCAGCGCGGTCAGCGGGTTGCGGAGCTGGTGGCTGGCGTGCGCGACGAAGGCGCGCTGCCGGTCCATCACGTCGGAGACCGCGTCGGCCATGTCGTTGAAGCTCGTCGCGAGCCGGCGCAGCTCGGGTGGGCCGAGCCGGGGGCGCACCCGCGCGGTCCGGCGGCCCTCGGCGATCTCGTGGGTCACCGCGTCCAGCTCGGTGACCGGGCGCAGCACCCAGCCGGCCAGCCCGAACGCGGTCGAGACGCAGGCCAGCACCGCGAGCAGGCCGATGCCGGCCAGCAGCAGCCACCACGCGCTGACGGTGCGGCGCACCCCGTCCGCCGGGCTGGTGGTCACCACCGCGCCGAGCACCTCGCCGCCGTCGTTGATCGGCACGGCCGTCACCACCGGCCCGCCGTCCCACGGCCAGACCGACTCGGGGCCGCTGAACTGCTGCCCGGACAGCGCGGTGTCGAGCGCCGCGCCGGTGCCCGCGCCCGGCTCCCAGGCCGACGAGGCGGCCACGGTACGGCGCTCCCGGTCCACCACCGCGGCACCGATGCCGTAGAGGGCGTCGTAGGCGGCCAGTTCCCCGTCGAGCGGACCGGGGCTGCCGCCGCGCAGCGCCGGGCCGGCGAGCGAGGCGAACCGGGTGGCGTCGGCGAGGCGGTCGGCGCGTACCCGGTCGGTCTCCCGGGAGGCCAGCGTGAACGCCAGCGGCGTCTCCAGGGCGATCAGGACGAGCACCATCAGCAGCAGGTAGCTGATCACCAGTCGGCGCCGCACGGGCCCCTCCTCACGCGCCGCGGAGCCGGTAACCGACCCCGCGCACGGTCTCCACCAGCGTCGCGTCGCCGAGCTTGCCGCGCAGCGACCCGACGTGCACCTCCACGGTGTGCCGGTCGGCCCAGGTGGTGCCCCACACGTCGAGCAGGATCCGCTCGCGCGGCACCGCCACCCCCGGCTGGCGGGCCAGCGAGAGCAGGATGTCGAACTCCTTGCGGGTGAGCGACACGTCCCGGCCGTCCACGCTCACCGTCCGGCCGCCGACGTCGATGCGCACCGGCCCGGCCTCGATGAGGTGACGCTCCGGGACGGTGTGCGCGGCGCGGCGCAGCACCGCCTCGATGCGCGCCTGCAACTCCACCATCGAGAACGGCTTTACCACGTAGTCGTCGGCGCCCAGCCGCAGGCCCAGCACCCGGTCGCGTTCCTCGCCACGGGCGGTCACCGCGATGATGCCGAGCTGGCTGCTGCGGCGGCGCAGCTCGCGGCACACCTCGGTGCCGTCGCCGTCGGGCAGCGTCAGGTCGAGCAGCACCAGGTCGCAGGGGGCGGCGGAGAGCGCCGCGGCGACTGTGGCGGCGTGTTCCACCTGGTAGCCGCGCCGGGTCAGCGCGGACGACAGCGCGGCGGCGACCCGACGGTCGTCCTCGACCAGGAGGATCCGCACCCGTTCCTCCCTCCGCTCGACGTGTGCCCTGCGAATGGTGGCAGACGCGCCGCCGGGACGCGAGGCCGCTCTAGGCTGCTGGCGTGATCTACAAGATTCTCTCCGACGACGAGTGGGCGCGGGCACGGGCGGACGGGCGGTTCGCCGGCACCGCGATGGACCGGCAGGACGGCTACGTCCACCTGTCCGCCGCCGACCAGGTGGTGGAGACCGCGCGGAGGTTCTTCGCCGGGGTCACCGGCCTGACCGTGCTCGCGGTGGACGAGTCCCGGCTCGGCGTCGCGCTGCGCTGGGAGGAGTCCCGCGGCGGCGCGCTGTTCCCGCACCTGTACGCCGCGCTGCCGGTGGACGCTGTCGTCGCCGCGCATCCGCTGCCGGCCGACCGGCCCGCCGCCGACGCGGTGGCCGAACTGCTCGGGTGAGCGCTCGTTATGCTGCGTCGAGCCCGCCCGACGGCGCGACGCGCCCTGCCACGATGCGAGTTGAGATGACTGACAGCAACGACCGGTCCGCCTCCGTCTTCGTCCACCCGACGGCCGACGTGGAGGACGGCGCCAAGGTCGGCGACGGCACCAAGGTCTGGCACCTGGCGCACATCCGGTCGAGCGCGCAGGTCGGCGCCGGCTGCGTGATCGGCCGCAACGTCTACGTCGACGCGGGCGTCACGGTGGGCGACCTGGTGAAAATCCAGAACAACGTCTCGGTCTACCAGGGCGTGACCATCGAGGACGAGGTGTTCGTGGGTCCCTGCGCCGTGTTCACCAACGACTTCCGCCCGCGCGCGCAGAATCCGGACTGGACGATCACGCCGACGCTGATCCGGCGTGGCGCCTCGATCGGCGCGAACGCCACGCTCGTCTGCGGCATCGAGGTGGGCGAGTACGCGATGATCGCCGCCGGTTCGGTGGTGACCCGCGACGTCAAGCCGTACCAGCTGGTGGCCGGCAACCCGGCCCGGCCGAAGGGCTGGGTCGACGCCAAGGGCGAGGTCGTCTCCCGCGACGTCGACAACCCGCCGCACCAGGGCTGACCAGGCGACGAGGGGCGACGACCAGGCCGGTCGTCGCCCCTCGTCATGGGTACGCCTCAGCCGCAGAGCCGGCCGATCTCGTCCCGGAAGCGGTCCATCGGGTTCGACCCGGCCGGGCCGAGCAGGTACTCCTTCAGCTCCCGTCGCGCCCCGGTCATCGGGTCGTCGCCGGACCGCGTCACGTCGAGGATCTTCGCCAGCTCGCCGCAGTCCGCCGAGAGCAGGTACGCCGCGCGCGCGGTCGGGAACTGCCGGCGGAACTCGTCCTCGGACAGGCCGGCCGGGTTCGCCACCACGTACGGCCGCTCGCTCTGCACGAAGTCGGAGACCACGCTGGACACGTCGCTGACCAGCAGGTCGGTGACGTTGAAGCAGTCGAACAGCCCCGGCGTGCGGCCGGTGACCACCAGGTGCGCGGTCCCGTCCAGCGAGGACGGATCGGTGTCGCCGCCGGCCGCCTTGATCCGGCCCACGATGCGCTCGTGTACGGCCCGCGCCTTCGCCGACCGGCTGCCGGTCAGCGGGTGCGGCTTGTAGATGACCCGCACGTCACCGGCGGCGAGCAGCCCGGAGACGATCCGCTCCCCCATCAGCACCAGCGAGGTGTGGTACGGGTCGTCGTCGAGCCAGCCCTCCCAGGTGGGCGCGTAGAGCACGGTGAAGCGGTGGTCGGCGGCGCCGGAGCCGAACGTGTGCACCCCGGCGAGCTGCGGCCGGCCGACCTCCACGATGTCGCGGTCCAGCACGCCGACGTCGGCGCGCGCGTACCGCTCCCGCCCGGCCGGCCCGGCCACCCAGACCTCGTCGTACACCTTGCTGTACGGATTCACGCTCGCCTGCTTGTCGCTGTCGCCGTGGCCGACGAAGACGTGCTTGACGCCCGGTTCCCGCAGCAGGTGGATGTTGGCGCCGACGTTCGCGGCGTACAGCGCCACGCGCAGCGAGCTGAGGTCGAGGTTCATGAAGTCGACGCCGGCCGGCACGCAGATGACCGGCAGCCGGGTGTCGGCGAGCTGCTCGAACGCGTCAGCGGCGCGCAGCAGAACCACCGCGCGGCGGCCGGTCGCCTCCACCGGGGCGAGCCACATGTTGGCCTGGTAGACGTCCTTGGCCGGGCCGGCGAAGTAGAGCGCGACCTCGGGCCGTTCCCGGGCCATCCAGTCGTGCACGGCGGGCAGCACGCCCGGCTGGCTGCCACGGCCGCGCAGCGCGGTCAGCGCCAGCACCGCGGCGGTGACCAGGCCGGCGGCGAGCGTCACCAGGCCGGTGACCACCACCGGGGCGACCTGGTCGCGCGCGGCGGCCACCACCGCCGCCGGCACCAGAAGCACGTTGAGCAGCGGCATGTTCAGCCCGGCCAGCCACCGCGCCCAGGCCGGCGGCACCGGGACGCGCCGCAGCGCGCCGAGGTCGATGTTGCGGGTGTACGCCGGGGGGTCGACCCGCCCGTCGATCACCTTCGTCACCGCGTTCGTGGCTACCGCAACGGTCCAGAGCGCGGCGGGCAGCAGCAGCACCGCGATCGTGCCGGCCACGCCGGGGCGGGCCGAGACGACCACCAGCAGGACCACCGACAGGTCCCGCACCAGCCGCCGGAAGGTCTCGCCGAGCCCGGCCTTGTCGAGCAGTTCGGCGGTCGGAGTGTGCCGCCCGGCCAGGGCCAGTTCACCGGCGAAGGCGACCACGGCGGCCACCGCGAACGGCACCACCAGGCCGAGTACTCCGGAGAGGACCATGACCGCGTAGCCGAGGAGCGTCGCGCCCACCGCGGCGAGACCCTGCTGGCTGCGAATTCTGCTCAACAACGACACGCTCCCTGTCTGCCCCGACGTCGGCCAGGTTCGATTCGGACCGCTGCGACCCTAAACGGGTCACATGACACAAGTATTGCCGGGGTGTCCGGCAGGTGAACGGCGGACGCCGATCGGCTGGTGGCGACACGCGACGGGCCCCGGCCGTGATCACGGCCGGGGCCCGGTACGCGCGTGTGCGGTCAGCCTCCGATGACCACCCGGCGCACGCCGGTCCAGCGCTCCGGGTCGGTGACCCGCCGGCCGTCCACGAGCACCGTCACGCCGGGCAGGTCGGCCGGGGACAGCGTGCGGTACTCCGCGTGGTCGGCCTGGATCACCGCGGCGCCGAGCGGCTCGCCGTCGTAGCCGGGCAGGCCGTGCGCGGCCAGCTCCTCGTTGCTGTACATCGGGTCCGACACGTACGGCACCGCGCCCCGGCGGCGCAGCGCCTCGACGGTCGGGAAGACGCCGGAGAAGGCGGTCTCCTTGACGCCACCGCGGTAGGCGGCGCCGAGCACCAGCACGCCGACCCCGGTCAGGTCGCCGTACGCGGCGGCGAGCAGGTCGACCGCGTACTCCGGCATGGCCGCGTTGGCCTCGCGGGCCGAGCGCACCACGGTGGCGGCCGGGTCGTTCCACAGGTACATCCGCGGGTAGATCGGGATGCAGTGGCCGCCGACCGCGATGCCCGGCGAGTGGATGTGGCTGTACGGCTGCGTGTTGCACGCCTCGATGACCTTGGTGACGTCCACGCCCACGGTGTCGGCGAAGCGGGCGAACTGGTTCGCCAGGCCGATGTTCACGTCCCGGTAGGTCGTCTCGGCGAGCTTGGCCAGCTCGGACGCCTCGGCCGAGCCGAGATCCCACACGCCGTTGGGGCGGTCCAGGTCGGGCCGCTCGTCGAAGTCGAGCACCGCCTCGTAGAACCGGACGCCGTGCGCGGCCGACGTCTCGTCGATGCCGCCGACCAGCTTCGGGTAGCGGCGCAGGTCGGCGAAGACCCGGCCGGTGAGCACCCGCTCGGGGCTGAACACGAGGTGGAAGTCGGTGCCGGCGGTGAGGCCGGACCCCTCGGCGAGCATCGGCGCCCAGCGGTTGCGGGTGGTGCCGACCGGCAGCGTGGTCTCGTAGCTGACCAGCGTGCCCGGCTTCAGCCCACGGGCGATGGCCCGGGTGGCGTCGTCCATCCAGCCGAAGTCCGGCACGCCCTCGGCGTCCACGAACAGCGGCACGACCACGACGACCGCCTCCGACTCGGCGACCGCGGCGGCGGTGTCGGTGGTGGCCGACAGCAGGCCGGCGGCGACCGTCTCCTTCAGCTTGACGTCCAGGTCGGCCTCGCCCGGGAAGGGCACCGCACCGTCGTTCACCAGCTGGACGACCCGCTCGGAGACGTCGGCCCCGATCACCCGGTGCCCCTTGGACGCGAACTGCACGGCCAGCGGCAGACCGATCTTGCCGAGCGCGACGACGCAGATGTTCATGAACTACTTTCCTCCTCGGGGGAGCCGGCGCCGAAGACGGGCCGCGACCCGGCGAAGCGTCACCGGCCAGACGGTGAACGCCAAGTGACCTTTGTGGTTGTTGTTGATCGTGACCAGATGCAGTCGGGTGCCGTCGCGGTACACCACCCGGTGGATCAGCGGCGGCCGGAACCCCCGCACCGGGACGGCGGCGCTGTCCGCCACCCGGACCCGGACCGCCCGGGTCGTTCCCGCCGGACCGAGGTCGGCGGCCAGATCCGGGAGCCGGAACGTGGCCTCCACAGTCGTGCCCATCGGGTCGGCCGGCAGCAGCCGCGCCGCGGCCTCCGCCTCACCCACCCGCACGGACATGTCCCCGCCGACCAGGTCGGCGAGATCCGGCCGGGGACTGCGGGCGAGGATCTGCACCCGCCGGTCACCGTCGGGCCCGGTCACCGAGCGTACCGAAACCGCGGTCAGCGCGGCGAGCCACCGGCTCGCCGCCGGCTCCAACTCGTACCATTCGTCACTCAGGCCACCCGCCTCACCGAAGCCCGGGAACGCGGCGAACCAGCGCTGGTCGCGGACCACCGTCGAGGGCAGGCCGTCGGCGGCGGTCAGCCGGATGATCGCCACCAGGTCCTCCGGCCGGCCGTACGCCGCAGTGCCGACGAGTACGCGGGTGGCCGCGTCGAGCCGGTCGCGGATGCCGTCGGTGAGGTACTCCCGGACCAGCTTGCCGACCCGCGACCGGACCTGCTCCCGGGTCTCGGCGTCGAGCTTGAGGTAGTCGGGGCGGAACAGCTTCGCGATCTCCCAGGCGAAGTGGCGCCGCAGCACCGCGTCGCGCCGCTGCCCCGGCTCCACCATGTCGGCCACGAACCGGACGATGCGCTCCACGCACTCCAGCCGGGCGAGATGGTCGCTGCGGTAGGTGATGTTCGTGGAGTTGAGGCGCTTGACCGCGAAGTAGTAGTCGTAGTCGGCGAGCACCGAGATGCGGGCCGCCCGCAGGCACGCCTCCAACGTGAACGGCTGGTCGCTGCCGACCGCCATGTCCTCGGGGAAGCGCAGGTGGTGACGCTCGATCAGGTCCCGCCGGAACAGCTTCGTGTTCGACAGCGAGAACGGCAGCGGCGAGTCGAACAGGTCGATGTCGGACCGGGTCCGGTCGTAGATCTCCTGGTGCACGTAGCGCTTGTTCACGCCGACCATGCGGCCGAGCACCACGTCCGAGCCCCACCGGTCGGCCGCCGACACCAGCCGCACCCGCGCCTCGCGGCCCAGGTGGTCGTCGGCCCCGATGAAGAACACGTACCGGCCGGTGGCCAGGTCCAGCGCCCGGTTGCTGGGGGCGGCCGGCCCGCCGGAGTTGGGCTGGTGCACCACCGTCAGGACCGAGGGGTACGCCGCCGCGAACCGCTCCAGCTCCGCGCCGCTGCCGTCGGTGGAGCCGTCGTCGACCGCGACGATCTGCAGCCGGTCGTGCCCGATCGTCTGGTTGACGAGCGACTCGAGGCAGGTGGTGAGGTCCGGCATGGTGTTGTACACCGCGACGACGACCGTGACGTCCGGTCGGCTCACCGCCCGGCCGCCGTCCGGGCCGAGGTGTCGATCGTGACGGCGCCCCGTGCCGCGGCTGCCGCCCCCAGGTCCGCCGCAGAGATCGCCCCGTCAGAACCCATGCCCGTCCGTCTCCGTGTCAACCACTGTCGCACGTGCGACCCGAGCGAGTGTACGACAAGCGCGGCGCGGGAGGCCGATGCCCGGCCGTGCCGGGAAGCCGGTGTAGCCGTTGCTACCCTGCACCCGGCTCCGGGGCAGCGCTCCCGCCGGTCGCCGACGCCCCGGACGCTGACGCCGGGGGCGAAGATCACTCGGACAGGACCACGCATGACCGCACCGACGCGCGGCCAACAGCCGCCCGCGGAGACGGTTTCCCAGCACCGGGCCTCCTTCGGGCACCGGCTGGCGACCGCCTTCCGCAACGCCCTGCCCGCGCTCGTCGGCTACGTCGCCGTGCGAGCGGTGGGGCTGGTCACGCTCTGGCTCTGGGCCCGCGCCACCGGGGCCCGGCCGGCCGCGCTGCTCACCGGGTCCGACGGCGTGTGGTACCTGCGGATCGCGCGCGACGGCTACGACGGCTACGCCCGGGTCCAGAGCGACATGGCCTTCTTCCCGCTCTATCCCCGCCTGGTCGGGGCGCTGGAGCCGTTGACCCCGCTCGGCGCGCGCGCCACCGCGCTGGCGGTCGCCGCGGTTGCCGCGCTCGCCGCCGCCTGGGGTCTGTTCGCGGTCGGCGAGCGGCTGTACGACCGCCGCGTCGGCATCCTGCTCGCCGTGCTCTGGGGCGTGCTGCCGCACAGCATCGTGCAGAACATGAGCTACAGCGAGGGGATCTTCACCGCGTTCGCCGCCTGGTCCCTGTACGCGCTGCTGCGCCGCTCGTGGCTGCTCGCCGCCGTGCTCAGCCTGTGCGCCGGACTGACCCGGCCGACCGGCTCCGCGTTGCTCGCCGTGGTCTGTCTCGCGGCGCTGATCGCGGCGTTGCGCCGCCGCGACGGCTGGCGCCCGTGGGCCGCGCTGGTGATCGCGCCGGCCGGCTGGGTCGGGTACCTGGCCTGGGTGGGCTGGCAGACCGGGCGGCCGGACGGCTGGTTCCACATCCAGGACGCCGGCTGGGGCACCACCTTCGACTTCGGCGCCGACACGGTCCGGGTGGCGCAGCGCGTGCTGGCGCAGCCCACGGCGCTGACCATGTACGTGGTGACGCTCGTGGTGCTGATCGCGCTGGCGCTGTTCGTGCTCAGCGCCCTCGACCGGCAGCCCTGGCAGCTCCTGCTCTACAGCGGCCTGATCCTGCTCACCACGCTCGGCGCGGCCGGCTACTACCACGCGAAGGCGCGCTTCCTGCTGCCCGCGTTCCCGCTCCTGCTGCCGGTCGCCGTCGCGCTGGCCCGGGCCGGCTGGGCCCGGGCCGTCACCGTGCTGGCCCCGCTGCTGATCGTCTCCGCCTACTTCGGCGGCTACGTCCTGATCATCTGGAACCGGTCGCCGTAGGCGCGCCGCTCAGTTGCTGAACGGCCGCACGTCCCAGAGCCACACGTCGTCGACCTGGCGGCCCGGCCCGTACAGGGCGTCGAGCACCACGCGCAGGTCTTCCTGCCGGCGGTGCTTGGGCAGCGCCACCGCGTCCGCCCGCCAGTAGCGGGCGTCGGCGCGGGCCTGGGCGACCTCGGCCGGCGTCACGTCGGTGCCGCGCTTGCCCTCCGCGACCAGCGTGAGCAGCTTCGCCGTCGGCTGCGGCTCGACGCCCCACCGCCCGGTCGGGTCCTCCTTGGACGTGGGGGCGAGGAAGTAGCCCTGCGGGACCGCGAACTCGGCCAGCGCCGCCGAGCCCCAGTAGACCGAGGTCATGTTCGCCACCGGCACCGGCACCAGGGTGCGGCCGGGGGCCACGTGGTCACGCCAGGTGCCGGCGGTGACGAAGTCCGGCACCGCGGGACGGCCCTGGGCCGGCAGCGGGGTGGGCAGGAGCGGCACCAGCGCGGCAGCCACCGCGACGACAGCGATCCGGGCCGGCAGCCGGTCCCCGTCACGCGCGAGACTCGCCATCCGGTCCAGGGCCAGCGCCAGCAGGACACCCACGGCCATGGTGGTGATGAACCCGAAGCGAGCCACCACCACGGCGTCGAAGACCGGAAGGTGCTGCAGCAACGCGAACGGCGCCGGGATCGTGGTCCGCTCGGTGCCCCAGGTCCAGGTGGTGCCCATCGACAGCAGCGCGCACACCACGGCGACCAGGGTCAGCACCCGGACGGTGACCTCCTTGCGCAGCCACCACGCGGCGGCGACCGCCACCACCACCAGCGACCAGCCGAAGAAGCTGACCTGCTCGGTGGTGTTCGGGCCCCACCCGCCGGCGCTGGTCGGGCTGCCGGCGATCGACTCGGTCGCGTAGCGCACGTAGGAGCCGAGCTTCAGGGCGTAGACGTCGGGGCCGCCGGGGTGCCCCATCCGGTGCTGCGGCCCGAAGAACTGCATCCACAGCGGGTACGCGGTGACGACAGCGACCAGCGCGCCGGCCACCCCCAGCCCGCCCAGCAGCCGGGGGGCGCGCCGCAACGCGACCTTCGGCGCCAGCGCGAGATGGGCCAGCGCGGCGAGCAGGCAGCCGAGCGCGAGCAGGAAGAGGATCTCCACGCTGATGAAGAACTGTGCCGCGATCAGCGCGCCGAGCACCAGCCCGTCCCGCAGCACCCGGCCGCCCCGGGCCAGCACCAGCACCCGCCAGCCGATCAGCGGCACCAGCCACTGCGCGGTCATGTGCGGGTGCCCGTTGCTGTGCGACACCAGCGCCGGCGCGAACGCGCAGAACAGGCCGCCGACGAACGCGGCGGCACGGGACCGCACCACGTGCCGGGACAGCACGTGGTACCAGGCGTAGCCGGTGCCGACCAGGTTGAGCGTCATCAGCAGCACGTACGCCGTCGGGGCGCCGAACAGCAGCGTCACCGGCGACAGCAGGATCCCGGGCAGCTGCATGCCGACGTTGGTCATCAGGTTCACGCCGTCGGGGGCGTTCTGCGCGGTGGTGAAGAACGGGTTCTCCAGGTGCCGGACCGCGTGCGCCGCGTACGCCAGCATCCACTCGTTGAATCCCTGGTCGTCCGGGCGGCTGCCGAGCAGGCGTCCGTCCGGGTTGCGCCACCCGCGGGCGGTCACCAGGAGCGCCCAGGCCAGGTAGACCGCCGCGACGACGCCGTCCCACCGGCTCCACCGCCGGACCGGCCGCTCGCCGGTCCCGTCGCCGGCCTCGGTGCGGCCGCCGTCGTCCGTCCCGGTCTCCGCCGGCTCCGGCGCCCGGCGGACCTCCGTGTCGCCGGGCGAGGTGTCTCCGGGAGTGGCCGCAGCGGGGTCGGTGGGACGGGTGTCCGGAACGGTCATGAGGCAGGAGTTTACGGCTGCGCGGCGTCGTCGCCCGGCACCCCCCGGGCCGCCCGCCCGGCGCGTCTCCACGGCCTGGTCAGCGCCGCGTCGAGCGCCGCCACGGCCAGCACCACCAGGCTGATCCGCAGGTAGATCGCCTCCTGGATGCCGAACCGGCTGTACTCCCCGGCGGACAGCATGAGGCTGGCGAGCACACTGACCAGGCTCACCACCACACCGAGCACGCCGGCCAGGACGAGCCACGGTCGCCGGCGGACCGCGCCGGTGAGCACGCACGCCAGCACTGTCGCCACGACGGCGCCGGCGAGCAGAGGAAGCACCAGGTCGCGGCGCGGGTACCAGACCCTCTCGACCGCGTCCGGCAGCATCGACACCGGGCGGCCGTACGTGTGCAACTCGGTGCTGCCCAGCGCCATCGGCAGGATCCGGCCGACCATGATCTCGCGGTAGTGATCCGGCTCGGCCATCGCGTACCGGAAGCCGATTGCCATCTCGTGCTCCTCGGCCCACCGCTGCAGTTCGGGGCAGTTCGCGTACGCCTCGGAGAACTTGCGGACGTTCCACCGCCGGACCAGGCTCGGGTCCTCGATCGCCACGCACCGCGGCATGCCGAGCTCGCGGTGGTAGACCTGCCGAATCTCCGGGTCGCGCTGCACCTCGACCATCAGCCGGTAGAGGAACGTCTCGTCGGTCTGCGAGCGGCCCGACGCGCTCCACCTGGCGAACGTCTCGTCGGTGGGACCGAGCAGCGCCGCGTTCCAGCCCAGCCCGGCGCCGATCGCGACCAGCGCCACCACCGCCGCCCAGCGGTGCGGGCGGCTGCGCCACGCCAGCACCGCCAGCACCGCCGGCACCAGCGCGATGAACAGCAGCATGTCCTGCCGGACGAACATCCACCACACGGTCACCACGACCGTGGCGGCGAGCAGCGGCCACGAGCGCCGGCGCACCCAGAGCACCAGCAGGCCGAACGCGAGCAGGCCGAGGCTGATGGAGAGCGACTCGGCGGTCAGCGTGTGGTCCCACACGTAGACCGCGCGGGTCAGCGCCAGCACGAACAGCGCGACCCCGGCGCAGACCCGGGCGGTCGTGCCGCGCAGCATCGTCCAGAGCGCCAGCACGAGCACCACCCACGCCGCGGTGCTGATCAGGGCCTGCGTCCACGCGCGGGCCGGATCGCTGCCGGCGAGCGTGTAGAGCAGCGGCGTGCCCCACAGTCGCGGCGCGTGCCCGGTGAAGGAGAGCGTCGCGGTCGGGTTCGGCCCGTCGAGCAGCCCGGCGTACGACCGGGTGTCGAAGGTGCGGAACGCCTCGGCCCGCGCGGCGATACTCAGCCGCGCGGCGACGAACGCGACGACCAGACCCGCGAGCACGAGCTGCGCGGGGCGCGGCCGGGGACGCGGCCGCCGGGCGGCGGGCGGCTCAGCCGGCTCCTGCGGGCGCTCTTGAACGACCGACGACTCGACCATGACGGGATTTCCTCGCGCTCGTGCCGGCCTTGTCGGCGTCCAGAAGCGGAATGCCCCGATGTTAGCCTGGATCGCCCGCGTGGGGGTTCCCCTCACCGGCCGGCGCAGCCGGTTCCGCGGGGCGCCCACGGACGCCGCCCCGGTCGGACGGACAGTCAATCGGAGGGATCACCCACATGAAGGTCGTCAGCATCGTTGGCGCCCGGCCCCAGCTGGTCAAACTCGCACCGATCGCCGCGGCGTTCGCCGCCACGGAGCACGAGCACGTCATCGTGCACACCGGGCAGCACTACGACGCCGACCTCTCCGACGTCTTCTTCTCCGGGCTCGGCATCCCCGACCCGGACGTGCACCTGGGCATCGGTTCCGGCAGCCACGGCGTGCAGACCGGCAAGACGCTGGCCGCCCTCGACCCGGTGCTCGCGGCCGAACGACCCGACTGGGTGCTGGTGTACGGCGACACCAACTCCACGCTGGCCGGCGCGCTGTCCGCGGTGAAGATGCACCTGCCGGTGGCCCACCTGGAGGCGGGGCTGCGTTCGTTCAACCGCCGGATGCCGGAGGAGCACAACCGCGTCCTCACCGACCACTGCGCCGACCTGCTGCTGGCGCCCACCGAGGAGGCGGTGCGCCACCTGTCCGCCGAGGGCCTGGCCGCCCGTTCCGTGCTGGTCGGCGACGTGATGGTCGACGTGTGCCTGCGGGTCCGTGACGCCGTGCTGGCCGGTGACCAGCCGCGTCCCGAGCTGCCGGCCGGCATCGACCCGGACGCCCCGTACCTGCTGGCCACGCTGCACCGGGCGGAGAACACCGACGACCCGGAGCGGCTGGCTGCGCTGGTGGGCGCGCTCGCCGAGCTGCCGGTGCCGGTCGCCCTGCTGGCGCACCCGCGCCTGCTGGCCCGCGCCGAGGAGCACGGCATCAAGCTGGGTGGCGGCGCGCTGCACGTGGGCCGGCCGCTGCCGTACGGCGGCATGGTGGCCGCGGTGCTCGGCTCCGTCGGTGTGGTGACCGACTCGGGCGGCCTGCAGAAGGAGGCGTACCTGCTGGACCGGCCCTGCACCACGCTGCGCCCGGAGACGGAGTGGGTGGAGACCCTCGCGGACGACTGGAACCGGCTGGTTCCGGACCCGTCCGCGCTGGGCGCCGACGGCTGGGTGCGGACCGCCACCCGGCCCCGGCCGGCCGCCGCGCGCGGCAACCCGTACGGTGACGGCCGCGCGGCCGAGAACGTGGTCCGGGTGCTCGCCGAGCACGCCCGCTGAAATCGGACCGGCCCGCCGGGCGCCGTCGCGATCGACGGTGCCGGCGGGCCGCTTCACGTGGTGCGGCAGGCGGCGTCAGGCCGCCGCGGTGAGCTGCGCCAACGGGGGCGGGTCGAGCGAGGTGGTGGCGACCACGTTCGGGAAGCGGCGGGCCAGCCGCCAGCCGAGCGTGATGGACAGCGCGTCGGAGGCCACGATCAGGTCGACCGGGTCGCGCTCCAGGTCCAGTTCGGACAGCCGCTTGTCGGCCAGCCTGGACAGCACCAGCGGGCGCACGTTCGAGTACGCCTTCATGAACACTCGCTTGTGGAACGCCCGGCTCAGGCGCTCCTGCCGCCGGCTGAGGCCGCTCGCCGTGCCGCCGCCGGCCAGCCGGCTCAGCCCGCGGGCCACCCGCCGGGGTCCGCTGGTGACCACGATCCGTTCGGTACGCAGCAGCGGATGCCGCTTCTCGGCGGCGCCGAGGGTGAACAGCCGCACGTTGGGCCGGCCGGCCAGGTCCGCCCAGTTGGTGTCGCTGAGGACCACCACGTCCAGCCGGGCGCCCTCGTCGAGGAGCCGCTCGGCCAGCGCCACGACCTTCTCGTGCGGTTTGTGGTTGAACGCCAGCAGCAGCGCCCGCGGCGTGCGGGACGCGCCCGCGGTGGGCGGCTGGTTGCCGGCTGCGTCGTCGAACGTCACGATGCGATCCTTCCCGCCTCGATCTTGCGCCTGACCATCGAGCGCAGCCTGGCCTCCAGCGGCGCCGTGACCGCCTGCCGGGTGAACGTGTCGGCGTGCGCACGCGCCTCGGCACGCTGCTTCGCCGACATGTCCCGGGCCGCCTTGCCGGCGGCGATCATCGACTCGGCGATGTCGTGCACGTCGAGGCTCTCCGGGTTGAACCAGAGGGGATAGCCGGCCAGCACGTCCTGCGCGGCGATGCCGGGCGCGTGCACCGAGACGATCGGGCTGCCGCTCGCCATGTACTCGAAGATCTTCCCGGAGGTGACGTACCGCGCGCCGCCGGCCAGGAAGACCAGCACGTCGCTGTCCTGGTAGACCTTGCCGACCTCGGTCTTGGAGACCGGGCCCCGGTAGTGGATGCCGTACTCGGGCAGCGCGTGCCCCTGCTCGCCCTCGACCAGGCCGAGCCGCGCGATGAGGTCGGTCTTGCCCTGCTTGAAGTAGCCGAGGTGACCGTGGATGTTCAGCTCCGCGTCGGCCAGGTCGGGATGCCGCCGGGCGATCTGGAACGCCTCGGCCATCTGCTCCACCGGCTGGGTGCTGTTCATGGTGCCGAGGAAGGAGAAGCGCAGCGGGCGGTCGCGGTCCGACTCGGACGGCGGCGTGGGCGCGTCGAGCTGGGTCAGCAGATCCGGGTCCCAGCCGTTGGGGACCACCATCATCCGGTCCGCGGCGTTCGGGTAGCGGTCGGCGTACCAGGCCAGCAGCGGCTGGTTGACGAAGATCGAGGCGGAGGCGTCGCGCAGGATCCGGCGCTCCCAGCGCCAGGCGGGGTGGCCCGGCTCGTACCCCGGCTCCTCGGTGAACATGTTGAGCGTCCAGGCGTCGCGGTAGTCGACGGCGAACGGCACGCCGGTGGCCTTGTGGATCATCCAGGCGGCGGCGAACGAGGCGAACGGGTTGCCGGTGGCGAGCACCACGTCGAAGCGCCGCCGGGCGTGCATCCGCAGCGCCTTGCGCACCGACGCCAGCGCCCAGGACAGGTAGTGCTCGGGGAAGAACTTCTTCAACCCGAAGTTGTAGAGGTTGCGGGCCAGGATCGGCGACATGCCCCGGAACCGGCCGTAGGCGTGCAGGTCACGTTCCCAGGCGAAGTGGCTGATGTTGGGCCGCTCCACCTGGACCGACGGGTGCACGGTCTCGGCCAGCTGCTCGTCGACCGAGCCGATCACGCGGTGCAGGAACGACAGCGGCGACGCGAAGGCGGTCACGTCCCAGCCGTGCTCGGCCAGGTAGTTCGCGGTGGCCCGGGCCCGGTACACGCCGCTGGCCCGCGACGGCGGAAAGTAGAAGGACAGGTACAGGATGCGCGGTCGGCGCGTCGGGCGCGTCATGGATTGTCCCCCTGGGCGGAATCCGGGTCGGGTCGGTTCTGGCCATCGGTCGCCACTCCAGAGTAGTCGTAACTGAAGCAGACTCTCGGGCTCGCGTGACCGCGTCGGCGCTCCAGCAGGCGCACCGCGTACGGCATCGCCACCGGATCGGTGACGACGAGCACATCCACCGTGGGACGCGCGCAGGCCCGGGCGAGAAGCCGGTCACGCTGGTCGCCGCGCATCCGCACGAACGCCCGGTGCGCCGGGTCGGCGAGGCGCCGCTGGAACGCGCGCTCGGCCCGCTTCGACACCTTCCGCAGCGGACCGCGGCCGATGGTCCGCAGCAGTTTGCGGGGCGCCTTGTACAGCGCCGCCTGTTCGACCCGGTCGGCCGGCAGCCGACGTTGCAGGGCGGCCAGGTCGATCACCCGCACGCCGGTGGCGAACGTCTCACGACTCCAGGGGCCCATCTTGTCGACCACCACGGTGGCGGCGCCCCCGTCGGCGATCACCTGGCGGGACTCCTCCACGACCGCGCGCCGCCGGACCGACCCGACGGACAGGAAAAGGACGTGCATCTCACTCCATCAGCTGCGGCGCCCGGCGTCAGACCGCCGGGTCGGCCTCGTCGGAGAACCACAGGCGGCGGTGCGTCTCGGCGACGGCGGCGTAGCCGTACCGGTCGGCGAGCGCCTTACGGGCGTGGGCCGGTTCGAGGTCGTCGGGGAACCGGGACCGCAGCCGCCGGTATCCGGCGACGATCGTCTCCGGGTCGTCTGTCACGTCGATCATCTGACCGGCGGCGTCCTCGATGCCGGCCAGCGTCCGCTCCGGACCGCCGCAGCGGGTGACCAGGACGGGCAGCCCGGCCGCGATGGCCTCGATGACCGCCACCCCGAACGTCTCGCGGCGGCTCGGGTGCACCAGCAGGTCGTGCTCCCGCATCAGCTCCAGCGCCCGCTCGGGCGGGACGGCCCCGGTGAACGTGACCGCGTCGGCCACCCCGAGCTCGGCCGCCCGGGCGGTCAGGCTCGCCAGCAGCGCGCCCTCCCCCACCAGCGTCAGCGTCAGTGCCGGGTCGTCCTGCCGGCACCGCGCGAACGCCTCCAGCAGCAGCGGTACGCCCTTGAGCTCGGAGAGCGCGCCGACGAACAGCCACCGGCGCAGCGCGGTGATCGGCGTCGGACGGGGCCGGTCGAAGGAGATCGGGTTGGCGATCGCGCCGATCCGGTCCGCGTGGTGCGGGAACGCCTCGACCAGCGGGGCCCGGACGCCCTCGCCCACGGCGAGGAAACCGGCGCACCGGTCGAGCACCTCGTCGTACATCTCCCGGCCGCGGGCGGTCTCGAGCACCTTGTCCAGGAAGCTGGCGTGCTCGGTCACGTAGACCCGGGTGTCCGGGCCGGCGTTGCGGATCGCCGCCCAGCCGCTGGGCAGCCCGACGTGGGCGTGCACGACCGGTGCGGTGAGCGGACGGCCGCCGAGGGCCGCGCGCAGCGCCTCGTCGTGCCGGTCGGTCCTGGCCGCGTGCCCCAGCCCGCGGGGCACCGGCACCGGGACGTAGACCAGGTCGGCGCCGCCGACGGTCGGGGTGCGGTGCCGGGCGTGGCCGAGCAGGACGCGGTGGGCGTCCTTGACCCGGCGCTCAGCCGCCGGATCGAGGGCGGCCACCCAGGCGTCGCAGTGATAGACGGTCATCCGGTCGGAAACCGGTGCGGTCGCGTCGACCATCGCCTGGACGAACGAGCCGCGGAAGGGCAGTTCGCGGGTCGGGAACCAGGGCGTGAGGACGACGACGTCCCGTGCTGAAGTTGCCGGCACCCGAACCTTCCTCGCCGCAAGTAGGGACCGCGCCACGTTAACATGCACGAACCGCGCTCGCCGACCACGCGGGTCGGCGTTGCGGCGCCAGCCTCCGCGATCGGAAGGACCCAGCCCAGATGGGCAGCAAGCTCGCAGCCGGCGTGCTCCGTCGCGTCACCGCTCCCCGGGTGGTGCGTCACCGCGCGGCGGCCCGTCTGATCCACGGCCTGGCGGCCGCGCCGCTGCTGCCGGCCGGCGCGCGGTCGTCGCTGGCCCGCCGCCTGCGCGCCGGCATGGTCCGGGCCGGCTGGCCGGCGGCGGAGTCCCGGGCCGCGCTGGTCGCGGTGGCCGGTGGCGTGGGCCCGGCCGCCCGTGCCGACCTGCTCGCGCAGGAGGCCGCCGACGAGATCGCCGAGGGACGCACCCCGGCCCACCTGACTGCCGCCGTCGAGGCCGACCTGGCCGAGGCGGACCGGGCGTACGCCCGGGGTGACGGCGAGGCGGCGGCCCGGCGGCTGCACCGGGTGCTGCACACCCAGTTCCACCGGGTGATCCACTTCGACCAGCTCGACTCGCCGCTGGCGGACGATCCGGCGGCGTTCCTCGCGCCGCTGCACGGCAGCGCCGTGGGTCGGGCGCTGCTGACGCCGCGCGGCCGCCGGCAGCCGGCCGCGCCGCCGCCGACGGACCGGCCGCAACGGGTGCTGCTGCTGCTCAACGGAAGCGCGCACTTCGTGCAGGCGATCCGGGAGCGCTACGCCGCCCACCCCGATGTGGAGCTGCGTTACGTGCGGCTGGACGACGACCCCGTGGCCGGGCCGCTGATCCGGCAGTCCAGGCGCATGACCGCCGAGGCGCTGCTGCGCGACACCGAGTACGGCAGGCAGGTCGAGGCCTGGCTGCGCCCGCACCTGGACTGGGCCGACACGGTGTTCGTCGACTGGGCCGCGGCGACCGCTGTGATGGTCGGCCTGGTCGACCCCGGCGACACCCGGGTGGTGGTCCGGCTGCACAGCTACGAGGCGTTCGGCAGGTGGCCGAACCTGATCGACTTCAGCCGGGTGGACGACGTCGTCTTCGTCTCCGAGCACCTGCGTGACTTCACGCTCCGGGTGGCGCCCGGGCTCACCGGCGCGCACGCGCCGCGTACCCACGTGTTGTGCAACGCGATGGACCTGGCGCCGTTCGCGCGGCCGAAGGACTCCGCGGCCCGGTTCACGCTCGGCCTGGTGGGCACCAGCGCGGTCGCCAAGGACCCGCGGTGGGCGATCGAGGTGCTGCGGCTGCTGCGCGCCGCCGACGAGCGGTACCGCCTGCTGCTGGTCGGCGGGAGCATCGACACCGGGATGAGCCGGGCGGCGCGCGACTACGCGGCGGCGCTGGAGACGGATCTGGCCGAGCTGGCGCCCTCCGGCGCGGTGACCCGGCTCGGCCACACCGACGACGTGCCGGGTGTGCTGACCGGCATCGGCGTGGTGCTCAGCAGCTCGGTGCGGGAGAGCTTCCACTGTGCCGTGGTGGAGGGCGCCGCGAGCGGCGCGGTGCCGGTGGTGCGGGACTGGCCGTTCTTCGCCGATGGGGAACACGGCGCGCGTACCGTCTTCCCGGCCGACTGGGTGGTCGCGACGCCGGCCGAGGCCGCCGCCCGCGTCCGTGCGGTCACCGCGGACGAGCAGGTCTGGCGGGCCGCCGGCGAGGCCGCGGCCAAGCACGCCTCGGCCACCTGGGACTGGTCGGTGAACGCACCGGGCTTCGACCGTCTGCTGGGGATCGACGGGAGGTGACCGGGCCGGCCGGGCGGCGGCGACGCCCGGCCGGGCCGGTGTCAGGCCGGTGTCGGCTGCAGGCCGCGCCCGTCCCGGTCGGCGGCGGCCGGGCCCACGGCCACGGTACGGCCGTCGGACGCGGATTCCAGCAGGGCGGCGGCGACCTGGACGGTACGCAGGCCCTGCCGCAGGGTGACGATGTCGCTCTGCTTGCCCTCCACCGCGTCGCGGAACCGCTCGTGCTCGACCAGCAGCGGCTCCCGCTTCGGGATGGCGTAACGGACCATGTCACCCTCGGCCACGCCGCGGAACGCGCGCAGCGCCTCCCACTCGGTGTCGATGGCGGCGTTGGCGTAGAAGGTGAGGTCGGCGGTGAGCGTGTCGGCCACGAAGCAGCCCTTGTCGCCGGTGACGACGGTGGACCGCTCCTTGAGCGGGCTCAGCCAGTTGACCAGGTGGTTGACCATGGTGCCGTCGGCGAGCTGGCCGACGACGGCGACCATGTCCTCGTGCAGCCGGCCGCTGCGCGAGACCGTGCGGGCGGAGACCGAGGTGTACTCCTGGCCGGTCACCCACGCGGTGAGGTCGATGTCGTGGGTGGCCAGGTCCATCACCACGCCGACGTCGGCGATCCGGTGCGGGAACGGGCCCTGGCGCCGGGTGACGACCTGGAACACCTCGCCCAGCTCCCCGGCCTCCAGGCGGGTGCGCAGGCTCTGCAGCGCCGGGTTGTAGCGCTCGATGTGGCCGACGCCGGCGACCAGGCCGGCGGCCTCGAACGCCTCGACCAGCCGGGTCGCCGCGTCGACGGACTGCGCGAGGGGCTTCTCGATCAGCGCGCAGACGCCGTTGGCGGCCAGCTCCATGCCGATCGGCTCGTGCAGCGCCGTCGGGCAGGCCACCACCGCGTAGTCGACGCCGAGGGCGAGCAGGTCGCTCAGCTCGGGTACGACGGGCGCGCGCAGCGTCCCGGTCACGTCGCCGGCCGGGTCGACCACGCCGACCAGCTCGACGCCGTCGAGGTTGGACAGCACCCGGGCGTGGTTGCGCCCCATGGCGCCGAGGCCGATCAGACCGGCGCGCAGCTTGCGACCTTCACTCACTGAGCCCTCCTTCGTTCGCGACTGCGGGGCTCGCAAACCCGGCTCACTCCTCGCGCTCACCGGGCACCGCCGGCCAGGTTCGCGCCCTCGGCGATCCGCTCCAGGTCGGCCTGGCTCAGCGACGGGTGCACCGGCAGCGAGACGACCTCGGCGGCGGCCCGCTCGGTCTCCGGCAGGTCCCACGCGCCCGGCTTGCCGTCCACGAGGTACGGCTTGAGCCGGTGGATCGGGGTCGGGTAGTAGACCGCGTTGCCGATGCCCAGCTCGGTGAGGCGGGCCTGGGCGGCGTCCCGGTTGCCGGTGACGCGCACGGTGTACTGGTGGTAGACGTGCCGGGCGCCGTCGGCGACCGGCGGGGTGACCATGCCGGTGATCGCCGAGTCGAGGAACTTGGCGTTGGCGCGGCGCTGCTCGGTCCACTCGCCGAGCTGGGTGAGCTGCACCCGGCCGATGGCGGCGGCCACGTCCGTCATCCGCATGTTGGCGCCGACGATCTCGTTGGCGTACCGCTGCTCCATGCCCTGGTTGCGCAGCAGCCGCAGGGTACGGGCCAGCTCGGCGTCGGCGGTGCTGATCATGCCGCCCTCCAGGGCGTGCATGTTCTTCGTCGGGTAGAAGCTGAAGCAGCCGGCGGTGCCGAACGCGCCGACCGGGGTGCCGTTCAGCTCGGCGCCGTGCGCCTGCGCGGCGTCCTCGACCACGGCGAGTCCGTGCTGCTGCGCGATCGCCATGATCCGGTCCATCGCGGCCGGGTGGCCGTAGAGGTGTACCGGCATGATCGCGACGGTCTTCGGCGTGACGGCGGCGGCGACCGCCTCCGGGTCGACGCAGAAGCTGCCCGGCTCGATGTCCACGAAGACCGGCTCGGCGCCGACCAGCCGCACCGCGTTGGCGCTCGCGGCGAAGGAGAACGAGGGCACGATGATCTCGTCGCCCGGGCCGAAGCCGAGCGCCATCAGCGTCAGCTGCAGCGCGGAGGTGCCGGAGTTGACGGCGACGCAGTGCCGGCCGCCGACCAGGTCGCCGAACTCCTCCTCGAACGCCGCGACCTCGGGGCCCTGCACGACCCGGCCGCTCCGCAGCACCCGGACGGCCGCCTCGATCTCGGCCTCGCCGATGATCGGCCGTGCGGGGGGAATGAACTCTGGATGCGGCCCGGCCATGGGGCTTCCTCCTGTCGACACGTGGTTCATGGGAGACATTTCGGGGGATGCTACCGCTCTGTCAGGAAAACAATCGGGTCGCGCTGATTGTCCGACTGAATGTGACGTTCTGTTCATGATCGACGACGGCCCTCCGGGGAGCGACCCGGGTCAGACTTCCACCTCGTCGCGCACAGGCCCCACGCATGCTACCCGCAGGGCGGCGACGATCGCGGCCGCCATCCGGGGCACCTCGGCGGGCTCCAGCGGGGCCCGGGAGATCGCCATCCGCCAGTACACCGGCCCCACGATGAGATCGACGGCGGCGCGCCGGTCGGTGTCCGGGGACAGCTCGCCGCGCTCGACCGCCCGGCCGATCAGGATCCGCCCCACCGCCTGCTGGTAGTCGTCCAGGGCGGCCTGCAGCTTCTCCGCGATCTGCGGGTTGCGGGCCGCCTCGGCCAGCAGGTCCGGGATGATCTGCGCGGCCAGCCGGTGACGCAGCGCACGCGCCATCACGTGCAGCAGGATCTCCAGGTCACCGAGCAGGCTGCCGGTGTCCAGCAGCGGGATGTTGCGGCCCGCCACGGCGGAGACCATGTCCAGCACCAGGTCGAGCTTGGACCGCCAGCGGCGGTAGATGGCGGTCTTGCTCACACCGGCCCGGCGGGCCACCGCCTCGATGGAGAGGCGACCGTAGCCGACCTCGGCCAACTCCTGCATCACGGCGGTACGGATGGCGCTGGTGATCTCCCCGCGCAGCACCGCCGCGCCGGCCGGGGCACGCCTCTTCTCGGTCGTCACGTGGAACAATGTAGCGCAACGACGGTACGGTTGCGTCCCGACGTTCGGTGGACTACCTTCCATGCAGCAGCGAGGCGGCTCCTCCCCGCCGGGCCACGCTGGATCTGTTCACCGCACTGCTCCCCATCAGCACGAAAGATCGGAGCGCCTGATCATGGCCAACACCGCGGTGGCCGACCCCGAATCCGGACTGAGCCGGGCCGAACTGGCCCGGCGGTACGGGTTGCGGGTCGCCGGGGAACGACCACCACTGGGCGAGTACACCCGCCGGTTGTGGGCGTACCGGCACTTCATGACCGCGTACTCGCGGGCGAAGGTCGCGTCCTCGCTGAGCAACACCCAGCTCGGGCAGCTCTGGCAGGTGCTGACACCGCTCACCAACGCGGCGGTCTACTTCCTGATCTTCGGCGTGATCCTGTCGCAGAACCGGAACGTGTCGAACTTCATCGCGTACCTGTGCACCGGCGTGTTCATCTTCATGTTCACCCAGACCGCGGTGTCGAACGGCACCAGCGCGATCACCGGCAACCTGGGCCTGATCCGGGCGCTCCAGTTCCCCCGGGCCGCGCTGCCGATCACGGTCACGCTGGTGCAGCTCCAGCAGCTGCTCATGTCGATGGTCGTGCTGGGCGCGATCGTGCTGTTCACCGGCGAGCCGGTGACCTGGCGCTGGCTGCTGCTCGCCCCGACGCTGCTGCTTCAGACGGTCTTCAACATCGGCCTCACCATGATCATGGCCCGGATCGGCTCCAAGATCACCGACCTCAAGCAGATCATGCCGTTCGTGATGCGCACCTGGCTGTACGCCTCCGGCGTGCTCTACCCGGTGGCGCTGTTCCGCCAGCACCTGCCGCACTGGGCCGCGAGCCTCCTGGAGTGGAACCCGCCGCTGGTCTTCATCGAGCTGGCCCGCTTCTCGCTGCTCAACTCCCACCAGCCCGATCTGGTCAGCTCGCCGCCGAAGCTCTGGGCGCTGGGCCTGTTCTGGGCGGTCGTCATGGGCATCGGCGGGTTCGTCTACTTCTGGCGCGGAGAGAAGGAGTACGGCCGTGGCTGAGCAGACCCTGCCGCTGAACGCCGGTCCCGTGATCGACTCGGGTCGCGTGCCCACAGTCGTGGTGGACGACGTGCACGTGATCTACCGGATCCACAAGGGCGCGAGCGGCGGCACCACACCGGTCTCCGCGCTCAAGCGGATCGTCTCGCGCACCAAGGCGCCGAACATCCGCGAGGTGCACGCGGTCAAGGGCGTGAGCTTCACCGCGTACCAGGGTGAGGCGATCGGCCTGATCGGCAGCAACGGCTCCGGCAAGTCGACGCTGCTGCGGGCCATCGCCGGGCTGCTCCCGCCGGCCCGCGGCGCGGTCTACACCCAGGGCCAGCCGTCCCTGCTGGGCGTCAACGCCGCGCTGCTCAACGACCTGTCCGGCGAGCGCAACGTGGTGCTCGGCTGCCTCGCCATGGGCATGCAACCGGACCAGGTCAAGAAGATCGCCCCGGAGATCATCGAGTTCTCCGGCATCAACGAGCGCGGCGACTTCGCCTCGCTGCCGATGCGCACGTACTCCTCCGGCATGGGCGCCCGGCTGCGCTTCGCCATCTCGTCGGCGAAGAAGCACGACGTGCTGCTCATCGACGAGGCGCTGGCCACCGGTGACCGCAAGTTCCGGGTCCGCAGCGAACAGCGGGTCCGCGAGCTGCGCGACAGCGCCGGCACCGTGTTCCTGGTCAGCCACTCCATCGGCTCGATCCGGGACACCTGCGAGCGGACCATCTGGCTGGAGGGCGGCGTCCTGAGGATGGACGGCCCCACCAAGGAGGTCTGCGACGCGTACGAGGGCCAGAAGTAGCCCGCCGGAGCGCACCGGTCCCGGGATCGCCCGGATCGGTGCGCTCCGCCGTCCGCGTTAAGGTTTTCGGATCCATCCCCTTTCACCCAGAGTGAGGTACGGCAATGACGCAGGACCACACCACCGCACCGGACGCCGCGCCGGCGAGCCCGGCACCCTGGCGACCCGCGCGTACGGTGGCCGTGATCCTCGCCGGGGGGACCGGCACGCGCCTCGGGCTGGGCATCCCGAAGCAGCTCCTCAAGATCGCCGGTAAGCCGATCATCGAGCACACCCTGGCCGTCTTCGAGGCCGCGCCGGAGATCGACGAGATCATCGTGCTGATGGCCACCGGCCACGTCGACGACGCGCGGCGCATCGTCGCCGACGCCGGCTTCCGCAAGGTCACCAAGGTGATCGAGGGCGGCGAGACCCGCAACGACACCACCCGGATCGCGCTCGACGCGGTCGGCGAGGGCGACGTCAACATCCTCTTCCACGACGCGGTCCGCCCGCTGGTCAGCGCCCGGATCGTGCGCGAGTGCGTGAACGCGCTCTGGACGTACTCGGCCGTCGACGTGGCCATCCCGTCCGCCGACACGATCATCCAGGTCGACGCGGACGACTGCATCACCGACATCCCGGTCCGCTCCCGGCTGCGCCGCGGCCAGACCCCGCAGGCGTTCCGCTCCGGCACCATCCGCGAGGCGTACCGCCGTGCCGAGGGCGACCCCGACTTCGCCGCCACCGACGACTGCGGCGTGGTGCTGCGCTACCTGCCCGGCACGCCGATCAAGGTGATCGACGGCTCGGACGAGAACATCAAGGTCACCCACCCGGTCGACGTGCACCTGGCCGACAAGCTGTTCCAGCTCGCCGCCGCCCAGGCGCCCCGGCTGACCCACCGCGGCTACGCCGAGGAGCTGACCGGCCGGACCATCGTGGTCTTCGGCGGCAGCTACGGCATCGGCCACGACCTCGCCGAGCTGGCCCGCGGCTACGGCGCGCAGGTCTTCCCGTTCAGCCGCTCCACCACCGGCACCCACGTCGAGCGCGCCGAGGACGTCACCGCCGCGCTGAAGACCGCGTTCGAGGCCACCGGCCGGATCGACCACGTGGTGGTCACCGCCGGCATCCTGGAGAAGGGCGCGCTCGCCGAGATGGACTCCGAGACGATGGACCGTCTCCTGCACGTCAACTTCGTCGGCCCGGTCACCATCGCGCGCCAGTCGCTGCCGTACCTGCAGCAGACCAAGGGCCAGCTGCTGCTCTACACGTCCAGCTCGTACACCCGGGGCCGGGCCCGCTACGCGCTCTACTCGGCCACCAAGGCCGCGCTGGTCAATCTCACCCAGGCGCTCGCCGACGAGTGGGCCGAGTTCGGCGTACGGGTCAACTGCGTCAACCCGGAGCGCACCGCCACCCCGATGCGGACGCGGGCGTTCGGCGAGGAGCCGGAGCACACGCTGCTCTCCTCCGAGGCGGTCGCGCAGGCGTCCCTGGACGTGCTGATCTCCGAACTGACCGGCCAGGTGGTCGACGTGCGCCGGTCCCCCGGCGAGCAGGTCGCCGCCGTACCGGCGCAGCCCGGCGCCGACCGGTCCGAGCTGTCCACCGGCGCCTGAGACCGACGGGACGTGCCAGATGCGTGGTGACCTGGTCCGCAAGCTGCTCGCCCGAGTACTGACCACCGGGCTGGCGGTGCTGGCCTTCCTGGTCGTGGCGCTCACCGGCGCCACCGGCTGGGGCCTGGCCCTGGCCGTCGCGGCGCTCGCCGCCACCGCCTGGGAACGCCGGGTCCGGCCGTCCGCCGACGGTCTCGCCGAGACGGTGCTCGTCGCCGCCGGCATCCTCGTCGGCTACGCCCGGCGCCTCGACGACGGCTTCGACCCGGCCCTCGCGGCCACCGCGCTGGTCCTGCTCGGCCTGGTGCTGCTGGTCGGCCCGCTGCGGCAGGCCGGCGCGCTGGAGATCCGGGCGGCGAACCTTCCGGTACGCACGTGGACGCCGCTGGTCGCCGCCCGGCTCGGTGACGCGCTGCTGGTGCTGCTCGCCGTGGTGGCGCTCGCCGCCGCGCTGGCCCTGCCCGCCTTCACGGCGCTCGCCGCCGCGCTGCTCGTCGGCGCCGGCTGCGGGGCGGTCGCGCTCGACCTCGCCCGGCGCCGGTTCCGGCCGCCCGCCGGCGGGGGCCCGGT
This sequence comes from Micromonospora chalcea, assembly GCF_002926165.1. Lineage (GTDB taxonomy): Bacteria > Actinomycetota > Actinomycetes > Mycobacteriales > Micromonosporaceae > Micromonospora > Micromonospora chalcea. The sequence continues at coordinate 1,930 of NZ_MAGP01000104.1, read as the reverse complement.
CGGCCATGCCCTGCGCCGCCACCAGCCCGAGTTCGTGCTGCACTTCTCCGCGCCGCCCGGCTCCGAGTACCAGGTCACCATGTGGCTGCCGTACCTGGAACGGATCGGCCGCCCGTTCATGGTGGTGCTGCGCGAGCCGGAGCTCCTGCCGGCCGTCGCCGCCGCCACCCGCGCCCCGGTGGTCCTCTGCCCCACCCTGAAGGCGCTCGACGAGGCGCTGGTGCCCAGCCTGCGCGTCGCGTTCTACGTCAACCACGGCGCGAAGAACGCCCACCTGATCCGGTTCAACCAGCTCACCCACGTGCAGCTGCACCACGGCGACAGCGACAAGGCCCCGAGCGCCAACCCGGTCTCGGCCATCTTCGACAAGATCTTCGTGGCCGGGCAGGCCGCGATCGACAGGTACGCCCGCGCCGGCGTGGAGATCCCCGCCGACAAGTTCGTCGTGGTCGGCCGGCCCCAGGTCGAAGCCATCGAGGTACGCCGGGAGCCGGCCGCCGCCTCGGCGCACCCGACGGTCCTCTACACCCCGACCTGGACCGGGCACCACGCCGACGCCAACTACTGCTCGCTGCCGGTGGCCGAGACGCTGATCCGCCGGCTGATCGACCGCGGGGCGGCGGTGATCCTGCGCGCCCACCCGTACACCGACAAGAACCCGGCCTCGGCCCGCCAGCTCGCCCGGCTCACCGAGCTGCTCGCCGCCGACCGGGCCAAGACCGGCCGCCCGCACCTGTTCGGCGCCGCCGCGGCCCGCGAGCTGACGCTCACCGAGTGCGTCAACCGCGCCGACGCGCTGGTCTCCGACGTCTCCGGCGTCATCTCCGACTGGCTCTACTCCGGCAAGCCGTACGCGGTCACCGACACCGGCGCCGACGGCGAGCACTTCGTCGAGCGGTTCCCGCTCGCGGCGTCCGGCTATGTGCTGCGGCGCGACATGTCCAACGTGGACCAGGTGATCACCGACCTGCTCGACGCCGACCCGAAGGCCGCGCAGCGCTGGGCGGCGCGCACCCGCTACCTGGGCGACTTCCCCGCCGACGCCTACGCCGAGGCGTTCCTCGCCGCCGCCCGCCGCGAGCTGGAGGCCGACTGGGCGGTCCCGGCGCAGCGCGCCGTCGTGTAGGCCCCGCTCTACAGGTACGCGTCGAGCAGGGCGAGCACGGCGGCCGGGTCCTCGACGTGCGCGTTGTGGCCCAGGCCGGGCAGGGTGGCCACCGGCACGCCCAGCTCCTTGAGCTGCGCGTCGCTCACCATCGGGTCCTGCTCGCCGCGGGCCAGCAGCACCGGCACGCCGGTCGCGGCCAGCAGGGCGGGCAGCCGAGGCTCGCCGACCGCGAACGCGGCCGGGTCCATCGCCAGCCGCCAGCGGCCGTCGACCCGCCGCAGCCCCGCCTCCACCACCGGGTGGTCCGGGGCGAACAGCCCGGCCAGCCCCGAGACGCGCAGGTAGCGGCGGGCCGCCTCGTCCCGGGTGGCGAACCAGGTGACCGGCCGGGCGGCCAGCTCGCTCGCCTTCGCCAGCTCGGCCGGGGACCAGACCGCCTTGATGCCGAGCCCCACCACCGCGTCCACCGGAAGAGCCCGCTGCCGGGCCGCGAGCGCCAGCGCCACCACCCCGCCGAGCGAGTGCCCGAGCAGCACCAGCCGGTCGTGCGGGCCCAGCCGGAGCGGACCGAGCCCGTCCGCGACGCGCTGGGCCAGGGCGTCGAACGAGTAGCCGTCGAGCGGCGGCGACCAGCCGTGGCCGGCCAGGTCGGGGGCGAGCCAGCGCCCGGGCCAGCGGCGCTCCAGCAGCGGCGCCCAGGGCGGCCACACCTCGCCGGTGGCGCCCATGCCGTGCAGGAGAATCAGGTGCCGGTTCCCCGTCGCATCGCCCATTGGCGCAGTCTGCCACCGCCCGCCCCGGACACGCGAGACCGAACCCGCC
>NZ_MAGP01000103.1 GCF_002926165.1 Micromonospora chalcea | reverse complement strand
GTCAGCGGTCAGCCGCGGGGACCGGGTCGGAGGTGTCGGGGCTGTCCAGGGGCTGCAGGCGCTTGGCTCGGCGGCGCAGCCACGCGGTGCTCACCACGCCGGCCAGCACGGCCAGCACCAGCCCGGCCCAGGAGATGTCCTTGAGCCAGTGCTCGGCGGCCTGCCCCAGATAGAACAACAGGTAGGTGGTGCCGAACGCCCAGACCAGCCCGCCCGCGGCGTTGGCGACCAGGAACCGGCGGTACGGCACGCGCAGCGCTCCGGCGAGCGGCCCGGCGAGGATGCGCAGCAGCGCGACGAACCGCCCGAAGAACACCGCCCAGACACCGTGCCGGGCGAAGCTCAGCTCGGCGCGGGCCAGGTGCGCGGGGCCGAGGTGTTTCGGGAAGCGCCGGCCGAGCCGCTCCAAGAGGGGACGGCCACCGCGGCGGCCGACGGCGTACCCGACGGAGTCGCCGAGGATCGCGCCGGTGGCTGCGGCGGCGGCCACCCACTCGGGCCCGACGGCGCCGGTGGCGGCGAGCAGGGCGGCGCTGACCAGCACGATCTCGCCGGGCAGCGGGATGCCCATGCTCTCGACGCCGATCACCACGCCCACGAGCAGGCAGATCAGGCCCGGTGGGAGGGCGGCGAGCCAGTGCTGTACGTCGACCACCCCGCCGACCCTACCCGCGCCCGGTCACCCGGCGGGGGCCAAGAACTCCAGCCGGTTGCCGTGCGGGTCGTGCGTGTGGAACCGCCGCATGCCGGGAATCTCCTCGTCGCCCCAGGTCACGGCGTGGCCGCCAGCGACCAGGCGGGCGGCCAGCTCGTCCAGGTCGGGCCGCATCAGGGCCGGGTGGGCCTTGCGGGCGGGGCGGAAGTCGTCCTCGACGCCCAGGTGCAGCTCGGCGTCGTACCCGGTGAACCAGCAACCACCGCGGGCGGCGAGGGCCGGGGGTTTGGGCTTCTCGGTGAGGCCGAGCAGGCCGGTGTAGAAGGAGCGGGACAGATCCTCGGAGCCGCGGGGGCAGGCGAGCAGGACGTGATGGATCATGGTGGCACCTCCTCGTCCCGCAGCGTGGCACGAGGTTGCGTGAATAGCAAGACGGACGTACGGTTTTGTAGAGACCGACGCAGGTAAGTGTTGCCTAAGCACGGCGGCGCTCCGGTCGGTGCGACAAACTGCTCAGGACTACTCACGGTCGCTGGTGTGAAGGAGTACGACGTGGCGAGCCTCGACACCTTCGGTGCGAAGACCCAGCTACGCGTCGGAGACGCGAGCTACGAGATTTTCAAGATCGACAAGGTGGAGGGCCACGAGCGACTGCCCTACAGCTTGAAGATCCTGCTGGAGAACCTGCTGCGGACCGAGGACGGCGCGAACATCACCGCCGACCACATCCAGCAGCTCGGCGCGTGGGACGCCACCGCCGACCCGAGCGTGGAGATCCAGTTCACCCCGGCGCGGGTGCTGATGCAGGACTTCACCGGCGTGCCCTGCGTGGTCGACCTGGCCACCATGCGCGAAGCGGTACGCGACCTCGGCGGCGACGCCACGAAGGTCAACCCCCTCGCTCCGGCCGAGCTGGTCATCGACCACTCGGTCATCGCCGACCTGTTCGGCCGCGAGGACGCCTTCGAGCGCAACGTCGAGCTGGAGTACGAGCGCAACAAGGAGCGCTACCAGTTCCTGCGCTGGGGCCAGACCGCGTTCAACGAGTTCAAGGTCGTCCCGCCGGGCACCGGCATCGTGCACCAGGTCAACATCGAGTACCTGGCCCGTACGATCATGGAGCGCAACGGCCAGGCGTACCCGGACACGGTCGTCGGCACCGACTCGCACACCACCATGGTCAACGGCCTGGGCGTGCTGGGCTGGGGCGTCGGCGGCATCGAGGCCGAGGCCGCGATGCTCGGCCAGCCGGTCAGCATGCTGATCCCCCGCGTCGTCGGCTTCAAGCTCTCCGGCGAGATGCCGGCCGGGACCACCGCCACCGACCTGGTGCTGACCATCACCGAGATGCTGCGCAAGCACGGCGTGGTCGGCAAGTTCGTCGAGTTCTACGGCCCCGGCGTGAGCGCCGTGCCGCTGGCCAACCGCGCCACCATCGGCAACATGTCGCCGGAGTACGGCTCCACCGTGGCGATCTTCCCGATCGACGCCGAGACCGTCCGCTACCTGGAGCTGACCGGCCGCGACGCACAGCAGGTGGCGCTGGTCGAGGCGTACGCCAAGGAGCAGGGCCTCTGGCACGACCCGGAGCGCGAGCCGGAGTACTCCGAGCGCCTCGAGCTGGACCTGAGCACCATCGAGCCGTCGCTGGCCGGCCCGAAGCGCCCGCAGGACCGGGTGCCGCTGGGCAGCGCCAAGACGCTGTTCCGCTCCGCGCTCAGCGACTACGTGGCCGCCGACGAGACCGGTGGCGACCCGGGCCGCAAGCCGGGCGTGCCGCAGCAGGAGAAGCCGTTCGGCGCCGACGGCCCGGCCGACGAGGCGTCCGCCGAGTCCTTCCCGGCCAGCGACTCCCCCGCCAACGGCGTGCCCGACCGGGCGGACGCGCCGCGCGACCTGGAGACCGCCGCGGTGGGCGCGGGCGGCCGGGCCAGCAATCCGGTACGCGTGACCGGCGCCGACGGCGTCGAGTACGAGCTGGACCACGGCGCCGTGGTGATCGCCGCGATCACCTCCTGCACCAACACCTCGAACCCGCAGGTCATGATCGGCGCCGCGCTCCTGGCCCGCAACGCGGTGGAGAAGGGCCTGGCCCGCAAGCCGTGGGTGAAGACCACCCTCGCGCCGGGCTCGAAGGTCGTCATGGACTACTACGACCGCGCCGGCCTCACCCCGTACCTGGAGAAGCTCGGCTTCAACCTGGTCGGCTACGGCTGCACCACCTGCATCGGCAACTCCGGCCCGCTGCCGGAGGAGGTCTCCGCCGCCGTCAACGAGGGCGACCTCGCGGTCGTGTCGGTGCTGTCCGGCAACCGCAACTTCGAGGGCCGGATCAACCCGGACGTCAAGATGAACTACCTGGCGTCCCCGCCGCTGGTGGTCGCGTACGCGCTCGCCGGCACCATGGACATCGACCTGGCCAACGAGCCGATCGGCGAGGACGCCCAGGGCAACCCGGTGTACCTGCGGGAGATCTGGCCGAACAGCGCCGAGATCCAGGACGTCATCGCCTCCGCGATCGGCGCGACCGGCTTCAGCGCCGCGTACGCCGACGTGTTCGCCGGTGACGAGCGCTGGCAGTCGCTGCCGACCCCGACCGGCGACACGTTCTCCTGGGACGGCGAGTCGACGTACGTGCGCAAGCCCCCGTACTTCGAGGGCATGCAGCAGGAGCCGGCCCCGGTGCAGGACATCGCCGACGCGCGCGTGCTGGCGAAGCTGGGCGACTCGGTGACCACCGACCACATCTCCCCGGCCGGCTCGATCAAGGCGGACTCCCCCGCCGGCAAGTACCTGGCCGAGCACGGCGTGGCCCGGCACGAGTTCAACTCGTACGGCTCCCGCCGGGGCAACCACGAGGTGATGATCCGGGGCACGTTCGCCAACATCCGGCTGCGCAACCAGCTCGTCCCGGGTGTCGAGGGCGGCTTCACCGTCAACCACCTGACCGGTGAGCAGACCTCGATCTACGACGCCTCGATGGCGTACCAGGAGGCGGGCGTCCCGCTGGTCATCCTGGCCGGCAAGGAGTACGGCTCGGGCTCGTCGCGTGACTGGGCCGCCAAGGGCACGATGCTGCTGGGCGTGAAGGCGGTCATCGCCGAGTCGTACGAGCGGATCCACCGCTCGAACCTGATCGGCATGGGTGTGCTGCCGCTGCAGTTCCCGGGCGGCGAGACCGCCGAGTCGCTGGGCCTGACCGGCACGGAGACGTTCTCGATCAGCGGCGTGACCGCGCTGAACGACGGCGACACCCCGCGCACGGTGAAGGTCACCACCGACACCGGCGTGGAGTTCGACGCCGTGGTCCGCATCGACACCCCGGGTGAGGCGGACTACTACCGGCACGGCGGCATCCTGCAGTACGTGCTGCGCCGCATGATCGCCAGCTGATCCCGTACGGCTCACCGAGGGCCGCTTCCCGCTCCGGCGGGGAGCGGCCCTTTTGCGTGCCTCATCCACCCCGAAAAATTGCGACTGGATGGAATTCCCGCAGCGACCGATCGCACATCCGACAATGCACAGAATCGACATCCATGATTCATTGACAAGCGCCGAAGCCCGTCCATACGTTTCGGTTGTCGCGACGAACCACGGGGGCGCTCCAGTTTTCGATACGGGAATCGAAACACTGGGAAGGAATTCATGAAAACGTCGATGAGACTTCTGGCATTGCCGATCCTGATCCTGCCGACGATCCTCGCCGGCACTCCGGCTCAGGCCGCCACCGACACCACCTCCGGCACCGCCGCTCCGGCCGCGGTGACCTCGATCGAGCGCAAGGTGGGGTCGTCGGCCGGGCAGGCCAGGGCATACTGGACGGCCGAGCGGATGGCGGCGGCCACTCCCGCCGACGAGGTGGAGAAGGCCGCCGGCCCGGTCACCCAGAGCCCCACGGCGGAGCGGGTACGGCGCTTCGCGGAGGCGGTGGCGCCGAAGGACGGCAGCGGCTTCGGCGCCCAGCTCAACGAGTCGATCACGGTGGGGAAGATCTTCTACACCAGCTCGACCGACGGCCTGGGCCATTACTGCTCGGCGAGCGTGGTGAACAGCCCGGCGCGCAACATGGTCTTCACCGCCGCACACTGCGTGCACGACGGGCCGGGCCGGGACTGGCACACCGCGAACTGGATGTTCGTGCCGTCCTACCGCAACGGCGCGCAGCCGTACGGCACCTGGGACTGGTCCACGCTGGCGGTGCCCAGCGGCTGGATCAGCACCCGTGAGCGGCAGTACGACGTGGCCGTCGCGCTCGTCTACGGCAGCCGGTCGATCGTGGACGCGGTCGGCGCGAACGGCTTGCTCACCGGCGGTGGGCGCGCGTACCACTACGACGTCTTCGGCTACCCGAGCAACAAGGACAGCGGCGAGATCCAGTGGGTCTGCTCGGGCACGTCGCGGGACGCGGGCAGCAACCGGATCGAGATGAACTGCGGCTTCGGGGGCGGTTCGAGCGGCGGCCCGTGGTACTACAGCTACGACAACACCACCAGGCGCGGTGACGTGCACGGGGTGATGAGCTACTCGAGCGGCACGAACACGAACGGCTCGCCGTACTTCTCCGCCGCGGTGGTGGGGACGCTCTACAACACGTACGCGAACGACACCTGGTGAACGACGGTCCGCCTGGTGTGCCGCCGGCGCACCAGGCGGACCGGCACCGGTCGACCGGTCCGGAGGAGGCGACATGTCACATCGTGTACTGCTCGGCGCGGCCGCCGTCGCGGCGCTCGCCGTGGCTGTGGCCGTCGTGGTCGTCGCGGCGCGCGACGGCGGCGCGGCGCGGCCGGCGCCGCCCGGCCCGGTGGTCGCTACCCACAATCCGAGCCCGGGTGCCACCGACCCGTCCGAATACTGGACGAGGGAACGAATGCGGGACGCGATCGGCGACTGAATCAAGAATTGCATTCAGCGCCCAGGTACGTCGAATTTCGTCCCGCGCTCACGATCACCGGCCGAGCCCGGGTGGAGCAATTCCCATTTCAATCGGAGTCGGCGGGCGGTGGTCGGGTCGCTGTCGAGGTGGATCCGCAGCAGGGGCATGACGCGCCCTCCTTGCCACTGTCGGGGCCGGACTGCCGACTGACCACGCGCGCCTCTCAGCCGGCGGCGCTCTCCAGCACGGCTTTGAGCCGGGCCAGGTCCGCCTCGACCAGCGCGGTGTCCCGGTCGAAGTCCGTGTCGCTCATGCCGGGCATCCGGCGCAGGCTGAACACCACCTCGGTGGCGTTGCCGTCGGCGATGGCGCGCAACGGCACGTACACCGTCTCGCCCGACGGCGTCCGCACCTCGTGGTCGAGCACGCCGTACTCGTTGGCCGGGGCGAACGTGAGCCGCGCCCGCCCTTCGGGTGTGTCCACGAACCACTGGCCGTCGATGAGGTTCACCGAACCGCCGAGGCCCGGCGCCCAGCGGGGCAGGTTCGCCGGGTCGGCGGCGAAGGCGTAGACCTCCGCGACCGGACGGTCGATGTGGACGGCGAGGTGGCGGGTGTCAGTGGCCATGCGCCGATGGTGCCATGCCCGTCGCAAGCGCACGCTACGCTGCCGCCGATTCCGACCGGCACCCCTGAGAGGCACCCCGTGGGCATGATCTTCAACGCACGCCGGCTGTCCGCCGAGGAGCTGGCGGCGGTCCTCGCCGACCCGGAGAAGGTCGACACCCTGTTCCAGGGTGGCCCGGACGAGCTCGACCTCGACAAGGCGTGGCACGGGCTGCACTACCTACTGACCGGCGACACGTACGAGATCCGGGGCGACGCCGGGCCGGCCGTCCTGGGTGGTGACCCGATCGGGCCGGACCTGGGGATGGGCCCGGCCCGGCTGCTGATGCCCGACGCCGTCCGCGCTGTGGCCGGCGGGCTCGACGCGATCGACGAGGCAACGCTGCGGGCCCGCTTCGACCCGGCAGCCTTGTCGGAGGCCGAGATCTACCCGCACATCTGGGACGACGGCGCCGACGAGTTCGACGCCTACCTGCTGCCGAACTTCACCGCGCTGCGTGACTTCTACCGCGCCGCGGCCGAACAGGGGGACGGCATGCTGCTCGCCATCACGTGACCCGCCGGAAGCGTGCCTACGGAAGCGGGCCGGCGGAAACGGGTACGCGCCGACGATCGGGCGCCGGTAGCGTGCCGGCGTGGGACTCGACGCGTTCGTGTACTGCCGGTGCCGGCAGGACGGCCTCACCACGCCGTGCCCGGTCGGACCGGTCGGCATCGACGAGGACGGCTGTCTCGCGCTGTTGCGGCAGTGGGAGGGCAACGAGGCCGCGCACCGCACGTTCGACGCCTGGCTGGCGGAGGCGTGCCCGCACAAGGCCATGGAGCAGGCGAGCGAGCACGTTTCCAACTGGGCCGGCGTACGCCTGTTCCAGCAGGCGCTACGCGCCGCCGGCCCGGAGCGCTTCCCGACGCTCGCCACCGCGCTGCCGAACCTCAACGGCGGCTCGCTGCCGGCCGACCGGGCGGCGGTGGCGCTCGCCGAGCTGGACGCGTTCGCGCGCACCGATCGGATCACCGACGGGGTCGAACTGATCGACGAGGCGACCGGCCGGGTGCTGATGCAGTACGTCGAGAGCTACCACGGGGTGTTCATGCTCGGCCCGGACTTCCGGGCCGGGGTAGATCCGGACGGCTTCTTCGTCGTCGACACCGCCGACCCGCCGGTGACGCTGTTCCGGGCCGTCCGGTTCGGCCAGCGGCCGCTGCCCGGCGACCGGGTGGAGCTCACCGCCGGCGGGACGCGGACGGTGCTGGCGATGCGGCCGGTGGGCGAGCACGGCGAGCCGCCGCCCGAACGGCTCGCGGTGCGGACCCGGAGCCGGTCGGGCAACGACTTCGCCTACATCGTGGAGCCGCTGCGCCGGCTGTGCGCGGCGTCGGTGGCCACCGGCAACCCGGTGATGTGGTTCTGACGGGCCACCCTCGACAGCCGGTCCGCACCGCGCTCTGATGGACCACCGCATGTCCGGGCGTGTCGTCCGGGGAAGGTGGCGTCACCTGAGAGCGGTATACCCCGCCGTGAGCGTCACGCTCAGTCACGTCTAGAAGCTGACCGGAGTCACCACGGGATCGTGCCCGCATCCTCGAAGTAGCCGCCGGTCGGCCCGTCGTCGGGCAGCGTCGCGAGCCGGATCGCGATCGCCGCGCCCTGCTGCGGGGTCCGCACACCGCGGAAGCTGTTGAGGTCGGTGGCGGTGAAGCCCGGGCAGGCGGCGTTGATCAGGATGCCGGTGTCCGCCAGCGCCCGCGCGTACTGGATGGTCACCGCGTTGAGCATGCTCTTCGACGGCGAGTACGCCACCGACAGCGGCCCGGTCTGGTCCTCTCCGGTGGAGGCGCTCTGCCGGGTCAGCGAGCCGACACCGCTGGACATGTTGACGATCCGGGGCGACGTCGAGCGGCGCAGCAGCGGCAGCATCGCCTCGGTCACCCGGACCACCCCGATCACGTTGACCTCGACGGCGGTCCGGATGGTCGCGAGGTCGACGTCGCCCGGGTGCTGCGGCACGCCACCTGTCACGCCCGCGTTGTTGACGAGCACGTCCAGACCGCCGGCCTCCGTCTCCAGCAGCCGGGCGGCGGCGGTCACGCTCGCGTCGTCGGTGACGTCCAGCGGTACGCCGAACGCGTCCACGCCGCCCGCGCGCAGCTTCGCCACCGCCTCGGCGAGCCTCCGCTCGTCCCGGGCGCCGACGCCCACCCGCCAGCCGAGCGCGCCCAGGCCGGCCGCGATCTCGTACCCGATTCCCTTGTTCGCGCCGGTCACCAGCGCGATCGTCCGTTCGCTCATGCCCTCGATCCTGTCCGCGGGCCGCGCGGGCCTCCAACACCGCTTCGGTGGCGCGCGATACCCGGAAGGTATCGATGCGGCGGTACGGTGGCGGGATGGAGACGCGGGAGCTTCGCTACTTCGTGGCGGTCGCCGAGGAGCTGCACTTCGGCCGCGCCGCGCGCCGCCTGGGCATCGCCCAGCCGCCGCTGTCGCGAGCGATCCGGCAGCTCGAACGCCGTCTCGGCGTGACTCTGCTGGAGCGGGACAGCCGCAGCGTCGCGCTCACCGCGGCCGGGTCGGTGCTGCTGCGGGAGGGCCGGGCCGCACTCGACGCCGTGGCCGCCGCCGACCGCCGCACCCGACGCGCCGGGCAGGCCGCTACCGGTGGCCCCGGGCTGGTGCTGGCGACCAAGACCGGGGCGTCGAGCGAGCTGCTGCCGAAACTGCTCGGCGCGTACGCCGCCGAGCCGGACGCGGTCCCGGTCGAGGTTCTGCTGTGCGGCATCGGCGAGCAGGAACGGCTGCTGCGCGACGGGCGGGCCGACGTGGCGCTGCTGCACCTGCCGTACGACTCGACGACCGGGCTGGACACCGAAGAGCTGATCACCGAGCCGCAGGTGGCGATCCTGCCGGCCGGGCATCCGCTGGCCCGGCGACCGCACCTGCTGCTGGCCGAGGTGGAGGCGCTGCCGGGCCTGCCCATGCCGCGCTGGCCCCGGGCCGACGGGTCGTATCCGGACGGGCCCGGCCCCGAGGTCCGGGACCACGCCCAGTTGTTCCAGCTCATCGCGCTCGGCCGGACCGTGGTGGTGCTGCCGGAGTCGGCCCGGTCGCTGCTGCTCGCCGACCTGGCCACCGTGCCGGTGCCGGACGCGCCGGCGGTGACCACGGTCATCGCGTGGCCACCGCACAGCCGGTCCCGGGCGCTGGCCGGCCTGATCCGGACCGCCACCCGCCTCTGACGCCCGTGCCTAGGCGGGCAGGTCCTTGCGCATCTGCTGGGTGACCACCCGGTATCCCGACGTCTCGTACAGCTTGCGCGCCGTCTCGTTGGTGCCGAAGACGTTCAGCTCCAGCGCCTGGGCGCCGTGCTCCCGGGCCACCCGCTCCCCCGCCGCGAGCAGCGCCCGCCCGAGCCCCCGGCCCCGGTGCCCGGCGGCCACCTCGATGTCGTAGAGGAACGCGCAGTCGGCGAGACCGCGCGGGTGGGTCAGGCCGATCCACAGCCAGCCGACCGGTGAGCCGTCGGCAAGCTCGCCGACCAGGAACAGCATGCCGGGCGTGGCCATGCCCTGCGGCAGGAAGCCGGCGGTGGCCTCCCGGGCCCGGTCGAGCGCCTCCTCGGGCGTCCAGTTGCCGGCCGTGACGTGCTCGCGCGCGTACCCGGCGGCCAGCTCGTCCTGCCAGCTGTCGAACTCCTCCGGTGACATCGCCCGGACACTCAGCTCGGTCATGCGACGCAGCCTCAGTCGCCGGCGGCGCGGCGGCGCGCCTCGCGCAGCTTCATGGCGTGTTCCAGCAGCGTGATCAGCACCTCCTTGGCCGACTCACGCTTGCGCGCGTCGCACAGCACCACAGGTACGCCCGGGTCCAGGTCGAGCGCCGCCTGCACCTCGTCGAGCCGGAACTTCTTGGCCCCCTCGAAGCAGTTCACCGCCACCACGAACGGCGTGCCGCGCCCCTCGAAGTAGTCGATCGACGGGAAGCAGTCCGCCAGGCGGCGCGTGTCGGCGAGCACCACCGCCCCGAGCGCGCCGAGCGCCAGCTCGTCCCAGACGAACCAGAACCGGTCCTGCCCGGGCGTGCCGAACAGGTAGAGCACCAGGTCGTCGCTGATGGTGATCCGGCCGAAGTCCATCGCCACGGTGGTGGTCGACTTCTCCTCCACGCCGGACAGGTCGTCGATGCCGATCCCGGTTTCGGTCAGCACCTCCTCGGTGCGCAGCGGCTTGGTCTCGCTGACCGCGCCCACCATGGTGGTCTTGCCGACGCCGAACCCGCCCGCGATCAGGATCTTGATCGCGGTGGGCAGCGGCCCGGCGCCCGCCGGCCGCTCAGAGCGCCCGTAGTCCATTGATAACCGCCTCGAAAACGTGCTCGTCGGGAAGGCCGGCGGTGGTCGCGCGCGGCTCGCGTACCTGCACCAGACTGCGGGCGGCCAGGTCTCCGAGGAGGACCCGGACCGTGCCCACCGGCAGGTCGAGATGGGCGGCGATCTCGGCCACGGAGAGAATCCGCTGGCAGAGGCCGACTATCGCCACGTGCTCCGGGCCCAGCCCGGACTCCGACCCGACATCCGTGCGGGTCGCGGTGACCAGCGAGATCAGGTCGAACGTGCCGGTCACCGGGCGGGCCCGGCCGCCGGTGACCGCGTACGGGCGCACCACCGGGCCGGCGTGGTCGTCCACCCACTCCTGCTCCGCGGACTCCCCCCGGCCGGTCATCGTGCCGCGTTCTCGCCGAGGGGCTGTTCCCGGGTCGGTGACGCGACGAACCGGCCGACCCGGGTGACGAGCATGGCCATCTCGTACGCGATCAGGCCGACGTCCGCGTCCTCCGAGGCCAGCACCGCCAGGCAGGCGTTACGCCCGGCCGCTGTGACGAACAGGAAGGAGGACTGCATCTCGATGATGGTCTGCTGCACCTGCCCGCCGCCGAACCGCTTGCCCGCGCCACGGGCCAGGCTCTGGATGCCCGCCGCCATGGCGGCCAGGTGCTCGCCGTCGTCCCGGCTCAATCCGCGGGACGAGGCCATCAGCAGTCCGTCGGTGGAGAGCGCCACGGCGTGCTCCGCCTGCTTGACCCGGCCGACCAGGTCATCCAGCAGCCACGTCAGATCCGCGCTCGAAGCCGTCTTCTGCGCCACTCGTCGTCCTCTTCTTTCCGGCTGTGTGCCGTCAGCTTCCGGTTTCCGTCGCGTCGACGTCCCGGTCAGGTAACCTGCTCGTCCGCGTCGGCCGGCGCACCGCCGGCCCCCTGAGCCCCGCCGAGCAGGCGCGCGGCATCGGTACGGCCGCGTCGGGTGCCGCTCTGGTAGGAGCTCATCATCCGGCGCACCTGCTCCGGTGCACGCGCCGTGTCATCGTCGGCGGCGTCGTCGTCTGCCTCGGTCTGGTCGTGCCGCAGTTCCGGCGCGAGGCTGGCCTGGCGTACCCGGACCGGCAGTCCCGCGTCGGTGACCGGCGTCGTCTCCGCCTCGGTCTCCGGCTCCGTCGCCGGCGACGCCTCCGCCGCGGCGGTCGTGGCGGCGGGCCGCCGCTCCACCACCGCCAGCTCCGTGGTGGGCCCGGCCACCGCGGGCTGCCGCTTGCGGGTACGCGCCGGCAGCCCGGACGGGGTCAGCCGGGGCGCCCGCGTCACCGGCTCCGGCACCTGCGGGGCGGGCTCGGCCGGCTGGTCCGGTTCGGCGGCGCCGTCCGGGCCGGACGGGATCGCCGGCCCGTCGCCGGCCGGAGTGCTCCGCACCGGGTCCGGCGCGGGCGCCACGGGCAGGGCCGTCCCGGGTGCGGGAAGGGCCTCGGCCGCGTCGGCGCCGTCAGCGGTGATCAGTTCACGGGGGATCAGCACCACGGCGGTGGTCCCGCCGTACGCGGATTCCTTGAGCTGCACCTTGACGCCGTGCCGCTCGGTGAGCCGGCTGACCACGAACAGGCCCAGCCGGGCGGCGTCGGCCAGGTTCAGCTCGGACCGGTCGACGATGCGCGCGTTGGCGGCGGCCAGCTCGTCGGGGCTCATGCCGAGGCCCCGGTCCTCGATCTCGATGGCGAAGCCGTTCGCCACGAGCTGACCGCGAACCTCGACAGTGGTCTGCGGCGGCGAGAAGGAGAGCCCGTTCTCGATCAGCTCGGCCAGCAGGTGGATGACGTCACCGACGGCGCGGCCGGTCAGCGACACCTCGCCGAGCGGGCGCACCGTGACCCGGGTGTAGTCCTCGACCTCGGCTACCGCGCCGCGGACCACGTCGACCATCGGCACGTTGCGTCGCCAGGCCCGGCCGGGCGTGGAGCCGGAGAGCACGATCAGGTTCTCCGCGTTGCGCCGCATCCGGGTGGCCAGGTGGTCGACCCGGAACAGGTCCTCCAGCTCCTCGGCGTCGTGTTCCCGGCGTTCCATCGCGTCCAGCAGCGTGAGCTGCCGGTGCACGAGCGCCTGGGTGCGCCGGGCCAGGCTGAGGAAGACGTCGCGTACGCTGCGGCGCAGCTCGGCCTGCTCGACGGCGGTGCGGACGGCGGTCTCCTGCACGACGTTGAACGCCTTGCCCACCTGGCCGATCTCGTCGTCGCCGAACTGCAACGGCGGCGCCTCGCGGGCGACGTCCACCTCATCGCCGCGGCCCAGCCGCTCCACCACGCTCGGCAGCCGCTCGTGCGCCAGGTTGAAGGCCGCCTCGCGCAGCCGTTCGAGCTGCCGCACCAGCGACCGGGCCGTGGTGATCGAGACGACCACGGAGGCGATGACGGCGAGCAGGCCGAGACCGGCGGCGAGCACCAGCCGCACGATGACGCCGATCGCTACCGGCATCGCCCGGGACACGATGTCCTCGCCGCCGGCCAGGATCACCCCGCGCAGGTCGGCCATCGCCTGCTCGGCGGCGGCCTGCCACGCCGCTGCGGTCACCGGCGGGCGCACGTCGGCGCCCTTGGCCGCGAGGACCCGGTCCTGAAGGGTCTGCAACTGCTGGAACGCGTCGCCCTCGACCATCCGCTCGAAGCGTGCGCGGTCGGTCGGGGCGAGCTCCCGGGCGGTGCGGTCGGCGAGGAACCACTGCGCGCCGACCAGGCGGGCGAACGCGGTCTGCTCGGCCACGGTGATCCGGTTGGCCGCGATCGCGCCGGTGATCAGCGCGTCCTGTTGGGACAGCAGCTCCCGGGACCGGTTGAGGTCGATGAGCGCGGCGGTGTCCTTGGCGATCTCGTCGTCGTCGAGGCCGCCGAGCGCGTCGAAGACGGCGAAGATCGCGTCGACCGCCTCGTCGTACGCGGTGAGCGTGGCGGTCCGGTCGATGGTCTTGCGGCTCACGTCGGCGCGGACCTGGCCGATCTGGTCCAGCTCGGTCTTCAGCTCGCCGAGCCGCTGCATCAGCTCCTCGCTGGCGGGGATCTCGGTACGCCAGTCCTGCACCGAGCGCCACAGCGTGGCGGCGGTCTCGTCGGTGCGCGCGCGCTGGGCGTCCAGCTCCCGCAGCCGACTCGGGTCGGACTCGCCCAGATAGCGCAGCGACAGCCGCCGCTCGGCCTGCAGTTCCTGCAGCAGCGGGTCGCTCGGCTCGAAGACGCGCGCGTTGAGCGTCTGCACGCCGAGCAGGTTGAATCCGTCCCGCACGGTCACCCACGCGGCGAACGCCCACAGCGCGGTCAGCGACGCCAGCAGCGCGATGATCTTCGTACGGAGATTCGTACTGCGGGAACCCATCACACCGTCCTGGCCCGGTCTACGGTCGGCCCGAAATCCGATCGACTCCGGCGCACGCTAGCAGCCGTCGTGAACTACGTTCAAGCGATCCTGATCATGGTGGGTCCGGCCTCGACGGCACGGCCGGAGGCCGCCACCACCGCCGCGCGCACGATCTGTGTCGGGCGGTAGAGATCCTTGTCGTGCCATAGTGCCGGTTCGTCGTCGCATCCGTCCAGCTCGGACAGTCGACGGCGACCGCGGGCGAGCGCCGCGGCGATCCGCGCGTCCCCGGGACGGCCCGCGCCGGCCAGAGCGAGCACCGCGTACGCGGTCTCCTCCGCGGTGCCGTGCCACAGTCCCCAGGAGCCGTCCGGGCGCTGCGTGTCCAGCAGCCAGGCGACGCCCCGTTCGACGGCGGGGCGCGCCGTGCCGTCGGGCGCGTGGTCGGCCAGCGCCAGCAGCACCGCGTACGTGGCGTAGCAGGCCGAGGCGTGCCAGCGGTCCTCCCAGCGCCCGTCCGGCTCCTGCCGCTCCAGCAGCCACTCGGTGACCCGGCGGCGGGCGCCGGTGACGCCGGGTCCGCTCGGCTGCTCGCCGAGCGCGTCGAGCACGTGCGCGTTAGTGGTCAGCGACGCGCCGTCCTCCCCCGGCCAGGTGCAGAAGTGCCGCCCGGTGTCGAACCCGGCCAGCGGCCCGACGCCGGGGGCGCGGCCCAGCCGGGCCAGCGCGTAGAGCGCGACAGCGGTGGTGTCCGCGTCGGCGGGCAGGCCGGGCGCGGTGGCCGCGCCGGACGGGCCGACGGCGGCGCGCAGCTCGGTCAGCACCGGCTCGGGCGCGCCGACCGGCACACCGGCCCGGACCAGGATGCCGAGCACCCAGGCGCGCTCGAAGACGGTGATCGGGCTGGCGCAGGGCACCGGGCCGGGCCGGGCCACCGCGCGCAGGTAGTCCAGCGCCGGTCCGGGCTCCGGACGGCCCAGCCACGCGGCCGTGGCGGCCGGGGAGGCGCCCACCGCGCCGCTGGCCGAGGGACGCACTCCGGCCGCCCGGTACGCCAGCTCACCGGCGACCTCCAGCGCGTGCGCCAGCTTCTCCGGCACGGGCCGCCCGGCGGCCAGCAGCGCGCGTACCCGGGTCAGCCGGGCCGGGTCGAGACCGGCCGGCAGCGGCAGGCGGGGCCGGGCGGCCCACTCGGCCAGCCCGGGTGGCGGCCCGGCCGGTCCGGTGAGGTGCCGGTCCACGGCCGTGAGCAGCGCGGGCACGATCAGGTCGGTGGCCGGCAGGTCAGGCGGGGCGTCACCGCGCAGCGCGCCGGACAGGAACGCCAGTCCCCGGTGCGCCGCGGCGGCCGGCGCGGCGGCCGGGCCGTCGCGGCGCAGCACTGTCAGCAGCGCCTCGACCGCGCTCAGCGTCGGCACCACCGCGTACCCGCCGGGACCGCCCCAGCCGCCGTCCGGCCGCTGCCGGGCCAGCAGCCAGGCCAGGCGCCGGTCGTGGCCGTCCAGCCAGGGCGCGAGCGCGACCAGCCGGGCGGTCTCGTAGACCGACGGCGACGTCTGCCCGGCCGGCTCGCCGGTGAGCGCGGCGACCAGTTCACGCGCCGGCGCGGGCCGGGTGGCCGGGCCGGCGGTGAGCGTCACCGCACACCCCAGAAGTCGGTGTTCCGGTAGAAGCCGGTGGTGAAGCCGAGCTGCCGGGACAGGAAGTCGGCCTCCCGGGGCGCCTGGCCGGCCAGCTTCGCCAGCTGGACGCGGCAGTGCTCGACCTGCTCGGCGAACCGCCGTTCGACAGCGGCCGGGTCGTCCACCAGCAGCAGCGCGTTGAGGTCGCCGGACTCGGCGTCCCGGCGGTGGGTGCCGAGGTCGTTCACCAGCCGCAGGGCCCGCTGCACCTCGTCGCTGACGGCGACCGCGCGGTCCATCGCCTCGGCGGTGGACACCGATCCGGTGTGGATCCAGTGCGCCACGTTGACCACTGTGGCGGCGAGGTTGTCGGCGTTTGCGAGGTAGTCGGCGAGCGTGGGGCGACCGGCGCGCCGCCAGTCCCACTCGCGGGCCATCGCGTCGAGCGTGCGTCGCATCGCCGCACGCCAGTGGCCGCGCAGCGCCGGGTAGCCGGGCGCGGCGGCCACATCGTCGCGCAACTCGGCCAGGAACCGGCCCAGCGGGTCGTCGGTGTCGGCGCCGTCGAGCACGTCCAGGCAGACGCCGGTGATCCGGTCGACCTGGGCGCGGCTGGTCGCCTGATGGTCGACCAGCCAGTCCACGGCGAACCCCCAGAGCACGGCGCGGTTGGTCACCGCCAGCTCGGCCGCGCTGTGCCAGGGGGCGCTGAACGCCATCGCCTGGGCGATGCTGCTGAACAGCGTCGCGTCGAACGGGTCCGCGGGGAACAGCTCGGGATGCGCCGCGGCGGCCTTGCGCAGGCCGCGCTGGCCCTGCGCGGCGAGCGCGCAGACCCGGCCCTGCTCCGCGGCGGCGGCCAGCGGATCCGGTGTGGGCCCGTCGGTCATGCCCGCTCCGCCCGCCCGGCCGCGACGAGTGTCAGCTCCACCCGTTCGCGCGGCCGTAGCGCCGCGGCCAGCCGCAACCCGGGTACGCCGGGGCGGTGCAGCCGGAACCGGTAGCGGCTGAGCATGGTGGCGAGGATGAGCTGCGCCTCCAGGTAGAACAGGTACATGCCGAGGCACTGGTGCGGCCCGCCGCCGAACGGGAAGTGGGCGTACCGGTGCCGGGCCCGGACCCGCTCGGGCCGGAACCGCTCCGGGTCGAACTCGTCCGGGCGGTCCCAGAACTGCCGCATCCGCTGGGTGATCAGCGGGCTGACCGCCATCGTCGCGCCGGGCTCGATCGGCACGCCGTCGATGACGTCCCCGGCGACCGCGCGGCGCGGGATGATCCACCCGATCGGGTAGAGCCGCAGCATCTCGTCCAGCACCATCCGGGTGTACGTGAGCCGGCTCAGATGCTCGCGGCGTACCGGCTCGCCGCCGACCACCTCGTCGATCTCGGCGTAGAGCCGCTCGGCCACCTCGGGGTGCTGGTCCAGGTGCGGCCAGGCCCAGGTCAGCACGTTGATGGTGGTCTCGGTGGTGGCGGCGAACATGGCCACCGTGTCGTTGCGGACCTGTCGCTCGTCGAGCTGCCGCCCGTCGTCGGTGCGGGCCTGCCAGAGCGTCGAGATGACGTCGTCGCCCTGGTCGGCGGACTCGCGGGTCTCACGGACGATCGGCACCAGCACGTCGTCCACGATGCGTACGGCACGGGCGAACGTGCGGTCGCCCGGCATCGGCAGCGACAGCGGCGCGAACGGCACGATGATGCGGGGGATGACGGCGGTGGCGATCCGGTCCTGCGCCTCGATCACGCGCATCGCGTCCGGCACCGAGATGCGGTCGGCGAAGAGCACCTTCATGATCGCCCGGCTGACGATGCGCGCCTGCTCCACGCCGATGTCGACCGGACGGCCGGCGCGGCCCGGCTCGTCCAGCTCGTCGACCGCGTCGCGGATCGCGTCGGCCATGCCGTCGACCAGCGCCTCGACCCGTTTGGCGGTGAACATCGGCTGGAGCATGCGCCGGCTGGCCGACCAGATCTGCCCCTCGCCGAGGATGCCCTCGCCGAACAGCCGCTTGACCGGACGCCAGAACAGCCCGTCGCCGGCCCGTTCGTAGTTGTCCGCCCGGTCGCGCAGGACGTGCTGCACGTGCTTGGGGTGGGTGACGAGGTAGGGGCGGAACGAGCCGAGGTTCAGCCGGACCAGTTCACCTTCGGTACGGTTGCCGATGTCGATGAGCGCCCGGGCGGGGTCGCGGAGCACCGCCGGCAGGATCTGCCGCAGCGGCACGGTTCGGGGTCGGCCGGTGGGTCCCGGTGTGTCCGTTGGTTCGGGCACCTGAACGCTCCCTCGGTTGACTCAGGGTCGCGGCTTCGTATCGACCCGTGACGTTGCTCGCGAGCATGCCATCCTGAGCCGCAGATCAAAAGGCAGGTCGGAGGATATTTCACGTAACAACAATCTCTTTGTCGAGAATGGAGCCCGTGGGATGTGCGTCACTCCCGTACACAGTGGTGGTTGCGGAGCGCGAGCGGCGCTCACCTATCGCGGACGCCGGCAGAACGCGGGCGCGGACCCGTCCGCTGTGCCAAGCTTCGGGCATGGACGACAAGACCATCCTGAGCCGGATCTCGGAACTCGTCGACGAGGAGCACCGGCTGCGGGCCGACGCGCAGCAGCACGAGTCCGGCACCGACGACGAGGCCCGGGAGCGGCTGCGGGCCCTGGAGGAGTCCCTGGACCAGTGCTGGGACCTGCTGCGCCGTCGCCGGGCCGCGCGCCAGGCGCACGGCGACCCGGACGCCCAGGGCGAGCGCCCGGTGCCGGAGGTCGAGCGCTACCTGCAATGACCCGCACGGGTGGGCGTCCCGGGCGGCTCGACCACCCGGGACGCCCGCCCGTCAGCGGATCCCCGCCTCCCGCAGCAGCGCCTCGGTGAGCGCCTCCGGATCGGTGACGGTGGCCGGCATGCCGCGGGCGGCGAACCAGGCGGCCACCACCCGCACGTCCCGGCCCAGGAACTCGCCGCCCTGCGGGTTGGCCACCACGTCGACCACCTGCGGCAGGTCGATCATCACCAGCCGGCCCGCGTGCACCAGCAAGTTGTACGGAGACAGGTCGCCGTGGGCGTACCCGGCCCGGGCCAGCACGGTGAGCGCCTCGACCAGCTGATCCCACAGGTCACGCAGCTCGGCGGCGTCGGGCCGGACCTGCGCCAGCCGTGGCGCGGCCTCCCCCGCCTCGGCGTCGCCGACGAACTCCAGCATCAGCTCGGTGCCGAGCAGCTGCACCGGATAGGGCACCGCGATCCGCCCGGAGGCGGCGCCGATCTCCCAGAGCTGGGACAGCGCGGCGAACTCGGCCGCCGCCCACTGCCCGGCGATCATCTGCCGGCCGAACGCGGTCCGGCCGGTCATCGCCCGCATCTCCCGCGACCGGCGTACCCGGCGGCCCTCCAGGTAACCGGCGTCGCGGTGGAAGAGCCGGTGCTGGGCGTCGCGGTACCGCTTGACCGCCAGCAGGCACGAGCGGTCGGTGTCCGGCACGGCGCGGCGGACCAGGTGGACGTCCGCCTCCTTGCCGGTCTTGAGCACCCCCAGCTCGGTGTCCCGGGCGGCCAGTTCGGTGACCAGCCAGTCCGGGTACGGCTCGGGGCCGTGGACGGCCCGGTCCCAGGAGGACCAGCTGTCCTCCGCGTCGGGCTCGGCGTCCGGGTCGGCGAGGGTCGGCGTGGGCCGCCCCCGCTTCAGGAAGTCGGTTTCGTCGTCGTCGAAGCGGCTCTTGCCGCGGCCACGGCGCTGCGGCGCCGGGAAGTCATGATCGCGCACGGGTGGATCTGTCCTTCGATCGAGGCTGGTGGAGGCAGGTGGTACGACCCTGCGAAAACGGCCATGACCGACCTCCTCTCCTCGACCGGGCACCCCCGGCTGCGCACTCGCGCGGCACCATGCTCGTACGCGCCCCGGCGCGGGTCAACGGATTTCCGCGCGGTGCCGCCGCGCTGCCTGCCGGCCCGCGCCGCCGGTCAGCCGGCCAGCACTGCGGCGACGGCCGCGATCAGCCCGTCCTCGATCCGGGTCGGCGCGAACCGGGGGTCCGACCAGCGGCGCCCCCGGTGCAGCCAGACACTGGGCAGGCCCACCGCGGCCGCGCCGCCGATGTCCGCCTCCGGGCTGTCGCCGACCACCCACGCGCCGCGCAGCGGCATCCGGGCCCGCTGGGCGGCGAGCGCGAAGATCCTCGGGTTCGGCTTGCTGACGCCGGCCTCCTCCGAGATCACCCAGTCGGCGACGTAGCGGTCCAGGCCGGTCTTGCGGATCTTGGCGTCCTGTTGACGGGACGCGCCGTTGGTGACCACCCGCGGCACCCAGCCGGCGTCGGCGGCGATCCGCAGCGCGCAGGCCACCAGCGGATCGAGCCGCATGTGCGCCACCACGCCGTCGTGCAGCTCGTCCACCAGGTCGATCGAGGGGATGCGCAGCGCGTACCGGTCGCGGATCGCGTCCGCGACGTCCCACCGGTTGGTCAGCCCGTCGGCGTCCACCGACACCAGCCAGTCGAGGTCGGCGGGCGGCGCGCCGATGCCCGCCAGGAAGCGTTCTCCCCAGACACGGAACGGCCCGTCGCGGTCCAGCAGGGTGTTGTCCAGATCGAGCAGGAGCAACGGCACTTGGGCACCCTACGGGAACGCTCGGAGCACCGACAGGGCCCCGGGCCCAGCCACGGTCAGGCGACGAGCGCCGTACGGGCCGCGCCGGCGTCCACCGGCCGGTCGAGCAGCATGGTGTGCGCCGCGCGGGTGGCCGCCAGCGCGTCCGGGTCCAGCGTCGCCACCAGCACGTCCTCGCCGGTGTCGGCGCCCCGCGCCAGCGGCCGGCCCTCCGGGTCGTACACCGCCGCGCCGCCGTTGAACCGCCAGGGGTCCGCGCCGCCGACCGCGTTGGCGAACACGACGTACATCGTGTTGTCCAGCGCCCGGGCGGCGTAGTAGAGGTCGCGGCGGTGCGCCGAGCCGGCCAGGTAGCCGCTCGGGCAGAGGTATCCGTGCGCGCCGTCCCCGGCCGCCGCCCGCGCGTGCTCCGGGAAGCAGCCGTCGTAGCAGACGCCCAGGCCCAGCCGCCACGTGTCGACTTCGAGCGTGGCGCCCCGGCGGCCGGCGTCGAACAGCTCGCGCTCGCCGCTCCAAAGCTGCTGCTTGTCGTACGCGGCGGTGACCGTGCCGGCCGGGTCCACCACGAGCGAGGAGATGGTGCGCCGCCGGTCGGGGTGGCGGACGGCGGCGCCGTTCACCACTGCCGCGCCCGCGTCGGCGGCGGCGGTCCGCAGCGGGTCCAGCCGGGGGTCGGCGACCCGGCCGTCGGCGTCGGCGGCCACGTCGGTGCCCTCCGGGTCGGCGCCCAGCGTCGGCGGATGGTACGCCGGCAGGAACAGCTCGGGCAGCACCACGACCCGGGCGCCCTCGGCCCGGGCGACGAGGCGGGCGGCGGCGCGGGCGTTGCCGGCGACGTCACCGGGGACGGGCTGGGCCTGGACGGCGGCGACGGTGAGCGGGCGCGCGGGAAGGGCGGTCACACGCCGATCCTAA
The DNA here is from genome assembly GCF_002926165.1 of Micromonospora chalcea. GTDB lineage: Bacteria > Actinomycetota > Actinomycetes > Mycobacteriales > Micromonosporaceae > Micromonospora > Micromonospora chalcea. Next base: position 72,892 of record NZ_MAGP01000103.1, on the reverse strand, counting down.
CCATCGGACGCGGCCGGATGATCTTCCGAATTCGCATCTCAAGCCGTACGTACGGTTTGCATCACGCGGTTCCACCTGCGACGATCCGTTCGTGCCCAGAGTAAGTCAGGACCAGCTCGACGCGCGCCGGCAGGAGATCCTCGCGGCGGCGCGGGCGTGTTTCGCCCGGCACGGCTACGAGGGCGCCACAGTGCGGCGGCTGGAGGAGGCCACCGGCCTGTCCCGGGGTGCGATCTTCCACCACTTCCGGGACAAGGACTCCCTGTTCCTCGCCGTCGCCGAGGACGACGCCGCCGCCATGGTGGAGACGGTCGCCCGCAACGGCCTGGTGCAGGTCATGCGCGACCTGCTGGCCCGGGCGGTCTCGCCCGACACGACCGGCTGGCTCGGCAGCCAGCTGGAGGTCTCGCGCCGGCTGCGTACCGACCCGGCCTTCGCCAAGCGCTGGGCGGAGCGTTCCGAAGCCATCGCCGCGGCGACCCGGGAGCGCCTGGTACGCCAGCGCGAGGCCGGCGTGCTGCGCGACGACGTCCCGATCGACGTGCTTGCCCAGTTCCTGGAGCTGGCCTACGACGGCTTGGTGCTGCACCTGGCGATGGGCCGCCCGGCCGGCGACCTGGCCCGGGTGCTCGACCTGGTCGAGGAGGCAGTGCGCCGGCACTGAGCCCGCCGGTCTCGGTCCGGTAACTGCGCCGCTCCAGGAGATCGACTCTGGCGCGCCTGCTCCACAATGAGCCGCGACCCCTCCTCGCGACAGGAGCAGACGATGACCCCCTCCGACACCTGGGGCATCCCCGGCCCCGTATTCCTGCGCTGGTACCTCCTGCTCGCCGTCGTCCTGGTCATCGGCGCGATCGTGTACCGGCGTCGGATGCTGGCCGGCACGCCGGTGACCGATCACGGCGCGCTGGGTCCGCAGCAGGTCGCCTACCTCAACGGCGGCGACCAGCTCGCCGTCTGGGCCACGCTCGGCGCGCTGCGCCACGCGGGCGCGGTCGGCGTACGACCCGACCGGCGGCTCACCACCGGCGGTCCGCTGCCGGCCGGGGCCACCCCGCTGGACCAGGCGGTCCACCACGCGGCGAGCCGCGGCCTGCGGACCCGGGACCTGGCCGCCGACGAGTGGGTGCGGCGCGCGCTCGACGAGCTGCGCGACGGCCTGGTACGCCGGGGCCTGGCCCTGGACCAGGAGCGGCGCCGGACGCTGCGGGGCGGCGCGCTGCTGATCGGCTTCCTGCTGGCAATTGGCGTCGTGCGTGCGATCTCCGGCCTGCTCAACGACCGGCCCACCGGCTGGCTGCTGCTCAGCCTGTTCCCGCTCGGCCTCGCGTTCCTGCTGCTCAACCGCGTGCCCTGGCGTACCCGGGCGGCCACCGCCGCGCTGAACGACATGCGCCGCCGGCACGCCTGGCTGCGACCGGCCGCCTCCCCCGCGTACGCCACGTACGGCGCGACGGATGTGGCGCTGGGCGTGGCGCTGTTCGGCACCGCCACGCTCTGGACCATGGATCCGGGCTTCGCCGAGCAGGCCGAGATCCAGCGGCAGGCGATGGGCAACGTCGGCGGCGCGAGCTCCGGCACCTCCTGTGGAGGCGGCGCCTCCACGTGCGGCGGTGGCAGCTCCTGCGGCGGAGGCGGTGGCTGCGGCGGTGGCGGGTGCGGCGGATGAGCGGCCCGTCCGGCGTCGGCATCGGCTGGCGTCCCGAGATCGCCGGTTTCGTGGCCGGGCTGCCGGGGCTGCGTTTCGTCGAGGTGGTCGCGGAGGCGGTCGCACCGGCCGGGCCGCTCCCGGACGGGCTCGCCGAGCTGCGCGGACGCGGCGTCGATGTCGTACCCCACGGGGTGCGGCTGTCCCTCGGCGGCGCGGAACCGGTCGATCCGGCCCGGGTGGCGCACCTGGCCGCGGTGGCCGCGGCCCTGGACGCGCCGCTGGTGAGTGAGCACATCGCGTTCGTGCGGGCCGGCGGTCTGGAGGCCGGTCACCTGCTGCCGCTGCCGCGCAGCCGCGAGGCGGTCGCCGCGGTGGTGGCGAACGTGCGGCGGACGCAGGCGGAGCTGCCGGTGCCGCTGGCCCTGGAGCCGATCGCCGCGCTCTTCGACTGGCCCGACGACGAGCTGGACGAGGCGGACTTCCTCACCGAGATCCTCGACGCCACCGGCGCGCTGCTGCTGCTCGACGTCGCGAACGTGCACGCCAACGCCCGCAACCGGGGCGGCGAGCCGACCGCGCTGCTGGACCGGCTGCCGCTGGAACGCATCGCCTACGCGCACGTCGCGGGCGGCGCCGAACACGGCGGCTTCTACCACGACACGCACACCGACCCGGTGCCCGCCGCCGTGCTGGACCTGGTCCGCGAGTTGTGTCAGCGGCGCCGGCCGCCCGCGTTGCTGCTGGAACGCGACGGGCACTACCCGCCCGCCGCCGAGCTGCGCGCGGAGCTGGACGCGCTCGCCGCCGCCTCCGGCCACCCGGCGGTCACGTGAGCGGCGACCTGGCGGCCCGGCAGGCCGAGCTGGTCGCCGCGCTCGTCGCCGGTGGACCGCTGCCGCCCGGCTTCGCACCGGCCCCGGTCGAGGCGGCCCGCCGGGCGCTGCTGCGCAAGCGGGCCGCGGACGTGGCCCGGCACTGGCCGCTGCTCGCCGCCGGCCTCGGCGCGCACTGGCCGGCGACGTTCACCGCGTGGGCGGACGGACGCCCCTCGAACGGCTCCCTGCGCGACGGCTGGGACCTGGCCCGCGAGCTGCGCGACCGGGGCACGCTGCCGCCGCTGGGCGCGGAGGAGCTGGCCGCGCGCGAGGTTGCGAGCCGCTACGACGGCCACCGCCCGCCCCGGCCCCGCCTGATGCCGGCCGTCGCCCGGGCCGGCGGCGCCGTCGCGGCCCAGTTCGCCGGCCGGGTACGCCTGCTGCGGCCCGCCCCGCGCTGACACGCGCCCCCGGGTACGGCAGGATCGGGCGTATGGATCTCGGACTCGCCGACCGGGTGTACGTGCTGACCGGCGCCTCCGGCGGCCTCGGCTTCGCCACCGCCGAACAACTCGTCGCCGACGGCGCCCGGGTGGTCATCTCCGCGCGTACCCCGGAACGGGTGGCCGCCGCGATCGAGGCGCTCGGCGACCCGCAGCGGGCGATCGGGCTGACCGCCGACCTCGCCGATTCCGCCACCCCGGAGCGGCTCGTCGCCGCCGCCCGCGAACACTTCGGCCGCCTCGACGGCGCGCTGATCTCGGTCGGCGGCCCGCCGTCCGGCACCGCCGCCACCGTCACCGACGAGCAGTGGCGCGAGTCGTTCGAGACGGTCTTCCTGGGCAGCGTCCGGCTCGCCCGCACGGTGGCCGGCGCGCTCACCGACGGCGGCGCGATCGGGCTGGTGCTGTCCACCTCGGTACGCGGACCGCTGGCCGGCCTCGGCATCTCCAACGGGCTGCGACCGGGCCTGGCCGGCGTGGCCAAGGACATGGCCGACGAGTTCGGCCCGCGCGGCGTCCGCGTGGTCAGCCTGCTACCCGGGCGGATCATGACCGACCGCAACCGGGAGCTGCTGGCCGGTTCCGGCGATCCCGAGCGCGCCCGCGCCCAGGCGGAGGCGGCGATCCCGCTCGGGCGAATCGGCGACCCGGCGGAGTTCGGCCGGGTGGCGGCGTTCCTGCTCTCCCCCGCCGCCGGGTACGTCACCGGGGTGACCGTCCCGGTCGACGGCGGCGCGCTGCGCGGGCTGTGACAGTGGTCGCTGTGGTGGGCCGGGCGCCCGGGGCGGTGGGCCGGTGAGCGACCGACGGCGCCCGGGCGGTGGGCGGCCGGAGGCGGCCCCGGGGCCGGGCACGCCCGCCCGGCGGCACCCACGCCCCAGCCGCGAGCAGCTCGCGGCGGCGGCCGACCGGCTGCTGCCGGACGTCATCGCGCCCGGCCTGGACGTGCTCTTCGTCGGCATCAACCCGGGTCTGTGGTCGGCGGCGACCGGCTGGCACTTCGCCCGTCCGGGCAACCGGTTCTGGCCCGCCCTGCACCGGGGCGGGTTCACCCCGCGTCTGCTGCACCCCAGCGAGCAGGACGCGCTGCCCGCACTCGGCCTCGGGATCACCAACATGGTGGCCCGCGCCAGTGCCCGCGCCGACGAGCTGACCGCCGCGGAACTGGTCGACGGCGCGGCGACGCTCACCGCGAAGGTCGAGCGGTACCGGCCGCGCTGGGTGGCGGTGGTCGGCGTCTCCGCGTACCGGATCGGGTTCACCCGGCCGAAGGCCGGCTTCGGGCCGCAGCCCGAGACGCTCGGGCCGGCCCGGCTGTGGGTGCTGCCCAACCCGAGCGGCCTGAACGCCCACTTCACCCCGGAGACGCTCGGCGCCGCGTTCGCCGAGCTGCGTGCCGCGGTCGCCGCGGGTTAGGGCCCCGGTCGCCGTGAGCTAGGGCTGCGGCCGTCCGGGTCGCCACGGCCCGGCCGCTGGGTGCCCGTCCACCCGGTCGGTGCCGATCCACGCCCGTCGGCGCCGGGATTGAGGCCTCGCGGGCCGCTAGTTGGCTGCCGCCGGGGGCATGGCCTCGTGGGCGACGTAGGTGCCCATCGGCACAGTGGTCACCACCGGCTCCGGCTGCTCCGCCTCGGCGTGCGGCGCGGGCGAGTCGGTGACCGCGAACTGGGTGCGGTACAGCTCGGCGTACAGGCCGCCGACGGCCACCAGTTCGTCGTGCCGGCCGCGCTCCACGATCCGCCCCTCGTCGAGCACGAGGATCTGGTCCGCGTCGCGCACCGTCGAGAGCCGGTGCGCGATCACCAGCGCGGTACGGCCGGTCAGCGCCACCGACAGCGCCCGCTGCACCGCTGCCTCGCTCTCCGAGTCCAGGTGGGCGGTGGCCTCGTCCAGGATCACTATCGACGGGGCCTTGAGCAGCAACCGGGCGATGGCGATGCGCTGCTTCTCGCCGCCGGAGAAACGGTAGCCGCGCTCGCCGACCGTCGTGTCGAGCCCGTCCGGCAGCGCCCGGACCAGGTCGGCCACCTGCGCGCCGGCCAGGGCGGTCCAGATCTCGTCGTCGGTGGCGTCGGGCTTGGCGTACCGCAGGTTCTCGCGGATGGTCTCGTGGAACAGGTGCGAGTCCTGGGTGACCACGCCGATCTCGTCGCGCAGCGAGGCGAGCGTCGCGTCCCGCACGTCGACGCCGCCGACCAGCACCTGGCCCTCGCTGACGTCGTAGATCCGGGAGATCAGCATGGACAGCGTCGACTTGCCGGCGCCGGAGGGGCCGACCAGGGCCACCATCTGCCCGGGCTCGACGGCGAACGAGACGCCCTTGAGCACCGGCTCGTTCACCGTACGGTCGAGGGTCGAGACCTCTTCCAGCGACGCGAGCGACACCTCGGCGGCGCTCGGGTAGCGGAAGCGCACGTCGCGGAACTCGACCCGGCCGCTGCCGCGCGGCACCGGCACCGCGTCGGGCTTCTCCGCGATGCCCGGACGCAGGTCGAGCACCTCGAAGACGCGGTCGAACGACACGAGCGCGCTCATCACGTCGACCCGGACGTTGGAGAGTGCGGTGAGCGGGCCGTAGAGGCGGGTCAGCAGCAGCGCCAGCTTGACGACGGTGCCGGCGCTGACCGCACCGGTGACCGCCAGCCAGCCGCCCACCCCGTAGGTGAGCGCCTGGGCCAGCGACGCGACGAGCAGCATCGCCACGAAGAACGTCCGCGAGTACATCGCGGACTGGATGCCGATGTCGCGCACCCGCTCGGCCCGGCGGGCGAACCGGTCGGCCTCGACCTCCGGCGCGCCGAACAGCTTGACCAGCAGCGCTCCGGCCACGCCGAACCGCTCGGTCATGGTCGCGTTCATCTTCGCGTCGAGGTTGTACGACTCGCGGGTGATCTCGGCCAGGCGCCGGCCCACCCGGCGGGCCGGGATGATGAAGATCGGCAGCAGCACCAGCGCCAGCACGGTGATCTGCCAGGACAGCACGAGCATCGCGCCGGCGGTGAGCACGAGCTGGATGACGTTGCTGACCACTCCGGACAGCGTCGAGGTGAACGCCCGCTGCGCACCGAGCACGTCGTTGTTGAGCCGGCTCACGAGCGCGCCGGTCTGCGTGCGGGTGAAGAACTGCAGCGGCATCCGCTGGACGTGGTCGTAGACCCGGGTGCGCAGGTCGAGGATGATGCCCTCGCCGATGCGGGCCGAATACCACCGCTGGACCAGGGAGAACAGGGCATCGGCCACGGCGAGCGTGGCGATGATCAGGGCGAGCCGGACCACAGTCGTGCGGGCGTCCGGACCGCCGCCGGCGATCGCGTCGATGACGTCGCCGGCGAGCAGCGGCGTGGCCACGCCGATCACCGCGGCGATGATCACGGTGATCAGGAAGACGACGATGTCACGCCGGTAGGGCCGGGCGAACGCGACGATCCGCCGGGCCGTGCCGCGCTTGAGCTCGTGGGCGGAGACCTCGTCCCGGTTGCGCAGCGACCGGAGCATGCTCCAGCCGCCCATGCCGCCGCCGGCCATCGGGTGGGACACTCGTCACCTCCAGGTCGTCAGGCAGCATGAATCGTCGGAGTCCATTCTCCAGACGCCTGTGACAACCTCGCGAGTAACCCAGATCTTCCCGAACGGTCCTTACGAAAATCGCGCTCCGGGCCGGTTACTCGCCCTGGCCGGCCAGGTCCCGGATACGCCGGGTCTGCGCCTCCCGCTCGGCGCGCTGCTGCTCGGCGTGCGTACGGTCGGCCGCGCCCGCCAGGAGCGCCTTGATCTCGACGATCGCGTCCCGGTTGTTGGCGAGGAGCCCGGCCGACAGGTCACGCACCGCGGCGTCCAGCTCGTCGTTCGGCACCACGAGGGTGGCCAGGCCGATCCGGTCCGCCTCGGTGGCGTCCATCCGGCGGCCGGTGGCGCAGATCTCCAGGGCGCGCGAATAGCCGACCAGCTCGACCAGGCGGCGCGTGCCGGCCAGATCGGGCACCAGGCCGAGTGTCACCTCGGCCATCGAGAGCCTGGCGTCGGCGGCGAGCACACGCATGTCGCAGGCGAGCGCGAGCTGGAAGCCGGCGCCGATGGCGTGGCCCTGCACCGCGGCGATCGACACCACGTCCGGCCGGTGCAGCCAGGTGAAGCCGCCCTGGTACTCGGCGATCCGGTCGGCGCACTCCGCCTCCGGGAGCGCGGCCAGCTCGGCGAAGGAGCCCGGCCCGGTGGCACCGGCGACCGCCAGGTCCAGGCCCGCGGAGAAGGCGCGCCCCTCGCCGCGTACGACGACGACGCGGACGTCGCCGGGCAGGTCGCGGGAGAAGTCGCTCATCGCCCGCCACATCGCCGGGGTCTGGGCGTTGAGCACGTCGGGCCGGCACAACGTCACCGTCGCAACCGGCCCGTCGCAGTCGAAGCGCACTCCGGTCGTCTCGGCGGTCACCGGACGCCCCGGAACACTGCGCTGATGGACGACGCTGGGCGGCGGGTCACGCCTTCTTCCGGCGCCGGGCGCCGCCGCGCTGCCGCAGCTGCACGCCGGATTCGGTGAGCACACGGTGGATGAACCCGTAGGAACGGCCGGTAGAGGCCGCCAGAGCACGGATGCTCTCACCCCCGGTGTACCGCTTTACCAGGTCTTTGGCGAGCGTCTGACGCTCGGCCCCGACGATCCGGCGACCCTTCTCAGTGCTGGTGGCTGTGCCGGTGGCTGCCATGCTGATCCCTCACGTCCCAGACTGTGCGGTTCGGATACGGTCCCACCTATTAGACCGCCTCGGACGATCATGCGCCAGATATCAACTATTCGCCAACCGACACGCTACGCAATGTCAGCTTCCCGATAGAGTGATCCTTCCGACCGGCTGATCCGTACCGCCCCGCCGGACGAGCGCATCCTCCCCCATGATCGACACCACCTCCCCGAAGTGGCTGCGTCACCGTGCTCCGGACACCTCCACTTCGGCGAACTGGTGTGGATCATGCGACGGCCGGCGCGGCGGGCCGTATCGTGCCCGGGGTGATTGACGTGATCACGGCCGCGGCGGGTGCCGCCGGTGTCTTCGCCGCCACCAATCTCGACGACATCGTCGTGCTCACGGTGCTGTTCGTGGCCCTCCGGCACACCGGACGCCCCCGGCCCTGGCAGATCGTCGCCGGGCAGTACGCGGGCATCGGCGCGCTCGTCGCGGTCGCGGTGGTGGCCGCCGCCGGGCTGCTCGTGGTGCCGGACCCGTGGCCCGGCCTGCTCGGCCTGCTGCCGGTCGCGCTCGGCGTACGCGCGCTGATGTCCCGTGGCGACGACGACGAGCCGCCGGCGGTGGTCGGCAGCCTGCTCGGCGTCACCGGGGTGACCGTGGCGAACGGAGCCGACAACATCGCCGTCTACGTGCCGGTGTTCCGCTCCCTCGACCCGGCCACCGGCCTGGTCTGGCTGCTGGTGTTCGCGCTACTGGTGGCCGTGTGGTGCGCGGTCGCCGCCGCGCTCGGCGGGCACCCCCGGGTGGTGGCCCTGGTCGGCCGCGCCGGCCACTGGCTGGTGCCGGTGATCTTCATAGTCATCGGCGCGACCATCCTGCTCACCTCCGGCGTCCTCCCCCACCTGGCCGATCTCCTGACCTGACCGACCCGACCCGCCCCGACCCGGCCCACGGGGAAAAGAGGGCGGGTCAGGCCAGCTCGACCAGCTCCAGCAGGTCGTCGGACCAGGCGTCCTCGTCGCCGTCGGGCAGCAGGATGGCGCGGTCCGGCTTGAGCGCGCTGACCGCGCCCGGGTCGTGCGTGACCAGCACGATCGCGCCCGGGTAACGGGCGATCGCGTCCAGCACCTGCTCACGGCTGACCGGGTCGAGGTTGTTCGTCGGCTCGTCCAGCAGCAGCACGTTGGCGCCGGAGCAGACCAGCGTGGCCAGCGCCAGCCGGGTCTTCTCGCCGCCGGAGAGCACGCCGGCCGGCTTGTCCACGTCCTCGCCGGAGAAGAGGAACGCGCCGAGGATCTTGCGCAGGTCGGTGTCGGTCTGGTCGGACGCGGCGCTGCGCATGTGCTCCAGGATCGTCCGGTCCACGTCGAGCGTCTCGTGCTCCTGGGCGTAGTAGCCCAGCCGCAGCCCGTGCCCGGGGCGTACCTCGCCGGTGTCCGGCTCCAGCAGCCCGCCGAGCATCCGCAGCAGCGTGGTCTTGCCGGCGCCGTTGAGGCCGAGGATGGCCACCCGGGAACCCCGGTCCACCGCCACGTTGACGTCGGTGAAGATCTCCAGCGACCCGTACGACTTGGACAGGCCGGTGGCGGTCAGCGGCGTCTTGCCGCACGGGGCGGGGCTCGGGAACCGTACCTTCGCGACCTTGTCCGCGACGCGGACCTCGTCCAGGCCGGAGAGCAGGCGCTCGGCGCGCCGGGCCATGTTCTGCGCGGCGACGGTCTTGGTGGCCTTGGCCCGCATCTTGTCCGCCTGCGCCATCAGCGCGCCGGCCTTCTTCTCGGCGTTTGCGCGCTCCCGGCGGCGGCGCCGCTCGTCGGTCTCCCGCGCCTCCAGGTACGCCTTCCAGCCCAGGTTGTACGTGTCGACCACGGACCGGGTGGCGTCCAGGAACCAGACCTTGTTGACCACCGCCTCCAGCAGCGAGGCGTCGTGGGAGATCACGATCAGGCCGCCCTTGTGGTTGGCGAGGAAGCCGCGCAGCCAGGTGATCGAGTCGGCGTCGAGGTGGTTCGTCGGCTCGTCGAGCAGCAGGATGCCGCCGCCGTTCTCGCCGGCGTCGCGGAACAGGATCCGGGCCAGCTCGATGCGGCGGCGCTGACCGCCGGAGAGCGTGCCGATGGTCTGCGCCAGGGCGCGGTCGGGCAGGCCGAGGTTGGCGCAGATGCGGGCGGCCTCGGCTTCGGCCGCGTAGCCGCCGAGGGAGGCGAACTGGTCCTCCAGCGCGCCGTAGCGGCGGACCAGCCGCTCGTCGTCGGCGCCTTCGGCGAGCTTGTTCTCCAGTTCCTTCATCTGCGCCATGAGCACGTCCAGCCCACGGGCGGAGAGCACCCGGTCCCGGCCGGTGACGTCCAGGTCGCCGGTGCGCGGGTCCTGCGGCAGGTAGCCGATGGCGCTGCGCCGGTCGATCTGGCCGCCGTACGGCTGTCCCTCGCCGGCGAGCACCTTGAGCGTGGTGGTCTTGCCGGCGCCGTTGCGCCCGACCAGGCCGATCCGGTCCCCCGGCTGCACCCGCAGGGTGGTGTCGGACAGCAGGATCCGGGAACCGGCGCGCAGTTCCAGGCCGGTGGCAGTGATCATCTCGGAGTACTCGCTCTCGGGTCCGGAAGGGCTGACTCAGGGCACGCGAAAGCGCCGGCGGGTGGTGATTTCCCGTCGGCGCGGGGCGGTTCAGCCTTCGCAGCGCAGCACGGGGGCAAGTGTACCGGTCCCCGCGGGCCCTCTCCCCCGGATTACCGTGCAAGATCATCGGGTACGAAACCCGCCGTCCGGACCCGGTCCGGTACCGCAACCATCACAAACGGACACATCGGTGATCGGGGTCAACATGGAGCTGAACGAGAACGCGCGGGTCGACACCAGCCAGGTGGACGACCGGCGAGGGTCCGGCGGAGGCGGCGGGATGGGCATTCCGATCCCGATCGGCGGCGGCCGGGGCGGGATCGTGGGCATCATCATCGCCGTGCTCGTCGCCCTGGTGGGCGGCGGCTTCGGCCTCAACGCCGCCACCAACGGCGGCGGATCCGAGCAGGGCGACAACACCTCGCTGGAGCAGAAGTGCTCGGCGCAGGACGCGCTGGAGCAGCTCGACTGCCGCAACACTCTCTACGTCAACTCGATCCAGGCGTACTGGCGTACCGCGATGCCGGAGGCGTTCGGCGAGCAGTACAAGCCGTCGAAGACCGTGTTCTTCAGCCAGAACGTCAGCACCGCCTGCGGCGCCGCCGACTCCGGCGTGGGCCCGTTCTACTGCCCGGCCGACGACCAGGTCTACATCGATCTCACGTTCTACCGGCTGCTGGCCGACCAGCTCGGCGCCAAGGGCGAGTTCGCCCAGCCGTACGTGCTGGCCCACGAGTACGGCCACCACGTGCAGGACCTGCTCGGCACCGAGGCGCAGATGCGCCGCCAGCAGGAGCGTGACCCGCAGAGCGCGAACGCGCTGTCGGTGAAGCTGGAGCTGCAGGCCGACTGCTACGCCGGCGCGTGGGCGAAGAACGCCACCGGCACCGCCGACGAGCGCGGGCAGAAGATCTTCAAGAGCATCACCGAGGAGGACATCTCCCAGGCCATCGACGCCGCCGAGAAGATCGGCGACGACGCGATCCAGGAGCGTTCCGGTCGGCCGGTGAACCCGGACGAGTTCACCCACGGCAGCTCGGAGCAGCGCAAGCAGTGGTTCACCAAGGGCTTCACCACCGGTGACCCGAAGTCCTGCGACACCTTCGGCGCCGGGGCCTGATCCCCGCTCGGCGCATCGGCCCGCACCGCCACGGACGGCGGTGCGGGCCGATGTCGTTTCCGGGGCCGGTCAGGCCGGCAGTGTCACCTGAGCCGGAGTGGACCGGTTGACGGTCGTCCCGTCACCGAGCTGGCCTCCGCTGTTGTCGCCCCAGCACCACAGGCCGGCGTCGGTACGGATCGCGCAGCCGTGGTCGGTGACCGCGAGCCCGCCGGTCCAGCTGGTGGCGGTGCCGACCTGCGCGGGCGCGGACCGGTGGGTGGTGCTGCCGTCGCCCACCTGCCCGGCGGAGTTCTTGCCCCAGCACCACAGGCTGCCGTCGGTACGCGACGCGCAGGACGTGTCGCTGCTCGCGGCGATCCGGTTCCACGTGGTGGCGGTGCCGATCTGCACCGGCGCGGTCCGGTACGAGCCGCTCACGCCGAGCTGGCCGTATCCGTTCTCACCCCAGCACCACAGCCCGCCGGCGCGGACCCCGCAGGTGTGCGCGTACCCGGCCGCGACGCCGGTCCACCCGGTCGCGGTGCCGACCTGCGCGGGCGCGGTCTGCGGCGTCAGGTTGCCGAGCCCGAGCTGGCCGTCCGAGCTGGCCCCCCAGCACCAGAGCGTGCCGCCGGTCCGGATACCGCAGGTGTGCCCGTAGCCGGTCGAGACGCTCACCCAGTCGGTGGCCGTGCCGACCTGCAGCGGGGTGTTCGCGACGTACGGCGAGGCGCCGACGCCCAGCTGGGTGGTCCGGTTGAAGCCCCAGCACCAGAGCGTGCCGTCGGTGCGTATCGCGCAGGTGTGCTGGGGGCCGGCGTCGACCCGGGCCCAGGTGGTCGCGGTGCCGACCTGCACCGGGGCGCTGCGGCTGGTGGTGCTCCCGTCGCCGAGCTGGCCGCGGAAGTTCGAGCCCCAGCACCACAGCGTCCCGTCCGTGCGGACCGCGCAGGTGTGGCCGGTGCCGGCGTCGACGTTGGTCCAGGTGGCGGTGCCGACCCGCGTCGGGGCGCTGCGGTTCGTGGTGGTCCCGTCGCCGAGCTGACCGCCGTAGTTCGAGCCCCAGCACCACAGTCCCCCGTCGGTGCTGATCGCGCACGTGTGCGCGCCGCCCGCGGTGACGCTGCTGACGGTGGGCGCGGCGAGCGCGGCGCGCTGCGCCGGGCCCGCGTTCGCCGTACCGGCGGTGAGTGTGGCGGTGAGCACGAGGCTTCCGGCGCTCATTGCCGCCGCCGCGACGAGGAGTCTCGTCGCACGGCGCCACCGGGCTCGCAGCCGGCCGTCCTGATATCCGCTCATGAAGTTGTTGTCTCCCAACGATGTCGGCGCGTGATGGCGGAGGCGAAGCTGCCCCTGCGGGTCGCCCGGAGACCCGCCGCTTCGTGACACCGACGATAGGCATCGAGTCGATTCGATGCACCATCGAGGAGCGGGATTGCGCCGTCTTGAGGTGATCTTTCCTGTTCAGCGGACCAGGATGTGGACCGCCCGGGCGGCCGCGACGGCGGCCTCCAGCACCGCGTGCCGGGGCTCCGGCACGTCGAGCAGGCGCGGCGCGCGCAGCGCCGCCAGCGGGGCCAGCCGTCGGTCGGTCAGCACCGTGTCCACCGCGCGCCGGTCGCCGCCGCACACCAGCGTCGACAGCGTGCCGGCCTCCGGCAACAGCAGGCGTACGGCCAGCTCGGCCGCGTCGCCCAGGGCCGCCTTCGCCTGGTTGTCGCGCCGCCGGGCGAACCGCTGCTGGGACCAGCCGCCCGCCGCGGTACGTCCCTGCACGTACCGGGTGTCCACCTTGGAGACCACCAGGTCGGCGCCGTCGGCGACGCCGACCGCGACAGCGCCCTTGCGGGCCAGCAGCAGACCGATCCGGCGGGCCGCGGTGGCGGAGGCGACGAATCCGGGTACGTCCGCCGACGCGCTCGCCCCGGGCGGGGTGTGCAGCTCGGCGGTGGCGTCGTCCGGGGCGGTGAGGAGGAGCCCGTACTCCTGGACTGTGGTCGTGGGCGGGCCGTGCCGGTCGGTGAAACCCTCGACCCAGCGGGCGACGCGGCCGGGGTCGACCTCGACCCACCGGCCGCCGCCGGCGGCGGGTCGGCTGCTCATGGCCCGACGGTACGCCATCGGCGGGCCCCGCAACGCAGCGCGGGAGGACACCGTGACCGGTGCCCTCCCGCGTCTACCGGGTGGATCAGTGGACGGTGAGGTTGCCGCCCTTCAGCGTGACCTCGGCGGTGCCGCCGCCCGTCCAGTCGGACGAGAACAGCAGCGCGCCGCCCTTCCACAGCGTGACCCCGACGGTGTCGTTCCTGCCGGGGGCGCCCCGGTCGGTCACCGTGACGGCCACGGTCAGACCGGAGGCCACCAGCTTGCCCTTGTTGTCGTACAGGGCGGCCTGGTAGCGCACCTGGGCGACCTTGCCCGCCGAGGTGACGCCGAGCGCGTCGACGGTGCCGGACTTGATCGTGTACGCCTTCCCGCCGGAGCGGAACTCGATCTCGGCCTTGCCGGTGGCGGGCTTGTTCGCCTTGCCCGGCTTCGCGTTCAGCTCCACCTCGACGGTGGAGTTCACGTCGGCCGGGTAGGTGCCCGCCGAGCGGGTGGCGGTCAGGTGACCGCCACCGGTGAGGAACCCGCCGTCGGAGACGGCGACTGTGACCTGCGCGGTGGTGCTGCCCGTGTAGTTGCCGCCCACTGTCGCGGTGACGGTGTGCGTGCCCTTCGGCAGCGTGGCCTCGCACGCCGCGGACGCGCTCGTGGTGGCCGTGCCCAGCAGGGCCGGCACTGCGGCGCAGAGCGTCACGCCGTCCTTCGTGAAGGTGACGGTGGCGGTCCGGATGTCACCGGCTGTGGTGTCCGTCGCGCCGGGCAGCACCGAGCTGTCCCGGACCACGGCCCGCAGCAGGGCCTTGCCGGAGGCGCCGCCGGTCGCGGTGTTCACCAGCGTGTCACCGGCCCAGCTGACCGCCGCGTCCTCGGCGGTGACCGTGATCGTGAACGAGGTGCTGCCGGTCAGCCCGGAGCCGTCGGAGACGGTCACCGTGACCGGATAGGCACCCGGGGCCGCCGTGGTGGTGCCGGCGACCGTCCAGGTACGCGAGCCCGGCCGGGCGTCGGCCGCGGAGGTGCTCGTGACGGCCAGGGACAGGCCGGCGGGCAACCCGGTGGCGGCGGCGGTCAGGTCCGCGCCCGTGGTGTCGCCGTCGGTCGCGGTGACCGTGACGGCAGGCGAGAGCGCGTCGCTGTACTGGACGCTCACGCCACCGTCCGGGGCGGTGCTGGTGACGGCCGGTGCGGACCGGATGGTGAAGTCGGCGTCGTTGACGTCGAAGAAGACGTTGCCGACCGCCTCGATCTTGATCCGGGCCTTCCCGGTCGCCACGTTCGGCAGCGTCACCGTCGCCGAGCCGGTGTTGGCGGTCTGCTCCGCCAGCACGTACGGGAAGGTCAGCCCGCCGTCGGCGGACAGCGAGATCTTCACCTGCGCGGCGTTCACCGGCGCCACGTCGGTGCCGGCCACGTCCCACGTCACGGTCTGGGTCGAGCCGCCGTCCAGGACGGCGGCGGCGCCCTGCGAGGTCACCAGGAACGGACCCGCGTCCGGCGCCAGCACCACGGCGACGTCGCCGCTGCCGATGCCGCCGCCGCCCAGCCGCCCGTCCCGGGCGGTGAGCTTGAAGTGCAGGGTCCGGTCACCCGCGATGCCGACCCAGTCGCGGGTGGGCAGGAACTCGGAGTAGCAGTCGACAAGCTCGGCCGGCACGTTCGACGCGCCACCGGTGGCCGGCGGCGCCGGGGCAGCCGGGCAGGCGCCGGTGGCCGCGTTGGTGTTGCCGGCCAGGATCTGCCGCATGTCCGGGAACACCCGGGTCGAGTCGGTGGTGACCGCGTTCAGCCCCGGCGAGTAGTACTTCAGCGTGTCCGTCGGCGACACGATCGCCGCCTCGCCGAACACCCGGAACAGCGGACCGTTGACCTTCGTGTTGTTCGTCAGCGCGGTGCCGGTCGTGGCGCCCCTGTCGTTCTGCTCCCACAGGTACGTGACGGTGTCGCCGTCGGCGTCGGTGGCGCTGCCGGTCAGCGCGAACGGCGTACGCACCGGGATGGTGACGGTCTCCGGGACGGTGACCACCGGGGCGTGGTTGGTGGTCTCCTCGACCAGCCAGCCGCCGTTGTCGATGGCGCCGCCCTTGGCCGTCTCACCGACGAAACCGGAGGCGCCGGAGGCGTTCGTCAGCTCCAGCGACGCCACGTTGGTGGTGGCCAGCGTGCCGCCGAACGTCACCTGGAAGCCGTTGTCGTTGAGCGTGCCGCTGCCACCGAACGCGGCCACGGTGACCGTCGCGCCGGCCGGCCAGCCGGCGATGCCCTCGATGGCCGCCTTGATGCCCGCGGTGGTGTAGTTGACGCCCCGCGTGATCGGCGCCGAGTCGCTGCCCGCGTAGCTGATGGTGAACGAGTCACCGTCGGCGTCGAACCCGTACAGCGAGACGTTCTGCACCTCGTTGATGGCCGGGCGGTTCGACGTGACGTAGTTGGTGATCTCGGTGTAGCTGCGGTGCGACCAGTACGGGTCGCTGTGCGGCTGGAGGTTGTCCTGCTGGCAGATGCCCGCGTACGCCATGATCGACGAACCGCTGCCCGGCTCGTACGAGTTGGCCGCGCTGCGGTTGCCGCCCGAGCAGTTGTACTGGGTGCCGTTGAAGGTGTGGTTGCCGGCGAACTGGTGACCCATCTCGTGCGAGACGTAGTCGACCGCGTAGAAGTCGCCGACCGGTGTCGGCAGGCCGGTGCAGCCCTGCGCCTTGCCGTTGCCGCCGATCACGCCGAGGCTGGCCACGCCGCCGCCGTTGACGCCCAGGCCGACGTGGCCCACGTCGTAGTTGCTCGCGCCGACCAGCTGGCCGAGCACGATCCGGTTACGGCTGAGCGTGCCACTGCCGCAGGAGGTGAGCTGCGCCGGTGTGAAGCAGGCCGCCGCGCCGCACGGGCCGTTCGGCTCGGTGGCCAGGGCCGGCGTGTTCAGGTTGGTCTTGTCGGTGTCGTTGATCAGCACGAGCCGGATCGCCGTCTCGTCCTCGTAGATCTGGGTGACCCGGTTCATCAGCGTCACCTTCGCGGCGGTGACGTTCTCCGCGCCGAAGTAGGTGGCGTACGATGGGTCGGTCACCAGCGCCACCCGGTAGGTGCGCAGCTTCACCAGCGGCCCGGCCGGGACCTCCGCCTCGGCGATCTCCTCGGCCAGGGCGTGCGCCTCCTGCGTGACGTCCGCACGCTCGACGAACTCGCCCTCCGGGTGCTCCAGGTCGCGGGCGAAGTAGCTCGCGTACAGGCTCTGGTCACGCTGGTAGTACGGGTCGATGTACCAGTTGCCCTTGGCCGACCGGACCGAGGCGTGGAACCCGAGCGGGGTGAGGTCCGCGCGGATGGTCGCGGCCGGGTCGTCCAGGCCCTTGCCGGCGTACGTGGTGATCTCCGGGTGCCTCGCGGCCAGACCGGCCTCCATGACCGGCGAGTCGACCAGCTCGAAGCGCTGGAACGTGCCGTCCGGAGCGGGCAGCGACACCACCTGCTTCGCCACCCGGGCCACCGCGACGCGCTTCTCGGCCGGCGCCTTGTCCAGCAGGCCCTTCATGGTGCCGCGGTCCAGCTTGTACGCGGTCAGCCGCTTGGCCTTGATCGCGGCCTGGCGGCCCGCCTTGGTGGCCGCCGGCTTGCCGTCCACCTTCTGCCACGGCCCGTGGACGCCGGGTGCGGCGGAGGCGGGCGCGGGCGCCGCGAGAACGGGAAGCGTCGCCGCGGCCAGCGCGGCGACGAGGAGGGCAGCGGTCCGTCCGCGCCGGGCGGGTTGCCGGTCGCGCGGCGGACGCCACAGGGTGATCCTCAAGTCTTCTCCCTGCTGGGTCTGGTGTGGATCGACGCACGACCGGTGGGGATGACCGGATGTACGTGAACGGTCCACGGATTGTTCCGTGACCCTAGGACCACTCGCGACTCCGAACATCAGCCGCGAAGATGATGCGGTTGCGTCCGGACGATGCTCCAGGTCGTCCCGGCTCCCGGAATCCGATCGATGCCGTCGGGCCGCGGCCGTCCCCTTCGGTCAGACGCCGAGCACCGTGGCGACCGCGAGGGCGGCGATGATGGCGCTGGACAGCAGCGCGGTGACCCGCCGCCCACGGGGACCGGTGAGGGCCCGGCCGATCAGCGAGCCGCCGCCGGCGATCAGCAACTGCCAGCTGGCCGAGGCGAGGAACACCCCGGCCGTGAAGGCGATCGCACCTGCCCCGCCGGAGCCGAGCACGTCGCCCCGGCCGAGGACGAGCGCCACGAAGTAGACCACTGTGGCCGGGTTGAGCAGAGTCAGCGCGAGAACCGCGGCGAACGCCCGCACCGGCGTGTCCAGGCCACCCCGCGGACTCGGCTCCTGCGCCGGGGCGGGTGAGTCCGGCTCCTGCGCCGGGGCGGGTGGGCGCATCGCGCGCCAGGCGGTGAGGCAGGCGAGGGCCAGCAGCACCCCCGCGGCGATCAGCCGCAGCGGACCCGCGAACGGCGCGAGCCCGCTGGCCACCGCGGCCCCGCCGAGCGCCGCCACGGCCGCGTACATCCCGTCGGCGGTGGCCACGCCGAGCGCCGCCGCCGAACCGACCCGGAACGAGGTACGCGCGCTGAGCCCGAGAATGAGGATCGCGATCGCGCCGACCGGGATGGCGACGCCGTAGCCGGCGACCAGGCCGGCCAGGAACGCCCCGGTCACGACGAGGGGTGGCGGGCCGAGGCGGCCGGCGGCAGGATGCGCTGTCGACGCGCGGCGGTGGCCGCACGGACAGGAGCCTGCTTCGGGTACGCCTCGATCACCCGCTCATCCTGCCCCCTGGTTCCCCCACCCCGGAACCGGTTTTCCCGCGCCTCGGTTGGACTGAAGATCTTGGTACGAATCTGCCCCCGCAGGGGCGATCTCGTACCAAGATCTCGCTGTTCGGGGCACCAACGCCGGTGGCAGTGCCGCCAGGTCACCTTGATCGACACCACTTCGCCGATGTGGCGGCATCAAAGCCACTCCGACCACACCACATCGGCGTAACGGTGTCGATCATGCCGAGAGAACAGAACACCGCGGGCGCGGCACCCCTCAAGGGTGCCGCGCCCGCGGCGGTGACCGGGAGAACTGTCAGACGTTGAAGCCGAGCGAGCGGAGCTGGTCGCGCCCCTCGTCGGTGATCTTGTCGGGGCCCCACGGCGGCAGCCAGACCCAGTTGATCCGGATGTCGTTGACGAGGCCGCCACCGGGACCGGTGGTCAGCGCCTGCCGGGCCTGGTCCTCGATCACGTCGGTCAGCGGGCAGGCCGCCGAGGTCAGCGTCATGTCCAGGGTGGCCACGTTGTCGTCGTCGACGTGGACGCCGTACACCAGGCCCAGGTCGACCACGTTGATGCCCAGCTCGGGGTCGACGACGTCCTTCATCGCCTCTTCGATGTCGCCGATAGCGGCCTTGCCGCCGGCCGGCGCCGCCGCGCCCGCGGCCGCGCCGCCGGCAACAGCACCGTTGACGGCCGCGCCGTCCGTCGCCACCGCGCCAGCCTCGGGGGTCATGTTCTCGTCGCTCATGCCTTCACCTCCGGGCTCACGCCCACCCCGGCGCGTGCCGCGGCGTCCTTGAACGCCATCCACGACAACAGCGCGCACTTCACCCGGGCCGGGTAGCGCGCGACACCCGCGAACGCCACCCCGTCTCCGAGCACGTCCTCGTCCGGCGTGACCTGGCCCCGCCCGGACATCAACTGCACGAACGCCTCGTGCACCACCGCGGCGTCGCTCGCGGCCCTGCCGCGCAGCAGCTCGTGCAGGATGCTCGCCGACGCCTGGCTGATCGAGCAGCCCATCCCGTCGTACGAGATGTCGGTGAACACCGTGCCGTCGGTCGCCACCCGCACGGTGATCTCGTCGCCGCAGGTCGGGTTGACGTGGTGCGCCTCGCCGACCCGGGCGGCCGGGTCTGCCGCGTCCCGCAGGCCGCGGCCGTGCGGGTGCTTGTAGTGGTCCAGGATGATCTCCTGGTAGAGGGATTCGAGCTGCATCACTGGAACACCTTCCGCACCCGCTCCAGACCCGCCACCAGGGCGTCGATCTCCGCGGTGGTGGTGTAGAGGTAGAACGACGCCCGCGTCGTGGCCGGCACCCCGAACCGGGTGCACACCGGCCGGGCGCAGTGGTGGCCCACCCGCACCTGCACGCCGAGCGAGTCGAGCACCTGCCCGACGTCGTGCGGGTGCACGTCACCGAGCGCGAACGAGATCGTCCCGCCCCGGCCCACCGGCACCGTCGGGCCGAAGATCCGCAGGCCGGGCACGGTGGCGAGGGCGTCCAGCGCGTACGCCGTCAGCTCCTTCTCGTGCCACTGGATGGCCGGCATGCCGATCGCGGTGAGGTAGTCCACCGCGGCGCCGAGCGCGACCGCCTCGGCGATCGGCGGGGTGCCCGCCTCGAACCGGGCCGGCGGCGCGGCGAACGTCGAGCCGCCCATGGTCACCGTCTCGATCATCGAGCCGCCGCCCATCACCGGGGGCATCGCGGCGAGCAGCTCGCCCCGGCCCCAGAGCACGCCGATGCCGGTCGGGCCGCACATCTTGTGCCCGGTGAAGACGATGAAGTCGGCGTCGTGGTCGACCACGTCCATCGGCAGGTGCGGCACCGACTGCGAGCAGTCGAGCAGCAGCAGCGCGCCGACCTCGCGGACCCGCGCGGTGATCCGCGAGGTGGCGTTGACGGTGCCGAGGATGTTCGACATGTGCACCAGCGAGACGATCTTCGTCCGCTCGGTGACCAGGTCGTCCAGGCCGGACTCGTCGAGCCGGCCCTGGTCGGTGACCGGGAACCAGCGCAGCGTCGCGCCGGTGCGCTCCGCCAGCAGCTGCCACGGGACGATGTTCGAGTGGTGCTCCATCTCGGAGATCACGATCTCGTCGCCGGGGCCCAGCCGGAACCGGGGGTCGCCGTCCGCGCGCAGCGAGGCGTTGGAGAAGGCGTACGCCACGATGTTGATCGCCTCGGTGGAGTTCTTGGTGAACACCACCTCGTCCACGCTCGGCGCGTTGATGAACGCGGCGATCTTCGCCCGCGCGCCCTCGTACGCCTCGGTGGCCTCGGTGCCCAGCGTGTGCACCGAGCGCGACACGTTGGCGTTGTGCAGCGCGTAGTGCTCGGCGAGCACGTCGAGCACCTGCCGCGGCTTGTGCGAGGTGTTGGCGCTGTCCAGGTAGACCAGCGGGTGGCCGTTGACCTCCCGGTCGAGGATCGGGAAGTCGGCCCGCACCTTCGCCACGTCGAAGCGCGGCACGTCGTCGTACTGCGGCATGCCCGCCGGGATGGCCATCGAGGTCATGGCAGGTCAGGCCCGTGCCGCGCCGGCTCCGGCGACGTAGCGCTCGTAGCCCTCTTCCTCGAGCTTGTCGGCCAGCTCCCGGCCGCCCTGCTCGACGATCCGGCCGGCCACGAAGACGTGCACGAAGTCGGGCTTGATGTAACGCAGGATGCGCGTGTAGTGGGTGATCAGCAGCAGGCCGGTGTCACCGGTGTCGCGTACCCGGTTCACGCCCTCGCTGACCACGCGCAGCGCGTCCACGTCCAGGCCGGAGTCGGTCTCGTCGAGGATCGCCATCTTCGGCTTGAGCAGCTCCAGCTGCACGATCTCGTGCCGCTTCTTCTCGCCGCCGGAGAAGCCCTCGTTGACGTTGCGCTGGGCGAACGCCGGGTCCATCTGGAGGCGCTCCATGGCGCCGCGCAGCTCGCCGCCCCAGGTGCGCAGCTTCGGCGCCTCACCGTCGATGGCGGTCTTGGCGGTACGCAGGAAGTTGGCCACCGACACGCCGGGGACCTCGACCGGGTACTGCATGGCCAGGAAGAGACCGGCGCGGGCCCGCTCGTCGACGGACATGGACAGCACGTCCTCGCCGTCGAGGGTCACCTCGCCGCCGGTGATCTCGTACTTCGGGTGACCGGCGATCGAGTACGCCAGCGTCGACTTGCCGGAGCCGTTCGGGCCCATGATGGCGTGCGTCTCGCCGGAGCGCACGGTCAGGTCGACCCCGTGCAGGATCGGCTTGAGCTCACCCTCGGGCAGCTTGACCGACACCTTCAGGTCGCGGATCTCCAGGGTGCTCATCAGCGGGTCACTCCATTGCTCGGCAGCGGACGGCCGTCGCCGTCCACGGAAAGGTAGATGTCGCCGTCGCGGACTTCGACGGAATAGACGGGTACGGGTTCGGTCGCGGGCAGCCCGGTGGGCTCACCGGTACGCAGGTCGAAACGGGATCCGTGCAGCCAGCATTCCAGCGTGCAGCCCTCGACCTCGCCCTCGGACAGCGCCACGGCGGCGTGCGAGCACTCGTCGTGCACCGCGTAGAACACGTCGTCCTCGCCGTGCACGATCGCGACCTGCACGCCGTCCACGTCGGCGCTGATCGCGGTGCCCTTCGGCACGTCCTCGGTGGAGCAGATCTTGAGCATCAGGCGCCGGCCTTCGCCAGCCGGGCCTCGATGGCGTCACCGAGGCGCTCGCGCAGGTCCTCGACCGGGATCTTGTTGATCAGCTCGGCGAAGAAGCCGCGCACCACCAGGCGCCGCGCCTCGGCCTCCGGGATGCCCCGGGCCATCAGGTAGAACAGCTGCTCGTCGTCGAACCGGCCGGTCGCGCTGGCGTGCCCGGCGCCGGCGATCTCGCCGGTCTCGATCTCCAGGTTGGGTACGGAGTCGGCCCGCGCGCCGTCGGTGAGCAGCAGGTTCCGGTTGATCTCGTACGTGTCGGTGCCGGTGGCCTCGGCGCGGATCAGCACGTCGCCGACCCAGACCGTGTGCGCGTCGTCGCCCTGCAGCGCGCCCCGGTAGCCGACGTTGCTGCGGCAGTCCGGCACGGTGTGGTCGACCAGCTGCCGGTGCTCCAGGTGCTGGCCGGAGTCGGCGAAGTAGACGCCGTACAGCTCGGCCTCGCCGCCGCGCTGGGTGTACTCCACCGACGTGTACTGCCGGACCAGGTCGCCGCCGAGGCTGACCTGCACGTGCAGGATCCGGGCGTCGCGGCCCAGCCGCACCTTCAGGTGCTGCGCCTGCACCGCGTCGTCGGCCCAGTCGGCGACGGTGACCAGGGTCAGCTTCGCCCCGTCGCCCACCGACACCTCGACGTTGTCGGCCAGCGTGGCCGAGCCGACGTGCTCGATCACCACGGTGGCCTCGGCGAACCGGTCCACCTCGACGAACGTGTGGCCGAAGGCGAGCGCCTCGGCGTTCTCGCCGACCACCCGCAGGCGCACCGGCGCCTCCACCACCGCGTCGCGGGCGACCCGCACCAGCAGCGCGCGGTCGGCCCCGCCGTACGCGAGCGCGCTGACCCGGTCGAACGGGGTGAGCACGCTGCCCACCCGGGGGTCGTCCCGGCCGATCCGGTCGACGGTGACGCCCTCGGGCAGGTCACCGTACTCGTGCCGGACCGCGCCGGTCGCGCCCTGCGCCGACCCGGTCAGGCCGCGCAGGCGCTTGAGCGGGGTGAAGCGCCACTCCTCCTCCAGGCCGGTCAGGGCCGGGAAGTCGGCGACGTCGTACGAGCGGAGCGCCTGCGACTTGGTCGTGGGCGGCGCGGAAGCCTGGGTAGTCATCTCTTCCTTGTGTTCTGCGACGAGGTGTCAGGTGAGGCGGAGGACGGGGGCCGGCGTCAGCCGACCGCGCCCTCCATCTGCAGCTCGATCAGGCGGTTGAGCTCCAGCGCGTACTCCATCGGAAGCTCCTTGGCGATCGGCTCGATGAAGCCGCGCACGATCATCGCCATCGCCTCGTCCTCGCTCAGGCCCCGGCTCATCAGGTAGAAGAGCTGGTCCTCGCTGACCTTGGAGACGGTCGCCTCGTGCCCCATCGACACGTCGTCCTCGCGGATGTCGACGTACGGGTAGGTGTCGGAGCGGGAGATCGTGTCGACCAGGAGCGCGTCGCACTTGACCGTGCTCTTGCTGCTGGTCGAGCCCTCCAGCACCTGCACCAGACCGCGGTACGAGGTGCGGCCGCCGCCCCGGGCGATCGACTTCGACACGATGGTCGAGGAGGTGTGCGGCGCGGCGTGCACCATCTTGGCGCCGGCGTCCTGGTGCTGGCCCTCGCCGGCCATGGCCACCGAGAGCACCTCGCCCTTGGCGTGCTCGCCGGTCATGTAGACCGCCGGGTACTTCATGGTGACCTTGGAGCCGATGTTGCCGTCGACCCACTCCATGGTCGCGCCCTCGTGGCACACGGCACGCTTGGTGACCAGGTTGTAGACGTTGTTCGACCAGTTCTGGATGGTCGTGTACCGGCACCGGGCGTTCTTCTTGACGATGATCTCCACGACCGCGCTGTGCAGCGAGTCGGAGGAGTAGATGGGCGCGGTGCAACCCTCGACGTAGTGCACGTACGCGCCCTCGTCGACGATGATCAGCGTCCGCTCGAACTGGCCCATGTTCTCCGTGTTGATCCGGAAGTAGGCCTGCAGCGGGATGTCCACGTGCACGCCCTTCGGCACGTAGATGAACGAGCCACCGGACCAGACGGAGGTGTTCAGCGCGGCGAACTTGTTGTCGCCGACCGGGATGACCGTACCGAAGTACTCCTTGAACAGGTCCTCGTGCTCCTTGAGCGCGGTGTCGGTGTCCAGGAAGACGACGCCCTGCTCCTCCAGGTCCTCACGGATCTGGTGGTAGACCACCTCGGACTCGTACTGCGCCGCGACACCGGCGACCAGGCGCTGCTTCTCCGCCTCCGGGATGCCGAGCTTGTCGTAGGTGTTCTTGATGTCCTCGGGCAGGTCCTCCCAGGAGGTGGCCTGCTTCTCGGTGGACCGCACGAAGTACTTGATGTTGTCGAAGTCGATCCCGGTGAGGTCGGCGCCCCAGTTCGGCATCGGCTTGCGGCCGAACAGCCGCAGGCCCTTGAGCCGCAGGTCGAGCATCCAGGCCGGCTCGTTCTTCTTGGCCGAGATGTCCCGCACCACCGCCTCGCTGAGGCCGCGCTGGGCGGACGCCCCGGCGACGTCGGGGTCGGCCCAGCCGTACTCGTAACGACCGAGGGCCGCGAGCTGCTCCTCCTGGGTCAGGGGCTGAACGATCTGCTCGGTCATCTATCTGTCCTCACAGTGGTGACGGTGGAACCGGACTGGGCGGGAATGTGCGTGGTGCACACGCCGTCGCCGTGCGCGATGGTGGCCAGGCGCTGTACGTGGGTGCCGACCAGACGGGAGATGACCTCGGTCTCGGCCTCGCACAGCTGAGGGAACTCGGCGGCCACGTGCGCCACCGGGCAGTGGTGCTGGCAGAGCTGGCCGCCGGGCGCGATCGTGGACGCGTTGGCAGCGTAACCCTCGGCGGTGAGCGCCCCGGCGAGCGCCTCGGCCCGCGCGAGCGGCGCGTCTCCCGCGTCCTCCATGGCCGCCCGGCAGCGGGTCTCCAGCGCGGAGACCTGCTCGGCCGCGAACGCCGCGACCGCCTCGGCGCCGCCGGTACGGGCGATCCACCGCAGCGCGGCGGTGGCCATGTTGTCGTAGTGGTGGGTGCCGCAGCGGCCCCGGGCCGCCTCGGTGAGCGCGAAGACCTTGGCCGGCCGGCCCCGCCCCCGGCTGCCGCGCACGACCTGGTCGCGGGCGACCACGTCGCCGTCGGCGAGCATGGCGTCGAGGTGCCGGCGGATCGCGGCCGGGCTGAGGCCGAGCGCCGAGCCGAGCTGCGCTGCGGTGGTGGCGCCCCGCTCCAGCAGGAGCTGGGTGACCCGGTCACGGGTCGACAGGTCGGCCGGAGCGGACTCCCGCTCGACGTGCCGGGTGCCACGACGCGACCGCGAACCGTCGGTGACCGCACCGGTCACCGACGCCCGGGACAGCGCCGCCGCGTTTTTCACAACGGCAACGTTACGTAAATCGTCCGGGGCCCGCAAACCCGGGTCCGGTGATTCCGACCACCGGGGTTGCGGAGTCACCCGATCGGGATCAACTACGGTGCGTAGGATTCGCTCCGTGAAGCGTTCCGTCCGGTTCCCGGTCTCGTCCACGCTGCTGCGCCGCCTCGCGCTCGCCTCGATCATCGCGAACGTCGCGATCGTGGTCACCGGCGGGGCCGTCCGGCTCACCGCGTCCGGCCTCGGCTGCCCCACCTGGCCCCGGTGCACCGACGACTCCTACACCACGACCGCCGAGATGGGCGTGCACGGGGTGATCGAGTTCGGCAACCGGCTGCTCACCTTCGCGGTGGGGATCATCGCACTCGCCGTCGTGCTGGCCGTGCTGGCCCACCGTCCCCGCCGGCGCGGGCTGCTCCCGCTGGCCGTCGGCGTGCTGTTCGGCATCCCGGCCCAGGCGGTCATCGGCGGCATCACCGTGCTGACCAACCTCAACCCGTGGGTGGTCGGGCTGCACTTCCTCGCCTCGATGGCGGTCATCGCCGCCGCGTACGCGCTCTGGCGGCGGATCAAGGAGCCGGACGGGCCGGTCAGCCCGACCGTGCCGGCGCCGCTGCGTACCCTCGCCTGGATCACCACGGCGGTGAGCGCGTCGGTGCTGGTGGTCGGCACCTGGGTGACCGGCAGCGGCCCGCACGCCGGCGACCGCGGCGCGGCCCGCAACAGCCTGGACCCGACGCAGATCTCGCAGGTGCACGCCGACGGCGTCTTCCTGCTGATCGGTCTCTCGGTGGCGCTGTACTTCGCGTTCCGGGCGGTCGGCGCGGAGCGCGCGGCGCGGGCCGCCGCGGTGCTGATCGCGATCGAGCTGGGCCAGGGCGTGATCGGCTTCGTCCAGTACTTCACCCACCTGCCCGGCGTGCTCGTCGGCGCGCACATGCTCGGCTCCTGCCTGGTGCTGCTGGCCACGCTCGGCGTCCTGTTCGCGACCCGGGAGCGGCTGCCGGCCGCCCCGCCGGCCCCGGCCGAGCCGGTCGCCGAGCCGGTGGGCGCCGGCGCCTGAGCGGGCGTTATCGCGCGACGGGAACGGGAAAGCGGTCCGGGCCACGGACCGTACGCCCGAGGGGAGTTCCCGGTGCCGCGCAAGAGCCTCGCCACCACCACGCCGCAACGGCTGACGCCGGTCGCCGGCGCGCCGCTGTGGTGCGACGCCCACGAGCACGGCCTCACCGGCGACGGGGTGACGAACGACCAGCCGGCGCTGGCGGCCCTGGTGGACCGGCTCGGCGCCGGGTACGACGCCGACGGCCGGGCCCGGGTGATCTACTGTCCGCCCGGCCTGTACTCGATCCGCGACGCCGGCACCGTCTGGCGCAGCGGTGTCTCGCTGATCGGCGCCGGACCGGCCGCGACCCGGTTCCTGCTCAGCAACGAGGGCGACCGCAGCGCACCGGTCCCGCTGGCGTACTGGACCACCGTGCAGCACGGCGCGGACCGGGACCGGCACATCGCCGACTGCACGTTCGCCGACTTCGAGATCGACGGCTCCGGGGTCGCCCAGACCTCCTACGACTACCTGGCCAAGGGGCTGGGCCTGCAGTACGTGGTGCGCGGCGTGTTCCGCAACCTCTACATCCACCACACCGGGGCGACCGGCCTGGGCTGTGACTTCCTCCAGGACAGCCTGATCGACGGCGTGGTCGTGGTGGGGTGCGGCCGGCTGGACAACGGCGACCAGATGGGCGGCGCCGGGATCGGCGTCGGTATCGGCGGCTGGGGCGACGTGGAGCGCCTCACCATCGCCAACTGCACCACCATCGGCAACGGCACCAACGGGATCTTCCTGGAGTTGCAGAAGGACTACTGGACCCCACCGCGCGGTTTCCGGATCATCGGCTGCCACAGCCAGGCCAACCGGTTCGGCATCTCCGACTGGGGCGCCGACGGGTTGATCGTCTCCGGCTGCACCATGACCAACAACCTGGAGGCCGGCTTCGACGTGTCCGGCAACGGCACCGCCGGGGTGGCCGGGCGCGGCGGCCTGCTCACCGGCTGCGTGATCGACGCCAACGTCGGCGACGGGATCAGCATGGGCAACACCCCCGGCCCGTACACCGTGCAGGGCAACCGGATCAGCCGCAACGGCGGTTTCGGCTACCACGAGCACGACCTGGGCCACGGCTACCGGGGCGCGGCGGCCGACGTGGTGATCCAGGACAACGACATCCGGGAGAACGCGCTGGACGGCATCCGGATCGACCGGCCGATGCTGGACACCTCGATCGTGGGCAACCGGATCCGGGACAACGGCCGCCGCTCCGCCCCGGCCTGCTCCGGCTCCGGCGAGGCGGTGCGCTACGGCCCGCGCGAGCTCACCGACGGCAACGCGGACTGGCCCGACGGCGGGCACCGGGGCAAGGTGGTCCGGGTCGGCTCACGGGACGCGGTGGTGTCCGACAACAGCGCCACCCGGCTCTCCCTGGCCGAGGTACGCCCGGACGGCACCACCGGCTGGAACGAGGCCACCCCGGGGCCGGGCACGAGGTACGAGCTGCCGGACGGCCCGCCGGCCTGCGGCGGCATCACCATCGCCGCGCCGTTCGACTCGGCCACCGTGCGCGGCAACCGGATCTGGCACCGGGACGCCGACACCCAGGCGTACGGCATCTGGGTCACCGAGGCGGGCAGTTGCGTCTCGTGCGCGTTCGAGGACAACGACCTGGCCGGCACCGAGGCCGCGCTGCGGCTGGACACGCCGCCGATCGGCGGCCGCTGGGCACGTAACCACAGCGACCGCGACTGACCTCCCGGCGGCGCGGGCGGCACCGGCGGCTCCGGCGGCTCCGGTTCAGCCGGGCCGGCGTCGGTGGTGACAGCCAGCATGACCAAGCTGCCGTTGCTGACCGCGTACGCGACGATCAGCACCCAGAGATCGCCGTCGCGGTGCAGCAGCCTGGCGACGTGCAGGCCGAGCAGCGCGCGCTGATGGTATCGAAGACGCTGCCCGGTGGGCCCCGGCGAAAGCCGCCGACGCCACGATGGCGGCGACGGCCGGCAAACGCGCCGCCAGCCCGAGTGGAAACGCGCCCCCTCGTGCCACTCATGGCGTTCCACTCACGGCACGGACGGATCGCGAGTGGAACACCATGGGTGCCTGGACAGCCCTGAGACACCCATGCCGTTCCACCCAGGGCCCCGGCAGACAGCGAGTGGAACACCGTGGGTGCCTCGAGCCCTGAGACAGCCTGGCGTTGCGTGCACCGCGTTGGGTGGGTCGGCGAGGTGCGTCCGCAGCCGGGAGGGTCGCGGTCCCGGGCCCGCTGCCAAAGCCCGGACGCCGCCAGGGCCGGCACGCTCGCCACGGCCACGGCCACCGCCAGGCCCACAGCCACAGCCACAGCCACAGCCACAGCCACAGCCACAGCCAGGCGGGACGGGTCAGGCGCGGGGGGTCAAGTGGGTGAGCACCGCGTCGGCGAGCCGGTCCGGGGCGCCGTCGGCGTACCCGACGAACAGGCTCGGCTCGGTCAGCTCCAGCTCGACCAGCACCGGCGTGCCGTCCGGGCCGGGGATCAGGTCGACCCGGGCGTAGAGCAGCCGGTCCGGGCCGCCCGGCACGGCTGCCAGCACCTTCTCGGCCACCGCGCGCTGCTCCGCGGTGGCGGTGCGCGCGTCAATGCGCTCCTCCTTGTAGAGCGCGGCCTCGCCCAGGTCCGGCCCGGTCAGCATCGGACCCTTGCGGATCGCGTGGCTGAACGCCAGGCCGTCGGGCCCGGCCAGGAACAGCAGCGCGGTCTCCCCGGCGGTGTCCACCGCCTCCAGGTACGGCTGGACCATGGTGACCCGCCCGGCGTCGGAGAGCCGCCGTACGTGGGCCACCGCCAGTTCCCGGTGCTCCCTGTCGGTCAGGTCGTAGCGGCCGGTGTCCTGGCTGCCGGCGCTGACCGCCGGCTTGATCACGTACTCGCCGCCCGCCGGTGGGGTCCACTCCCGCCCGGGCTCGACCCACTGCGTCGGCACGGTGGGCGCTCCGGCGGCGGAAAGCTCGGACAGGTAGCGCTTGTCGGTGTTCCAGGCGACCACGTCGGCCGGGTTGACCAGGGCCGGCACGGTACGCGCCCAGGCCACGAACTCGTCGCGCCGCCGCGCGTAGTCCCACGGGGAGCGGATCACGACCAGGTCGTACCCGGACCAGTCGACGGCCGGGTCGTCCCAGACCGCGATCTCGGTGGTGACCCCGCGGGCGGCGAGCGGGCCGAGCGCGAGCCGGTCGTCCGGGTCGAGGTCGGGCAGCTCGGCGCAGGTGACGAAAGCGACCCGGGGTCTCCCCCGGGTCGACTGGTGGTGGTTGGTCATTCGGTTATGTCAACGGGCCATCGTGCGCCGGGCCATCGACCGCCACAGGTCGTTGCTCGGACGCATCTGGTCCATCAGTTCACGCTCCCAGGCGTTCTCGACGTCGACCCCGGCCTTCGCGCAGGCCTGCCGCGCGACGTCGGTGCCGTCGGCGAACTGGTCTGCCCATACCCCGTCGGAACCCACGAGGACGATCCGTGCGCCGCGCTTGCCGACGTACTCGATGACCGCCTTCGCGCCGCCGTGTCCGGCGGCGAACGACTTGATGCCCGCGACCAGGCCGTTGGGGGCCTGCTCCGCGGTCTTGTCAGCCGTCAGCGTCGTATCGGAACCATCTGCCATGACGCGAAGCCTAAGCAGAGTTCCACCCGGATGTGCGAGAACCATGAACTGAATGTGATGCCAATTACCCGCCGGTTTAAGAAGAACCACAGGTAATTCGCCTGCATATGTCGCTTATATCTGGGCGAAGCGGGCGGGCGAGATCGTCACAATCTGTCCGGGTTGGACCCCTCCGGGGAAGCCCGAAAAAAATTTCTGATGAACCGCCGGACGGGCGCGTCAGAGCAGCGCGTCGAGCGCGACGGCCGCGAAGAGGATCGTGAGGTACGTGGTGGACCAGTGGAACAGCCGCATCGGCTTGACCGCCTCGCCGCGCGTCGCGCGACGGCACAGCTTGTGCGCCTCGACGAGGAAGATCCCGCCGACCACGAGCGCGGTGACACCGTAGATCGGGCTCATCCCGAGCGGCCAGACCGCCAGCGAGGAGAGCACGGTCAGCCAGGAGAACCCGATGATCTCGGCGTTGACCCGCCGGACCGAGGCCACCACCGGCAGCATCGGCACGCCGGCGCGCGCGTAGTCGGCCTTGTACTTGATGGCCAGCGCGTAGAAGTGCGGCATCTGCCAGAAGAAGACCACGGCGAACAGGCCCCACGCGGCCGGCGCCAGCGAGCCGGTGACGGCGGCCCAGCCGATCAGCACCGGCGCGGCCCCGCAGATGCCGCCCCAGAACGTGTTGGCGGCGGTGGTCCGCTTCAGCCACAGCGTGTAGACCAGGTCGTAGTAGGCGATCGCGGCGAGCGTCAGCACCGTCGCCAGCCAGTTGGTGGTCGCCGCCATCAGCGCCACCGAGACGGCTGCCAGCACCAGACCGAAGATCAGCGCGCTGCGCGGCGAAACCGTGTGCGCGGGCAGTGGGCGGCGCTTGGTGCGCCGCATGAGCTGGTCGATGTCCCGGTCGATGTAGCAGTTCAGGACGCTCGCCGCGCCGGCCGCGAGCGAGCCGCCGACGAGCACGACGGCGACCAGCCACAGCGACGGCATGCCGCCGTCCGCGAGCATCATCGCCGGAACGGTGGTGACCAGCAGCAGCTCGACGATCCGCGGCTTGGTCAGCGCCACGTACGCCGCCACCACGGCGCGTACGTCCCGCCGGCCGCTCGCCGGCGCCTCCGCCACCGCGCCCACCGGCGGCTGCCCGGCAGGGTTGCTGACGGGGCGCTCGGTGATCATGCTCACGGATTGCCACCTTCCGGCATCGGCGGGGGGAGGTCGTTCGGCCCGGACCCGTCGAGGTCCACACACCGCCCCACACACTACGCGGCGTCGTTTTGGCTGCCCCGCAGACCCGGCAACGGTGCGAGCCGTCACACCTGGGGTTGAACGACCGGACGTCCGCGATCCGTACAGAACAGCATGCTGAGATCCCCGGGCGGACGTTTAGCACCGCTCGATAGGGTCATCAGTGAGGGTTCCGCCCATCTGCCGAGGAGCACAACCATCGTGGCTGCCAACCGACCCGAGCTTCCCGCTCTCAACTGGTCCGACCTCGACCGCAGGGCCGTCGACACGGTCCGCGTGCTGGCCATGGACGCCGTGGAGAAATCCGGCAACGGCCACCCGGGGACGGCGATGAGCCTCGCCCCGGTGGCGTACCTGCTCTTCAACCGGGTCATGCGGCACAACCCCGCCGACCCGAACTGGGCCGGGCGCGACCGGTTCGTGCTCTCCGCCGGCCACTCCAGCCTGACGCTCTACATCCAGCTCTTCCTCTCCGGCTACCCGCTGTCGCTGGACGACCTCAAGGCGCTGCGCCAGTGGGGCTCGCTCACCCCGGGTCACCCGGAGCACGGCCACACCCCGGGCGTGGAGACCACCACCGGGCCGCTCGGCCAGGGCCTCGGCAACGCGGTCGGCATGGCGATGGCGGCCCGCCGCGAGCGCGGCCTGTTCGACCCCGAGCCGGACCGCGCCGACTCGCCGTTCCGGCACGACATCTGGTGCATCGCCTCCGACGGTGACATCGAGGAGGGCATCACCCACGAGGCCAGCGCGCTCGCCGGTCACCAGCAGCTCGGCAACCTCTGCGTGATCTACGACGACAACGAGATCTCGATCGAGGACGACACCCGCATCGCCAAGAGCGAGGACGTGGCGGCCCGCTACGAGGCGTACGGCTGGCACGTGCAGACCGTCGACTGGCGCAGCGGCGACGCCGACCAGGGCGACTACCACGAGGACGTGGAGGCGCTGTACCAGGCGCTGCTGGCCGCCAAGGCGGAGACCGGCCGGCCGTCGTTCATCGCGCTGCGCACCATCATCGGCTGGCCCGCGCCGAACAAGAAGAACACCGGCAAGATCCACGGCTCGGCGCTCGGCGCGGACGAGGTGAAGGCCACCAAGGAGATCCTCGGCTTCGACCCGCAGCGCACCTTCGAGGTCGACGAGGAGGTGCTCAAGCACGCCCGTCAGGTGCTGGAGCGTGGCGCGCAGGAGCAGGCCGAGTGGACCACCGGGTTCGACGCCTGGGCGCAGGCCAACCCGGAGCGCAAGGCGCTGTGGGACCGGATGGCCACCCGTACGCTGCCGACCGGCTGGACCGACGCGCTGCCGACCTTCCCGGCGGACGCCAAGGGCGTCGCCACCCGGGCCGCCTCCGGCAAGATCCTGGAGGCCCTGGCGCCGGTGCTGCCGGAGCTGTGGGGCGGCTCGGCCGACCTGGCCGAGAGCAACAACACCACGATGAAGGGCGAGCCGTCGTTCGTCCCGGCCGCGCACGCCACCAAGGACTTCCCCGGTGACGAGTACGGCCGCACGCTGCACTTCGGCATCCGCGAGCACGCCATGGGCGCGATCCTCAACGGCATCGCCCTGCACGGCGGCACCCGCCCGTACGGCGGCACGTTCCTGGTGTTCAGCGACTACATGCGCCCGGCGGTGCGGCTGGCCGCGCTGATGAAGCTGCCGGTGACGTACGTCTGGACGCACGACTCGATCGGCCTCGGCGAGGACGGCCCGACGCACCAGCCGATCGAGCACCTGACCGCGCTGCGGGCCATCCCCGGCCTGGACGTGGTGCGCCCGGCCGACGCCAACGAGACGGTCTGGGCGTGGCGGCAGGCGCTGGAGCACACCGACCGGCCGACCGCGCTGGCGCTCAGCCGCCAGGCGCTGCCGACGTTCGACCGCACCGACCTGGCCGGCGCCGAGGGCGTCGCCAAGGGCGGGTACGTGCTGGCCGAGGCGTCGAACGGCAAGCCGCAGGTGATCCTCGTCGGCACCGGCTCCGAGGTGCAGCTCTGCCTCACCGCACGGGAGCGGCTGGAGGCCGACGGCACCCCCACCCGGGTCGTCTCCATGCCCTGCCAGGAGTGGTTCTTCGCGCAGGACGAGGCGTACCGGGAGTCGGTGCTGCCGCGCGGGGTAAAGGCACGGGTGAGCGTGGAGGCGGGCATCGCGATGTCGTGGCGCGCGATCGTCGGCGACAGCGGCGAGTGCGTGAGCATCGAGCACTACGGCGCCAGCGCGCCGCACACCGTGCTCTTCGAGCAGTTCGGGTTCACCCCCGACCGGATCGTGGCCGCCGCGCACGCGGCGCTGACCCGGGTGGGCGACATCACCGGTTTCACGACCGGCAACTGAGGGGAGCGTGGACGGCATGACGGACAGGCTGAAGGAGCTCCAGGGCGCCGGGGTGGCGATCTGGCTCGACGACCTTTCCCGGGTACGGCTGAGCTCCGGCGGGCTGGACAAGCTGCGCCGGGACAGCCACGTAGCCGGGGTGACCACCAATCCGACGATCTTCGCCAAGGCGCTGAGCGACGCCGGCGAGTACGACTGGCAGCTTCGTGACCTCGCCGTACGTGGTGTGGACGTCGAGGAGGCGGTCCGCATGCTCACCACGTACGACGTGCGGTGGGCCTGCGACGTGATGCGCCCGTCGTACGAGACCAGCGGCGGCGTGGACGGCCGGGTGTCGATCGAGGTGGACCCGCGCTCGGCGCACGACGCGGCGAAGACCGTCGCCGAGGCCAAGGCGCTGTGGTGGCTGGTCGACCGGCCGAACCTGTTCATCAAGATCCCGGCCACCGAGGAGGGCCTGCCCGCGATCACCGCGACGCTGGCCGAGGGGATCAGCGTCAACGTCACGCTGATCTTCGGCCTGGACCGGTACTCGCAGGTGATGGAGGCCTTCCTGGCCGGCCTGGAGCAGGCGCAGGCCAACGGGCACGACCTGTCGAAGATCGGCTCGGTCGCCTCGTTCTTCGTCTCCCGGGTCGACACCGAGGTGGACAAGCGGCTGGAGAAGATCGGCTCGGACCGGGCCAAGGCGCTGCGCGGCAAGGCCGCTGTCGCCAACGCCCGGCTGGCGTACGAGCGCTACGGCGAGGTGTTCTCCTCGGCGCGCTGGCAGAAGCTCGCCGACGCGGGCGCCCACCCGCAGCGCCCGCTGTGGGCCTCCACCTCGACGAAGAACCCGGACTACCGGGACGTCATCTACGTCGAGGAGCTGATCGCGCCCGGCACCGTCAACACCATGCCGGAGCCGGTGATCCACGCCTACGCCGAGCACGGCGAGACGAAGCCGGACACCGTCACCGTCGCGTACGACGACGCCCGCCAGGTCTTCGCCGACCTGCTGGCGGTGGGCGTTGACCTGTCCGACGTGATCGCCACGCTGGAGCGCGAGGGCGTGGAGAAGTTCGAGGCGAGCTGGGTGGAGCTGCTGGAGGGGGTCAAGAAGTCCCTCGCCGAGGCGGCCAAGGGCTCGGGCAGCCCGCACCGGGCCGCCGGGAAGAACGCGCAGGCGGCGCAGCAGGCCGGCGGCAACGCGTGACAGACGGCGTCCGACGCGTCCCGGGGCCCGGCCCCGGGGCGCGTCGCGCCGTACCGTGGTTTGGGTGAGGGGCGGCACCGTGAGTGACCTGCTGGCCGGGCGGGCCGACATGGCCGCCGGTCTGGCCGTGCGCGGCGCGGACGCCCTGGGCGCGTCGGCGCGCGCCACGCTCGTCGCCCACGACGTCCCGGCCCGGCTCGCCGCCGCCGACCCGGCCCTCTGGGGGCCCGCCGCCGAGTCGGCGGCCCTCGACCGGCTGGGCTGGCTGCACGCCCACCGGCGCAGCCGGGACCTGCTCCCCCAGCTCGCCGAGCTGGCCGCCGAGCTGAGCGACCTGGACCACGTGGTGCTGGCCGGCGCCCCCGACGACACGCTCGCCGCCGAGGTGCTGGCCGAATGCCTGGGCCGGCCGGTGACGGTGCTCGACACCGCCGATCCGGGGCCGGTCCGGGCCGCACTCGCCGACCGCCCGGCGCGTACCCTCCTGGTGCTCGCCGCCCGGCACGGCCTGGACCGGACCACCGACGCCCACCTGCGGGCCTACCGGCAGGCGTGGGCGGACGAGGGCCCGGATGCCGCCCGGCACGTCGTGGTGGTCACCGAGCCCGGCACGGACCTCGCGGCGCGCGCCGACGAGCTGGGCGCGGTGGTGCTCCCGGCCGAGCCCGGCGTGGCCGGGCCGTGGGCCGCGCTCACCGCGTTCGGCGTGGTCCCGGCGGCGCTGGCCGGCGCGCCGGTCGCCGAGGTGCTGGACGAGGCGGAGGCGCTCACCGCCGCGCTCGACCGGGACCGGGACAATCCGGGCCTCGCGCTCGGCGCGGCCCTGGGCGCGGCGCCCGGCGAGGGCCGGCACACGGTAGCGCTGGTCCCCGACGGCACCGGACTCGACGGCCTGGGCCGCTGGGCGGGGGCGCTGCTCGCCGACGCCACCGGCGGACGGCTCCTGCCGGTGGCCGTGGAGTCCCCCGACTCCCCCGGCGCCACCGGGCCGGGCGTGCTCACAGTCGGTCTCGGCGGCGCCCTCGGCGCGGGCGTCGGCCCGGGCGTGGCCGCCGACGTCGCCGTCAACGGGCCGCTCGGCGCGCACCTGCTCACCTGGACCTACGCCGCCGCGACCGCCGCGGTGACGCTGCGGACCGACCCGTTCGCGGCGCCCGCCGCCGCGGCGGCCGACGACGAGGCGGACAGCGGGCCGCCGTCGTCGGTGGAGGACGCGATCGAGGTGTACGCCCCGAGCGGCGCGCCGGCCGACCTGACCGGCGCGCTGTGCTGGCTGCTCGACGAGCTGGGCGAACGGGAACACCTCGCGGTCACCGCGTACCTCGACCCGCGGGCCGACGCGGCGCTGGCCGGGCTGCGCCCGCTGCTGGCACGGCACACCCGGCGGCCGGTCACCTTCACCTGGGGACCGCGCCGGCCGGAGCACACGGACACCCGCGGCCGGCACCTCCAGATCACCGGTGCGGTCACCGATGATCTGGAAGTGCCCGGTCGTCCGTACACCTTCGCGCAGCTCCAGGCGGCCCAGGCCGCCGGTGACCGGCGGGCCCTGGCCGGCCGGGAACGACCGGTGCTGCGACTGCACCTGACCAAGCGGGCGGCTGGCGTCGCCCAGCTGCTGGATACGGCCGGACGGACACGCACGTGACGATCAATGACCTGGAATCAGCGGACCGAGACGCAGGAGGAGGTGGCCCGGTGAACCCGCTGCGCGACGTCCAGGACCGGCGGTTGCCCCGGATCCCCGAGCCGTGTGCCCTGGTGATCTTCGGGGTGACCGGCGATCTGGCCCGCAAGAAACTACTGCCGGCGGTCTACGACCTGGCCAACCGGGGGCTCCTGCCGCCCGGTTTCGTGGTGCTGGGCTTCGCCCGCCGGGACTGGGGCGACGGCGACTTCGAGTCGGTGGCGCACGAGGCGGCCAAGAAGCACGCCCGTACCCCGTGGCGGGAGGAGGTGTGGGCCCGGCTGGCCGGCAACATCAAGTTCGTCGGCGGCTCGTTCGACGACGACGCCGCGTTCGACCAGCTCGCCGCCACGCTCGACGAGCTGCGCGACTCGCACGGCATCGCCGGCAACGCCGCCTTCTACTTCTCCATCCCCCCGGCGGCGTTCCCGGTGGTGCTCAAGCAGCTCGCCCGCACCGGCATGGCCGACAACGACAGGTCCGGCGGCTGGCGCCGCGTGGTGGTGGAGAAGCCGTTCGGCAACGACCTGCCCTCGGCCAAGGCGCTCAACGACCTGGTCGACGACGTCTTCACCCGCCAGGACGTGTTCCGGATCGACCACTACCTGGGCAAGGAGACGGTCCAGAACATCCTGGCGCTGCGGTTCGCGAACAACCTGTTCGAGCCGCTGTGGAACTCCAAGTACGTCGACTCGGTGCAGATCACCATGGCCGAGGACGTCGGCATCGGCACCCGGGCCGCCTTCTACGACTCCGTCGGCACCGCCCGTGACGTGCTCCAGAACCACCTGCTCCAACTGCTCGCGCTGGTCGCGATGGAGGAGCCGACGAGCTTCGACGCCGACGAGATCCGTGCCGAGAAGCTCAAGGTGCTCAAGGCGATCACCGTGCCGCACGACGTCTCCGAGGACACCGTGCGGGGCCAGTACCTGCCCGGCTGGGTGGGCGGCGAGCGCGCCAAGGGCTACCTGGAGGAGGAGGGCGTCCCGGCGGGCTCCACCACCGAGACGTACGTGGCGGTGAAGCTGGGCATCCAGAACCGGCGCTGGGCCGGGGTGCCGTTCTACATCCGGGCCGGCAAGCGGCTGCCCCGGCGGGTCACCGAGGTGGCCATCATGTTCAAGAAGGCGCCGCACCTGCCGTTCAACGCCGCCGACATGGAGTCCCTCGGTCCCAACCAGCTCGTCATCCGCGTGCAGCCGGACGAGGGCGTGGTGCTGAAGTTCGGCTCCAAGGTGCCGGGCACCACGATGGAGGTCCGCGACATCGCGATGGACTTCCAGTACGGCGAGGCGTTCACCGAGTCCAGCCCCGAGGCGTACGAGCGGCTCGTGCTGGACGTGCTGATCGGCGACCGGACGCTGTTCCCGGACGCCGCCGAGGTCGAGCAGAGCTGGCAGGTCGTCGACCCGCTGGAACACGCCTGGGAGGGCACGACGCCGGAGCCGTACCGGGCCGGCGAGTGGGGACCCCGGGCCGCCGACGAGATGCTGGCCCGCGAGGGCCGGGCTTGGCGGAGAGCGTGAGCGAGCACTGCGAGCGAACCAGGAGGCTCCATTGATCGGGCTGTGGGACACCACCGGCAACGAGGTGGTCAAGGCGCTGGCCGCGGAACGGCGCAGCGCGGGCGGGGTGGCCAGTGGCATGGCGCTCACGCTGATCGTGGTGGTGGACGAGAAGCGGGTCCGGGAGGCCGAGGCGGCCGCCACCATCGCCGCGGCGGCGCACCCCTGCCGCCTGCTCGTGGTGGTCCGCTCCGACGTGGAGCGCGACCGCAACCGGCTGGACGCGGAGATCGTCGTGGGCGGCCGGCTCGGGCCGTGCGAGGCGGTGGTGACCCGGATGTACGGGCGGCTCGCGCTGCACGCCGAATCCGTGGTGATGCCGCTGCTGGTCCCGGACGTACCGGTGGTGACGTGGTGGCACGGCGAGCCGCCGGAGGAGATCGCCACCGACTTCCTCGGTGTGGTGGCCGACCGGCGGATCACCGACTCGGCGCAGGCGGCCGACCCGATCGCCGCGCTGCGGCAGCGGGCCCACGACTACGCCCCCGGCGACACCGACCTGGCGTGGACCCGGATCACCCCGTGGCGCACGCTGGTGGCGGGCGCGTTCGACACCACCCAGGCCCGGGTCACCGAGGCCAGCGTGGTGGCGCCCCCGTCGGACCCGACGGCCGCGCTGATGAGCGGGTGGCTCAAGGCCCGGCTCGGCATCGAACCGACCTGGGAGCGGACCGACGAGTTCCCGCGCATGCGTCAGGTGCAGCTGCGCTGCGCCAACGGCGACGAGCTGACGCTGACCCGCGACGACAGCATCGCCGTGTTCCGGCGTACCGGGCAGGAGGACCGCACGCTGCCGCTGGTCCGCCGGCCGCTCGGTGACGAACTGGCCGAGGAGCTGCGGCGGCTCGACGCCGACCAGGTGTACGCGGAGGCGCTCGGCGCTGCGGCCGGGATCACCGGACTCGACCAGCGGCCGGCCCAGCGGGTGCACGTGTGGAAGGATCCGGCGACCGCCCAGCGGGCCGAGGCCGGCGTGACCGCGCACGCGGGCGCGACCGCGAACGAGTGACCGCCCGGACCGGGTGGCCGGAAGCACAGGTGACCGCCGGTGGGCGGTCGGAACACGAGGGCTCGACGGATGACTGAGGCGAGTGTCGCCGTACACGCCGACCCCGACCTGCTGGCGCAGGCGGTGGCGGCCCGGTTGGTGGTGAAGCTGCTCGACGCGCAGGCCGAGCGCGGCCAGGCGTCGGTGGTGCTGACCGGCGGGCGGATCGCCGCTGCGGTGTACCGGGCGGTCGGGCAGCTGCCCGCCCGGGACGCGGTCGACTGGTCCCGGGTCGACGTGTGGTGGGGCGACGAGCGGTTCCTGCCCGCCGGCGACCCGGAGCGCAACGAGACGCAGGCGCGGGCGGCGCTGCTGGACGCGGTGCCGCTGGACCCGGCCCGGGTGCACCCGATGCCGGCGTCCGACGGCCCGGCCGGTGACGACCCGGAGGCGGCCGCCGCCGGGTACGCGCGGGAGCTGGCCGCCGCCGCCCGGCCCGGGAACGCGATCGTGCCCCACTTCGACGTGCTGATGCTCGGCGTCGGCGAGGACGGGCACGCGGCGTCGGTGTTCCCGGAGCATCCGGTGCACCACGACAACCGCCCGGTCAGCGCGGTACGGGGCAGCCCGAAGCCGCCGCCGGTGCGTACCACGCTGACCCTGCCGACGATCAACACGGCCGAGGAGGTGTGGCTGATCGCCGCCGGGGCGGACAAGGCCCGGGCGGTGGGCATGGCGCTGGCCGGGGCCGGGCCGGTGCAGTTGCCGGCCGCCGGGGTGCAGGGCGTCTCCCGTACGCTCTGGCTGCTCGACCGGGCCGCGGCGGCCAACGTGCCGCCGCGCCTGCGCAGCCTCCGCTGAGGTGTAAGGAAGGGCTCCTTCTTAACGTCTCCGGTAGAGAAGGGGCCCCTTCTTAACGCCTCGGCTCAGGCGCGGCCACGACGTCGGCGCAGCGCGTCGAGGGCCTCGGCGAGCAGCGCCTCCCCCTCCTCCGGCGTGCGCCGCTCCTGCACGTACGCCAGGTGGGTCTTGTAGGGCTCGGCGCGCTGGCGGCCCGGCGGGTCGCCCGGGTCGGGGCCGGCCGGCTCGCCGCAGCGGGGGCACTCCCAGGTGGCCGGCGTCTCCGCCTCGGCGGCGATCAGGAACTCGACCCGGTGCCCGTGGCGGCACCAGTAGACGACCGGGCGGCGCGGCGCGGGCTCCACGCGCTGGTCGAAGCGCTCGGGGGCGGACCCGATCCGGGTGCCGCGGATGACGTTGTTGCTGGGCACGGTTGCTCGCTCCCTGTCGTCGGAGGGGACCGCCGCCGGAGGGGGTGGGCGACGGGCGACGCGCGGAGAAACAAAACTGCGCGCGGTCCGTGACGGACCGCGCGCAGATTGTACGCTTCTCAGCGCCGACTCAGGTGCCGTTGGCCATCTGCAACCGCAGCCAGAGCCCGAGCCCGATGATGCAGGCGAACCAGACGATTCCCACCAGAACGGTGTAGCGGTCGAGGTTCTTCTCGGCCACGGACGAGCCGGCCAGGCTGGAGCTGACGCCGCCGCCGAACATGCTCGACAACCCGCCGCCCTTACCGCGGTGCAGGAGGATCAGCAGGACGAGCAGCACGCTGGTGATGACCAGCAACGTGATCATCGTGTAGGCGAACCAGATCGGCATGGCGGGGGTCAGTCCTCTCGTTGCGATCACTGCCCGGACCTGTCGGGCACTGCGGCACCGGCCGGTGGACGGGCAGCGTCAAGGATAGCGAGCGATCAGCGGGCGGTGTGCTCCGGGAACCGGCAGATCTGCGCGAACTCCTCCGCGTCCAGGCTGGCGCCCCCGACCAGGGCCCCGTCCACGTCCGGCTGCGCCATGATCGCGGCGACGTTCGACGCCTTGACCGACCCGCCGTACAGGATCCGGACCTGCTCGGCGGTGCCCTCGTCGTAGGTCTCGGCGATGCGCTTGCGCACCGCGCCGCAGACCTCCTGGGCGTCCTCCGGCGTGGCCGTCTTGCCGGTGCCGATCGCCCAGACCGGCTCGTACGCGACGACGACCTTGGTGACCTGCTCGGCGGTGAGCCCCTTCAGCGCGCCGTCGAGCTGGTCGCAGCAGTGCCGCACCTGCCCCGACTGTTCCCGGACCTCCAGGCCCTCGCCGATGCAGAGGATGGGGGTGAGACCGTTCGCCAGCGCCGCCGACACCTTCGCGTTGACCAGCGCGTCGTCCTCGTGGTGGTACTGCCGCCGCTCGGAGTGGCCGACCACCACGTAGCCGCAGCCCAGCTTCGCCAGCATCGGCCCGGCGATGTCACCGGTGTACGCGCCGGACGGATGCGGCGACAGGTCCTGCGCGCCGTAGCCGATCAGCAGCTTGTCGCCGTCCACAGCGGTCTGCACGGTACGCAGGTCGGTGAAGGGCGGCAGCACCACGCACTCGACGTCGGTGAGCTGCTTCTCGTTCAGGCTCGCGGCCAGCTTCTGCACCAGCAGGTTGGCCTCGAGGTGGTTCAGGTTCATCTTCCAGTTGCCGGCCATCAGCGGCCGGCGGGTCGTGCTCGCCATTCAGTTCTCCAGAGCCGCGATGCCGGGGAGGGTCTTGCCCTCCAGGTATTCCAGGGAGGCGCCACCGCCGGTGGAGATGTGCCCGAACGAGGACTCGTCCAGGCCCAGCGCGCGCACCGCCGCGGCCGAGTCGCCGCCACCGACCACGCTGAACGCGTCGGCCTTGGTGATCGCCTCGGCCACGCCCCGGGTGCCGTTGGCGAACGCCGCCATCTCGAACACGCCCATCGGGCCGTTCCAGAAGATGGTCTTCGCCTGCGACAGCGCGGCCGCGAAGCCGGCCACCGTCTCCGGGCCGATGTCCAGGCCCAGCCGGTGGCTGGGGATGCCGTCGGCGGGCACGGTGTCGTGCGCGGCGTCCGGCGCGAACGCGTCGGCGGCCACCACGTCGACCGGGAGCATGATCTTGCCGGGCGCGCGCTCCATCAGGTTGCGGCAGGTCTCGACCATGTCCTTCTCCAGCAGCGACGTGCCCACCTCGTGGCCCTGGGCCTTGAGGAAGGTGAAGCACATCCCGCCGCCGATGAGCAGCCGGTCCACGGTCGGCAGCAGCGCCTCGATCACGGCCAGCTTGTCGGAGACCTTCGAGCCGCCCAGCACCACCACGTACGGCCGCTCCGGGGAGCCGGTGAGGCGGCTGAGCACCTCGACCTCGCGCAGCACCAGCCGGCCGGCGAAGTGCGGCAGCCGGGCCGGCACGTCGTGCACGCTGGCGTGCTTGCGGTGCACAGCGCCGAACGCGTCGTCCACGTAGGCGTCGCCGAGCGCGGCGAGCTGGTCGGCGAACGCGCCCCGCTCCGCGTCGTCCTTGCTGGTCTCGCCCTTGTTGAACCGCAGGTTCTCCAGCAGCGCCACCTGGCCGTCGGCCAGGTCGGCCACGGTGGACCGCGCCGAGTCACCGACGGTGTCCTCGGCGAAGGCCACCGGGGCGCCGAGCAGCTCACCGAGCCGCCCGGCGACCGGGCGGAGGCTGAACTGCGGGTCCGGCGCGCCCTTCGGGCGGCCCAGGTGCGAGCAGACGACCACCTTCGCGCCGGCCTGCACCAGCGCGCTCAGCGTCGGCAGGACGGCCCGGATCCGGCCGTCGTCCGTGATCTCACCGGTCTGCTTGTCGAGCGGGACGTTCAGGTCGGCGCGCACCAGCACGCGCCGACCCGACACCCCCTCGGCGAGCAGGTCGTCGAGGTTGCGGATGCTCACAGCGAGCTACCGACCAGCTTGACCAGGTCCACCAGGCGGTTCGAGTAGCCCCACTCGTTGTCGTACCAGCCGACGACCTTGACCTGGTTGCCGATCACCTTGGTCAGCGGCGCGTCGAAGATGCACGACGCCGGGTCGGTCACGATGTCGGCGGAGACGATCGGGTCCTCGTTGTAGGTGAGGATGCCCCGCAGCGGGCCCTCGGCGGCGGCCTTGAGCGCGGCGTTGACCTCGTCCACAGTGGTCTCCCGGCCGACCGTGACGGTCAGGTCGGTGGCCGAGCCGGTCGGGATCGGCACGCGCAGCGCGTAACCGTCCAGCTTGCCCTTCAGCTCCGGCAGCACCAGGCCGATCGCCTTCGCGGCGCCGGTCGAGGTCGGCACGATGTTCAGCGCGGCGGCGCGGGCCCGGCGCAGGTCCTTGTGCGGCGCGTCCTGCAGGTTCTGGTCCTGCGTGTACGCGTGGATGGTGGTCATCAGGCCCTGCTGGATGCCGAACGTGTCCTGCAGCACCTTCGCCATCGGCGCGAGGCAGTTCGTGGTGCAGGAGGCGTTCGAGATGATGTTGTGCTTGGCCGGGTCGTACTGGTCCTGGTTGACGCCCATGACCACGGTGACGTCCTCGTTCTTCGCCGGCGCGGAGATGATGACCTTCTTGGCCCCGCCGTCGAGGTGCGCCTTCGTCTTGGTGCCGTCGGTGAAGAAGCCGGTGGACTCGATGACGACGTCGGCGCCGACCTCGCCCCACGGCAGGTTCGCCGGGTCCTTCTCGGCGTACGCCTTGATGGTCTTGCCGCCCACGGTGATCTCGTCGGCGGTGGCCTTCACCTCGTGCGGGAGGCGGCCCAGGATGCTGTCGTACTTGACAAGGTGGGCGAGCGTCGCGTTGTCGGTCAGGTCGTTGACCGCCACGACCTCGATGTCAGCGCCGGACGCCAGCACTGCCCGGAAGAAGTTGCGGCCGATCCGGCCGAAGCCGTTGATGCCAACCCGGATGGTCACAGGTCCCATCTCCTCGCGTTCTGGTCCGCCGGCGCCAGACCGGGGCCGGCGGAGGTGTGTGCGCCGACCGTTGGAGCCGGCCGTCGACATGTCATCTCGGCCACCCCGCCGCGGTCACGGAGACCTGACCGCCCGAGGCGGTGAGCACGGCGAGGGATGCCTGTGCGCGGCCCCCTTGCCGTACGCAGCGACCATATCCGAGCGTGCGGCGTCGCGCTGCGGCGGGTGGTGATCCCGCTCGCGTGCTCGCCGCCCGAGTCCTATCAGACCACGAGCATGTCGGGCGTGACTGCCGCTTCCGTATCCGGGATGCCCAGGTCGCGGGCGCGCTTGTCGGCCAGCGCGAGCAGCCGGCGGATCCGGCCGGCGATGGCGTCCTTGGTCAGCGGCGGCTCGGCGAGCGCGCCCAGCTCCTCCAG
Organism: Micromonospora chalcea; assembly: GCF_002926165.1. GTDB lineage: Bacteria > Actinomycetota > Actinomycetes > Mycobacteriales > Micromonosporaceae > Micromonospora > Micromonospora chalcea. Next base: position 28,730 of record NZ_MAGP01000103.1, on the reverse strand, counting down.
GGACGCCTGACGGTGCTCCAGCCGCAGCCGGCCGGCCGAGGTCAGGTGGTTGGGCGCGTCGTCGGCGAGGATCTCCAGCGCGCGGGTCACCCGGGCGGCGGCGGCCACCGCGGCCCGGGCCGAGCGGCGCAGATTGGCGTCGTCGAAGTTGGCCAGCCGGTTGGCGGTGGCGCGCACCTCCCGGCGTACCCGCCGCTCCTCCCAGGCCAGCACGCTGGAGTGCGCTCCTATGCGGGTGAGCAGCGCGGCGATCGCGTCGCCGTCCTTGACCACCACCCGGTCCACGCCGCGCACCTCGCGGTTCTTCGCGGTGATGCCGATGCGGCGGGCCGCGCCGACGAGCGCCAGCGCCGACTCCGGGCCGGGGCAGGTGATCTCCAGCGCGCTGCTGCGGCCCGGCTCGGTCAGCGAGCCGTGCGCCATGAACGCGCCCCGCCAGGCCGACACGGCGCAGCAGACGTTCGCGGCCACCACGTGCGGCGGCAGGCCACGCACCGGGCGGCCCCGCACGTCGAGCAGGCCGGTCTGCCGGGCGAGCGCCTCGCCGTCCTTGACCACCCGCACGATGAAGTGGCTGCCCTTGCGCAGGCCGCCGGAGGCGAGCACGTGGATCTCGCTCGGGTAGCCGTAGACCTCGGCCACCTCCCGCCGCAGCCGGCGGGCCACCGCGCCGGTGTCCAGCTCCGCCTCGACCACGACGCGGCCGGACACGATGTGCAGGCCGCCGGCGAAACGCAGCAGGGCGGCCATCTCCGCCCGCCGACAGCAGGGCTTGGGCACGTCGACCCGACTCAGCTCGTCCTTGACCGCAGCCGTCATCGCCATAGTGCGCCCCCTCACGGACCGGTTCCGGCGTGTCGCCGGTGATTACGTACGTGTCTAACGATCGGCGCGCAGGACAGGCACCAGCGCGGCGCCCAGTGCGGCTGGATCATGACGGGGCGTGCCGTCGAGGACGGCGACGGGAGCGAGGACCAGCCGGGCACCAAGCGATTCTGCCGCACGTTCGACCGCCGCGGGATCACCCACCGCCGTGGAGTCCGCCAGCACCCGGTCCACCTTCAGCTCGGGCAGATAGCGCCGCAGCGTGTCCAGATGGTCGGGCAGGGAGAGCCCCGAGGTCTCCTTCTCCGCCACCAGGTTGAGCGTCACCAGCCGCCGCGCCGGACTGGAGACGATCGCGTCGGCCAGGCCCGGCACCAGCAGGTGCGGCAGCACGCTCGTGTACCAGCTGCCCGGCCCGAAGATCAGCCAGTCCGCGGCGCGTACCGCTGTCACCGCCTCGGCGCACGCGGCCGGCGCGGGTGGGTTGAGCCGCAGCGACTCGACGGTGCCCGGGGTGACCGCGACCTGGTGCTGCCCGCGCACGGTGGACACCTCGTCCGGATGGGCCGGGTCCGCGCCGCGGACCCGGGCCTCGATGCCCACCGGCTGACGGGACATCGGCAGCACCCGCCCCACCGCGCCGAGCATCGCGCCCGCGTGGTCGAGCGCGGCCACCGGATCGCCGAGCAGCTCGGTCAGGCCGTGCAGCAGCAGGTTGCCGACCGCGTGGCCGGCGAGCGAGTCGCCGGCGCGGGCGGCCGGAACCGGCGCGGCGAGCGTTGGCGGGGGCGGCGTCGCGGTGGTGAAGCGGTACTGGAACAGCGCCGCGCTGCGCCGGGTGGCCGGATGGTCGCCGGCCAGCGCCACGAGCGCCTGACGCAGGTCACCCGGGGGCAGGCCGCCGCGCTCCGCGCGCAGCCGCCCGCTGGACCCGCCGTCGTCGCCGACGGTGACCACCGCGGTGATGTCCAGGTCCAGTTCGGGTACGCAGTGCCGCAGCGCCCGCAGCGACGCCGAGAGCCCGTGCCCGCCACCGAAGGCGACCACCCTGGTCGGGGTCACTCCCGCCCCAGGTCCCGGTGCTGGGCGTTGGCGGCGATACCGGAGCGGCGCAGCCGGGCGGCCAGCTCCTCGGCGATCGCCACGCTGCGGTGCTTGCCGCCGGTGCAGCCGACCGCCACGGTCAGGTAGCGCTTGCCCTCCCGCTCGAAACCGGCGGTGGTGGCGTTGACCAGGTCGGCGTACCCGGCCACGAAGGCGTCCGCGCCCTCCTGGCCCAGCACGTACGCGCTGACCGCCTCCTCCCGGCCGGTGTGCTCGCGCAGCTCCGGCACCCAGTACGGGTTCGGCAGGAACCGGGCGTCCATCACGAAGTCGGCGTCCGGCGGCAGGCCGTACTTGAAGCCGAACGAGATCACGGTGATCCGCAGCCGGCGGGCGTCCTCGCCGCCGAACAGCTCCTCGACCCGGCGCCGAAGCTGGTTCACGTTCAGGTGGCTGGTGTCGATGATCACGTCGGCCTGCTCGCGTGCCTCCTCCAGCAGCGTCCGCTCGACGGCGATGCCGTCGGCCAGCCGCCCGTCGCCCTGCAGCGGGTGCGAGCGGCGCACGCTCTCGAACCGGCGGATCAGCACCTCGTCGTCGGCGTCGACGAAGACCACCCGGGGGGAGAAGCCGCGCTCGCGCAGCTCCCGGATCGCCCCGGCCAGGTCGGTGGAGAAGGCGCGCGAGCGCACGTCCAGCACCATCGCCGTGCGCCGGGCCGCGCCGCCGGCCTTGAAGGCCAGCTCGGCCATGTCGAGCAGCAGCGCCTGGGGCAGGTTGTCGACCACGTAGTAGCCGACGTTCTCCAGCGCCCGGGCCACCGTGCTGCGCCCGCCGCCGGACAGCCCGGTCACCACCACCAGTGAGGTGTCCGACTCGGCCGGCGCCGTCTCCGCCTCGCTCGGCCCCAGGTCACCCGCTGTACGCGCCTCGCTCACCCGCTACCCCCAGCCGTGGCGCCGCGGCCGGTCGGCCGCGCATGGTCAATCAGCGACTCTAACGGCTGCGACCCCGTCCGGGATTCCACGGGGTGACCACCGGAACATGTCGCCACCCCCGGACCGGCTCGCCGGACGGGCGCTGTCGGGGGACGCTCGTAGACTGCGCGGATGGTCTCCCCCACCGACGAGCGGACCACCTCCGCACCGGCCGGCTCCCCACCGACCGGCGACGCGCTCGACGTGTTGCGGCGGGTCTTCGGGTACGACGCCTTCCGCGGCTTCCAGCAGGACGTCGTCGAACACGTGGTGTCCGGCGGCGACGCGCTGGTGCTCATGCCCACCGGTGGCGGCAAGTCGCTGTGCTACCAGATCCCCGCGCTGGTCCGCGACGGCGTGGCGGTAGTGGTCTCCCCGCTGATCGCGCTCATGCAGGACCAGGTCGACGCGCTCACCGCCGTCGGCGTACGCGCCGGTTTCCTCAACTCGACGCAGGACCCGGCGCAGCGGCGCCGGGTCGAGGCGGCCTACCTGGCCGGCGAGCTGGACCTGCTCTACCTCGCCCCGGAAGGGCTGGCGGTACGCTCCACGCTCGGCCTGCTGGAACGCGGCCGGATCGCGCTGTTCGCGATCGACGAGGCGCACTGCGTGTCGCAGTGGGGGCACGACTTCCGCCCCGACTACCTCAACCTGTCGATGCTGCACGAACGCTGGCCGGACGTGCCGCGCATCGCGCTGACCGCCACCGCGACCCGGGCGACCCGCACCGAGATCGCCACCCGGCTGCGGCTCACCGAGGCCCGGCACTTCGTGGCCAGCTTCGACCGGCCCAACATCCAGTACCGGATCGTGCCGAAGCGGGAGCCCCGCCGCCAGCTGCTCAGCCTGCTGCGCGACGAGCACCCGGGCGACGCCGGCATCGTCTACTGCCTGTCCCGGGCCTCGGTGGAGAAGACCGCCGAGTTCCTGGTCGCCAACGGCATCCCCGCGCTGCCGTACCACGCCGGGCTGGACGCCACGACCCGCGCCACCAACCAGCAGCGCTTCCTGCGCGAGGACGGGCTGGTCATGGTCGCCACGATCGCGTTCGGCATGGGCATCGACAAGCCCGACGTACGCTTCGTCGCCCACCTGGACCTGCCGAAGTCGGTCGAGGGCTACTACCAGGAGACCGGCCGCGCCGGGCGCGACGGCTTGCCGTCCACCGCCTGGCTGGCGTACGGGCTACAGGACGTGGTGCAGCAGCGCAAGATGATCGAGACGTCGGAGGGCGACCTGGCGCACCGGCGCAACCTCGCCGCCCACCTGGACGCGATGCTGGCGCTCTGCGAGACGGTCCGCTGCCGCCGCGCCCAGCTGCTCGAATACTTCGGCGAGACCGGCGTGGCCGCCTGCGGCAACTGCGACACCTGCCTCGACCCGCCCGAGTCCTGGGACGGCACTGTCGCCGCGCAGAAGCTGCTCTCCACCGTCTACCGGCTCGACCGCGAACGCAACCAGCGCTTCGGCGCCGGGCACAGCATCGACATCCTGCTCGGCAAGCACACCGACAAGATCGACCAGCACGGCCACGACTCGCTCAGCACGTTCGGCATCGGCGCCGAGCTGCGCGAGACCGAGTGGCGTGGCGTGGTACGGCAGCTGCTCGCCGAGGGTCTGCTCGCCGTCGAGGGCGACTACGGCACGCTGGCGCTGACCGAGGCCAGCGCGGACGTGCTCGGCCGCCGCCGTACCGTCACGCTGCGCAAGGAGCCGGAGCGGCCGGCGGCCGGCCGGTCCGCCAAGCCCCGGGGCGCGGCCACTGTGGTCGCCGACCTCTCCCCCGCCGCCGCGCCGGTCTTCGAGCGGCTCCGCGCGTGGCGCGCGGCCACCGCCAAGGAGCAGGGCGTCCCGGCGTACGTCATCTTCCACGACGCGACGCTGCGGCAGATCGCCGCCGAGCCGCCGGCTTCCCTGGCCGAGCTGTCCCGGGTCAGCGGGGTGGGCGAGAACAAGCTCGCCAAGTACGGCGACGCGATCCTGGCCGTCCTCACCGAGTCCTGACGTACGCGCGGAAGGGCCCGACCCCCTGTGGTGGGGGTCGGGCCCTTCCGGTGTGCGTGCTGCCCGTTCTTGCTCTGCAGCCATGGGTGCGGCGGTGTTGGTCTTAGCTGGTGCTGTAGCCGCGGGTGGCGATCCAGTCGGCGAGGTTGTCGATGCTCATCCGGTAGGTGGCGGTGTTCGGGTCGGCGCTGTCTGCGATGGTGACGGTCTTGCCGTCGTCGCGGTAGCCGATGACGCTGATGTAGTGGCCGCCTTCGAAGGAGTGGGTGTTGCCGTCGGTGTCGGTGGCGGTGCCGGCGATGTTGGCGACCACGGCCCGGCCGGCGTCGACGGTCTTCACCACGTCGGCGCGCAGCTTGTCGGTCTGCTTGTCGTCGGCCTTGGGGGTGCTGATCTCGACCGACTTGTAGGCGTCCTTGGCGCCGGTCTCCTTGTTCAGCACCGGGGTGATGTCGTTGATGGAGTTGGTGCCGGCCTCGGTGGTGCCCATCTCGCGGGCCATGGCGTGCACGTCGATGTTCTTGCCCTGCACGCTCAGCGCGTTGCGGGCGGCGGCGGGGCCGCAGAAGTAGAAGTTGGGCTGGGCCTCGTAGCGCACGTCCAGCTCACGCTCACCATGACCGCTCTTGCGGTCGGCGACGATGGCGGCCTTCTCGGCCGGGGCGGCGTGGGCGGCGACGGCGGGGCCGGCGATGCCACCGGCGGTGGCGACGACACCGGCAGCGGTCAGAACGGTCTTGCGCAGCAGAGTGGTAGCCATGATGGTTGCCTCCCTGAAATGGGGGATACGCGGCGGGGGTGCCGCGGAGGGGAAAAGTCTTGGGGGGCGCCCGTCGAGCGGGCTGGCACGCGGGCGACCCGAGAGGGGGCTGCTCCGCGGCTCGGGGATGTAACGACCACCGGGCCGGGGTCATTCCCGCCGGCGGGGGTGCTCGTCGTCGGGGGATGTAACGACGGCTGGGCCGGGGCGATTCCCGTGACCTGCCCCGTGGCGCCGGGCGGACCGGGGTTGAGCGCTCGGCCCTGGTGCCTGGGCGGTCAGCCATGTACAACGCCTGCACCCCACCCCGGATTCCGCCGTGAGCATGGCGCCGACCACAACGCCCCGGCAAACCGGACACCGGCCCCAGGGCGCACTGGGCGGCGCCTTCGCGGTGCACGCGCACGGCAGACCTTGCAGCCGGTCCCGGATAAGCCTCACAAAGCGGTCATACGTTAGGCACGAACTGCAAGGATGACGGTTTCGCCCACCGGGAACAACCATGGCTGGAACGCCGTATGTGTCAAAGGCGGGCGGAGACACCCATGGCGTTCCACCCGAGGCACCTGGCGACGGCGACTGGAGCGGCATGGGTGTCAAAAGCAGCCCGAGACACCCACGGCGTTCCACCCACGGCACGCGACGGCGGTGGCGGGCCGGCGGGCCGGACAACGGGCGTTGGTTGACGCACGCTGGACAGCGGCCGGGGGCCACGACGGCAGGCGCGAGCAGGCGCGAGCAGCGCGAGCAGGCGCGAGCAGGCGAAGGGTCAGGAACGGGGGGCGGCCGTGGTGGCGTCGGTGGAGCCGTCGAGCGCGGCCAGGATCGCCTCGGCCGTACGCCTGCCCACCCCGGGCACCTCGGTGATCTCCTCCACGGTGGCCGACGACAGCCGCTTCAGCGAGCCGAAGTGCCGCAGCAGCGCCTTGCGGCGTACCTCGCCGAGGCCGGGGACGTTGTCCAGCGCCGATTCGGTCATCCGCTTGGAGCGCCGCTGCCGGTGGAACGTGATGGCGAAGCGGTGCGCCTCGTCGCGGACCCGTTGCAGCAGGTAGAGCGCCTCGGAGGTGCGGGGCAGGATCACCGGGAACTCGTCGTCGGGCAGCCACACCTCCTCCAGCCGCTTCGCCAGCCCGCACAGCGCCACGTCGTCGATGCCGAGCTCAGCGAGCGCCTTCGCGGCAGCGGCCACCTGCGGCGGGCCACCGTCGACCACCACGAGCTGCGGCGGGTACGCGAACTTGTGCGGCCGCCCGGTGGTCGGGTCGATGCCGGGGCGGTCCGGGTCGGAGGCGGTCTCCTCGCCCAGCTCCCCGGTCTCGGCGCGGGCGTCGAGGTAGCGGGCGAAGCGCCGCCGCAGCACCTCGGACATGGCCGACAGGTCGTCGGCGGCGCCGCACACGATGAAGCGGCGGTACTCGCTCTTGCGGGGCAGCCCGTCCTCGAACACGACCATGCTGGCGACCACGTCGGTGCCCTGGATCTGGGAGACGTCGTAGCACTCGATGCGCAGCGGCGAGGTGTTCATGCCGAGCGCGTCGGCGATCTCGTCGAGCGCCTGGCTGCGGGTGGTCAGGTCGCCGGCCCGCTTGAGCTTGTGCCGGGCCAGCGCGTCCTTGGCGTTGCGCTCGACGGTCTCCAGCAGCGACCGCTTGTCGCCGCGCTGCGGCACCCGCAGCGACACCCGGCTGCCCCGGCGGGTGGAGAGCCAGTCGGCGAGCGCGTCGGCGTCGCCTGGTAGCTCGGGCACGAGCAGCTCGCGGGGCACGTCGGCCTCGCCCTGCTCGCCGCCGTACACCTGGGTGCAGAAGTGGTGCACGAGGTCGCCGGTGCTCAGCTCCTCGGTCTTCTCCACCACCCAGCCGCGCTGGCCGCGCACCCGGCCGCCGCGGACGTGGAACACCTGCACGGCGGCTTCGAGCGGGTCGTCGGCGAAGGCGACCACGTCGGCGTCGGTGCCGTCGCCGAGCACCACGGTCTGCTTCTCCATCGCCCGGCGCAGCGCCGCGACGTCGTCGCGCAGGCGGGCGGCCCGCTCGAACTCCAGTTGCTCGCTGGCGTCGAGCATCTCCTTCTCCAGCCGGCGGACCATGGTGTCGGTGCGGCCCGCCATGAAGTCGCAGAAACCGTCGACGATCTCCCGGTGCTGGTCGCTGGTGACGCTGCCGACGCACGGCGCGGAGCACTTGCCGATGTAACCGAGCAGGCAGGGCCGGCCGACCTGCCCGGCCCGCTTGAACACCCCGGACGAGCAGGTCCGCGCCGGGAAGACTCGCAGCAGCAGGTCGAGCGTCTCGCGGATCGCCCAGGCGTGGGAGTACGGCCCGAAGTAGCGCACGCCCTTGCGCTTGACGCCCCGCATCACCTGCAACCGGGGGTATTCCTCGTCGAGTGTGACCGCGAGATAGGGGTACGACTTGTCGTCGCGGTAGCGGACGTTGAACCTCGGGTCGTACTGCTTGATCCAGGTGTATTCCTGCTGGAGCGCCTCGACCTCGGTGGCGACGGTGATCCAGTCGACCGACTCGGCGGTGAAGACCATCTGCCGGGTGCGCTGGTGCAGGCCGACCGGGTCGGCGAAGTAGGAGTTGAGCCGGCTGCGCAGGTTGCGCGCCTTGCCGACGTAGATCACCCGGCCGGTGCCGTCGCGGAAGCGGTAGACCCCTGGCGACTCCGGAATGGTGCCGGGCGCGGGACGGTACGTCGAGGGGTCAGCCACGCTGTCAAGCCTAGTCCGCACCCCTGACACCCGGCCGCCGCCGCGCCCCCGGGTGACCGGGGGCGCGGCGGGTGGTCAGGCCAGGCGGATCTGGTCGCCGTCGACGGTGATGTCCTTCGCGGCGAGCGGCTTGGTGGCCGGGCCGCCCTTCACCGAGCCGTCGACGATGGAGAAGCGGCTGTTGTGGCAGGTGCAGTTGATCGTGCCGCCGTCGACGTTCGACACCGGGCAGCGCTGGTGCGTGCAGATCGGGTCGAACGCCTTGAACTGGCCGGCCTCGGGCTGGGTGATGACCACGCCCTGGCTGGCGAAGACCGCGCCGCCGCCGACCGGGATGTCCGAGGTGCGGGCCACGGAGTTGCTGCCGGCCCGGTCGCCGCCGCCGGCGTCCCCGGTGGCGGTGGCGCCGGGCGGGCCGCCGCTGGTCGGGGCGAGCCCGGGCGAGGCCTCGTCGTCGCTGCCGCAGCCCGCGAGGACCACTGCCGCGCCGACCGCCCCGGCTCCGGCGAGCAGGGCACGGCGGCTCTGGGTGACCGGTCGGGTCAACGCCTGATCATCACTCATATCCGGCCTTTCTCTCGGCTTACTGCGGAAACACGCACCAGCGTGGGGCACGGTTCATACTGGCGCGTCAACGTACCGGGCATCGCATGGAGGACGTCGGTCAGCGCGCCGCGGCCGGCACCTTGCGGGCCCGCGGCTTGGCGCCGCCGTTGCCGTTGGCCTTGGCCGCCCGGCTGGTGGCCGCCTTGGCGCCCTTGGCCTTGCCGTCGAGCTTGAGGATCGGCCGCAGGAACTGGGCGGTGTGGCTCTCCGGCACCTCGGCGACCTCCTCCGGCGTGCCGGTGGCGAGGACCGTGCCGCCCCGGTGGCCACCCTCCGGGCCCATGTCGATGAGCCAGTCGGCCGTCTTGATCACGTCGAGGTTGTGCTCGATGGTGATGACGGTGTTGCCCTTGTCGACCAGCCCCTCCAGCACCATCAGCAGCTTGCGGATGTCCTCGAAGTGCAGGCCGGTGGTCGGCTCGTCGAGCACGTAGACGGTGCGGCCGGTGGAGCGCTTCTGCAGCTCGGAGGCGAGCTTGACGCGCTGCGCCTCACCGCCGGACAGCGTCGGCGCGGGCTGGCCGAGGCGCACGTAGCCGAGGCCGACGTCGACCAGCGTCCGGAGGTGCCGGTGGATGGCCGGGATGGCGGAGAAGAACTCGGCCGCCTCCTCGATCGGCATGTCCAGCACCTCGGCGACCGTCTTGCCCTTGTAGTGCACCTCGAGCGTCTCGCGGTTGTAGCGCGCGCCCTTGCACACCTCGCAGGGGACGTAGACGTCCGGCAGGAAGTTCATCTCGATCTTGATGGTGCCGTCGCCGGAGCACGCCTCGCAGCGCCCGCCCTTGACGTTGAACGAGAATCGGCCCGGGCCGTACCCCCGGACCTTGGCCTCGGTGGTCTCGGCGAAGAGCTTGCGGATGTGGTCCCAGACCCCGGTGTAGGTGGCCGGGTTGGAGCGCGGGGTACGCCCGATCGGCGACTGGTCCACGCCGACGACCTTGTCCACGTGCTCCAGGCCGGTGATGCGGGTGTGCCGGCCGGGCACCAGCCGGGCGCCGTTGATCTGGTTGGCTAGCACCGTGTAGAGGATGTCGTTGACGAGCGTCGACTTGCCCGAGCCGCTGACTCCGGTGACCGCGATGAGCTGGCCGAGCGGGAAGCTCACGGTGAGGTTGCGCAGGTTGTGCTCGCGCGCGCCGTGCACCACCAGCTCGCGGCCCGGTGTCTGCGGCCGGCGGCCGGCAGGCGTCGGAATGGACTTGCGCCCGGACAGGTACGCCCCGGTGACCGACTCGGTGTTGTCGAGCAGCGCCGGCACCGAGCCGCTGTGCACGATCTTGCCGCCGTGCTCGCCCGCGCCCGGGCCGATGTCGACGATCCAGTCGGCCACCCGGATGGTGTCCTCGTCGTGCTCGACCACGATCAGCGTGTTGCCCAGCCCGCGCAGCCGCAGCAGCGTCTCGATGAGCCGGTGGTTGTCGCGCTGGTGCAGGCCGATCGACGGCTCGTCGAGCACGTAGAGCACGCCGACCAGGCCGGAGCCGATCTGGGTGGCGAGCCGGATGCGCTGCGCCTCGCCGCCGGAGAGCGTGCCGGCGGGCCGGTCCAGGGAGAGGTAGTCCAGCCCGACGTCGAGCAGGAACTTCAGCCGGGCGTTGATCTCCTTGAGCACCCGCTCGGCGATCATCTTCTGCCGGTCGGTCAGCTCGATGCCGGCGAGCAGGTCGGCGGCCTCGCCCACGGACAGGTTGCAGACCTCGGCGATGCTCTTGCCGGCCAGGGTGACCGCGAGCACCTCGGGCTTGAGCCGTGCGCCGCCGCAGGCCGCGCAGGGCACGTCCCGCATGTAGCCCTCGTACTTCTCCCGGGACCACTCCGACTCGGTGTCGGTGTGCCGGCGCTCGATCCACTGCACCACGCCCTCGAAGCCGGTGTAGTAGGAGCGCTCGCGGCCGTACTTGTTGCGGTAGCGCACGTGCACCTGGTCGTCGGAGCCGTGCAGGATCGTCTTCTGCGCCCGCGACGGCAGCTTCCGCCACGGCGTGTCGATGTCGAAGTGCTCGGCCTCGCCGAGCGCCTCCAGCAGCCGCAGGAAGTATTCGAGGTTGTGCCCGGTGGCCCACGGCTGGATCGCGCCCTCGCGCAGCGTGCGCTCCGGGTCGGGGATGACCAGCTCGGGGTCGACCTCCTTCTTCGTGCCCAGGCCGGTGCACTCGGGGCAGGCGCCGTAGGGCGCGTTGAAGGAGAAGACCCGGGGTTCCAGGTCCTCGATCGCGAGGGGGTGGTCGTTCGGGCAGGCCAGGTGCTCGGAGTAGCGGCGCTCCCGGGCCGGGTCGTCCTCCGGCAGGTCGACGAAGTCGAGCAGCACCAGGCCGCCGGAGAGACCGAGCGCGGCCTCGACCGAGTCGGTCAGCCGCTGCTTGGCGCTGGGCTTGACGCTGAGCCGGTCGATCACCACCTCGATGGTGTGCTTCTCCTGCTTCTTGAGCTTCGGCGGCTCGGTCAGCGGGTGCACCACGCCGTCGACCCGGGCCCGGGCGTAGCCCTTGGCCTGGAGCTCGGCGAACAGGTCGACGTACTCGCCCTTGCGGCCGCGCACCACCGGCGCGAGCACCATGAACCGGGTGCCCTCGGCCATGGCCAGGACCCGGTCGACGATCTGCTGCGGGCTCTGCTTGGAGATCCGCTCGCCGCAGATCGGGCAGTGCGGCTCTCCGATGCGGGCGAACAGCAGGCGGAGGTAGTCGTAGACCTCGGTGATGGTGCCGACGGTGGAGCGCGGGTTGCGCGAGGTGGACTTCTGGTCGATGGAGACGGCGGGGCTGAGACCCTCGATGAAGTCGACGTCGGGCTTGTCCATCTGCCCGAGGAACTGCCGGGCGTACGACGACAGCGACTCGACGTAGCGGCGCTGCCCCTCGGCGAAGATGGTGTCGAACGCCAGGCTCGACTTGCCCGAACCGGACAGCCCGGTGAAGACGATCAGGGCGTCCCGGGGCAGGTCGAGACTGACGTCACGCAGGTTGTGCTCGCGCGCGCCACGGATGATCAGTCGGTCGGCCACGGTGCGTGTGCTCCCGGAAGAAGAATATGAGGCGGATCTGTGCACCAGACGCCGGGTCTGGGTGGTTTTCACAGGTTGTCGGGGCGCAGAGAAGACGCCTCAGCAACTCTAGCCCCGACGTATGACAACTTCCGTCTCGCGAACATTCCCCCAGCTCAGGCCGGTCGGGCGGGAACCACTCACGCCCACCCGACCGGCTCGCGCAGGTTCAGAATGCCCCGGGTGCCGGGGGCGGCGCCGGACGCCCGGTACGTCGCCGCCCGCCCCGCCAGCCGCCCCGCCGTTCGGCCGCCAGCCGGGCCGCGCGCCGGCCGCCCTCGAAATCGATCTCCCGCTGCAGCCGGCGCCAGCTCTCCCAGCGGCGCACCGGCAGCGCGCCGTCCTCCAGCGCGTCGCGCACCGCGCAGCCCGGCTCGGCGTCGTGGGCGCAGTCGCCGTACCGGCAGCCGGCGGCCAGCTCGGCGATGTCGGCGAAGGCACGGTCCAGGCCGGCCGCGCCGTCGAGCAGGCCGACCGCCCGTACGCCGGGGGTGTCCAGCACCGCTCCCCCACCCGGCAGCGGCACCAGCGACCGCCAGGTGGTGGTGTGCCGGCCCTTGCCGTCGACGCGGCGGATCGCCTGGGTGCGCATCACGTCCGCCCCGGCCAGCGCGTTGACCAGGCTCGACTTGCCGGCGCCGGAGGGGCCGAGCAGGCCGAGCGTGCGCCCGGGGCCGACGAACCGGCGCAGCGGCGCCAGGCCGGCGCCCCGCTCGGCGCTGACCGGCAGCACCGGCACGCCCGGCGCGAGGTCGGCCAGCTGCCGGGCCACCGCCTCCGGGTCGGCGGCCAGGTCGGCCTTGGTGAGCACGACGAGCGGCTGCGCCCCGGATTCGTGCGCCAGGGAGAGCAGCCGTTCGATCCGCGCGGCGTCCGGTTCCGGGTGCACCGGCTCGACCACCGCGGCGGCGTCGAGGTTGGCGGCCAGCACCTGGCCGCTGGCGTCCTTGCCGGCGGTACGGCGCACCAGCGCGGTACGCCGCGGCAGCACCGCCTCCACCGTGACCGGGCCGTCCGGCCAGGTGGACAGCAGCACCCAGTCGCCCGCGCAGGGCAGCGCGGTCAGGTCACGGGCGGCGGCGGCGAGCACGGCGCCGCCGAGGCTGGCCCGCACCGGCCCCTGCGGGCTCAGCACGGTGCAGACGCCCCGGTCCACCCGGGCGACCCGCCCGGGACGGTGGCCGGCGCGCCGGTCGAGGTGGGCCGCCCAGCCGGCGTCCCAGCCGAGGGCGGTCAGGTCGAGAGTCATGGTGTCCTCTTCGGTGTCGAGGGATACGTGGTGGAGCACACGCGCTGCGACCGGCATGCACACCACCTCCTCTCCGACTCCCGGTGCCGCGTTGGCGACGACGCGGACCGGGCGGCCCAGGTCGTCGGCCCCGACGGTAGGTGCCGCGCCGACGCGCCGAAAGCGATTTCCCCGGCGGCGCGCCCTGCCCGGGCCCGCTAGTGTCGAACCGTGAGAACGCGATGACCACCGACCCCCTGCTGCTGACCGGTCCGCTGGCCGAGGCGAACGACCGTCTCCTGCGTACCGTGTCCGGCCTGACCGCGGCGGACGTCGCGGCGCCCTCGCTGCTGCCGGGCTGGTCCCGGGCGCACGTGCTCACCCACCTGGCCCGCAACGCCGACGGGTTCGTCAACCTGCTCACCGCCGCGCGCACCGGCGAGGACATCCCGATGTACGCCTCGGCGCAGGCCCGCGCCGCCGACATCGACGCCGGCGCCGACCGGGGTCCGGCCGACCTGCTCGACGACGTACGCCGCAGCGGCCAGCGCTTCGACGCGGCGGTCGCGGCGATGCCCGTGGACGCCTGGGGCGCCACCGTGCAGACCCGGCGCGGCCCCTGGCCGGCGGCGATGCTGGTCTGGGGCCGGCTGCGCGAGGTCGAGGTCCACCACGTCGACCTGGCGGCCGGTTACCTTCCGGCGGACTGGCCGGAGGCGTTCGCCCAGCGGCTGCTGCACGAGGTGGTGACCGGGCTGTCCGGCAATCCGGCCGCGCCGGCCATGGTGCTGCGCTTCGACGGCGCGGCCTCCGAACTCGTCGTGGGTGACCCCGAGGGGGCGCCCACGGTCACCGGCCCCGCGCCGGAACTCGCCGCCTGGCTGACCGGCCGGGGCGCGGGCGAGCTGCTCACCGTCGACCCCGACGGCCCTCTGCCCAACCCACCGGAATGGATCTGAACATCGTCATGACCTACACCGGAGACGTCACGCCCGGCGGGCCGCCGGCCGTGCGCGAGCTCGACCGGCTCACCGTCACCAAGCTGTCGGTGGGCCCGATGGACAACAACGCCTACCTGCTGCGCTGCAACGCCACCGGCGAGCAGGTGCTGATCGACGCCGCGAACGAGGCGCCACGCCTGCTGGAGCTGGCCGGCGACGGCGGGCTGGCCGCCGTGGTGACCACGCACCAGCACATGGACCACTGGGTCGCGCTGGAAGAGGTGGTGGCCAAGACCGGGGCGCGCGCGCTCGTGCACGCCGACGACGCCGAGGGCCTGCCCATCTCCGCCGAGCGGCTCGGCGAGGGCGACACGGTGCCGGTCGGCGACTGCGCGCTGGAGGTCATCCACCTGCGCGGGCACACGCCGGGCTCGATCGCGCTGCTCTACCGCGACCCCTCCGGCACCCCGCACCTGTTCACCGGCGACTCTCTCTTCCCGGGCGGCGTCGGCAACACCGACCAGGACCCGGAGCGCTTCGGGCAGCTCATCGACGACGTCGAGGCCAAGCTCTTCGACCGGCTGCCCGACGACACCTGGTTCTACCCGGGCCACGGCAAGGACAGCACCATCGGCGCCGAGCGGCCCGCGCTGCCGCAGTGGCGCGCCCGCGGCTGGTGAACACGCCCGGTCCGGCCTCCCCCGTGGCGGCCGGGCCGGGCGCGGTCAGCCGGTGACCGCGCGCAGGCGGCGCCGGGTGGCGAGCAGCACCGGGCCGGCGAGCAGCAGCCCGACCGCCATGGTCAGCACCGTGGGGTTGAGCGCCGCGGGCAGCAGCCCGGTCAGCGCCCGCGCGGTCAGGCCCAGCGCCACGTAGAGCCCGGCCCAGGCGGTCGCCCCCGCCGCCGCGCAGGCCAGGAACCGCCGGTACGACATCCGCAGCCCGCCGGCGGCCAGCGGCAGCAGCGCGTTGAACACCGGCAGGAACGGCGCCACCAGCACGATCCGTCCGCCACCGCGGTGCAGCAGCGTCTCGGCGGCGGTCCACCGGGACTCGCCGATCCAGCCGCCGACCCGGCTCTCCCGCAACTGCCCGCCCCAGCGCCGTCCGGCGAAGAAGCTCAGCGACCAGCCGGCCAGGCAGCCGGTGACCACCGCGGCGACGGTCAGGGCCCCGCCGGCCGGGCGACCGGCGCCGACCGCCGCGAGGACCGCCGCGTCGCCGGGCACCAGCACCCCGATCAGGGGTACGGCGTCGGCGAGCATCACGATGCCCAGCAGACCCATCAGGAGGGTGGTGGGCAGCTCACCGGCGGCGGCCACGAGATCGTTCATGAGCTGCACGCTATGGCCCGCCGGTCACCCGGCACATCGGGCATGATCCCCCAGTGGCCCCCGACACCCGACCCGGAGATCCCTGAGGGTCATCGGGGTCGCAGCACCTGCACCCGGCGTACCGGGGAGTCGACGGAGGGCTCGGTGGTCGGCACCGGGTAGCTGGCCACCAGCTCCAGCCCGCCCGGCGGCAGGTGGCCCCGGTCCGGGTCGCCGACCAGCACCTCGACGCCGTGGTCGGCGCAGCGCCGCAGGTAGGGCAGGACCCGCGCGGCCAGTCCGGCGTCGTAGAGCACGTCCCCGGCCACCAGCAGGTCGGCGCCCGCGACGCCGTCGAGCAGGTCGTCGCCGTCGGCCGCCACCCGGACCCGGTTGGCGCGGGCGTTCACAGTGACGGCCGCCACCGCGTACGGGTCGATGTCGTTGGCGACCACCTCGTCCGCCCCGGCGAGCGCGGCGGCGATGGCGACCAGCCCCGATCCGGCGGCCAGGTCGAGCACCCGCCGCCCGGCGGCCAGTTCGGGGTGGTCGAGCAGGTGCCGGGCCAGCGCCTGCCCGCCGGCCCAGACCGACGCCCAGTACGGCGGCGGCAGCGACCGACCGGCGGCGGCCTCCATCCGGGCCCACCACAGGATGGCGTCCTCGGCCAGGTGCAGGCGCACCTCGGGCACGAACGGCGTGTCGACCAGTCGCAGGCGGTCCGGGCCCGCGCCGGGCACCGCGATCTCCTGTTCCAGGTCGGCCAGAGCCGTCTGCGTGCTCATCGGGGCAAGCATGCCGCGCCGCGCCCGGCGCCGGGGTCATTTTCCCGGCGCGGCACGTATTCACGGGCGCGCCGCGCGCTTCCGGCAGCGGATTGCGGTCCGGACGGTTACTGTCGGGGTGGTACAGGGCGACCACCGGCCGCGGGGCCGGCGCTCGCCCGCATTGAACAGGGAGAGACGCATGGCAACCGGCACGGTCAAGTGGTTCAACTCGGAAAAGGGCTTCGGCTTCATCGAGCAGGACGGCGGAGGCCCGGACGTGTTCGTCCACTACTCGGCCATCCAGAGCAGTGGCTACCGCGAGCTGAACGAGGGTCAGAAGGTCGAGTTCGAGGTGACCCAGGGCCAGAAGGGCCCGCAGGCGGACAACGTCCGTCCGATGTAGTGACGTGCCGGTGGCGGCGGTCGGGGCTCCGACCGCCGCCGCAGCGCATCATCAGGACGGCGCGGCCGGCAGGTCGCGCCGTCTCCGTAGCGGCCCGGCCAGCAGGATCAGCGGGGTCAACGCCAGCCACGCGGTCATCACCCGGATCGCGCCACCCGGCCCCCAGGCCGCGCCCAGCGCGCCGGCGAGCAGGGCGGCCAGCGGAATGGTGCCGTAGTTGAGCAGATGCATGCTCACCGTGACGCGGCCGAGCAGCCGGTGCGGGGTGTACGTCTGCCGGAAGCTGCCCTTCACCACGTTGCCGATCGCGACGCCCAGGCTCACGAGCACACCGCCGAGCACCAGCCAGGCGGTCCGCGCGCCGGGACCGGCGAGCGGGATGAGCAGCGCGGGCGGCCCGGTGAGGGCGCCGGCGACCAGCAACGTCCGGGCGCTGCCGATCCGGCGAGCCAGGCGCGCGGCGAGCGCGGCGCCGATCACGCCGCCGAGGCTGGCGAGTCCGATCAGGAGGCCGACCAGGCCCGCCGGGAGTTCGGCCGAGCGGACCAGGAACACCACGAGCACCGCCTGGTAGCCGGTGAGCCCGATGTTGCTCGCCGCCCCGAAGACCGTCAGCACCCGCAGGTACGGGTCGCGGACGACGAACCGCAGTCCGGTGGCGACCTCGCGGCGCAGCGACGTCGTCCCGGCGTCCCGGTGCGGCCGGGCCTCGACCGCGCTGATCCGGCGCAGGCAGAGCGCGGACAGCAGGAAGGTGAGCGCGTCCAGCGCCACCGCGGTCACCGCGCCGACTGGCTGGGCGACGAGACCGGCCAGTCCCGGGCCGACGAGGTAGCTGGCGGTCTGGGTGGCGTGCAGCCGGGCGTTGGCCTCGGGCACCTGCTCGGGACGCAGCAGCGTGGGCAGGTAGACCTGGTCGGCGGTCTCGAAGAAGACCCGGGCCAGTCCGGCGCCGAGCGCCACGACCAGCAGGTGACCGACGGTGAGCAGGCCGAGCAGGGCGGCCACCGGGACGCTCGCGAACAGCGCGGCGGCGGCGAGGTCGGCGGCGATCATCACCGGGCGACGGCGGACCCGGTCGACCCACGCCCCGACCGGCAGGCCGGCCAGCAGCCAGGGCAGCCACGCCGCGGCGGTGAGCACCGCCACCTGGAACGTGCTCGCGTCGAGCACGAGCACG
The DNA here is from genome assembly GCF_002926165.1 of Micromonospora chalcea. Taxonomy (GTDB): domain Bacteria; phylum Actinomycetota; class Actinomycetes; order Mycobacteriales; family Micromonosporaceae; genus Micromonospora; species Micromonospora chalcea. Next base: position 10,917 of record NZ_MAGP01000103.1, on the reverse strand, counting down.
GCGACCAGGGGCAGCGCCACTGCGGTCATGTTGCTGCCGACGGCGCTCACCGTGTGGCCGGTCCAGAGCAGCCGGAAGTCGCGGTGCCGGAACAGCCCTCCGCGCGTCGGGGCGGCCGGCCCCGACATGCGCGCGGGGGCGGTCACGACGGGCGTCCCGGTAAGGCGTTCCCGCACGGCGCCGGAACGCGGTGGACGGTCACGGCCGGCTCGGGACGCCGTGGGCGAACACGAAGACCGGCTCGCGGCGCTGCCCGTCCTCGGGCGCCGGCCGGTCGGCCCACCGTGCGAACAGCGCGATCACCTCACGGCTGAGCTCGGCCAGCTCGTCCGGGGTCAGGTGCAGCCACTTGTCGGTGCTGAACGGCCCCTCTCCCCACGCGGCGTGCGCCTCGTCAGGGGCGGCGTGCCAGGCGCGGACCAGCTCGGCGTGCCGCTCCAGGTTGAGCGAGCTGGCCGCGTCGGCCACCACCCGGGCCGCCGGGTCGTCGTCGAAGTCGCTGTTGGACCAGCGCACCCCGCGATCGCGCAGCCGCCACCAGCGTTCCCGGCGGTCGCGTGCCAGCTCGGGCGCCTCGACCAGCAGGTCGGCGGCGGCCAGCACCTTGAGGTGGTGGCTCACGTTCGCCGGCGCCTGGTCGGTGCGGTCGGCGAGCATGCCGACGGTGCACGGGCCGTACACCTTGAGCACGTCCATGAGCCGGCGGCGCAGTGGGTGGGCGAGCGCGGCGAGCACCCGCGAGTCGGTGATCTGCCGGACGGTCCGCTGTTCCATGCGCCCGAGTCTCACATCCGCAAGAGCTGTTGCGCAACAGCTCTTGCGGAATGCGCCGGCCGACGGCGCCGCGACCCGCGGTCGCGGCGCCGGACCGTCAGGCGATCAACCGCCGGGACAACTCGTCGGCCACGTCCCGGGCGATCTGCGGCGGGATGGCCTCGGCGATCTTCTCCGGCGGCAACCCGGCCAGCACACCGGAGACGATCTGCTGCTCGTCGGTGAAGTCCCGGCCGGACAACTCGTTCACCTGCGCGACCAGCGCCGGCCAGGCGCGCAGCATCGCCAGCATCTGCTGCAACGGCGAGTTGGGCATGGGCGGGTTGACCAGCCCGGTGGTGTTGGCCGGCGAGATCAGCCAGTTGCGCAGGTTCTGCAGGTCGGCCAGGACGTCGCCCACAGTGCGGTTCTTCGAGCCGGTGTCCTTGATGAGCCGGTCGGTCTGTTCCATGTCGTCCTCCGGTTTCGCGGTGGCGATCATTCCGATCGCGGTCAGATAGCGGCGGAACAGCGGGGTCAGGTCACGCCCCGCCTTTGTCGAGTCACGGAAGAAGCTGAAATGCGTGTGGTACAGGTGGCTGCTGTCGCCGCTGGTGCGCCGTCCCAGCCGGTCCCAGCGGCGCACAGTCCGCCCGTCCGGGGAGTAGATGATCTCCCGGATGTCCCGGGTGTCGGCCGCGTTCGCCACGCACTGCGCCACCATCCAGGTGGAGAACGTCCGCAGGTTGTGCGTACCGCCGCCGGAGCGGACGGAGAACGTGCCGACGTCCAACGCGGACGCGTACAGGGTCAGGCCGGACCGGTCCCGGGTGGACTCCACCACCGAGTAGTCGTTCGTCACGACCCGGTCGGATCCGCAGTGGTAGCCGCCCCGGTGGTTGGGGTCGCCGACGATGCCGACCTCCGCCGGCTCCAGATCGTCGGCGCGTACGGCCTTCTTGTCGACGTTGAGATAGGTGAGCAACAGGTTCCGGACGGCCAGCAGGTTCGCCGGGGCCGACGTCATGGCAGATCCCCTTCCGATCGATGACCGGCGAGGGCACGACAATCACACCGCGTGATGGCGTGCGATCCGCGGACGCGCCCCGCCGGATAACTGCACGGCACCGGGCACTTGCTCCGAGCTTAACCACGGTTAGGCAGAAGTGCCCAGCTCAGGGACGGTTTTTTGGACTATCAGCCCGCTGTGGACGGTGTCCGCGTGAGCGGCAGCTCCAACCCCGAGGGATGCTCACGATCGCTGAGAATCTCTCGCCAACCAGCACGAAGAGTCACGGCAGTGCCGAGTGGCTCACCGGTGCCGGGGTTGCGCGCGTACCGGGGGTGGGCGCCACCGGAGACCTGGACCCGCAGCCGGTGCCCGGGCGCGAAGCGGTACGCGGTCGGCCAGAGCGTCACCGGCACGGCGACCACACCGGACGGATCGCGCGGGAACCGGCCCGGCTCGACCCGGACCAGCCCGTCGCAGACGTTCCAGGAACGCCCGCGCCGGTCCACGTCGCACAGACGCACGAACACGTCCAGGTACGACAGTTCGCTGCGCACGTGGATCTCGGCGCGTACCGGCCCGGCCACCTCGACCGGCTCGGGCAGCGGCCCACTGGTGTAGGTGAGCACGTCCGGCCGGGCCTCCACCGGCCGGTTGTCGACCGCGCCGGCCCGCTGGGCCACGAGCAGCGGCCCGCCCAGCGACGGGGTCGGGTCGGCCGGGTCGTACCAGAAGCGGTCGGGCGTGGCGCCGGGCTCCGGCGGCTCCGGGGCGAGCCCGCCGCCCGAGCGCAGGTGCCACCGCACGGGCGTGGCGGGCGGCGGCCAGTCCGGCAGGTCACGCCCGCCGCCGCCGGCGCCGCCGACGTGCACCCGCACCGGCGCGCGCTGCGGCGCGGGCCGCCCCGCCAGGTGCGTGTCGAGCCAGTCCAGCCCTTCGCGTAGCGACGCCAGGAGCAGCCCCGGGCTGCCGTGGGTCCAGGGGCCGACGACCAGGCGGGGTCGCGCTCCGGCGGCCCGCAGGCGGGCGTAGTCGTCGAGCTGGGCCGGCAGGAAGATGTCCTGCCAGCCGCTGACCATGGCGACCGGGGCGCGCACCTCGGTGATCCGTTCGCCGAAGACCCGGGTACGCCAGTAGTCGGCGTCGGGGGTGTGGTGGCGCAGCCACTCCTGGAAGAACGGCACCGTGACGCCGGTGGCGACCCGGTCCGCCTCGGCCAGCGGCAGGTGCGCCAGGGCACGGACGAGGCGGGGCTGACCGCGCTTGAGTTCCCACTGCCGGGCCAGCCAGGGCACCGTCTGCGCCTGGAGCAGCTCGGCCCAGGTGAGCACCGTGTCCAGGGCGAACGACTCCCCCGCGTACGTGGAGTCGCGGGTGCCCGACGCGGTCACCACGGCGACCATCGCGCGCAGCTCGTCGCCCGCCTCGGCGGCGAGCGCCCACTGCACGAAGCCCTGGTAGCTGGCGCCGAACATGCCGAACGCGCCGGTCCACCACCGCTGGCGGCGCAGCCAGTCCAGCGTGTCGAGGCCGTCGTCGCGCTCGTGCACCAGCGGCGCGAACTCGCCGCCCGAGCCGTACGTGCCGCGGCAGGACTGGATGACCACGTGGAAGCCCCGCTCGGCGATCAGGCGGCCGAGCAGGCGGATCGGCCCGCCCCGCCCGTACGGGGTGCGGATCAGCACGCAGTGCGCGCCGGGCAGGTCGGGTGCGTAGTGGTCGGCGCGCAGCGTCACCCCGTCGCGGACCCGGACCGGGATGTCCCGGGTGACGGTGACCTGCCCGGTGCGGGCGGCCGGTAGTCGCAGCGCCGCGGCGGCGGCCCGGGTGACCAGCCGCACGGTCAGTCGCCCTCGCCGGGGCCGGGTGCGGCGCCGCGGCGGGGCGCGGCGCGGATCTCGTCCCGGTGGGTACGCATGGAGCGCACCATCTCCGCCATGAACCGCTGCACCACGGCCAGCTCGTCGTCGGTGAAGCGGTCCATCACCTCGTCGGTGCGGCGCCCGAGCGGCCCGAAGAAGCTCTGCGCCAGCGTGGCGCCACGGTCGGCGTAGTGCAGGAGGATCTTGCGGCGGTCGGCGGTGTCCCGGTCGCGGCGGATGTGACCGCCGCGTTCCAGGCGGTCGACGAGCGCTGTCACCGACCCGGAGGAGATGTTGAGCGCCTCACCGAGGCGGCCCGGGGTGATCGGGTCGCCGACCAGCTCGGCCTCCATCACCGCGATCAGCGCGTGCAGGTCGGTGGCGTTGAGCCCGTGCAGCCCGGCGAAGGCGTGCCCGATGTGCTGGGCGTCGACGGAGTAGCGCCGCAGGTCGTTGGTGATCTCGGCGATCATTCGCCCGCGCGGGTCGTCCCGTCGCCGGTACATCCTGTGCGCCACCGCTCGCCGACACCCCCTGCCCGAACTGATCCGGTTGCAGCATAGAACCACCCCGGATAATCTCGCTTATCAAGATACTCGTTCAGAGAGAATCCTCCGCGACCAAATAGTGAGGGCATCCGATGTCACTGTTCTCCCGCGTCGTCCGGGGCCGGCTCGCCGCCTGGCTCACCCTGGCCGTCGCGCTCGTCGTCGGCGTAGTCGCCTTCGGGCTGCCGAAGCCGGACAATCCCGACCCGGTCTCCGGCACCGGCCTGTCCGTGAAATGGCAGTCGACGCAGGTCGAACGGCTGCAGGACCAGTTGCCCTCCAAGGACGCCCAGACCGCCCTGGTGGTGGTCAGCCGCGCCGACCAGGCCCCGCTGAGCGGGGCCGACCGGGGCCAGCTCGACGGCCTCACCGGCCAGCTGAGCTCACTCGCCGCCGGCGGCCGGGTCTCCCCCGCCCAGGTCTCCCCGGACGGGACCGTGGCGCTGGTCGCGGTGCCGCTGTCCACCGAGGGCGGCCCGTCGGCGGTGGTCGACGAGGTGGAGAAGCTCCGCGAGGCGGTCGGTGACCTGCCCGGCGAGCTGACCGTCGAGGTCACCGGCGGGCCCGTGCTCACCGCCGACCTGGGCAAGGTGTTCCAGGGCGCGGACACCACGCTGCTGCTGGTCACCGCCGCCGTGGTGGCGGTGCTGCTGCTGGTCACCTACCGCAGCCCGTTCCTGTGGCTCGTACCGCTGCTCGTGGTGGGCGCGACCGAGCAGATCACGCTGCGCGTGGTGGAGTCCCTCGTGCCCGCGTTCGGCATCTACCTGCCCAGCGGCCAGGTCACCGGCATCGCCAGCGTGCTGGTGTTCGGCGCCGCGACCAACTACGCGCTGCTGCTCATCGCCCGCTACCGGGAGGAGCTGCGCCGGGAGGAGGACCGGTTCGCCGCCATGCGCTCGGCGCTGCGCCGCACCGCCGAACCGATCCTGGCCAGCGGCAGCACCGTCGTCCTCGGCGTGCTCACGCTGCTGCTGTCCGAGCAGGAGACCAACCGGGCGCTCGCCATCGCCTGCGCCACCGGTGTGATCCTCGCCATGCTCTCCGCCCTGTTCGTGCTCCCCGCGGCCCTGCTGCTGTTCGGCCGGGGCCTGTTCTGGCCGTTCATCCCCCGCGTCGGCAGCGCCGCCCGCGAGGGCCGGATCTGGGGCCGCCTCGGCGAGATGGTCATCCGCCGGCCGCTGCCGATCGCCGCGCTCGCCGTCCTGCTGCTCGCCGGCCTGGCCCTCGGCGGCCTCGGCATCCGCACCGGCCTGTCCGAGACCGAGCAGTTCAGCGAGAAGCCGGAGGCGGTCGCCGGGGCGGAGACGCTCGCCCGGGCGTTCCCGGCCGGCAGCACCCAGCCGGTTGCGGTGCTCACCAACCCGCAGGCCGCCCCGGCGGTGCTCGCCGCCGCCTCCGACGTCGACGGGGTCGCCTCGGCCCGGCCGGGCGCCGCCGGAGACCGGGTCGCCCAGATCGACGTGGTGCTCACCGCCGAGCCCGGCAGCGCCGCCTCCGACCGGGCCGTGGTGGCGCTGCGCGACGCCGTGGCCGCCGTACCGGATTCCGCGCCGCCCGCCGTGGACGGCGCGGACGCCCCCGACGGCGCCCTGGTCGGTGGTTCGGTCGCCGCGACCTACGACTCGAACGAGGCGAACACCAAGGACCTCAAGCTGATCCTGCCGCTCATCCTGCTGCTGGTCGGCGCGGTGCTGGTGCTGCTGCTGCGCGGAATCCTGGCGCCGCTGCTGCTGGTGGTGACCGTGATCGCGTCGTTCTTCGCCAGCCTCGGCGCGGCCTGGCTGCTCTTCGACCACGTGCTGGACTTCCCGGCGCTGGACAGCGGGGTGCTGCTGCTCGCGTTCGTCTTCCTGGTGGCGCTCGGCGTCGACTACAACATCTTCCTGGTCACCCGGGCCCGGGAGGACGCCCGGCGCACCGGCACCCGCGACGGCATGCTGTCGGCGCTGCGGGTCACCGGCGGCGTCATCACCAGCGCGGGCGTGCTGCTCGCCGCGGTCTTCGCGGTGCTCGGCGTGCTGCCGCTGATCACGCTCACCCAGATCGGCATCATCGTCTGCATCGGTGTGCTGCTGGACACGCTGCTGGTCCGTACCGTGCTGGTGCCGTCGCTGGCGTTCCTGCTCGGCGACCGGTTCTGGTGGCCCGGCCGGATCACCCGAGACGCCGACGCGCCCGGCGACGCCGTCGACGCGCCGGCCGAGCCGGTGCCCGCGCGGGACTGACCTGGACGGACAGGGCGGGGCCGGCACGTTCGCCGGCCCCGCCCGTTCGTTTGTCCGCTCGTTCGCTCGTTCGCTCAGAAGCTCAGGCACTCGCACTCGGTCATCAGCGCCCGCACGTTGCGCACGTACTGCGGGTTGGGGATGGTCAGCGGCTGATCCTCCCGCGCCACCGCGCCGTGCCCGTAGTTGTACGCCGCGATCACGGCGTTGAGCAGGCAGGAGTTCAACGTGGACGTGCACAGCGAGGCGTCGAGGCGGTAGTCGGACTCGAAGTACATGTCGCCGATGTACTTGGTCAGCCAGGCCAGGTACGTGCCGCCCAGGTAGGCGTTGTCGCGGTAGGCGTCGATGTCGTACGACTGCCCGAACCGCTGGTTCATCCACTCCGCCGTGGCCGGCATGACCTGCATCAGCCCGACCCCGGTGTCGCAGGCGATGATGTTGGACTGCCACCCGCTCTCCTGCCAGGCGGTGGCCTTCATCAGGGCCGACGGGATGCGGATGTCCGGCGCCGAGGTCGGCCAGTACGTGCGCGCTGCGGCGTCCGCGAGCGCCGCTTTCACCTGGCTCTGGCTGGCCTTGGTGCCCCGGTAGCTCGGCTTACAGCCCTCGTCCGCCGGCTTCGGCGGGGCGGGAGGCACCTGGGTCTCGGTCGGCGGCTTCGGCTTGGCCAGCGGGGCCGTGGACGTGCGGGACGGCTTCGCGGCCGGTTTCGGTTTCGCCGACGCGCTCGGGCTGGGCCGCCCACCCATCGCCGCGACCGCCGGTGGCTCCTCGCTGGGCGCGTCGGCGGGCGCCTCCTGCGGTTCGTCCGCCGGCGCCGCCGTGGGCAGGTCCGCGGCGACCTCGCGGACCGGCCGTTCCTGTTCGCCGCACGCCGTCAGCGTGCCCGTCGCGAGCAGCGCCGCCACCGCCATCGCGGCCCACCTGCCGAATCCTCGCCGCATCCGACCTCCCCCGTCGTTGCCGTCGGCGCACCCTAACAAGGATCGGCAGGTCCGCGGGGTACCCGAGACGCCGACCGGCGCCGCCGGGGCCGGGGCGGCGCGTCCCGTGGGGCCGGATCCCCGTCCGCCGGGTCCGGCCGCTCGGCGCCGTCCGCCAGCCGGTCCCGGGTCGCCCACGCCACCACGAACACGGTGGTCCAGGCGATGCCCAGCAGCACCGCCGTGACGGTGCCGCTCGCGGTGCTGAGTCCCAGGTAGAGCCGCGCGCCGGTGACCATGACCACGCCTGCCGACGCGGCCGTCCAGACGGCCACGCCGGCCGGCCAGCGCACGCCGCGGGACAGCAGCCAGGCCAGCGTGCCGAGGCTCGCCGTCACCACCGCGTTCTGGGTCGGGAACAGGTCACCGGCCCGGTCCGGGCCACCCGGATCGGTCAGCTCCGCGACAACGACGAGCAACACCAGCGGCACCGCCGCGCCGACGGTGCCCAGCACCCCGAGCGGGTCGGCCCGCCACGGCCGGCCCCGCCCCGTCACCACGGCGGCCACCACGGCGACCGCGGCGATGAGCAGCCAGCCGCGCAGCCCCGACACCGCGGCCTGCGCCGCGTCGACCACCCCGGGGGTACGCCGGGCGGCGAACCAGTCGGAGACCAGCCCGTCGAGGACGCCCAGCCCGCTGTGCCGGACCACCGCCTCCAGCAGCAGCGCCACGGCCAGCCCGGCGACGAACAGCAGCGCCAGCCCCAGCACCAGGTTGACCAGCAGGCTCCAGGCCGGGCCGACCCGCATCGCGACCAGGAAGAACAGCACGCCGTACCGGGACCGCAGCCAGCGCAGCGGCGGCAGCGCGGCGGCCCGGGCGGCCAGCGCGCGCACCGGGTCCGGGTTGCGCCCCAGCCAGCGGCCCGCCAGCACCACGCCGAGCAGGCACAGCAGCAGGGCCAGCACCGCCCCGGTGGCCTGGCCGAGCAGCTTCGACACCCGCTCGTACGACTCCCCGGCCAGGTAACCGGCCAGCACCGAGGCGCCGACCCAGCTCGCCACCCCGGCGAGGTTCCACGGCGCGAACCGCCGGTACGGCATCCCGGCCGACCCGGCCAGCCGGGGCGCCAGCGTACGGGCGAACGCGATCCAGCGGGCGGCCAGCACGCCGCGACCGCCCAGCCGGTCCAGCAGCGAATCGGCCCGCCGCCACCGGTGCGCCCCGATCCGGGCACCCACCCCCGAGGCGCGCAGCCGTGGGCCGTACCGCCGCCCGGCCCGCCACGCGAGTGTGTCTCCGATCACGGCGGCGGCGGTCATGGCCACCAGCACGGGCGCGAGGCGCAGCGTCCCCGCGTACGCTAGGAAGCCGACCAGAAGCAGGGTCGCCTCGCCGGGCATCAGCAGCCCGACGATCACCGCGGTCTCCGCCGCGACGATCGCCGCGGCGGCCAGGTAGATCAGCAGGGGCGGCAGCTCCTGCAGCCAGCTCAGCAGGTCAGGCATCGGACACCCCGCACGGGTGTCAGCATGCCAGTCGCTGGAACGGTCGGCACAGCACTTTCGACGCAGATCCGGGCGATCTCGGGGTGACCCCGAGGCGTGCCCGGGCTACCGCAGACAGGAGTATGGAGGGTATGCAGCTACGCACCGACCTCCGCAACGTCGCCATCATCGCCCACGTCGACCACGGCAAGACGACCCTGGTCGACGCCATGTTGCGGCAGGCCGGCGCCTACGGCGCCCGCGGTGAGAACACCGAGCGGGTCATGGACTCGATGGACCTCGAGCGGGAGAAGGGCATCACCATCCTCGCCAAGAACACCGGCGTGCGGTATCTGCCGGCGGACGGCTCGGAACCGGTCACCATCAACATCATCGACACCCCCGGTCACGCCGACTTCGGCGGCGAGGTCGAGCGCGGCCTGACCATGGTCGACGGTGTGGTGCTGCTGGTCGACGCCAGCGAGGGCCCCCTGCCGCAGACCCGGTTCGTGCTCCGCAAGGCGCTGCGCGCGCGGCTGCCGATCATCCTGGTGATCAACAAGGTGGACCGTCCGGACGCCCGGATCAAGGAGGTCGTGGACGACACGTACGAGCTGTTCCTCGACCTGGACGCCGACGAGGAGCAGATCGACTTCCCGATCGTCTACGCCTGCGCCCGCGACGGCATCGCCTCGCTGACCCAGCCCGCCGACGGCGCGGTCCCGGATGACAGCAGCAACCTGGAGCCGCTGTTCCGCACCCTGCTGGACACCATCCCCGCGCCCGCGTACGACGAGGGCGCGCCGCTGCAGGCGCACGTCACCAACCTCGACGCCTCGCCGTTCCTGGGCCGGCTCGCGCTGTGCCGGGTCCGCCAGGGCACGATCAGCAAGGGCCAGACCGTGGCCTGGTGCCGCACCGACGGCAGCACCCAGCGGGTACGCATCTCCGAGCTGCTGATGACCGAGGGCCTGGAGCGCAAGCCGGCCGAGTCCGCCGGGCCGGGCGACATCATCGCCGTGGCCGGCATCCCGGAGATCATGATCGGTGAGACACTCGCCGACGCCGAGAACCCGGTGCCGCTGCCGCTGATCACCGTGGACGAGCCGGCCATCTCGATGACCATCGGCACCAACACCTCGCCGCTGGTCGGCCGGGTCAAGGGCGCCAAGGTCACCGCCCGGATGGTCAAGGACCGGCTCGACAAGGAGCTGATCGGCAACGTGTCGCTGCGGGTGCTGCCCACCGAGCGGCCGGACGCCTGGGAGGTGCAGGGCCGTGGTGAGCTGGCCCTGGCGATCCTGGTCGAGCAGATGCGCCGCGAGTCCTTCGAGCTCACCGTCGGCAAGCCGCAGGTCGTCACCCGGGAGATCGACGGGAAGACCTGCGAGCCGGTCGAGCGGCTGACCATCGACGCCCCGGAGGAGTACCTCGGCGCGATCACCCAGCTCCTGGCCACCCGCAAGGGCCGGATGGAGCAGCTGGTCAACCACGGCACCGGCTGGATCCGGATGGAGTGGCTGGTCCCGGCGCGCGGCCTGATCGGCTTCCGCACCGAGTTCCTCACCGAGACCCGCGGCACCGGCATCCTGCACCACGTCTTCGAGTCGTACGAGCCGTGGTTCGGCGAGCTGCGCACCCGCAACAACGGGTCGCTGGTCGCCGACCGGGCCGGCGCGGTCACCGCGTTCGCGATGACCAACCTCCAGGAGCGCGGCCAGCTCTTCGTCGAGCCGGGCACCGAGGTGTACGAGGGCATGATCGTCGGCGAGAACTCCCGCTCCGACGACATGGACGTCAACATCACCAAGGAGAAGAAGCTCACCAACATGCGCTCGTCGACCGCCGACGAGACCGAGAAGCTGATCCCGCCGCGCAAGCTGTCCCTGGAGCAGGCGCTGGAGTTCTGCCGCGAGGACGAGTGCGTCGAGGTCACCCCGGCCGCGGTGCGCATCCGCAAGGTGGTGCTGGACCAGACCCAGCGCGGCCGGATGGCGGCCCGCCGCAAGCACGCCGGCTGACCCACCCCGCCCCACCCGGCGCCCGGCCCGCCCAGGCGGACCTGGCCGCCCCGCCCCCCCCCCCCCGCCCTGCCCCGCCC
>NZ_MAGP01000102.1 GCF_002926165.1 Micromonospora chalcea | reverse complement strand
CACCCACCCTCGGGAACCCTACCGCCAGCCCCCACCCCCACGCCTTCGCGATCTTGCAGTTTCCGCCCCGGCAAAAGCCACATCAAGCCCACCGCCGCGGCCACAAGTCCATGATCGACAGGGGCTGGGGTCAGCGGAGGAGGCGGAACAGGAGCAGGTAGACGCAGAACAGCGACGGGGAGACCAGCGCGCAGATCACGAAGCCCAGCGGCACGTACCGCCCGGTCGTGGCCTCACCGCCGGCCAGCGCCGGGCGGCCCCACCGGGCCAGCACGACCTGACCGGCCACGAAGGACAGCAGCGGCACCCCGGCGCAGGACAGCGCCGCCACCAGGTCCAGCCCGGCCACCGGCACCGGCGACCCCACGAGCGCGACAAGCATCAGCAGCGAGCCGACGAGCGCGCAACCGCCGTACACCGCGACCGCCCGGGCCGGCGCCGACCAGGTCGGCAACAGCACCGGTGTGCGGGCCAGCGCGTCGGCCTGCTGCCCGTACCCGTCGGCCTCCCCGGCGAGCCGCTCTGCCGCAGCCAGCTCCGCCGCCGGGTCACCCGCCCGCGGCGCCACACCCGGAGAGGGGTACGCCCCGACGCCCGCCTGCCCCGGCGCGGCGGCTGCGCCGCCGGTCACGCCGTCCCCCGGCCCGGCGCCCGTCCGCC
>NZ_MAGP01000101.1 GCF_002926165.1 Micromonospora chalcea | reverse complement strand
GTGAGCAGTCCGGGGCGGTAGGGCAGGAGGCCGTAGTCGCCGCCGGAGTTGGGGGAGCGGCCCTGGTAGAGCAGTTGGAGGTTGCAGGGGTCGACGGTGAAGGTCTGGTCCGCGGTGGTGCGGATGAGTTCGCCGTGGCTGATGTCGTTGGTCCAGGTGGCGCCGCTGTTGGCCTTGCCGGCGAACGGGTTGGACTCGGTGGCGGCCTGCGGGGTCCAGGAGCCGTTCAGGCTGGTGGCGGTGAAGGACCGGAAGTAGCGGCCCTGGGAGCCGATGGCCTCGACGATCATCAGGTAGCGGGTCTGGCCCTGCAGCTTGTAGACCTGCACGGCTTCGAACAGGTTGTTCGTGCTGTCGGACATGATGGTGGTGTAGTTGGAGCCGAAGCTGCCGGGGAAGTTCCCGATCGGCATGCTGGAGCGGTAGATCTTGCCGTTGTCACCGGCGAAGAACAGGTACATGTTCTGGTCGTCGGCGATCAGGGTCTGGTCGATCGGGCCGGTGCCGGAGCCGGAGATGCTGCCGGTGAACAGCGGCTGCGCCGACGACCACCCGTTGGGGTTGGTGGGGTCGTTGGAGGTGCGGTAGGAGAACGCGGTCGGCCCCCACTGGTACGCGAGGACCCAGATGTTGCGCGGCGCGAAGTAGAACAACGTCGGCGCCAC
>NZ_MAGP01000100.1 GCF_002926165.1 Micromonospora chalcea | reverse complement strand
CCCCCGGAACGACCCCGAGTAGCGCCCGCCGATAAAGCGCCCCACTGGCAGGCAGCCCGTCCAACTCCACCCGCCGCCGCCCCACCGCTCCTTCACCCCGTCGATCATGAGGTTGGCTGCCTTGTGGATCTCCAGAAGTGCCGTCAACTTCATGATCGTCGGAGGTGGGGCGGGTGGCGGCGTTGGTGCGGGCCAGGGCGGCGGCTCGGGCGGCCGTGAGGTCGCGGGTGGGGCCCTCGATCAGGTCGTGCAGGGTCAGGTCGTCGTCCTCGTGGTCACGGGGTGCCATCACGCCCCCAGGAGGCTCTGGCCGCAGACCCGGACCACGTTGCCGCTGACCGCGCCGCTCGCCGGCCAGGAGAGCCAGCCGATCGTCTCGGCCACGTCCACCGGCAGGCCGCCCTGGGCCATGCTGTTCATCCGCCGTCCCGCCTCGCGGATGGTCAACGGGATACGCGCGGTCAGCCGCGTCTCGATGAAGCCCGGCGCCACCGCGTTCAGGCTGATCCCGCGCTCGCGCAGCACCGGGGAGAGCGAGTCGACCAGGCCGATCACGCCGGCCTTGCTGGTCGCGTAGTTGGTCTGCCCCCGGTTGCCGGCGATCCCGGCGATCGACGAGACCGAGACGATCCGGCCGCCGGCCGGGATCAGGTCGCGTTCCAGCAGTACGTCGTTGATCCGCTCCTGGCTGGACAGGTTCACGTCGATCACCGAGTCCCACCGGTCGGCGTCCATCCGGCCCAGCGTCTTGTCCCGGGTGATGCCCGCGTTGTGCACCACCACGTCGACCCGCCCGTGCCGGGACGCCAGGTGCTCCGCCAGCCGGGTCGGCGCATCCGGCGCGGTCAGGTCGAGCTGCACCGCGCTGCCGCCGATGTCGTTGGCGACGGCGGCCAGCTCGTCCCCGGCCGCGGGGATGTCCAGCGCCACCACCTGCGCGCCGTCGCGGGCCAGCACCTTCGCCAGCGCCGCGCCGATGCCCCGCGCCGCGCCGGTCACCAGCACCACCTGCCCGTCCAGCGGCCGGTCCCAGTCGGCCGGCGCGACGGCGGTGCCGGCGCCGACCCGGATCACCTGGCCCGAGACGTACGCGGACCGGCCGGAGAGCAGGAACCGGAGCGTGGACTCCAGGCTCACCGGGGTACCGGCGTCACCCTCGCGTGTCACGTAGACCAGTTGGGCCGTGACGCCCCGGCCGAACTCCTTGCCGATGCTGCGGGTCAGGCCCTCCAGCGCGCGCTGGGCGGTAGCCTCCCGAGGGGAGCCGCACTCGGCCGGCGGCGTGCCCAGCACGATCACCCGGCCGCTCGGCACCAGCGAGCGGGCCTGCGGGTGGAAGAAGTCGTACAGCTGGCGCAGCCCGGTGGAGTCGGTGATGCCGCTGGCGTCGTACACCAGGGCCGCGAAGCGGCGGTCGGCGTCGTGGGCGGCGACCGGATCGGCCAGCTCGACCCCGGCGGCGGTCAGGATCTTGCCGGTCGGCTCGGCGATCCGGCCTCCGGTCGAGGAGCCGAGCAGGACCGGCCCGGGAACGAGCGGGTCGCCCGGCGTGTGCCGGCGCAGTCGAGGCGGATCGGGCAGCCCGAGGCGCTTGACCAGCGCGCGACCGGCCCCCGTCTGGACGAAGCTCGCGTACCTGTCGGTCATAGGCGTAGCCTACTGGCGAGTAGGGTTCGGGCAACAGTTTCGAGGGAGGCCGATCGTGCAGAGTGTCCGGCGGGTCGCGGTCATCGGGGGCAACCGCATCCCCTTCGCCCGGTCCAACTCGCGCTACGCGCACGCGTCGAACGCCGACATGCTCGGCGCGGCGCTCGACGGGCTGGTCGCCCGGTTCGGGCTGGCCGGCGAGCGGGTCGGCGAAGTGGTGGCCGGCGCGGTGCTCAAGCACTCCCGCGACTTCAACCTCACCCGTGAGGTGGTGCTCGGCTCCCGGCTCGACCCGCACACCCCCGCGTACGACATCCAGCAGGCATGCGGCACCGGACTGGAAGCCGCCATCCTGGTCGCCAACAAGATCGCCCTCGGGCAGATCGAGGTCGGCATCGCCGGTGGCGTCGACACCACCTCGGACGCGCCACTCGCCGTCAACGAGGACATGCGGCGCACCCTGCTCCAGCTCAACTCCGCCCGTACGCTCGGCGAACGGCTCAAGATCGCGGCGAAGCTGCGCCCGCACCAGCCGTTCAAGCCGGAGATCCCGCGCAACGCCGAGCCGCGTACCGGACTGTCCATGGGTGAGCACGCGGCCCGGACGGCGCTGCGCTGGAACGTCGACCGGACCACGCAGGACGAACTCGCGCTGCGCTCGCACCAGCGGCTCGCCGCCGCGTACGACAAGGGGTTCTTCGACGACCTGATGACCCCCTACCTGGGGCTGACCCGCGACCAGAACCTGCGGCCGGACACCAGCCTGGAGAAGCTCGGCTCGCTCAAGCCGGTCTTCGGCGCCTCCGGCGCGGACGCCGAGCGGGCCACCATGACCGCCGGCAACTCCTCGCCGCTCACCGACGGCGCGTCGACCGTCCTGCTCGCGTCCGAGGAGTGGGCCAAGGCGCACAACCTGCCGGTGCTCGCCTGGTTCTCCTGGTCCGAGACCGCCGCCGTCGACTTCGTGCACGGCGACGAGGGGCTGCTGATGGCCCCCACGTACGCGGTGCCCCGGATGCTGGCCCGGGCCGGGCTCAGCCTCCAGGACTTCGACTTCTACGAGATCCACGAGGCGTTCGCCTCCCAGGTGCTGGCCACCCTCGCCGCCTGGGAGTCGCCGGAGTTCTGCAAGGAGCGCCTCGGCCTGGACGCGCCGCTCGGCTCGATCGACCGGGAGAAGCTCAACGTCAACGGCTCCTCGCTGGCGGCCGGGCACCCGTTCGCCGCCACCGGCGGCCGGATCGTCGCCACGCTGGCCAAGCTGCTTGATCAGAAGGGGAGCGGGCGCGGCCTGATCTCCATCTGCGCGGCCGGTGGGCAGGGCGTGACAGCCATCCTGGAGCGCTGACAGCCTCCGGCAGGGCTGCGGTCCCGGCCGCAGCCCTGCTCCACGTTCCCGTCGGCGCCCGGAGCAACCCGAGGGCGGCTCGGCCGCGTCACCTGGGCATGAGGCGTACGAGAGGCTCCGGGACGTGAACCGGGCCGAGGAAGACGAGTACCGGCAGTTCGTCACCGCCCGGCTGGAGTCGTTGCGCCGCACCGCGTACCTCCTCTGCCGCGAGTGGCACACCGCCGACGACCTGGTCTCCATCACGATCGGCAAGCTCTACCGGCACTGGCGCCGGGTCCGCGCGGCGGAGAACATCGACGCGTACGTGCGCGGAATGCTCACAAACGCCTGGCTGGACGAGCGGCGGCGGCCCTGGCGGCGCGAGCACAGCACCGACACGGTGCCGGAGACCGCCGACATGATCCTGCCGGAGCCCACGCTCGCCGAACGCGACATGCTGCTCGCCCTGCTCGGCCAGCTACCGCCCCGGCGGCGCGCCGTGCTGGTGCTCCGCTACTACTGCGACCTGTCGGTGGAGGAGACCGCCGACGTCATGGGTATCAGTACCGGCACGGTCAAGAGCCAGTCCGCACGCGGCCTGGAGGCGTTGCGCCTGCTACTGGGCGGCATCCCGTCGACCCGAGGGGAGCTGTCATGACGTACCGACAGTTGTTCGACGACCTGATCGGCGAGCCGCCGGTCTCCACGGTGGATGTCGACCGGGTGATCAGCGGACAGCGCCGGGCCCGGCGGCTGCGGATCGGGGGCGGCATGACGGCTGTTGCCGCTGTGGTGGCGGCAGTGCTGGTCGGCACCACGACGCTCATCGGCAAGCCGCATGCCCAGCCGGCCAAGCCGGCACCGGCCGTCACGACGATTCCCGGCAGCGATCAGGACCTGGACCGGATCGACGCCGCGGTGATCGCGGCGTTGACCCGCGCGGTGCCGCGCCTGGCCTGGGCGGTCAAGGACGGGCCGGTGATTGACACCCCCGCGTGGGCTTCCAACGTGATGGGCCCCGGCTCCCTCGGTTACCGGGGAAACGGCAGCTTCCGGGCGGACGGGGTGGACCTGGTCGCGAGCCTGCAGATCACTCCTGACGGCGCGAAGAGCTGGCAGGCCGAGGCGGCTCGCGGATGTTCCAAGAACGCCGTCGAGTGCGGCGAGCAGACGGGTCCGGACGGCGAGAAGATCAGGTACCACCGGTCGGTCTGGGAGCAGGAGGTACCTCCGCAGCTCCGGGATCAGATGTCGAGCCGGACAGAGAGCGCTGGTGTGACAGCACTGCGTCGGGACGGCACGTTTCTGAACCTGAGCCTCAGGACCGTCACTGCCGAGGACAAGCTCCCGGTCGCCGTCGTGCAACTGATCCCGGTCGTGGTCGACCGGGCCGTCGTTCTCGCGCCGGAGCCGTCCCCCACACCGACGGCCATTTCCACCGTGACCACTGTCGCGGGCACCGCCGCGGACGCGGCGCGTCTCGACGCTGCTCTGACCAGCGCCCTGCGCCGGCAGGCATCCGACTTCACGTGGCTGACCAGATGGGGCGGGGAGAGCAGCCCGACCCCGGTCGGATTCGAGCCCAAGGGCCGGCTGAACGTCGACGCACCGGTGCTGTATGCCGCCACGTTTCGGGTCGGAAAGCGGGCCGCGCAGGTCACCCTTCAGTTGGTGCGCGACGGCGAGCTCGCCTGGTCGCTCGCGCCGCCCTGCCCGACCGCCGCGCTCGCCGCCCGCTACTGCACGGTGACCGAGTTCCCTGGTGGCGAGCGCCTGCGAGCCCGGCGGATGCTCACCGGTTTCGGCTCGCGCCCCGACTCGGCACGGCCGACGGGAAGCAACAGCTACCTGATCGAGTCGCTTCGCCCGGACGGCACGCTGGTCCGCCTCTATCTCACGCAGGACAAGCCGGCGCTCTCGATGGAACAGACGATCGAGATTGCACGGGAGCCGTCGCTCGTCCTGGCCCCCCGGCCACCGGCGGGAACCGCCACTGCGCAGACCTTCGATTCCCGCGGGTGGGAGAATCACGGCGCTACGTCGGATGCGCCCATGGCCGCGCTCGACGCCATCTCACCGGACGGGATGATTTACCTGCTGCCCTTCCAGCAAGGAGGCCTCGGGCTAAACGGCCCAACTTCGCTGTCGTACAACTTCATGGTGCAGCGAGGCGGGCTGGCCGGCGACGGGGAGATCATCGTGGAGCGCCGCGCGGCGCTGGTGCTGAGCTGCGCCACGGTCGGGGCGCTCCCGCCCGCGACGCACCGGGCGCACGCGCATGACGGCGAGTGCACCGAGTCGACCCGCCCGGACGGGAACCGGGTCGTCACGATCGTCTCCCGTCCGGCCGGGTCGGTGGTCTACAGCGTGTTCGTCCAGCGACCCGACCGCGGCACGGTCGAGGTGGTGATCGACAACCGGCCCAACACCGGAGGCGCCTCGGACATGCCGACGGACGGAGACTTCGGGCGTCGCTGGCCGAAGGGCGTCAAGGGTGGCGCGACCCCGCCGCTCACTCTGGAGCAGGTCACGGCGCTTGCCGGTCACCCGGATCTGATCAACCTGTTGCCCTGACCGGATAAGACGGACGCCCCGGGCCGGACCGGTCCAGGGCGTCCGCCACCAGCGGGCCGACCGGTGGCGGCGCGAGCCCGTACGCGAGAATGAGGGCCGTGACGACGATCCCGAACGTGCTCGCCAACCGGTACGCCTCGCCCGAACTGGTCGCCCTCTGGTCGCCGGAGGAGAAGGTCCGGATGGAGCGCCGGCTCTGGCTGGCGGTGCTCAAGGCCCAGCGTGATCTCGGCGTGCCGGTGCCGGACGGCGTGGTCGAGGCGTACGAGCGGGTGGTCGACGACGTCGACCTGGCCTCGATCGCGGCGCGGGAGCGGGTCACCCGGCACGACGTGAAGGCCCGGATCGAGGAGTTCAGCGCGCTCGCCGGGCACGAGCACGTGCACAAGGGGATGACCTCCCGGGACCTCACCGAGAACGTCGAGCAGCTCCAGATCCGTGCCTCGCTGGAGCTGATCCGGGACCGGGTGGTCGCCACGCTGGCCCGGCTGGGCTGGCACGCGGGCGAGTACTCGGCGCTGGTGATGACCGGCCGGTCGCACAACGTCGCCGCGCAGGCCACCACGCTCGGCAAGCGCTTCGCGTCCGCCGCGGAGGAGCTGCTGATCGCGTACGAGCGGCTGGAGGACCTGATCGGCCGCTACCCGCTGCGGGGGATCAAGGGGCCGGTGGGCACCGCCGCCGACCAGCTCGACCTGTTCGACGGCGACGCCGGGAAGGTGGCCGAGCTGGAGCAGCGGGTGGCCGGGCACCTGGGCTTCAGCCGGGTGCTGGACAGCGTCGGCCAGGTCTACCCGCGTTCGCTGGACTTCGACGTGCTCTCCGCGCTGGCCCAGGTGGCCGCCGCGCCGTCGTCGCTGGCCACCACGATCCGGCTGATGGTGGGCCAGGAGCTGGTCACCGAGGGCTTCAAGCCGGGCCAGGTCGGGTCCAGCGCCATGCCGCACAAGATGAACACGCGCTCGTCGGAGCGGGTGAACGGCTTCGCGGTGATCATCAGGGGTTACCTGTCGATGGTCGGCGAGCTGGCCGGTGACCAGTGGAACGAGGGCGACGTCTCCTGCTCGGTGGTGCGCCGGGTGGCGCTGCCGGACGCCTTCTTCGCCGCCGACGGGCTGTTCCAGACGTTCCTCACCGTGCTGGACGAGTTCGGTCCGTACCCGGCGGTGATCAATCGGGAGCTGGAGCGCTTCCTGCCGTTCCTCGCCACCACGAAGATCCTGGTGGCAGCCGTACGCCGGGGTGTCGGCCGGGAGGTCGCGCACGAGGTGATCAAGGAGCACGCGGTCGCCGTGGCGCTGGCCATGCGGGAGAAGGGCGCGGCGGAGAACGACCTGTTCGACCGCCTGGCCGCCGACGGCCGGCTGGGCCTGACCCGGGCCGAGATCGACACCCTGGTGGCCGACCGCAACGCCTTCGTTGGTGCCGCCGCCGACCAGGTCAACCGCGTGACCGCGAGGATCACCAAGGTCGTGGAGACCCACCCCCAGGCCGCCACCTACTCCCCACCCCCCATCCTCTGACCCAGGCTCTTTCCCCGGCGATCATGAAGTTGGCGGCACTCAGGGAGATCATTCCTGCCGTCAACCTCATGATCGACGCCGCAAAGCGAGGGGTCAGGGGCCGGTGGGGGTTTCGGCTGCGGAACTCAGGTTGGGGGCGCTGGCCGGTTCGGCGATGCCGCCCGGGGCGGAGGCGATCTCCGGGTCGTGGGCGGTCTCGGCCGCGATCGCCGGCTGGTCCGGCGGCATGACGTCCGGCATCTTGGGCGCGACGATCACCGCCGTGCCGTACGCGCAGATCTCCATCCACATCTCGCCGCAGTCGCGGCTGTCGAAGCGCATGCCGATCACCGCGTTCGCGCCGAGGCCGCCCTGCTCCTCGCCGAGCCGGGCCACCGAGTCGGTACGCCACCGGGTCAGGTTGTCCGGCGCCAGCGGGTCGTATGCGCCACCGCGCAGGTTCTTGACCCCCTCGCGGTACGGGTTGCGGGTCCTCGCCATCGACGAGACCACTTCGCCGAGGATCTGGCGGATCTCGTAGCCAGGCAGTTGATCCGTCGTCACGACCAGCACGTTTCCGATGCTGTCAGCCCCCGGCCGGGTGGTTCGGGAGCCGTGTTCAGCTGATCGCATGCTGAAAAACGACGCGGCGCGGACGGCCGGGCTGCTCCCGGCCGATCCGCGCCGCATCGGCATCAACCGTCAGACACCGGCCGTCGAGGCGATCCAGGACCGGTTGTACGCGACACTGCCGTAGTTCTGGATGCTCTGGCCGTCGGCGGTGGAGGCCACGCCGACCTGCTGGCCGTTGTAGAACTGCGGGCCACCCGAGTCGCCCCGCCAGGCGTTGCCGTTGACCCGGGTGCTCCGGATCGCCTGGCCGCCGTACGCGTCGGTGACGCTGGTGCTGGTCACCCGTACGCTCGCGGTCTTGAGCTGGGGCGACGCGCCGCAACCGCTGTAGCAGGTCATGCCCCAGCCGTAGATGGTGTTCGTGGAGCCGACCGGCGGGTTGCTGCTGGCGAGCGAGACGGCGGAGGTGCTCACCGTGCTGGACAGGCGCAGCAGGGCCAGGTCGTAGCGGGTGTAGGAGGCGCTCACGGTGCGGGTGACGCCACCCGAGGCGTAGTAGACGCTGCCGACCCGCACGGACATGGTGCCGCTGACGCAGTGCCGGGCGGTGAGCACCCACTGGGGCGCGATCACGCTGCCGGAGCAGGTGAACGAGCCGTTGCTGAAGACGGCGGCGGCCCAGGGCGCGGACGAGACGGTGCCGCCACCGATGATCGGCTGCGGGCCGGCCGGCGCGGCGGCGGCGCCGGAGGCGGTGGCCAGGACACCGGCCAGCGCGGTGGTCAGCACGGCGAGCAGGGGACGGAGGCGCATGTCGGGGCTCCTTCTGCGCGACGCCCGGGGTTGCCGGGCAGAATGACACCCGCCGGACGGGGGAGCCGGCGAGAGACGTCGATCGGGTGCATCGACATCTGACGATGCATGCTACGGGCGTGCCTCGCGGTGTCACAAGAGATGAATCGAAAAACGCCGATGGCGTGACGTCCGCCGCGTGTCGCGTCGACGTGGTGTCGGATACCTGTCCAAGCTGGGGCGTTTCGCAGCAGAATGCCTGGTAGAGGGGGGTGCGGAGGGTCACCCACAGGCACCGAGCGCAACGAATTCGCATCGACGCAGCAACGAACGGGCAACGGTGCCCGGCCGGCGTCGCCGGTCCCGCCCGGCACTGCCGGAACTGCCCCCGGCCGGTTCGGGCCGGGCGGTATCTGCCAGGTAGGCTGGCTGCGCTCGCCCGATAGTGGGCCGGCACCCAACTGCGTACACAGTCAGGAGTGCCCCGTGCCTCGCGTCGTAGTCGACGTCATGCTCAAGCCCGAGATCCTCGATCCGCAGGGCCAGGCCGTCGCGAACGCGCTGCCCCGGCTCGGCGTCAGCGACGTCGCCTCGGTTCGGATCGGCAGGCGGATCGAGATCGAGTTCACCGGCGAACCGGACCTGGACCGGGCCCGCGAGATCGCCGACAAGCTGCTGGCCAACCCGGTCATCGAGGACTTCACCGTCCGCGTGGTAAACACCGACGAGACCGCGGGCGCGCAGTCGTGACCGCCCGGGTCGGTGTGGTGACCTTCCCCGGCTCGCTCGACGACGGGGACGCGGCCCGCGCCGTGCGGATCGCCGGCGCCGAGGCGGTCCGGCTCTGGCACGGCGACCCGGACCTGCACGGGGTGGACGCCGTCGTCCTGCCCGGCGGCTTCTCCTACGGTGACTACCTGCGCTGCGGCGCCATCGCCCGGTTCGCCCCGGTGATGGAGACGATCGTCCAGGCCGCGCGAGGTGGCCTGCCGGTCCTCGGCATCTGCAACGGCTTCCAGATCCTCTGCGAGGCGCACCTGCTGCCCGGCGCGCTCACCCGCAACCAGCACCTGCACTTCCGCAACCGGGACCAGGTCCTGCGGATCGAGGCCACCGGCACCGCCTGGACCAACGCGTTCCAGCCGGGCCAGGAGGTGCTCGTCCCGGTCAAGAACGGCGAGGGCTGCTACGTCGCGGACGCCGCGACGCTCGACCGGCTGGAGATCCAGCGCCGCGTCGTCGCCCGCTACGTCGGCGGCAACCCCAACGGATCGCTGCGCGACATCGCCGCGATCACCAACGAGGCCGGCAACGTGGTCGGCATCATGCCGCACCCCGAGCACGCGGTGGAGGCGCTCACCGGCCCGTCCCTGGACGGCCTCGGCTTCTTCACCTCGGTGCTCAAGCACCTGGTGGGAGCGCCGGCGTGATGGTGGCCGTGATCATCGGTCGGCTCACCCGCCGCACGGGCGGCGAGCGCAACAAGGAGACGTCATGACCACCCATCCGGACCCGGCCCTGCGGGAGCCGCAGGGCGGCCCGACCGACGAGTGGGCGCCGGGCGTGGACACCGTCCCCCGGGCCGCCGAGACGCCGGAAGAGCTTCAGCCGTACGCCGAGCTGGGCCTCCGCGACGACGAGTACGACCGGATCCGGCACATCCTCGGCCGCCGGCCCACCCAGGCCGAGCTGGCCATGTACTCGATCATGTGGAGCGAGCACTGCTCCTACAAGTCGAGCAAGGTGCACCTGCGCCAGTTCGGCGAGAAGGCCCCGCCGAGCGACCGGCTGCTCGCCGGCATCGGGGAGAACGCCGGCGTGGTCCAGGTCTCCGACGAGCTGGCGGTGACCTTCAAGGTCGAGTCGCACAACCACCCGAGCTTCGTCGAGCCGTACCAGGGCGCGGCGACCGGCGTCGGCGGCATCGTCCGCGACATCCTCGCCATGGGCGCGCGCCCGGTCGCCGTGATGGACCCGCTGCGCTTCGGCGCGGCCGACCACCCGGACACCGCCCGGGTGCTGCCCGGCGTGGTCGCCGGCGTCGGTGGCTACGGCAACTGCCTCGGCCTGCCCAACATCGGCGGCGAGGTCGTCTTCGACCCCTGCTACCAGGGCAACCCGCTGGTCAACGCGCTCTGCCTGGGCGTGCTGCCGGTCGACCGCCTGCAGAAGAAGGACGCCACCGGCCCCGGCAACATCGTGGTCCTGGTGGGCGCCAAGACCGGCCGCGACGGCATCGGCGGCGTGTCGGTGCTGGCCAGCGCCACCTTCGACGAGGGCAGCGAGCAGCGCCGCCCGTCCGTGCAGGTCGGCGACCCCTTCATGGAGAAGCTGCTCATCGAGGCGTGCCTGGAGCTGTACGACGCCGAACTGGTCGTCGGCATCCAGGACCTCGGCGGCGCCGGCCTGACCTGCGCGCTCACCGAGACCGCCGCCTCCGCCGGCACCGGCATGCGGGTGTGGCTGGAGCGGGTGCCGCTGCGCGAGCCGTCGATGGAGCCGCACGAGATCCTGGCCAGCGAGTCCCAGGAGCGGATGCTGCTCGTCGTGTCGCCGGACAAGCTCGACGCGGTCCTCAAGACCGCCGAGAAGTGGGGCGTCTGGGCCACCGCCATCGGCGAGGTCACCGCGCCGTCCCCGGACGGCCAGCCGGGCCGCCTGGTCGTCACCTGGCGTGACCAGCTCGTGGTGGACGTGCCGCCGGGCTCGCTCGTCGACGACGGCCCGGTCTACGCCCGGCCGATGCGCGAGCCGGCCGACCTGATCCTGCTCCAGGCCGACCGCGCCGAGACGCTGCCCCGGCCGAACACCCCGGAGGCGCTCCGGGAGACCGTGCTGCGCATGATCGCGTCGCCCAACCTGGCCGACAAGACCTGGATCACCGAGCAGTACGACCGCTACGTGCTCGGCAACACCGTGCTCGCCCAGCCGGAGGACTCCGGCGTGATCCGGATCGACGAGCGCAGCGGCCTCGGCGTCGCGCTCTCCGTCGACGGCAACGGCCGGTACGCCCGCCTCGACCCGTACCACGGCACGAAGCTGGCGCTGGCCGAGGCGTACCGGAACGTGGCGGTGACCGGCGCGAAGCCGATCGCGGTCACCAACTGCCTGAACTTCGGCTCGCCGGAGGACCCGGGCGTGATGTGGCAGTTCGCCGAGGCCGTACGCGGCCTGGCGGACGGCTGCCTGGAGCTGGGCATCCCGGTGACCGGCGGCAACGTCAGCTTCTACAACCAGACCGGCGCCGCGGCCATCCACCCGACCCCGGTGGTCGGCGTGCTCGGCGTGCTCGACGACGTGGCGAACCGGGTGCCGATGGGCTTCGTGCCCCGCGCGGCCGGCGACCACGACCAGCTCTTCCTGCTGGGCGAGACGCACGTCGAGCTGTCCGGCTCGGAGTGGGCCTGGGTGACCCACGAGCACCTGGGCGGCATCCCGCCGCAGGTCGACCTGGCCCGTGAGCGGCAGCTCGCCGAGCTGCTGGCCGAGGCGGCCCGCGTCGGTCACCTCAGCTCGGCGCACGACCTCTCCGACGGCGGCCTGGCGCAGAGCCTGGTCGAGTCGGCCCTGCGCCGCGGCGTCGGCGCCCGGGTCGTGGTGCCGGAGCACTTCGCCGGTGGCTCGATGCCGTTCGTGTTCCTGTTCAGCGAGTCCGCCGGCCGGGCGCTGGTGTCGGTGCCGCGCGGGCACGAGAAGGCGTTCACCGCCCTCTGCGCCGAGCGCGGCGTGCCGTGGGAGTTCATCGGCGTCACCGACCCGGCCTCCGGCGCGCTGGAGGTGCACGGCCAGTTCCGGATCGGCCTGGACGAGCTGCGCGAGGCGCACAGCGGCACGCTGCCGCGCCTGTTCGGCGCGGCCGAGGCGGCGCGGGTGGAGGTGGCGGCGACCCGTACCGGGACCACCACCGTGCTTCCGGCCACCGCCGAGCAGCCGGTCGGCGTGGACCCGGCCGAGGTCGCCTCCGAGCCGATCGCCGAGACGGGCACGGACGCCTCGCCGGCCGAGGCGCCCGCGCCGGCCGCCACCGACTCCGCTCCGGCCGCGTCCGACGCGGATTCCGACGAGACCGCGCCGGCCGCCGACGCGACCCCGGCGCAGGACGCTTCGGCGCCTGCCGACGGGTCCGACGGCCCGGCTCCCGGTGAGCCGGCGCCGGACCGGCGCTGAGGCCCCGGCCTTGGCCGTTTTCGCCCAGCCCGGCGCCGGTGCCCGCTTCGACTGGGGACTGACCGGGGCGGCGGAGCTCGGCCGGGTCTGCGCCGCCCTGGTGGTGGTGGACGTGCTGTCGTTCACCACCGCCGTGGAGGTGGCGGTGAGCCGCGGCATGCGGGTGCACCCGTTCCCGTGGGGCGAGCAGGCCGCCGACTACGCCCGCCGGGTCGGCGCCGTAGCCGCGGTGGGCCGCCGGAGGACGACAGCGGAGCACCCGTGGTCGCTCTCCCCGGCGGCGCTGCGGGCCGCGCCCGTCGTCGCCGACCTGGTGCTGCCGTCGCCGAACGGCTCGGCGATCAGCGTCGCCGCGAGCGCCACCGGAGTGCCGGTGGTCGCGGCCTGCCTGCGCAACGCGCGCGCCGTCGGGCGCTGGCTCCGCACCCAGGGGTACGGCTCGACCGACGCTCCCGTGGGTGTGGTGGCGGCCGGGGAGCGCTGGCCCGACGGGTCACTGCGGCCCTGCGTGGAGGACCAGCTCGGCGCGGCCTGCGTGCTCGACGCGCTCGCCGGGGTGCCCGGCGGACTTTCGGTGGAGGCAGCGATGGCGCTGGCCGCGCTCGCCAGCACCCCTGATGTGCCGGCGGCGGTGCGGGGGTGCGTGTCCGGCCGGGAACTCGCCGAGGGTGGCTTCGCCGAGGACGTCGACGTCGCGACCGAGGTCGGCGTCTCCGACGTGGTGCCGGTGCTGCGCCAGGACTACTTCGCCGCCGCCTGAGTCACCGGCTCCACCACCCGCGCGACGGGGTATCAACCAACGACTGTGGCCGCCCGCGAACGCGGGCGGCCACAGTCATGCGTGCTGGTGCCTGTCAGTCGTCCAGCCAGTCGAGACGCCGGCCGCCGCGGTCCCCCTGCGCGTCCGGGCGGGCGCGACCGGCCTGCGCCGGGTCGTTGGGGTAGGCGTTGTCGTAGCCGCCACCGCGCTGCTGCGGCGGCTCCTGGCCGTAACCACCCTGCTGGCCGTAGCCACCCTGCGGGGACTGGCTGTAGCCGTCGCCGTATCCGCCGCCCTGCTGGCCGTATCCGCCCGCCTGGTGCCCGCCGTCGTATCCGCCGGTGCTGCCGTAGCCGCCACCGGCCGGGGCGTTGTCGTAGCCGCCCTGCTGGCGGCCGGCGTCGTAGCCACCGGCCGGGCTGTCGTATCCACCGGCCGGAGCGTCGCCGTAGCCGCCCTGCTGGCGGCCGGCGTCGTAGCCACCGGCCGGGGCGTCGTACCCGCCTGCGGGCGCGCTGTCGTAGCCACCGGCCGGGGCGTCGCCGTATCCACCGGTGGCCCGGCCACCGCCGTAGCCCGCGTCGCCGTACCCGCCGGCCGGGGCGTCGCCGTAGCCACCGGCGCCGCCGTAGCCGCCCGCCGGGGCGTCGCCGTAACCGCCCTGCTGGCGGCCGCTGTCGTAGCCGCCGGTGGGCGCGTTGTCGTAGCCACCCGAGGCTGCGCCGTACCCGCCGCCGGAGCGGTAGCCGTCACCCTGCTCCGCGTCGCGGCCGTACCCGGCCGGGCCGGACTGGTCGTACCCGCGGTCCTGCTCCGGCTGGTAGGTGCTGGTCGGGTACGGGTCGGCCGCCGGCGCGTACTGCGTGCTGTCGCCGGTGTAGCGGCCGGTGGGCTCGTCGAAGCGCTCGTTGCCGTAGCCGCCGCCCTGGGCCGCGTATCCGGCCGCGCCGGCCGCGGCGCCCGCGGCGTAGTCCGGGCTGCCGTAGCCGGCCCCGGAGGACGGACCGTTGCCGTAGCCGCCGCCCGAGGAGGGGGCGGTGCCGTATCCGCCGCCGGAGGCGGGCGCGTCGCCGTAGCCGTTGCCGGCGCCGTAGCCGCCCTGACCGGGCGCGTCGTCGCCGTAGCCGTACCCGGCCTGTCCCGCGCCGACGCCGTACGCCGGTCCGGGCGGTGCGCCGTACGGGTCCGGTGGGACGTCGTCCACGACCGGCCGCTGGAGCATGGTGGGGGCGTCGCTGATCGACGGGCCGCCGACCATCGTCGCCGCCGGTCCGGCGCCCATGCCGTTCACGACGCGGGTCTGGTCGTCGGTGCCGTGGTAGGCGCCCCGGGCCGCGGGGATCGCGCCGGCCGCGGCGGCGCCGCCGGGGCCACCCGGACCGACCGGTCCACCCGGGCCGTCGCCGTCACCGTCGTCGCCCTCGTTCTTGCGCCGCATGTAGAGCAGCACGATGGTGCCCACACCGACGGCGACGAACAGGCCACCGAGCAGGATCAGCAGCCAGGAGCCCATGCCCCCGGAGTCCTCGTTCGCGGTCGGCTCCTGGGCGGCCGGCGCGTCGGTGGCCGGGGTGTCGGCCGGGTCCTCCTCGAGCGGCTCGTCCGACGGCGGGGCGGACTCACTCGCCGACGGGGTGGCGCTCGGGCTCGCCGACGCCCGCAGCTGAATGCTGAGCCGGACGCCGGTCACGGACTGGCCGGCGCTGGCGTTTATCGACCTGGCGACCGGGGTGGCGCCGTCGGTCGAGGCACCCACCTCGATCCGGCCGGGCGCGATCGGGTTGGAGTCGGAGCCGCTGAAGCTGAAGTTGCCGTTGCCGCTGGTGTTGGTACGGCGCTCCTTGCCCGCGCTGTCGCGCAGCATGACGAGGGCGCCTTCGATCGGGTCGCCGTCGGCGTTTACCACCTTGCCGGACACCGTCTTGACGGTCTGCGGCTGCTGCGGCGTGGGCGGCGCGGCCGCCCTGACGGTGACACGGAGCGGACGCGCGCCCCCGCCGCTCACCGTGATTCGTGCTGAGGCGTTATTGGCGGGAGCGTTGGCGGCAGCCGACAGGTTCAGCGTGACCGTCTGGTCCTGCTCGCCGTTGAAATCGACCCGGCCGCAGCCTCCGCAGTTGACGCCGTCGGGCAGGTCCTGCACGTCGATATCGGCAGAGGTCTCACCGTTGTTCGGGCGAACCGTGACCGTGACTGCGCTGCTTCGGCCGGCCTCGATCGTCACGGAGTTAGTCGCGGTGACGATCTGTGCGGCCAGGACGGGGGTGGCGGGGACGGTGAGCAGGGCGCCGAAGACCAGCGCTACGACCACACCGGCCCGCTGCTTCCAGGCACGTCGGTGTGTTGACACGTCCACCGCCTTCCGGGTCTGATCTCTCCGCCGGCCGCTCGGCCGAGGTTGATCACTCACGGTACGAATAACGCCGTCGGCAACTATGCCTTGTCTGACCGGATCATCTCTACCCAGGGCCGCCGCAGGGCGGCGTTCTGCCGGGTCGTATCGTCCCGTCGTGTCCTCTCCGCACGCTTATTCCGAAGCGGTACTCGCCGCCCTGGCGGCGCTGGACGAGGGGCGTACGCCCGAACGGCCGGTCCTCCGGGAGGCGGTCCGGACCCTCTTGGCTGCCCTCACGGATCGCGCCCCCGGCCGATCGGTGGAGGTGCGCGTCCCACCCTACGGTGCGGTGCAGTGCGTGAGTGGTCCACGACACACCCGCGGCACGCCCCCGAACGTGGTGGAGATGGACCCGCCGACGTGGCTGGCGCTCGCCACCGGACGCCTCGACTGGGCGCGAGCGGTCACCGACGGTCGCGTACGGGTGTCGGGGAACCGGGCCGACCTTTCCGCGTACCTCCCGATTTAGCCGGCGGGCGGCCGCAACCCGCACTCACCCTGAGCGGGGACTCCGTGACTGTCGGTATCGACTGCTGTTCGCGTACACTGAGACCCGACGACGGTCCCGGCCCATAGCGTGCGGAGCTGACCCCCGACTCCGCCAGGCCAGTCCAGACCCCACCAAGAGGGAGCGGCAGGTGCCCCGAGGCGATGGCCGGCTGAGCCACGACCTTGACCCCGAGCGACCCGGCCCCCAGGACGCGTGCGGCGTCTTCGGCGTCTGGGCCCCCGGGGAAGAGGTCGCCAACCTCACCTACTTCGGGCTCTACGCCCTCCAGCACCGGGGCCAGGAGGCCGCGGGCATCGCAGTGAGCGACGGTTCCGGCGTCGTGGTCTACAAGGATCTCGGCCTGGTCGCCCAGGTGTTCGACGAGCCGACGCTGGCGAGCCTGCGCGGGCACGTCGCGATCGGGCACGCGCGCTACTCCACCACCGGCGGCTCGACCTGGGAGAACGCCCAGCCGACGATCCGCGCCACCAGCGCCGGCACCACCATCGCGCTGGCGCACAACGGCAACCTGGTCAACACCGCCGAGCTGCAGCGCGAGGCCGCAGTGCGCGGGCTCGACCCGGACGGCTCGACGAACGACACCTCGCTGGTGACGATGCTGCTGGCCAGCCGGCCCGACCTGTCGGTCGAGGCGGCGGCGCTGGAGGTGCTGCCGCAACTGCGCGGCGCGTTCAGCTTCGTTTTCATGGATGAGTCGACGCTCTACGCGGCGCGCGACGCGCACGGCGTACGCCCGCTGGTGCTCGGCCGGCTCGAACGCGGCTGGGTGGTGGCCAGCGAGACCGCCGCGCTGGACATCGTCGGCGCGAGCGTGGTCCGCGAGGTCGAGCCGGGCGAGCTGATCGCCATCGACGAGAACGGGCTGCGCTCCAGCCGGTTCGCCGCGCCCGAGCCCAAGGGCTGCCTCTTCGAGTACGTGTACATCGCCCGGCCGGACGCCACCATCGCCGGCCGTAACGTGCACGCCGCGCGGGTGCAGATCGGCCGTCAGCTCGCCAAGGAGCACCCGGTCGAGGCCGACCTGGTGATCCCGGTGCCGGAGTCCGGCACGCCGGCCGCGATCGGCTACGCCGAGGAATCAGGCATCACCTACGGCCAGGGCCTGATGAAGAACCCGTACGTCGGGCGCACCTTCATCCAGCCCTCGCAGACGCTGCGCGCGCTCGGCGTCCGGCTGAAGCTGAACCCGCTGCGGCAGAACGTACGCGGCAAGCGCCTGGTGGTGGTGGACGACTCGATCGTCCGCGGCACCACCCAGCGGGCGATCGTCCGGTTGCTGCGCGAGGCGGGCGCCCTGGAGGTCCATGTCCGGATCTCCTCGCCGCCGGTGAGCTGGCCCTGCTTCTACGGCATCGACTTCGCCACCCGGGCCGAACTGCTGGCCAACGGGCTGGACAACGAGGGCATCCGGCGCTCGATCGGCGCCGACACGCTCGGGTACGTATCGCTGCCCGGTCTCATCGCCGCGACCGAGCAGCCGAAGAGCCGGCTCTGCCGGGCGTGCTTCGATGGGGAGTATCCGATCGAACTGCCGGCCGGGAACCTGATCGGCAAGCACGTGCTCGAAGGAGTGGGACGCCGGGTCGCCGCCGAGGCGGCCGGGCCGACCGGTCCGCTCGTCGCCACACCGACCCACCACCCGTAGCACCACCGACGCGGGTCCGGCCGCTCCGGGCTCGCGGGAACCACAAAGGGGAGAACCGTGACGCACGTGTCCGAGCGCAGCGGCGCAGGATCCAGCCCGACGGGCGCCGGCGGCGACCGCCAGCCCTGGTCGGCGGGGTCCGGCCGGACGCAGCGCAAACGCTCGGTCTCGTACGCCGACGCCGGGGTGTCGATCGAGGCGGGCGACCGCGCGGTCGAGCTGCTCAAGTCCAAGGTCAAGGAGACCCGGCGCCCGGAGGTCCTGGGTGACCTGGGCGGCTTCGCCGGCCTGTTCCGGCTGGACACGAAGAAGTACAAGAATCCGATCCTGGCCTCCTCGACCGACGGCGTCGGCACCAAGCTGGTGATCGCGCAGCAGCTCGACATCCACGACACGGTCGGCATCGACCTGGTCGCCATGGTCGTCGACGACCTGGTCGCCTGCGGCGCCGAGCCGCTGTTCCTGCTCGACTACATCGCCACCGGCGAGGTCGTGCCGGACAAGGTCGCCGAGATCGGCGCGGGCATCGCGGACGGCTGCCGGTACGCCGGCTGCGCGCTGCTGGGTGGCGAGACCGCCGAGCACCCGGGCGTGCTGCGCCCCGACGAGTACGACATCTCCGCCACCGGCGTCGGCGTGGTGGAGGAGAGCGAGATCCTCACCCCGGAGCGGGTGGAGGTGGGTGACGTGGTGATCGCCATGCGCTCCTCCGGCCTGCACTCCAACGGCTACTCCCTGGTCCGGCACGTGCTGCTGGGCGCCGGCCGGATGCGGCTGGACGTGGTGATCGACGACTTCGGCCGCCAGCGGACGCTCGGCGAGGAGCTGCTCACCCCGACCAAGATCTACGCGCAGGACTGCCTCAAGCTGATCGCCGAGGCCGAGGTGCGGGCGCTGGCCCACGTCACCGGCGGCGGCATCCCCGGCAACCTGGTCCGGGTGCTGCCGGAGCACGTCGACGCCGTGGTCAACCGTTCCACCTGGAAGCCGCAGCCGATCTTCGATCTGATCCAGACCAAGGGCCGGATCGAGGACCCGGAGATGGAGGCGACGTTCAACATGGGCGTCGGCATGTTCGCGATCGTCTCCGCCGAGGACGCCGACCGCGCGCTGGCCACCCTGACCGGCCGGGGCGTGGACGCCTGGCAGGCGGGCGAGATCATCGAGGGGTCCGGCAACGTGCAGATGGTCGGGCAGCACACCCGGGGCTGATCACCCTGCGCCGATCGGCCGGGCACCTGATCGGGGGTTCACCCGAGCGGTCGCCGCGGCCTAGCCTGGAGGTTCGGTTTTCAGGCAGGCGGGGGAGGTGCTGATGGCCGCACGTGCGCCCGAAGGGATGCGGGGTATCGCCGCCGTCCCGT
Organism: Micromonospora chalcea; assembly: GCF_002926165.1. Lineage (GTDB taxonomy): Bacteria > Actinomycetota > Actinomycetes > Mycobacteriales > Micromonosporaceae > Micromonospora > Micromonospora chalcea. Next base: position 75,782 of record NZ_MAGP01000100.1, on the reverse strand, counting down.
CGTACGTGGTGATGCAGCCGACCACCCTGTGCAACCTCGACTGCGCCTACTGCTACCTGCCGCTTCGGGCGGCCGATCGGCGGATGCCGGTGGCCGTCGCCGAGGCGGTGGCGGCGTCGGTGAACCCGTGGGCGACGGGTGGTCGCTTCTCCGTGGTCTGGCACGGCGGCGAGCCGCTCGCGGCCGGCCGGGAGCATCTGGCCGCGCTGCTGGCGCCGTTCGGGCCGGACGTCGAGCACCACGTGCAGACGAACGCCACGCTGATCGACGACGCCTGGTGCGCGTTCTTCGCCGAGCACCGGGTGCGGGTCAGCGTCAGCGTGGACGGGCCACGGGCCCGCAACGCCGAGCGGGTCACCCGGGGCGGGCGGCCCGCGTACGACCGGATTGTGGCCGGGGTGGCGGCGCTGCGCCGCCACGGCGTGCCGTTCTCGGCGCTGGCTGTGGTGTCCCGGCCGGAGCCGGGCCTGGCGACCGAGCTGTACGACTACTTCCTCGACCTGGGCTGCGACGTGCTCGGCGTCAACATCGAAGAGACCGAGGGCGTCAACACCCGGACGAACGCCCGGGACGCGGGCGCGGTCACCGGGTTCTGGGCGGAGCTGGTGGCGGCGTGGCGCCGCGATCCCCGGATTCACCTGCGCGAGGTGGAGTGGTCGCTGCGGTACGCGGGCGCGGTGCTGGCCGGCACCGCCGACGCCCTGCTGCCCCGCCGCCTCGACCCGATCCCGACGGTCGGGCACGACGGTTCGGTGGTGGTGCTCTCGCCGGAGCTGGCCGGCTTCACGGACCCGCACTACGGCGACTTCACCAGCGGGAACGTGCTCACCACCCCGCTGGGCGAGATCCTCGCCGACGCGGCCGGCACGCCCTGGGTGGGCGAGTTCCTCACCGGCGTGGAGGCGTGCCGGACGTCCTGCGCGTACTTCGGCTTCTGTGGGGGTGGGCACGCCGCCAACCGCTACTTCGAGCTGGGGCGTTTCGACGGTACGGAGACCGAGCACTGCCGGAACAGCAAGATCCGCCTACTGGAGGGAGTGTTGGAGCATGCCCGAGACCATCAGTGACACCGACCGGGGGGCAGTGGCCGACCGGGTGCGGGACGCCGCTGCGGGGCTTACCGCTCTGCTCCGTGAGGCGGAGGCGGCGCGGCTGCTGCGGGCGGAGGTGTCGGGCGGCGACGGCGCCAACGCGGTCTGCGCCTGGAACCACTTCGAGAACATCCCGACGTTCTACAACTGGAACAACCGGCCGCGCTGAGGGCTCGGTTCCGCGATCAGGGACCTGCCGGCGAGTCGGGGCGGCACCCCGGCACGGCAGGTCCCTGATCGTCGGTCGTACGCCGGCTCAGCAGAGCACATGCGTGAGCACGCGGGGGTTACCGCGTGCTCAGATGTGACCGGAGGTCAGCGGGTCGGACGAGCCCAGGTGTCCGGGTCGTCGTCCGCGTGGTCCTCGTCATCGTCGTCGACATACTCTTTGTAGTCGTCGTCGAAGTTGTGCTCAGACTTCCCACTACCCGCCAGTTCGCGCTGCAAGGCGGTTAGGTCGGTGTTCGGGGAGTGATACTTCAACTCCCGCGCCACCTTCGTCTGCTTGGCCTTAGCACGGCCGCGCCCCATGGCTCGACCCCCTCGCACAGAATGCGGGGCAGCCCGAAGGCGGGCCCCGATGACGTCAGGCATCTCTCGTGGCTCTTACGGTACATGGGGATGCCATCGTTCGGCACCTCGGGTCACCGTCGACCGGACCTGCGCGTCGCAGTGGTCCAGCCGTCACCAAGTGTACCGGGTAAGGGGTAAGGTCCGGGGCTGGCCGTGACAGCGGACAAATGGGTACGAACGGGCCCGAGGCTCAGCTTAACGCGCACGGCCTCCGGGGGTGGAGTCGCCGCTCCGCCCCCGGAGGTGAGCTTCACCGCAGATGGATCGCGCGCAGCCGGCCGACCTCGGCCATCCGCCGCTCGGCGAGCCGGTCCGCGGCCACCGCCGGGGGTACGCCCTCGTCGTCGGCGAGCTGGAGGATCTGCCGGGTGGTGTCGAAGATCCGGGTGGCGCGCAGCTTGGCGCGCTCGAAGTTGAAGCCCTCGATCTCGTCGGCCACCTGGATCACGCCGCCCGCGTTCACCACGTAGTCCGGGGTGTAGAGGATGCCCCGGTCGGCGAGCACCTTCTCGATGCCCGAGTGGGCGAGCTGGTTGTTCGCCGCTCCGGTGACGACCTTCGCCCGCAGCACCGGCACGGTCTCGTCGTTCAGCGCGCCGCCGAGCGCGCACGGGGCGTACACGTCGATGTCGGAGGCGACCAGCGCCGCGGTGTCGTCGACCAGGGTGACCTGCGGGTGGGTGGTGCGCGCCCACTCCAGGGCGCGCGGGTTCACGTCGGTCGCCACGACCTCGGCGCCGTCGTCGAGCAGGTGGGCGGTCAGGTACTTGCCGACCTTGCCCAGCCCGGCCACGCCGACCCGGCGGCCGGCCAGCGTCGGGCTGCCCCAGACGTGCTCGGCGGCGGCCCGCATGCCCTGGAACACGCCCCACGCGGTGAGGATCGAGGAGTCGCCCGCGCCGCCGTGCTCCACGCTGCGGCCGGTGACGTACCGGGTCTCGCGCGCGATCACGTCCATGTCCGCGACGTACGTGCCGACGTCACAGGCGGTGTAGTAGCGGCCGTTGAGCGACTCGACGAAGCGGCCGTACGCGCGCAGCAGCGCCTCGTTCTTGATCTGCTCGGGGTCGCCCCAGATGACCGCCTTGCCGCCACCGAGGTCGAGGTTCGCCAGCGCGTTCTTGTAGGCCATGCCGCGGGAGAGGTCGAGCACGTCGGCGAGGGCGTCGGCCTCCGTGGCGTACGGGTAGAACCGGGTCCCGCCGAGCGCGGGGCCCAGCGCGGTGGAGTAGATCCCGATGATCGCCTTCAGGCCGGACTGCTTGTCCTGGCAGAACACGACCTGCTCATGCCCCGTGGAAACGGGGTCGTCGGTGCTGGCGAATACGCCCATGGCTGACTCCTGTGTCGGTGAGCGCCCTTGTGGGGAGCGGAACCTGGTGGCACGCCGGCGGGATGCTGCCGGTGTCTCTGAGCCTAATATCGGCCCGAACCGTACTGTCGCGCACGTCACGCCACGGGCTCACGGGCGGCGACGGGCGGTCCCGTCTCGTGGGAGGATCGCGCCGTGCCGTCGCTCTTCGCTTCATACCTGCGCGTGTACGAGCCGCTGACCGCCTTCGACCGGGACCGGCAGTCCTACTGGCGCCGGTACGTCAGCGAGGGCCGGGCGATCGCCCCGCTGGAAGGGCCGGTACGACAACGGACCGCCGTGATCGAGGCGCTGGGCGCGGGCTGGACCCGGCTGCCCGACCTGCCCGACGAGGCGTACGTCCTGGAGTCGGACGACTCGTTGCTGGTCTGCCCCTGGAACCTGCGCATCCGGGTCGCCGAGGCGGCGCTGAGCGCCCGCGACGGCGTGCCCTCGGTGCTGGCCGACGCGTTCGTGCCGCCGGTGCTCGCCGGGCAGGCCAAGGCCGTGGTGGAGGACTGGCGCAGCGGCGCCCGGGTGCTGGAGCACGGCGTGCCCCGGGTGCACGAGCAGATCGCCACCTGGGGCGTGCCGCTGCGCTGGTTCGTGCTGTTCGAGGCGGGCGAGCGGCACCTGGTCACCGAGCCGGAGCGGCGCGCGCTGCGCTACCGCACCGAGATCTCCAAGGCGCGCCGCCGCGCGTCGCGGGCGCTGTCGGTGCTGCGCAAGTCGATCGGCGAGGCGCCGATCACCGAGGCGGTCGAGGAGGCGGCCCGGTGGCTGGAGGAGTTCCACCCGCGCTCGGTGGTCGAGCTGGACTACGGCGGCCTGGTGCAACTGCTGCCGGACGAGACGCTCGAAGCCGACGACTCGACCGATCTAGTGGCCACCGGACTGTCCGGACTGGGCCGGGGCGAGGCCGAGGAGGCGTCCGCCGCGTACGACAAGCTGGTCGCCCGCTGGCGCGCGGTGCAGCTGTTGGAGCGCTGCAACTGACGCCCGGTTTACCCCGATAAGTGGTCTTGGACACGAGAGTGTCTCGTAGTTGATGCGTCACGAACCGTGATCATGAGTCCTAATAAGGTAGTTTCTGCGGCATAAAAGTCGTAAAAATCGGGCATGCTTCATCCGTCCGTCTAGGGACCTTCAGCCGTTCGGCCCATGTCGGACATCGGGGACTAGCCGGACCATGGGAGACGCGTCGGCCGGCGGGACCCCGGCCGATGTCTATACATGTGGAGGAGTGACCCCGATGGCATCGCGAACGCACGAACCTGAGCCGCTACTCACACCGGCCGAGGTGGCGTCGATGTTCCGTGTCGACCCGAAGACGGTGACCCGGTGGGCCAAGGCTGGCAAGCTCAGCGCCATCCGGACCCTTGGCGGCCACCGCCGCTACCGTGAGTCAGAGGTTCGGGCGCTACTGCAGGGGCAGATCCCCCAGCAGCGCCAGGGAGACTGACGAACCGGCGTTCTCCGGCGTTCCGATCAGGGGCGGTGCCGTCGCGGCGCCGCCCTTAATCGTGCCCGGGCTCAATCGTGTCCCGGGGCCGCGCCGTCCAGCACGATCCGCAGCCCCACCGTGCCCCCCTCGCCCCGGCGCAGCCGGCTGCCGAGCAGGCTCAGCCGCCCGATCAGCCGGTACTTCTGCTTGAGCAGGCCCCGCACCCGCCGGGTGCTCTCCGGATCGGCGATCGTCGCGTGTGCCGGCACCGCCTCGCCGTGCGGTCGCCCGCGCACGTCGCACGGCGCCACAGTGACCCGGCCGTCGCGCCGGATCCGCTTCACCTTGCCGGAGTCGGACACCGTCCACACCGCCAGCGAGTCACCGTCGCGTACCGCCCACACCGGTGTCGCCACCGCCCGGCCGTCCTTGCGGAACGTGGTGAGCAGGACGTACTTCTCCGCCGCCAGGCGGTCCAGGTCGGTCACGCCGCCCAGGATACGGCGGCCACGGCGCCGCCGACCCCCGGATAGCGTTGCGGGCATGACCGGGGAACCCGAGATCGGCGACGTGTTCGGCGAGATGATCCGCGACGCGTACGCGGTCGCCACCGGGATCGGACCCCGGCCGATGGCCGGTGGACGCCTGCCCCGGCCGGTCATCGAGATCATCGAGCGGGACGACGGGCTGATCAACGGCGCGCCCGCCGGGCACTACCTGGACCCGCCGCAGCTGTGGCAGCCGCACGACCACCGGGCGGTGGACCGGGTACGCGGACACGTGCTCGACGTCGGCGTCGGCGCCGGACGGATCGCGCTGGAACTCCAGGAGCGCGGCGTGCCCGTCACCGGCCTGGACACCTCGCTGGGCGCGCTGCGGGTCAGCCGGCACCGGGGCGTACGCGACCTCGTCCACGGCACCGTCGACGAGCACACCGCCGACGGGCCGCGCTACGACACGTTCCTGCTGCTCGGCAACAACCTCGGGCTGTTCGAGGGGCGGGAACGGGCGCCCGCGATGCTGGCCGCGCTCGCCGCCCTGGCCCGCCCCGGCGCCCGGGTGATCGCCCACGGTACCGACCCGTACGGCACCACCGACCCGGTGCACACCGCCTATCACGAGCGCAACCGGCAGCGGGGCCGGATCGGCGGGCAACTGCGGCTGCGGCTGCGCTACCGGCTGCTCGGCACCGGGTGGTTCGACTACCTGGTCTGCTCGCCCGAGGAGTTCGCCGAGCTGGTCCACGGCTCGCCGTGGCGACTGGCCGACGTGGACGACACCGACCACCCGTACTACCTCGCCACGCTGGAGCTGCGGCGTTAGGAAGGGCCCCTTTCAAGCGCCCAGGCGTTAACAAGGGGCCCTTCCTTACATGCTCAGACCTGGACGGTGGGGGTGGTCTGCTCCGGGGGCAGTCCGCCGTCGCCGTCGACCACCTCGTCCGGCGTGCCGTCCTCGTCGATGTCCACCATGGTGATGTCCACCTTGCCGTCACCGTCGGTGTCGAACTGGAACAGGTCGGCCTTGCCGTCGCCGTCGGTGTCCACCACCCACACGTCGGTCTTGCCGTCGTTGTTGGTGTCCGCGCGGAGCAGGTCCACCCGCTCGTCGCCGCGGGTCTCGACCGTCTCGGTGTTCTCCGCGCTCTCCGGTGCCTGGCTCATCTCGTTCCTTCCTTCGACGTTGACGGCCGTCCTTACCCCGTCCGCTCCGCCCCCACTCATCCCGGCGGCCCGGCCCTGCATAGGGTCGCATGCAGGAACGAGCGAGCGGACGGGCCCGGCGGCGGAGACCCCGCGCGCCCCCGCCGCGGCGAGGGGACACCGATGAGTGGTCGTTTTGTGGTCGTCGGGGCCGGCACCATGGGCCTCGGCATCGCGTACGTGGCGGCCGGCGCCGGGTACGCGGTCGAACTGGTCGAGGTCGACCCCGCGCGGGGCGCCGAGGCCGTCCGCCGGCTCGGCGAGCTGTGGGACCGGGGCGTGCAGCGCGGCAAGCTGACCGAGGAGGCCGCCACCGCCAACCGCGGGCGCGTCACGTTGCGGGCCGGGCTCACCGAGGTGCCCGAGGGCGCCGACGTGATCGTGGAGGCGGTGCCCGAGCGGCTCGACCTGAAGCGCGCCGTGCTGCGCGAGGCGGAGAGCCGTCGCCCCGCGCTGCTGGGCAGCAACACGTCCAGCATCCCGATCGCCGAACTGGCCGCCGGGCTGGACCGCCCGGCCGACTTCGTCGGACTGCACTTCTTCAACCCGGTCTGGGCGATGGCGTTGCTGGAGGTCGTGGTCGGCCCGGCCACCGCGCCGCAGACCACCGAGGCGGCCGTCGCGCTCGCCGCCCGGCTGGGCAAGGACCCCGTCGTCGTACGCGACATGCCCGGCTTCGCCACCTCCCGCCTCGGCGTCACGCTCGGCCTGGAGGCGATCCGGATGGTGGCCGACGAGGTGGCGAGCCCGGCCGACATCGACAAGGCGATGGTGCTCGGCTACCGGCACCCGATCGGACCGCTGGAGCTGACCGACCTGGTCGGACTGGACGTGCGGCTCGACATCGCGCGTACGCTCCAGGCCGCGTACGGGGACCGCTTCGCGCCGCCGCCGCTGCTGGTCGAGATGGTGGCCGCCGGGAAGCTCGGCAAGAAGTCCGGGCAGGGCTTCTACACCTGGAAGGACGGCCAGAAGAAATGAGCGGGCTGCGGATCGAGGAGCTGCCGGACCGGCTGGTCGTGACGCTGGACCGGCCGGAGAAACGCAACGCGATCGACGCCGACCTGGTGGCCGAGCTGCACGCGGTCTGCGCCGACCTGGAGGCACGCCCCCGGCTGCTGCTGCTCACCGGCGGGACGGCGGGCATCTTCGCCGGCGGCGCCGACATCGCCCAGCTGCGCGAGCGTGGCCGGCTGGACGCGCTGGCCGCCATCAACCAGGGCGTCTTCGCCCGCATCCGGGCGCTCCCGATGCCCACCGTGGCCGCGATCGACGGGCCGGCGCTGGGCGGCGGCGACGAACTCGCGTACGCCTGCGATCTGCGGGTGTGCACGGACCGCGCGGTCTTCGGTCAGCCCGAGGTGCGGCTGGGCATCCTGGCCGGCGCGGGCGCGACCTACCGGCTGCCGGCGTTGATCGGTGAGGCCCGCGCCAAGGAGCTGCTCTTCACCGGCCGGCGGGTGGACGCCGCGGAGGCGCTGCGGATCGGGCTGGTGAACCGGGTGGTGGCCGAACCGGACGAACTGCTGCCCACCGCGCACGGCCTGCTCGACGAGATGGCGAAGGGCTCCGCGCTGGCGCTGCGGCTGACCAAGCTGGCGGTGGACGCCCCGGCGGCCGCGCACCCGCAGCTCGACCTGCTCAGCCAGGCGGTGCTCTTCGAGGACGAGGAGAAACACCGGCGGATGACCGAGTTCCTGGACCGGCGAAAGGCGCGCTGAGCCGGAACACGACGAGGGCCGCGCCGGTGTTCCCGGTGCGGCCCTCGTCGTCGGCGCTTCTCAGCGTCTGATCTGGACTCCGGCGTCCGCCAGGGCCGGGATCGCCGGCGCGGACTCGGCGAAGCCGATGAGCAGCAGCGCCTCCGGCCCGTACGCCTTGATCTCCTGGGCGATGCCGGAGAAGTCGACGGGGGTCTTCGGGTCCTCCGGCGGCTCGTAGGTCAGCAGCTTGACCCGGTCCGCGCCGATGCCGGCCTTCTCCAGCTCCGAACGGACGTTCTCCTGGAGGCCCTCGCCGTAGGAGTCCTTACGGGCCAGGATCGCGATCTTGCGCGGCCCGTCCCGGAGCATCACGTCGGCCAGCGCGCGACCCTGGAGGCTGTCCGGCGGGGCGGTACGGAAGTAGAGGCCGTTGTCGTCCACCGCGCTCAGCCCCGCGTCGGTGTTCGACGGCGAGAACAGGATCCGCCCGGCGGCCACCACGTCCGGCAGCACCGCCCGGGAGATGCCGGAACCACCGGCGCCGATGATGACGTGGACGCCCTCCCGGACGTGCGAGGCGACAGTGGCCTTCGCGACCGCCGGGTTGGTGCCGTCGTCGCCCTCGACCCACCTCACCGGCTCACCGAGCACACCACCGGCGGCGTTGACCTCGCGGAGCGCGAGCGCGGCGCCGGCGGCCAACGGCGGGTACGCCAGCGCCAGGTCACCGGTCTTCGGCAGGAGGCCGCCGAGGACCAGCGGCGCGTCCTTCGCCTTCCCGTCGCGCAGCTTGCGACCGCGCGGCGGCGTCTTGCTGCTCGCCCCGGACTCCTCACCGGCGCCGACGAACTCGGTCTTGCTGTCGTCGATCTTCTGGTTGTCGAAGTGCATGGTGCCGTAGCTGGCGGTGGCCGGCTCGCCGTTGTCGGTGAACCCGGCCCGGGTGAGCGACACGCCCCGGTACTGGATGTCCTGACCGGCGCGGGCGAGCTGGAGGCAGGTCGCCACCTCGTCGCAGCGCTCGCCGCCGGTGGTGACCCCGACGATCTGCTTGGCGATCTCGCCCGGCGCGGTGGTGCCGGCGAGCTGGGCGGCCAGCGCGCTGATCACGACCGCGTCGTAGGACTCGGCGGAGTAGAGGAAGTCACCGAGCTTCGCGTCTACGGCGAGTAGTCGTTCCTTGAAGCTCTCGGGCAGCGGAGTGAGGGGCGTGGTGCCCTTCATCCCGTTCACCAGATCCGCCCGATCCTTCAGCTCGGCTGGGTATGAATTGAGCATGTTGCCGTCGGTGCCGTAGAGGCGCACCTGGGTGGCGGGCGCTTCTTCCGGCTCGTCGCTCCCGCAGGCGCTCGTGGCGAGCAGGAGCGCCGCGCAGGCCATGGACAGGGCCGCGCGCGACGTGCGTGTTCTCAGCATGGTCGTCCTTCCTCCGGCGAAGGTCCGCTGCGCACCTTAGCGTGCCCACGCGGTAGGCGGGACTGTGGAGTCGGCTCCGTCGGCACCCCGACTGCGGGAATCACGCTGCGTGTTCATCGAGCGATTTCCGGGTCACGGCTTGACCCCCGGCGCTACTGTTCCGCGGGTGAACAACGAAGCACAGCAGACGCTGGACGACGCGACCGCCGTGCTCCGTTCCGCCCTCGCCGGCGACGGCGCCGGGGTGGTGGGCACGTTCGACGCGGTGGTGGACCGCTCCGGCCTGGCCGGGGCGTACGGGGTGGCATGGTGCCTGGCCGCCACCATGCTCGGCGACGACGCGCCGGCCGGCGGGGCCGCCCTCGACTTCCCCGGCATCGACCAGGCCGACTACGACACCCGCTGGGTGGCCCGCTTCGTCAGCGCGTGCGCCAACGACGACGCTGACACCGGTGAGGCGCTGTTCGGCGCGGCCGCCGCCGACGGGCTGCTGCCCGACTGCCTGCTCACCCTCGCCGGCTCGACCATCGCCACGCTGCGCAGCCGGTCCGACTGAGCCCGCCGCGCCGCGACGCGCGCCGGCTGTGATAGCTCTGGGTCATGTCCGAGGCGATGCTCAGCAAGGTGCGCAAGCTGCTCGCCCAGGCCGAGGACCCGGCCTGCACGCCCGCCGAGTCGGCCGCGTTCATGGCCAAGGCCACCGAGCTGATCGCCCGTTACGGCGTCGACCGGGCGCTGCTCGCGGCACGCGACCCGGCCCTCGACCCGGTGGGCGACCGGACGGTCGAGGTGGTCGCGCCGTACGCCCGGGACAAGGCCGGACTGCTGGCTGCGGTCGCCGAACCGTTGCGCTGCCGCTGCGTACGCCGACGGCAGGGCAACGGTTTCGCCATGCACCTGTTCGGCTTCGCCAGCGACCTGGAACGAGTCGAGTTGCTGTTCACGTCGCTGCTGGTGCAGGCCGCGCACGGACTGGCGGGAGCCGCCGTGCCGGACGGGGAGCACCCGGCCGCGTTCCGGCGTACCTGGCTGGCCGGCTTCGCGTACGTCGTCGCGCAGCGGCTGCGCGCAGCCGAGGAGAACGCGGTGGCCGAGGCGGGCGGTCCCTCGACGGCCCTGGTACTCGCCGACCGTTCCGACCGCGTCCAGCGCCGGGTCGCCGAGGCGTACCCCAGGTTGCGCACCGCGCCGCGACGGCGCCTCGCGGGCGGTGGTTTCGCGCCGGGCGCGGACGCCGGCCGCCGCGCCGACCTCGGCGGCACCGGCGTGCCCGGCGCCGCGGCGACGCCGGGCATCACCGGCTGACCGGGCCCATCGGGTACGGGTCAGGCGGTGCGGGCGACCGTCGCCAGGTAGCGGCAGAGCAACTCGTGCCAGCCGGCCGTGAGCGCCTCGCGGTAGCCCTCGGCCGCGGCGCCGTGCCGGTCGAAGTAGCGGTGCTCGACCTCGACCCGGGTCAGTTCCGGGCCCTCGGGGTGGAACAGGACCTCCACCTCGCTGGCGCCGGCCGGGTCCGGCACCGGCACCCGGTCCGGGCCGATCTGCCAGGTGAAGACCAGACGCCTAGGCGGATCCCAGGTCAGCACGCGGCCCCAGTCGTTGCGGAAGCCGTACGGGCCGATCTCGTAGAGCATGCCGCCGGCCCGGGGTTCGATGCCGAGCGCGGCGAGCGCCTGCGGGCCGGACCAGGTGTACTCGCGTACCCACCAGTCGGCGAGCGATTCGGTGAACACGGCGTACGCCCGCTCGGCCGACGCCGGGACGAACAGGTTGCTGCGGAGGGAGAAGCGGTCGGATTCCTGCCGGACCTCATCCGGATCGGCCATCTCCTGTCCCATAGGTCCGGACCATACCGGCTCATGTCTCGGTGCGCAGCTTCCGTTGCGCCCGCTTCCGGACACCGGGAACGCCGCTCCACGACAGCGCTGTGTGGTGGGACAGGCGCGCCGAGTTGGCGGAACGCCTCGGGGCGTACCCGGTACCAGGCCCAGGTGCCGCGCCGCTCGGAGCCAGACGCAGATCTCCGACGCCGAGGCGCCGGCAGCGCTTGTTTCGACATTTCTCTAGGTTGACAGACTTCAAAGCAGAGGGCAGGGTGGAGTCTGCTTCGATAAACATCTAGACAGGGAGTTCACATGTCCCGCGTCCAGCTCGCCCTGCGCGTCTCCGACCTCGAAGGCTCCGTCGCCTTCTACAGCAAGCTGTTCGGCGTCGAGCCGGCCAAGCGCCGCCCCGGCTACGCCAACTTCGCGGTGGAGAACCCGCCGCTGAAGCTCGTACTCCTCGAAGGTGAGCCCGGCCTGCCGACGGTGATGGACCACCTCGGGGTCGAGGTGGCCACCACCGGCGAGGTGAACGCCGCGACCAGCCGGCTCACCGAGTCCGGCCTGATCACGCTGGAGGAGAACGACACCGAGTGCTGCTACGCGCTCCAGGACAAGGTCTGGGTGCGCGGCCCCGGCGACGAGCCGTGGGAGGTCTACACGGTCAAGGCCGACTCGCCGCAGCTGGAGAAGGTGACCGAGAGCGCCTGCTGCGCCTCGGACACCGCGGAGCAGCCCGCCGGCGTCTGAACGGCGGATCCCCACCGGCGTCTCCGCCGGTGGGGATCTCTGTCGCACGGTCAGGTGCGGCGATTCCGCATGACCCAGGTGGGCAGCGGCTCCGCGAAGGCGTGCACCACCTCCCAGCCGGCGCGCCGGTACACCTCGACGTTGTCCGGGTTGCTGGTCTCCAGAATCGCCGGCAGGCCGTCCGCGGCGGCCCGGTCCAGCCCCACCCGCATCACGGCGTGGCCCCACCTGCGGCCGGCGTGGTCCGGGTGCGTACCCAGCACCCCCAGGTACCAGAACGGTGCCGCCGGCAGCGCGGCGTGCACCGCCTCGTCGTAGGCGCGTACGCGGTTCAACACGTCGGCGGGAAGCTGGGCGGCGAGATCGTCGTCCGGCGGTGCGCTCCCGGATGCCGGTGGCTCCCAGATCGCCACCGACGCGCCGTGGCCGATCGTCCAGATCGTCTCCTTGTGCACCCGCTTGTCGAACAGGTGCCCGAAGAAGGCGGCTGCATAACGCGCATAGGTCGCCTCGTCGGGGAACAGGTGCCGCAGGACCGGATCCTTGGTGAAGGCCGCGACCAGCGACGTGACCACGCTGCCACGGTCTTCCGGCGTCGCAACGGTGATCTCAGGCCCTGTCACAGCGTGCAACATATCGCGCGGCCGAGGCGCGGGGCGTCCCTCGCGGCGTGAGCCGGCCGGCGACTACCGTGCCTCGGCGAACCTCAGCCGCCTGAAGGCCTCGACGTAGACGAACCGCTTGCCGTCCGGAGAGAAGCTCGGGTGGTACGCGCGCTCACCGTCGGCGATCCGCGTCTTCTTCCCGGTGTCGACGTCGACCGACCACACGCCGCCCACGTGATCCGACGCGACGGCGGCGATCACCGACCTGCCGTCCGGCGACACCGCCAGGTCGGCGAGCCCGGGAAGCTCCGCGAGGAACCTGGCCGTGGCCGATCCGACGTCCCACTCGGTCAGGTGCCAGGTGAAGTCAGACGGATACACCTCGACGGGCAGCGGCAACCTGCCGAGGGTGTCGGGTGCGGTGATGAAGAACAGCCGCTCACCCATGGTTGCCGGCGACCGCACCAGCACCATGGACTCGCAACCCGTATCACTGCCACTGAGGTTGAAGGTTGTCCCGTCGACCGTCACCGGAGAGGGGAACTCAGACGCCTTCCCGTCAGCGAGCAGCTGGATTCCCCCCGGCCCGCACTTCCGGCGCGCCTGCACATATCCTCTGCCGTCACCGTTCACGAGTGCGGCACCGGCGAGGAAGCGCGTCGACGCCAGAGGCTCGAACGTCTTGTCGGCCGGCGAGTAGGTGAGCAGCTCCGTTCCGTCCCAGCCGCATTCGAGGGCCACCCCGAGGTCGCCGTCGGGGTCGGCGAACAAGAAGCTGAACAAGCCCGCTTCGCAGGCGGGCACCGCCGGGGCGCGCGTGAGAACGGCTTCCTCGCCGCTCCCGTCGGGCCGCTGCCGCCACACCTCGGCTACTCCCGAGCCCGAGGTCGAGGTCACCTCCCGCAGGTAGTAGACCCAGCCGTCGGCGGCCCACACCGGATGGAACAGGGAGACGGAATCCAGGAGCCCCGAGATCCGGCCGCACCCGCCCACCAGGATCACGACCAGTACGAGGACCGACGTCAGAGCCGTACGCAGCGTCCGCACACGCGACCTTCTGGTGCTCACCTGCCTCATTCCGTCCGTCACTCAGCGGGCTCACCGTAGGCGCCGCCGCCGTTGCCGGGGACCGTACACCCGTTAGGTACTCAGGGTGGCGACCTGTGCCGGCCGTGGATACGGCCCGTCGGCCGGGAAGCCCAATCGTCGCGACACCTAGCGGGACCGGACCACGGCCGTGACCTCGACCTCGAGCACAGCGCCCGGCAGGAAGAGCTTGCTGATCTCGACAGTCGTGCTCGCCGGCGGCGGTGTGCCAGTGAAGAGCCGTCGCCGGACGGCCGCGTACGCCGACAGGTCAGCCAGGTCCGTCATGAACGTGCGGACGTGCAGCACGTCGTCGAAGCTCGCGCCGTGCGCCGCGAGCACGCCGCCCACGATCTCGAAGATCCGTTCGGCCTGGGCGCCGGCGTCTCCGGGGGCCACCACCTCGCCGTCGTCGTCGACGGCGACCTGTCCGGCGAGCATCAGCAGCGCGCCGCCGCCGACATCGATCCGGGCGACGTGCGCGAAGCGGTCGCCGAACGGGGCCGCGACGGATTCGGGGTTGTCCAGGGTGAGGCGCATCAGCGTCCCTTCGCAGAAGTCGGGGGAGACGAGGGAGGAGAGATCGGCGTCCTGGTCCGGCGCGGCCCGCATCAGGTCGAGGGCGGCCTCCAGCACGGGGGCCGGCACCGGGCGGCGCAGCGCCAGCCGGGCATCCTTCGCCGCCATCGTGACTGCGAACGAGGCGCCCGAGGCTGTGGCCCGTCCGACCGCGCCGCCGAGGGCCCCACGGTCGAGCACGTCGAGGGCGGTCTGCCTGTCGACACCGAGCGCTGCGGCGACAGCCAGCGCGTCGTGCAGCGCGGCGACAGCCGTCACCAGGCCCGTGTTCGCGACGAGTTTGACGGCGGCACCTGCGCCGATCGGACCGCAGTGGCGGACCGTCCCGAGTTGCCCCAGCACCGGAGCCACCCTCTCCACGGCATCGGCAGGGCCGCCCGCGAAGATCACCAGCGTGCCGGCCTCGGCGGCGTTGACGCTGCCGCCGACGGGGGCGTCGAGGAGGGAGACGCCCGCCGGAAGCCGGCCGGCCACCGCTCGGACCTCGTCCGGCCCGATCGTCGACATCTGCACCACGACCGTCCCGGGTCGGAGCGCGGTGGCGGCGCCGTCCGGCCCGAACAGCACCGTCTCGACCGCGCCGGGGGCGGCGAGCATGACGACGACGACCTCGGCTCCGTCGACCGCGGCGGACGGGCTCGCGGCCACCGTCGCGCCGACCGCCGCGAGCGGCTCCGAACGCTCCGGGCTGCGGTTCCACACTCTGACCCGGTTGCCGCCGGTCAGGAGGCGGCGCGCGATCGGCGTACCCATGTGCCCGGTCCCGAGGACCGCGATGATCTTCACGCGGTAACGCTAGGCCGGTGAGGGTAATGCGACAAACGAATGTCTTGCATGCCTGCCATGCGTGATTACCATGCCTGCCCATGGAGACTCAGCTGCTGGAGGTGTTCCGCACCGTCGCGCGGCACGGCTCGATCACCACCGCCGCGCGCGCCCTCAGCTTCACCCAGTCGGCTGTCTCCCGGCAGATAGCCGCGCTCGAGGCCGACATCGGCGCCCGGCTCTTCGACCGGCTGCCCCGCGGCGTCGCCCTCACCGAGGAGGGACGAGAGCTGCTCCCGCACGCCGAGGCGGTCCTCGACCGGCTCGCCGCGGCCCGGCGTGACCTCGACGACCTGCGTGGGCTCGGCCGAGGGCGGCTGCGTGTGGGCGCCTTCCCGACCGCTGTCGCGGCCCTCGTGCCCCGGGCGATGGCGTCGTTCCGCTCGGCCTACCCGGAGGTCTCGCTTTCGCTGGTCGAGGGCGTGACGCCGCGGCTGCTGGAGCGCCTGCTCGCCGAGGAGGCGGATGTGGCAGTGGTCAGCACCTCGCCCACGGGCGAGCTGGACCGCGAACGATTCGACCTGCGACACCTGCTCGACGAGCGGCTCCTGGTCGCGGTCGCGCGTGACCACCGGCTGGCGCGCCGCCGCTCGGTGCGCCTGGCGGACCTCGCCCCGGAAGCGTTCGTCGTGGGCTCGGCCACCGCGGAGAACAGCCTGCTCCGCGCAAGCCTGCCCAGCGGTTTCTCGCCGCGCATCGACATCGTCGCGGCCGAGTGGACCGGCAAGCTGGGATGCGTCGCCGCCGGGTTGGGGGTGGCCCTGGTTCCGGCCCTGGCGGTACGCGGAACCCCGCCGGACATCGCCCTGCTGCGCCTGCACCCGGACGACGAGTCGGTACGGCAGATATTCGCGGCGACCGTGCGGGGCAGGACGCCGCCGCCGGCGGTCACGCATTTCCTGGAGCACCTGCGGGCGGAGGCGGCCCACCTGGGCTGAAAAGCAGAACGCCGACCTGCGTATCCGCTGGTCGGCGTTCCTGTAGCCCGGCGAAAGGCTATGTGGCCAGGGGCGGGGTCGAACCGCCGACCTTCCGATTTTCAGTCGGACGCTCGTACCAACTGAGCTACCTGGCCGTGGTGCTCGGCACATGCTACCGCATGAGCCGATACGCAGAACGCCGCGCATTGAGCTGCGCGGCGTCAGCGCTTGCGGTCCTGACGGGACTTGAACCCGCGACCTCCGCCTTGACAGGGCGGCGAGCACTCCAACTGCTCCACAGGACCTGGCTGGTGTTGCATCCGGCGCGAGCCGGACCGTGCCCCCAACGGGATTCGAACCCGTGCTACCGCCTTGAAAGGGCGGCGTCCTGGGCCGCTAGACGATGAGGGCGGCCCCGCCATCATTGCACACTCGCAACTTCAAGCGGACTTGCTCCCATCCGGCCCCGCCGGAGGCAGGAGAAGCATATGTCATGTCTGCACGGACGGCCAAACCGGTATGGGCATGGCCGCGACGCCGGGCAAAACCGCAGGTCAGGGTAGCCGCGCGATCCCGTACCGCCGCTTCAGGTCCGGGATCAGGTGCCGGCACGCGGCCATCGTCTGGGCCCGGTCACCGCCCGCGTCGTGCATCAGCACGATCGAGCCGTTCCGGGTGGCGCCCTTCACCCGCTTGATGATCGTCTTCGCCGGCGGGTGGTCCCAGTCCTGCGGGTCCACGCTCCAGTGCAGCGGGCGCAGGCCCATCTGCCGGGCCACCACGATCTCCTCGGCGGTCCACCGGCCGCCGGGCTGGCGGAACCAGGTGATCGGCGCCTTGGGCGCGGCGGCGCGGATGGCGTCGTTGGTCCGTTCCAGGTCGGCCCGGATCTCGGTGGCCGACCGCCGGCCGAGGTTCACGTCGTGGTGCCAGCTGTGGTTGCAGAGCTGGTGACCCTCGCGGACGATCCGGGCCACCAGCTCCGGGTAGCGCTTGGCCTGCTGGCCGACCACGCAGAACGTCGCGGTGACCCGGGCCGCCCGGAGCTGGGCCAGGATCTGCGGGGTGTAGCGGGGGTCCGGCCCGTCGTCGAAGGTGAGCGCCACCCCGCTGCTCCCGCTGGCCCGGTGCAGGCCCGCCGGGAGCTTCTTGGGCACCGGGCGCAGCTTCGGCTTCCTGGGGGTGACGGTCGGGGTCGGTGAGGGCTTCGTCACGGGCGACGGCGACGCCGAGACCGACGGCGAGGCCGCCGCCTGATCGGGTGACTTGCCGGCTTCGCCGCAGGCGGTGACGAGGAGCACCAGGCCCAGGGCGAGCGCCGGCAGGGCGCGTGGACGCATTCGTCGCTCCCGGAGGGGTCGGGGTCAGACGGACTTTCCGACCGTAGTGGACGCGCCCCGGAGCGAAAAGGGCCGTCAGCCCTTCGTCGACTGGTCCAGCGAGTCCCGTACCGCCAGGGCGAGGGAGAGCGCCTCGGCCAGATCCACCGGCCGGACCACCCCGGCCGGCAGCGAGTCGGCCCGCCAGCCGGGCCCGGCGGCGAGCACCAGCAGCGGCCGGCGGGGGACGGTCAGCAGCGCGGTGAGCTGGCACGGGTCGGCGGTCGCGCGGGTGTGCGACCAGAGGACCACGGCCGCCGGCCCGGTCCGGTTGACCGCCTCCACCAGGGCGGGCAACGGTACCCGGGCGCCGAGCATGCGACAGCTCACACCGGCCTCCGCGAGCGCGGCGGCGAGCGCCTCCAGCGGCAACGAGTGCTGTTCCTCGTCGGCGCAGGAGAGCAGGATCCGGGGCGGTCCGCCGTTCGGGTGGGCCCGGATCACCGTGGCGAACGCCACCGAGACGCACCGGGACATCAGGTGTTCCACCTCGATCAGGCCGGCGGTGGCGGCGTGCCGTTCCCCGATCCCGGTGAGCACCGGCCGGAGCAGCCCCTCCCAGGTCGCCACCACCCCGTCGGCGGCGAGCGCCTCGGCGATGGTCCGCGCGATGGTCACCGAGTCCAGGCGCATCGCGGCACGGGCCAGCCCCCGTGCGGCGGGGCCGGCCCGGCCGACCGGGATGGTCGTGCCGCCGCCGTCGCGTACCGCCGAGGTCCGTGCCTTGAGCGCGAGCCGGTCCGGCGGCGGCACGGCCGGGGCCTGCCGGGCCCAGCGGGCCGCCTCGGCGGGCGCCACCCCCTCGGTGGTCAGCCGGCGCATGATCTCCAGGCGGGCGAGGTCGGCGGGCGTGTAGCGCCGGTGGTGGCCCGGCACGTGCTCGCTGGGACCGAGGCCGTACCGCTGGTGCCAGGTGCGCAGCGTGGTGACCGCCACACCCAACCGGCGTGCCACGGCCCCCGCGCTCAGCGCCTCATCGGCCACCCGACCGCTCCGGTGCCTCGGAGGCCGCGACGCCCGGCCGGGCCGGGCCCGCCGGATGCAGCAGCCGGTTGACCACGCCGCCCAGCCACGGGGCGTACGCGCGGGGGTCGGCGTCCAGGTCGGCCACCACCGCGCCGGGGTCGGCCCAGCGCAGCTCGGCCACCTCGTCCGGATCGGGCCGCGTCACCAGGTTGGCGGGTACGTCGGCGCGCAGCACGTGGTCGTACTCGAACTCGACGCGGCCGGTCGCCGGGTCCTCGGCGTAGTAGATGTAGACGCCCACCTCGGTGAGCTCGACCGGGCCGACGCCGAGTTCCTCGCCGAGCCGCCGGTTGGCGGCCTCGGTCAGCGACTGGCCCGGCAGCGGGTGCCCGCAGCAGGAGTTCGCCCAGCGCAGCGGGAACCGCGTCTTCACCGCAGCCCGCTGCTGCAGCAGCACCCGCCCCTGCGGGTCGACCAGGAGCACCGAGAAGGCCCGGTGCAGCCGGCCGGGTGGCTGGTGGGCGGTCGCCACGGTGGTCTCGCCGAGCACCTGCCCGTCGTCGCCGACCAGCTCGACCAGGTGTTCCTCCCGCTCGCTCATGCCGTCGCCCCGGTGATCCGGGCCGCCGCGAGCTTGCCGCTGATCAGCACCATCGGTACCCCCACGCCCGGCTGCGTGCCGGAGCCGACGAAGACCACGTTGTCCAGCTTCCGGTGCAGGTTGGAGGGGCGGAACGGCCCGGTCTGGAAGAGGCTGTGCGCGGCGGCGAACGGCGTGCCGGCGGCCATGCCCTGTGCCGCCCAGTCGGCCGGGGTGACGGCCCGCATCACCTCGATGCCGTCGCCGAAGCCGACGTATCCGCGTTCCTCCAGCGTGCCTACGAGCTGGTCGGCGTACCGCTGGGTGAGGTCGCCCGTCCAGTCGAACGGCGCCCGCTCCAGGTTCGGCACCGGCGCCAGCACGTAGTAGGTGTGCTTCCCGGCCGGCGCCACCGACGGGTCGGTGCGGCTCGGGTTCGTCACCAGCAGCGACGGGTCGGTCATCAGCTCGCCTCGGCGGATCACCTCGTCGAACGTCCCCTTCCAGGAGCGCCCGAAGTGGATGTTGTGGTGGGCGATCTTGCCATAGCCCTGCGTCGAACCGATGTGCAGCACCACGCAGGACGGCGAGTAGGTGAGCTTGCGTTGCCGGCTGGGCGGCAGCAGGTCCTCGTAGGCGACCGGCAGGTCGGGGTTGAGCACCACCGTGTCGGCGGGGACGAAGTCGCCGTCGGAGGTGATCACGCCGGTGGCGCGGCCGTTGGCGGTCTCCACCCGGGCCACCGTGGTGCCGTACCGGAACTGCACGCCGTGCTTCTCGGCCGCGCCGGCCATCCCGCGGGAGACCGCGTGGATGCCGCCGCGCGGGAAGCAGACACCGGCCACCGAGTCGAGGTACGCGATGACCGCGTAGATCGCCAGCGCGTCGTGCGGCGACAGGCCCGCGTACATGGCCTGGAAGGAGAAGATCCGCTGGGTCCGCGGGTCGCGGAAGAACTGGTTGATCTTCGTCTGGAGCCGCCGGAACGCGCCGTTGGCGAACAACTTCAGCAGGTTGCCGGTGAGCAGGTCGGTCGGCGCGTCGAGATTGCGCTCGATGAAGTCGGCCCGTTCCCACTGCCACAGGTTGCGGGCGTAGTCGACGAAACGCAGGTAGCCGTCCGCCTCCCGGGGGCCGCAGACACGCGCGATCTCGGCCGCCATCCGGGTGGTGTCGGTGATGACGTCGAGCGTCGACCCGTCCGGGTAGTAGGCGCGGTACGCCGGGTCGAGCGGGCTCAGGTCGAGCCAGTCGGTCAGCTCCTCGCCGACCGCGCCGAGCGCCTCGGCGATCAGGTCGGGCATGGTGAGGACGGTCGGGCCGGTGTCGAACTCGTACCCGTCGACGCTGAGCCGCCCGGCGCGCCCGCCGGGCACCGGCTCGCGCTCCAGCACCGTCACCTGCCGGCCGCTGCCGGCCAGGTGCAGCGCGCACGCCAGTCCACCCAGCCCGGCGCCGACCACCACCACCCGGTCGGTCCGTCCCTTGACGGTACGCATTCCGGCCCCCTTGCTCGCGAAGTTGCTCATCATGCCCGCCGCGCGGTGGCGGCGGTGGCGAGACCCGTCAGCGCGGTGCGCGCGGTCTCGTCGATCGGTGCGGTGCCGAGCGCGGCGAGCGCCTCGGTTACCCGGTCGGCGATCATCCGTTCCACCCGGGCGGTGGCGCCGCTGCGGCGGACCACGTCGGCAAGCCGGTCCACGTCGCGTGCCGTGGTGACCGAGCCGGCCCGGTCCAGCGCCCGGCGCTGCGCCGGGTCGGCGAGTTGCCGGGCCAGCATCAGCAGCGCGGTCGGCTTGCCGGTACGCAGGTCGTCCCCGGCCGGCTTGCCGGTGGTCTCCGGGTCGCCGTAGACGCCGAGCAGGTCGTCGCGGAGCTGGAACGCCTCGCCGACGGCCAGCCCGTACCGGGTGTACGCGGCGATGAGCGGGTCGTCCGGGTCGGTGCCGGCCAGGCAGGCGCCGAAGAGCAGCGGCCGCTGGACCGTGTAGCTGGCGGTCTTGTACCGGGCCACCCGTAGCGCCCGGTCGACCGTCCAGTTCCCCGCGTCGTTCTCGCCGAGCACGTCCAGGAACTGCCCGGCGACCGTCTCCACCCGCATCTGGTCGTAGCAGCGGCGCACGTCGAGCAGCCGCTCGGCGGGGACCGCCGCGTGGCCCATGAGCCGGTCGGCCCACACCATGCAGAGGTCGCCGATGAGGACGGCGACCGCTTCGCCGTACCGGTCGGGGTCGCCCGCGTGCCCGGCGGCGCGGTGCCGGGCGGCGGCGGCCCGGTGCGCGGTCGGCAGCCCGCGTCGGGTGTCGGAGGCGTCCATCACGTCGTCGTGCACGAGCGCGAACGTGTGCAGCAGTTCGAGGGCGGACAGGGCCGGGAGCACCGAACACATCGGTTCCTCCCCGCCGACAGCGCCCCGCCATCCCCAGTACGCGAACGTGGGCCGGACCCGTTTGCCGCCGGCCAGCACGCAGTCGCGCGCGGTTGCGGCGAATGCACCCATCGCTGCGTCGATCTCGGTCAGCGAATCGACTTCCGCGGCCAGGAACGCCACCAGCGTCTCATCGACCCCTTTGATCAGGTCTTTCGTGAACGCGGCCAGTACGCCGCGGACCGGATCGTCCGTCGCCCCGGCCTGAGCCGGCGCGACGCGGAGCGCATTACCCGCAACTGCGTCGTTGGCCATGTGGGCGAGCGTACCCTAGGGTTACGAGTTGCGTCGATTGCTGCGTCGAAACTGAGGAGGGCCGATGGACGTGGATCTGGCCGCCGCCTATGACCGTTGCCGCGAGCTGCACCGGCGTCACGGCCGTACCTACTATCTCGCCACCCGGCTGCTCCCCGCCTGGAAACGGCGACATGTGCACGCCTTGTACGGATTCACCCGCTACGCGGACGAGATCGTCGACCGCACCGAGGACCTGCCGCCCGCCGAGCGCGCGGCCCGGCTGCGCGAGTGGTCGGATCGATTCGTGGCCGGGCTGCACGGCGCGTCGGTCGACGACCCGCTGCTCCCCGCCGTGCTGCACACCATCGCCGTGTTCGACCTGGACCGCGACGACTTCGCGTCGTTCCTGCGCAGCATGGCGATGGACCTGACGGTGATGTCGTACCCGACCTACGACGACCTGCTCGACTACATGGAGGGCTCGGCCGCCGTCATCGGCACCATGATGCTGCCGATCCTGGGCAGCTCCGACCCGGCCGCCGCCCGGGAGCCCGCCCGCCAGCTCGGCTTCGCCTTCCAGCTCACCAACTTCATCCGGGACGTCGCCGAGGACCTCGACCGGGGCCGGACCTACCTGCCCGACGAGGATCTGGCCAAGTTCGACGTCACCCGCGCCGACCTCGTCGCGGCCAAGGCCGCCGGTCGCACCACGCCGCGCATCCGCGAGCTGATCGAGTACGAGTTGACCCGCGCGCAGGCCCACTACCTCGCCGCCGCGCCGGGCATCCCGCTGCTCAACCCCGCCTCGCAGGCGTGCATGCGCACCGCGTACGCGCTCTACGGCGGCATCCTGGACGAGGTCGCCGCGCAGGACTACGACGTCTTCGTCCGCCGGGCCCTGGTGCCGCAGCGGCGCCGGATGGCGGTGGCCGCGCGGGCGCTGCTCACCCCGCCCGGCACGCCGGTTCAGGTGCCCGGCCCGGCGCTGGAACCGGCCCTGGCCGGATGACCGGCCGGACGGCGGTCGTGCTGTTCACCCGCGACCTGCGGGTGCACGACCACCCGGCGCTGGCGGCCGCCTGTTCCGCGTTCGAGCGGGTGGTGCCGCTCTACGTGCTCGACCCGGAGTTGCAGCAGCTCTCGCCGAACCGCACCCGCTTCCTGCACCAGAGCCTGGCCGACCTGCGCGAGGCGCTGCGCAAGCGCGGCGGCGACCTGGTGATCAGGCACGGCGACCCGGTGGCCGAGACGGTGAAGCTGGCCCGGAAGGTGGGCGCCGAGGGCGTCGGGCTCTCCGCCGACGTCAGCCACTACGCCCGCAGCCGGGAACGCCGCCTGCGCGCCGAGTGCGACCGGCACCGCATGTTCCTGCGGCTGTTCCCCGGCCTGACGATCGTCGAGCCGGGCGCGCTGCGCCCGAGCGGCGGCGACCACTACCGCGTGTTCAGCCCCTACTTCCGCGCCTGGCAGGGCACCAGGTGGCGGGACGAACTGGCCGCGCCGAAGCGGGTCCGGCTGCCCGACGGCGTCGACCCGGGCCGCCTGCCCGACCCGCCGAAGGGCGACAGCCCGGCCGCCGCCGTGGGCGGGGAGAACGCCGCCCGCCGCCGGCTCACCGCCTGGCTGCCCACCCTCCATCGGTACGACGACATCCACGACGACATGGCCGGCGACGAGACCTCCCGGCTCAGCCCGTACCTGCGCTTCGGCTGCGTCTCCCCGCTGGCGGTGGCGACCCGGGCCGGCGACCGCGACGGCCCGTTCGTCCGGCAGCTCTGCTGGCGCGACTTCTACCACCAGGTCGTCGCCGGATTCCCGGACCTGTCCACGGCCGCCTACCGGCGGGGCGCCCGGGAGGACTGGCGGTACGACCAGCACGCGCTCGACGCCTGGACCGAGGGACGGACCGGCATGCCGATCGTGGACGCCGGCATGCGTCAGATGCGCGCCGAGGGCTGGATGCACAACCGGGCCCGCCTGATCACCGCCGGCTACCTGACCAAGCACCTCGGGCTGGACTGGCGGCCCGGCCTGGAAGTCTTCTTCCGGTGGTTGCTCGACGGCGACCGGGTCAACAACTCGGGCAACTGGCAGTGGGTGGCCGGCACCGGCAACGACACCCGGCCGTACCGCGGCTTCAACCCGGTACGGCAGGCCGAGCGCTACGACCCCGGCGGCGCGTACGTGCGGCGGTGGGTGCCGGAGCTGGAATCGGTGGCGGGCAAGGCGGTGCACCAGCCGTGGCGGCTGCCCGACGCTGTGCGTCGCACGCTCGACTACCCGCCGCCGCTGGAGGTGCCCGGCGCCGACCCGGTCTGGCTCCGCTGACGCCCTCGCCCCTCGCCGCCCGCGCACGAGCGCGAACGTCACACGAGCCCAACGTCGCTGGCGGCCCGCGCGGGCCGCAGCACGGCGCCCACGATTACTGCGGGTGACTGCACCTCTAGCCCGCGCCATCCACCTCCGCCGACTTTGCTCTGCAGCCATATCCGCACCCGTTGCGGAACGTGACCGTGCGGGCCTCTCGCGGATTTCGGACCTAGCGGAAATCCGCTGCTCAACTCGGTGCTGCGCCAATGGGTGCAGAGCAAAGTCGGGAAAGGGGAAGCCAGGCGCGACTGCCGGCCGAATGCGCTGCGTGACGACGCGCCGGAATCACAGAACGTGACTGACCGTCAGAGGCAGGAGTGCAGCGCCTCGACCAGCTCCTCCACCCGATCGTGGTCGGCCAGCCGGGCGGTCGCGTACGCGAAGGTGTAGCCCCGCTCCGGGTCGGCCCAGGCGCTGCTGCCGCCGATCCCGCCCATGCCCCAGCTGCCGTCCGGCTCCCACTGCATGCCGAGCGTCCAGTCCACCGGCCGGTCCAGCAGCAGGTCCGGCCCGGAATACTGCACCCGCGTCGCCTCGGCGACCAGCTCCGGGCTGAACAGGCGTACCCCGTCCAGGGCGCCGCCGGCGAGCAGGCCCGCGTACAGCCGGGCGAGCCCGGCGGCGGTGGCGTGCAGGTTCACCGCCGGGATCTCGGCGGCCCGCCAGAGGTCGCTGTTCACCATCGCGACGTCGCGCCCGCCGGGCGGGTTGTCCAGCGCCCGCGCCCGCAACGAACCCGGCTCGCCGCGCATCGCGTCCGGCCAGGCCGGATCGGCGTACGACAGGTCGGCGCACCGCCGCCGGTCGGCCTCACCCAGCCCGAAGGCCAGGTCCAGGCGCCACGGACCGGCGATCTCCTCGGCCAGGAACCGGCCCACCGGCCGCCCGTCCACCCGGCGGACCAACTCGCCCACCAGGTGCCCGTACGTCCAGGCGTGCTCGCCCGCGACGGCGCCCGGGTCCCACTCCGGCTCGGCCGCCGCCAGGTCGGCGCAGAGCAGGCCCCAGTCGGCGATGGCCGCGGCGGGCCGGGGCACCGGGAAGGCGGGCAGCCCGGCGGTGTGGGCGAGGACCTGCCGGACGGTCGCCGGGGTGCGGAACTCCGGCCAGTACGCCGACACCGGCGCGTCCAGGTCGACCCGGCCCCGGTCGACGAGCAGCAGCAGACAGAGCGCCACCACCGGCTTGCCGGTCGAGTAGACGTCCACGAGCGTGTCCGGACGCCACGCGCGGTCCGCCCCTGCCATCGGCACGACCGCACTGGGCGGGACCGCCGCCGCCGTGCCGCCCATCAGCTCGATCACCGGTACGCCGTCGTGCCACACCGCCAGCGACGCGCCGGTCTCCCGGCCGGTGACGAACAGGTCGTGGAAGCAGTCCCGGACCGGGGTGAAGCGCGTGTGCATGCGGCCACGGTAGGCGGTCGCGTTCGTGACGAGCGCGGGAATTCGGGGCCGGTGCGGTGGCCGGTGTCCCGAAGGTACGGAATGCTTGCGGAATGGCGGAGCCGGAACAGGTTGACGTAGTAGTGGTCGGGCTCGGCGTCGGCGGCGAGGAGGTGGCCGGACGGCTCGCCGAGGTCGGCCTCACAGTGGTCGGCATCGAACGGGACCTGGTCGGCGGCGAGTGCCCCTACTGGGGGTGCGTGCCGAGCAAGATGATGATCCGGGCGGCGAACGCGCTGGCCGAGGCGCACCGGGTCAACGAGCTGGCCGGGTCCGCCCAGGTGCGGCCGGACTGGGCGCCGGTGGCGAAGCGGATCCGGGCCGAGGCCACCGACACCTGGGACGACAAGGTGGCGGTGGACCGCTTCACCGGCAAGGGCGGCCGGTTCGTCCGGGGCAGCGGGCGGCTCGACGGCCCGAACCGGGTACGCGTCGGCGACCAGGTGTTCCAGGCCCGGTACGGCGTGGTCCTCGGCACCGGCACCCGGCCCTCGGTCCCGCCGATCGACGGGCTGGCCGACACGCCGTACTGGACGAATCACCAGGCCATCGAGGTGGAGGAACTGCCCGCGTCGCTGCTGGTGCTCGGCGGCGGCGCGATCGGGCTGGAACTCGCGCAGGTCTTCGCCCGGTTCGGCGTCCGGGTGACGGTGATCGAAGCGGCCGACCGGGTACTCGCCGTCGAGGAGCCGGAGGCGTCAGCGCTCGCCGCCGACGCGCTGCGCGCCGACGGAGTGGAGATCCACACCGGGGTCAAGGCCGGCCGGGTCGGCCACGACGGCGGCGCGTTCACCGTGTACGCCGACGGCGCCGAGTTCACCGGCGAGAAGCTGCTCGTGGTGACCGGCCGCAAGGCGCACCTGGAGGAGTTGGGCCTGGACACGGTCGGGGTGGACGCCGGGCAGCGCTACCTGCCGGTGAACGACCGGATGCACGTCACCGACGGGATCTGGGCGGTCGGTGACCTCACCGGCGAGGGCGCGTTCACCCACATCGCCATGTACCAGGCCGGCATCGTGGTGGCCGACGTCCTCGACCACATGCGGCGTACCAAGGGCGGCCCGGACGCCAGCGGCACCGCGAGCGTGGTCGGCGGCGCGGCCGGTGTGGTCAGCTCGGTCGGCGGCGCGATGAGCGCGGGCGGATCGAGCGTCGCGCCGGGCACCGTCCCGGTCGCCGACTACCGGGCGCTGCCCCGGGTCACGTTCACCGACCCCGAGGTCGGCGCGGTCGGCCTCACCGAGCAGCAGGCCCGCGAGCGCGGCGTCAACGTCCAGGTCGGATACGCCGATCTCACCTCGTCGGCCCGGGGCTGGATCCACAAGACCGGCAACGCCGGGTTCATCAAGCTGGTCGCCGACGCCGACCAGGGCGTGCTCATCGGGGCCACCTCGGCCGGACCGGCCGGCGGCGAGGTGCTCTCCGCGCTCGTCGTGGCGGTGCACGCGGCGGTGCCGATCAGCCAGCTCCGGCACATGATCTACGCGTACCCGACGTTCCACCGGGCCATCTCCGACGCGCTGCGCGCGCTGAAGTGACGCCTCAGCCGGCCGGCGCACCGTGCCGGCCGGCCCCGGCGGCGAACCGGCCGGCGCCGCGTACCCCGTCCACCGCCAGCGACTCCATGCCGTAGGCCAGCTCGGTGGCCATCGCCTCCGCCTCCGGCCGCCCCGCGCCGTCCAGCACCGCCGCCCGGTCGTTGCGCAGGCACGTCCGCGGATGCCCGGCGATCGCGGCGGCCAGCTCCTCGGCCGCCGCGCGGGCCCCACCCGGCGCGACCAGCCGGTTGACCAGACCCATCGCGTACGCCTCGTCGGCGCCGACCGGGCGTCCGGTGAGGATCAGGTCCATCGCCCGGCTCTCGCCGATCAGCCGGGGCAGCCGGACCGTCCCGCCGTCGATCAGCGGTACGCCCCACCGGCGGCAGAACACGCCGAGCGTCGCGTCCGACTCGGCGATACGCAGGTCGCACCAGAGCGCCAGCTCCAGCCCGCCCGCCACCGCGTACCCGGAGATCGCCGCGATCACCGGCTTGGACAGCCGCATCCGGGTGGGGCCCATCGGTCCGTCCCCCTCGGGCTCGACGCGGTTGCCGCGCGGCGTGCCGACGGCCTTCAGATCGGCGCCGGAGCAGAACGTGCCGCCCGCGCCCCAGAGCACCGCGACCGCCGCGTCCGGGTCGGCGTCGAACGCGCGGAACGCGTCGGCCAGCGCTCGTGCGGTCGGCCCGTCAACGGCGTTACGGGCCTCGGGCCGGTCCAGGATCACAGTGGTCACGGCACCGGCGTGCTCGACGCGTACCCCCATGGGCTCAGCATGCCCGCGACGCACCTGGGAGGGAATTCCGGGGCGTCCGGTTTGGGGGCTCTCCTGCCGGGAAGTCGGAACGGGTGCGCGAACTACTGACGAAGATCGAACAGGCCACCGGTCTCGACCGGGTGGGTGACCGGTTGCAGCGCGCCGTCCAGGGCACGCTGCGTTCCCAGCGGGTACGCGACGCGCTGCACGGCGTGTGGCTCGGCCATCCGCTGCACCCCGCGATGGTGCAGGTGCCGGTCGGCGCGTGGATCTCCGCCGCCGTGGTGGACCTGCTGCCCGGCCAACGCCGGGCCGCCACCGCGCTGGTGGGCCTCGGTACGGTCAGCGCGCTCCCGGCGGCGGTCGCCGGGCTCAACGACTGGGCCACGCTCTCCCGCGACCAGCGCCGGATCGGCCTGGTGCACGCCGCCGCCAACACGGTCGGCCTGGCGCTGTACGCCGGCTCGCTGGCGGCCCGCCTCAACGGGCGGCACGGCCTCGGCCGGGCGCTGTCCTACCTCGGTCTGTCCGCCGCCAGCGGTGGGGCGTACCTGGGTGGGCACCTCGCGTACAAGCAGGGTGCCCAGGCCAGCCAGAGCGTCTCCGAGCTGCACCTGATCAGCGACGGCTGGCACCGGGTCGGCGACCTGGGCAGCCTGCCCCGGCACGAGCTGGTCACCAAGAAGATCGACGACGTCTCGGTGATCCTCTACCGGGACGGCGACGACGTCACGGTGATGCTGGAGCGCTGCCCGCACCAGAGCGGCCCGCTCGGCGAGGGCACTGTGCAGCAGATCGACGGCCACGCCTGCGTGGTCTGCCCCTGGCACGGCAGCGCGTTCCGGCTCAACGGCGGCGAGGTGGTGCACGGCCCGGCCGCGAACGACCAGATCGTGCTACCCACCCGCGTGGTGTCCGGCCGGGTCGAGGCCCGGCTGCCCTGACTCAGTCCCGCCGGTGCCGCCCGCTGGAACCCGCGCGGGCGGCCACCGGCCGCTTGCGCAACCCCAGCAGCGCGCCGATCTGCGCGCCCACGATGCTCGCGACCGCCAGCACCGCCGAGATGGCGAGCGGACGGTTGATGCCCTCCTCGGCGGTGGGCCGGGACGCGCCCGCCGACATGGCCGGCGGCTGACCGACCGGCGCCTCCACGGTGGGCGTCGCGTCCCGCGGGGTGGGCTTCGGCTTCGCCTTCGGCGCGCTCGACGACGCGCCGCCGCCACCCGGCTTGACCGGTGCGGTCTGGGCCGGCTTGGTCACCACCAGCCGCCCGGTGGCGTGCCGCCGGGCGCCGGAGTCCGTCGCGCCGTCCGGCAGCGTGATGAGCTGGCCGGGGCGGATCCGGTCCGGGTCGGCGAGCCGGTTCAGCCGGGCCAGCTCCTTGTACCTGTCGAAGCCGTCCAGGTAGCGGTCGGCCACCTCGCCCAGGTAGTCGCCCTTCGCCACCCGGTACACGGCCGGGTCGTCCGCCTTCGACGCGACCGGGGCCGGCGGCGCGACCCGGCTCGGCGCGGTGACGGCAGAAGCGGCGACCGCCGGCTGCGGGGCGGTCAGGGCGGCGGCGCTCGCCGCGGCCGGGCTCGCGGCCAGGATCAGCGCGACCGAACCGACGAGCGCGGCTGCGGCCTTCTGCTGGCGGTGCATGCCGGGCAGCTTCGGCGCCGGCCGGCGTACCGCAGCCGCGAGCAGCTCCACCACGACGGAGAACGCGAACGTGGCCCAGCCGAACCAGCCCACCACCGCCAGCGCGCGCAGGAACAGTTGACCGTCGTCGCGGCTGGTCAACGTCGTACCGATCTCGGCGAACGTGGGCAGGTGATCCGGCAGCGGGTTGCCGGCGAACGCCAGCAGCGCGACCGGCCCGCCGGCCAGCACGCCGACGAGCACGACGAGGGCGCCGAGGCCGGTGAGAACCTGGCCGGCGCGGCGGACGGGGGAGCGTCGGGGTGCGCCCATGGCGGCCTTCCCTTCCTACGGTGGGCCGGTGAGTGCCCGAGCGGTGGCCTCACCGGTGACGGTGGCGGAGTTCTGCACGCCGAACAGACTCAGCAGGTCCCGGCTGTAGGTGATCTGCACGCTCACCCGGATCTGGGTCTCGGCGCCGACCACGGGGAAGTCGACCTCGTGGTCCTGGACGCCGCCCGCCGCGTCGAGGTAGGCGGCGACAGCGGCGCGGGCGGCGACCTGGTCGATCTGCTTCGGGCCGCCCTCGATGGCCCGCGCGCGGTCGATCATCTGGCCGCCGGCGCGGGCCGCCTCGGCGGCCAGGTTGTCCGCGCGCTGGAGCGTGCGCAGTTGGCCGGCGCCGTCGTAGGCGAGGCTGATGATCGCCAGTACGCCGGTCATCGCCACGGCCAGGAAGAGACTCACCCGGCCGTTCTCCGCCGCGCGCCGCCCGGTCATCCGCGACTCCGGTAGGTGTCCAGCGGCGAGGTGAACCTCGCCGAGACGGTCTTGCCGCCCGGCACGCCGGGCAGGCCGGGCGCGCTCAGGTCGTCGAAGGAGACGGTGCAGGTCACAGTGACCGTCACGGTCGCCGGCACGCCTGCGGCGCTTGCGTACGCGGCGGCGAAGCTCGTCGTCGTACCGGCCACCGAGCCCGCGAGGTCGAGCTGGGGTGGACCGGAGCAGTTGAGCCCCGCCCAGCCGAGCTGGTTCCGGGCCGCCTCCTCGGCGGCCTCCGCGCCGTCGTCGGCGTTGCGGGCGAGCGAGGCGGCCCGGGCGGCGTCGTGCGCGGCCGACTCCACCGCCTCGTCCGCGATCGCGGTCCGCCCGGCGACCCCGGCCAGCACCATCAGCCCGATGAAGGCGGGCGCGAGCACCGCCACCTCGATCGAGACGGAACCCCGGTCCCGCCGCGGCCCGGCGCTCATCCGGTGGTCCAGCGTTCGGCCGGGCCGTGCGCGGTCTGCGTGACCGCGAACGAGACACCCGGGATGACCGACAGGGAGCGCCCCTGCACCGTGCAGGTGACGGCGGTGGCGCTCTCGACGCACGTCGGGCCGGTCTGCTCCCAGTCGACCAGCCAGTCCCCGGACTGCTGCAGGAAGCTGATCGCCCGCTCCCGGCCGGCGTCCGGCCCGGCGTCGATCGTGCGCTGGGCGTTCACACCGGTCTGCGCGGCGTTGAGCGCCGTGGACCGGGCCACGAACCAGACGGCGACCTGGATCGAGCCGAACAGCATCACCAGGATCACCGGCATCACCACGGCCAGCTCGACCGGATTGGCGCCCCGCTCGCCCTCGGCCAGACGGGCGCGCAGAGCAGCGGCGATCCGCCCCGGACCGGGCGGACCGGCGGGCCGGCCGGCGGGCGCCGGCCGGCTCCGGACCGTACGGGCGGGGCGGGGCATCACGGGGCCTGCGGCGCCGTGTTGTTCGGGATGGCGTTCATCCAGTTGTTCGCCTTGGCCAGCGCGAGCCCGGTGACCGCCATGGCCACCGCGACCAGGCCGAAGATGATCACCGCGGTCGGCACCGGGCTGTCGCCGCGCTCGGAGTCCCGGCGCAGCTCGGCGAGGCGGGTGCTCACCGCCACGTACAGGTAGGCGTAGAGGTGCATGGTCGTCTCCTTCTCGATGGGGTTCACAGACGGGCGAGGAACGGATAGACGGCGAAGCCGAGCAGGACGAACACCAGCAGCGAGCCGGGGATGTCCAACTTGCTGGTGACCCCCTCGGCCCGGGCCAGGTTGTCGGTACGGATCTGGTCGCGCAGCGAGTCGGCACGGGACCGCAACGTCTCGTGCACCTGGGCGCCCTCGCTGCCGGAGGAGCGCATGATCGCGCCCACGTCGCCCAGTTCCGGGATGCCGATCCGGTCGGCCAGCTCCTGCAACTCGTCCCAGGGCGAGTGCATCTGGAGCTGGGCGAGCCGCAGCGCCTCCCGGATCCGGTCGAAGACCCAGCCGTCGCAGACCGCCGCCGCGCGTTCCAGCGACTGCACCGGGCCGTGCGCGGCGGACAGCTGCAGCGCCACCAGGTCGAGGTAGGTGCAGACCGCCTGCCGGAACTCGTCCCGGGCGGCGTCGGCCTTGGCGAGGACCGAGCGGTGCCCGAGCAGTCCGGCGCCGAGCGCCAGACCCAGGCTGGCCACCACCGGCACGGCCAGCGGCAGCGCCACCCCGCCGACGAAGAGCACCGCCGAGGCGACCGCCGGGGTGGCGAACCCGACGAGCGCGGAGAGCAGCACCGACAGCGCGTACTGCTCGGGGGTGCGGTCGAGCAGCGCGAGCTGCCGGTGCGGCGGGCGCAGCCAGCGGGCGAACCCGCCGAGCCAGTCCGGTCCGGCGCCGGCGGCCGGGGCCTGGCCGGGCGGCTGGTGCAGCCGGCGCAGCGCCGGGCCGAGCGCCGGGGTGGCCGGCAGCGCCTCGCGTACCACCAGGAACAGCCCGAGCCCGACCGCGCACCCGCCGAGGACCGCGATCGCCATCTGCCAGTTGAGGATCACGCGATTGCCTCCTCCGGATCGGGCGCCGGGAGGAAGCGCGCGGGCCGGGGCGGCTGGCTCATCGACCGCACCCAGACCAGCAGGCCGACGAACGCCGCGCCGAGCACCGCCATCACGAGCTGACCGGTGAGCGTCCCGTAGGGACGGATGTAGTCGCTGTTCACCAGCCCGTACGCCAGGGTCGCCAGCGTCATGCCGGTGAGGAAGCGGACCGCGAACCGGGGCTGGGTGCGTTTGGCCTCGACCTCGCGCCGCGTCGCCACCTCGGCCGAGGCGGCGGTGGCGATCGAGCCGAGCACGTCGCCGAGGCGCTCACCCCGGTCGGTGAGGTGCAGGATCAGCGCGGCCACCACCTGGTCGGCGACCGGGTCGGCGATCTCGTCGGCGAAGGCGAGCAGCGCGGAGCGGGCCAGCCAGCCGGCCTGGAGGCGGGCGGCGAGCGTGCGTACCTCCTCCTGGATCTCCTCCGGCGCGGTGGCGATGGTGCCGATGATCGCCTGCTGGAGCCCCTGGCCGGTGGCCGAGATGTCCTTGAGCCGGCGGGTCCACTCGCCTACGGCTTCGACCCGGGCGATGGCCCGCTGCTCGGCCCGGCCCACCGCGAACAGCCACGGCACGCCCGGCACCGCGAGCGCCACCAGCAGGCCGACCACCGGCAGCCCGGTGAGCAGGAACGCCGCCGCCCCGGCGACCACCGCGGCGCCGAGCAGGAGCTGGTAGCGGCGCTGGTCGGCGCGGCTTGCGCCGGAACCGGTCCAGAGTCGGCTCAGGCCGGGCCCGGTGCCCGGGGCCGGGCCCGGTGGGCGGCGGGTGCCGACGAGCGCGACCACCGCCAGCACCAGCCCGGCCACGCAGGCCGCGCCGGAGACCAGGGCGATCAGTTCGATCTGCGTCACGCCGGGCCTCCGTTCGGCCGTGCCCCGAGGCGGGTGTGCCGGGGCCGCCGCCACGCGCCCACGCCGGCCTCGACGAACCGGGTGAGCAGCCGGGCGTCGTAGCCGACGCGCAGCAACTGCTCGCGGATGCGTTCGGGCAGGTGGCGGGGGACCGCGCGGCCGTCCGGCCCGGGGCCGAAGACGGTCGTGGTGGTGATCCGGTTGCCTTCGCCGACGCCGATGACCTCCTCGACGTGCGAGACGAAGCGGTGCTTGCGCCCGCCGATCGCGGTCTCGTCCTCGACAGTCACGTAGACGATCAGGTCGAGCGCGTTGCCGGCCATCCGGCGGGCCTGGTCGACTGTCATCTCCCGGCCGTGCGACAGCGCCAGCTCGATGATGCGTTCGCTCACCCCCGAGGGGGTACGCGCGTGGATGGTGCACATCGACCCGCGGCTGGTGGTCATCGCCTGGAGCATCGGCACGATCTCCCGGGACCGCACCTCGCCGACGATGATCCGCAGCACGCCCATCCGCAGCGACACCGGGATCAGGTCGGCGATGCTGACCTCACCCGCCGGCCGTCCGTCCGCGCCGCGCTCGCCGTGCCCCTCCCGGGACTCGAAGCTCATCACCGCCCGGTGCTTGTGCCCACGCCGGGCCGGCAGCAGTTCCCGGCTCTCCTCCAGCAGCACGTACGGCTCGTCGGCCGGGATCTCGTCCATCAGCGCCCGGATGACAGTGGTCTTCCCGGCCCCGGCGAGCCCGGCGACCATGATGTTCAGCCCGGCGCGCATGGACGCGCGCAGGAAGTCGCGCAGCAGCGGGTCGATCATCTCGTCCAGGTCGGGCCGGCCGCCCGCGATGTCCTCGAGGCTCACCGCGAGCGTGTTGTGCTTGCGGATCACCGCGTACGGGCGGTGGCTGACCAGGAACACGGCGGCGAGGCGGCTGCCGTCGGGCAGTTGCAGGTCGAGCGTGGGCTTCGAGGTGGACAGCGACCGTTCGGTGGCACCCGCCCGGCGGGCCGCCGCCTGGAGGATCTCCACCAGCTCGTCGTCGGTCTCGGCGATCGGCTCGGCCCAGTCGACGCCGCCGCCGTGCCGGGTGATGCGTACCTGGTCGCAGCCGAGGATGTGCACCTCCTCGATGCTGTCGTCGACGAGCAGCGTCTGGAGCCGGCCCAGCCCGACGAGTTCGGCTGTCACCTGGTCGAGCAGCAGCCGTTCCTCGTCCGCCGCCATCGGCGTGCCGGACCGGCGTACCGAGTCGGCGTACGCGGAGACCACGGTGACCGCCAGCCGGGCGCGCTCGACCTCCTCGGCGTCGGCGTCGAACTCGCGGCCGCGCTGCCAGTGGGTGAGCCGTTCGCTCAGTTCCCGGCGCAGCTCGCGGACCACGGCGAAGTCGATCCGGGGGCGGGGCGGTGGCGGGGGCGCGGCGGGGAGCGGGCCGGGCACGTGGTGCCGCCCGTTCGGCGGCGCCAGCGGCGGAACCGTGGAGACGACACCGGGCTGCTGCCCGCGCGGGTCGTGGGAGACCGGCTCAAACCGCACCGGACACCCCCGGCACGCTCGGGGCGGTCACCGCGCGCGGTGTGGTCGCGCCCGGCCAGGCGAGCCGGGCCCGCCGCCGGTCCAGCAGCGCCCGGACCGGCACCTCCAGGGCGCCGGCCGCGCGCATCAACGGCCGGTTCGCGCGTACGGTGCCGCCGTGTGCGAGCACCTCGGCGGTACGCGGGTCGTGCGGCAGGCGGGCGATCACCGGCAGCCGCAGCGCCTTGCTGATCTCGCTGGTGCCGTGCCCGTCCCCGACCACGAGCAGCCGCAGCGTGCCCGGCGGTACGCGGTGCTCGGTGAGGTCCCGTTCGATCGCCCGGGCGGTGGCCCGGGTGGCGGAGAGGTCGGGCAGGGTCGCCCGGGTGACCAGCAGCACCACGGTGGCGGCCCGCAGCAGCGGCCACGGTGGACCGCCGACGGCGAGCCGGCCACAGTCGACGAGCACGTCGTACGGCGGTTCGCCGCGCTCCAGCCCGGTGAAGTAGTCGGCGAAGCGCTGCCACAGCGGGATCACGCTGCCGGCCTGGGCCGGGTCCACCACGCCGGGCAGCAGCAGCCGCTCGCGCCGGGGCGCGTCCAGGTCGACCAGCTGGGACCAGAACGTGTGCTCCAGGCTGCCGTCGCGCAGCTCGCCCACCGCCAGCTCACCGATGCCGCGCGGGCCGTCCAGGGCCCCGCCGAGGTAGCCGGCGAGGATCGAGCCGCCCGCCGGGTCGCACTCGGCCAGCACGAGCCGCCGGTGCCAGCTCAGCGCGGCGGCGAGCGCCGCGGTGGTGACGCCCGGCGATCCCTTCGCCGAGACCAGGGCGATGATCGCCATCAGGCCGCCTCGGTGAGCACGAGCGCGATCCGGTCGGCGGCGGCGAGCGCCACGACCGCCGGCACGTCCCGCACGGTCAGCGCCAGGTAGACCACCACGTCGCCGTTCTGCGGCGTGGCGGTGTCGATCACGGTGCCCTCGAACCGGGTTCCGCCGGCACGGGACGCGTCGGAGCCGTTCGTGGCGTTGCTCGGCGTGCTGACCAGCAGCACCTTGTCGCCGGGGTTCAGCTTGCGGGCCGGCACCTGCTCGGGTTCCAGCCCGAGAGCGATCTGCTGCTGGCCGGCGCCGAGCAGCGGGGCCTCGGTGAGCTGCGCCTCGGTGAGCAGCGTGCCCGGGGTGAGCCGGACGGCCGCCCGCAGTCCCAGCACCTCGTCCATCCGGTCGGCCGGCACCGGCTGGAGTTCCCGCCCGCCGGAGACGCGCACCGGCACCAGGTCGTCGGCTGTGAGTTGCCGGCCCACGTCGACCGGCCGGGCCACGGCCAGGTACGTGCCGGTGGAGCGCACCGAGGTGACCGCGAACGCCGCGCCGAGCCCGCCGAGGGCGATCAGCAGGATCGCCAGGCCGAGCAGGCCGGGCCGGACACGTCGCTGCCGGACCACCTTCGGCGGCGCGACCGGCGCCTCCATCGGGGTTCCGTTGCGGGCTGCCACCACACTCATCGGGTCACCACCTGAAGCTCGTTGATCTGTACCGGGATGACGCCGCTGGACCGGCTCTGGGCGATCACGCCGCTCTCCCCGCCGCCGGACCACTCGACGGTCCAGAACGTGGTGGCGCTGACCTGGTAGGTGTCGGCCTTCGGATAGCCGGCGTCGAGACCGCAGTCGGGCGAGGTCAAGCCGGCCCGTGGCCCGTCGGCCCGGTACGGCGTGCCCGGTCCGTGGCAGGTGACGTCGATGTCGTCGGACATGTGCCAGACGATCCGGTCCACCTTCGCCGTGATCCTCACGGTCAGCCCGCGGTCGGAGGCGGCGGCGGACAGCGGCCCGAAGTACGCCTCGCCCGGGCTGGCCCACATCCAGACCGGCAGCCCGACCAGGCCGGGTCCCTGACTGCGCCGGGGCGCGACCGAGGCCCGGGGCGGGAGCAGCGAGATCGAGGCCAGCGCGCGCCGGGCCAGCTCCTCCGGGTCCGGCGGGGCGCCGTAGCCGGGCGGCGGGGCGTCCAGGAGTTCCTGGCGCATGCTGCCCGGGCTGGTGTCGCCGCCGTTGCAGGTGAGCTGGTACCACTGCTTGCCGGGGGGCGCCTCGTTCTGCGGCTCGGCGAGCTTGTAGTAGCAGCCGTCGGCGTTGTTGAACCAGCCGAGCGTTTCGTTGTAGCAGGGGATGACGCGGCCGTTCCACTGGCACTTCGGCGCGCCGCCGCCGTTGCCGCCGCCGCCGTTGTCCCCGCCGCCCGGCCCGCCCGGGCCGCCCGGGGTGCCGGGGTCGTCGTCCCACACGTCGCAGTCGGTCTGTTCCGGCGGGCACGAGCCACCGGGGTCGGCGGCACGCGCGGGCGCGCCGGTGAGCGTCAGCAGCGCGGCGAGGCCGGCGGCGAGCTGCACCCGGCGGAGCGTCCCGGCCCGGGGCGGGCGGGCCGGGACACCCCTTCCTCCCCAGGTCAGCACGGCTGGTCCTGATGTGCGGCGCCGCCGTTGATCAGCCACCGGCCGTCCGGGAAGCGGGCCGCTGTGGCGGTGGCGAGGTAGCGCCCGCCGCGGGTGCCCGGCACGGCCTTGCGGTCCTTGGCGTAGACGAGCCGGTAGCCGCTCGCGTCCAGGCAGTCCTGGATCTCGACGGTGGGTGGGCGGGCGGTCAGGTCGACCGAGACCACTGTGGGGTCGGAGACCAGTTTCCCGGTACGCATCGCGCCGTGCTCCTTCGCGTCGAGAATTGCCATTCGCACCCGGGTCAGCAGCGGATCAGCCAGAAAACGGGCCAGAGCGGGATGGGACGGATCGCTTCGGGCGCTCGCCGCCCGGGACGCGTCGAGATAGCCGGAATACGCGGCAAGCGCCGCCTTTTCGGCTTCCTTCTCCGCCTCGGCGGAATGGGTGGCGGGGGCGGCGGCGCGGCCGGTGAGCGGTCGGTTGGCCGCCTCCGGCTCGGTGCCGCAGCCGGCCGCGCCGACCGCCAGCGCGAGGCTGAGCAGGTAGATTTCCCATCGGCGGGATTGCCGTGTGCGCAACGCCGATCCCTCCTCGGTGCCGGCCCGGGGCGATCACGCCGACCCGCTCCGGGCATGCGGAAGCGCACCCGGAACTGTCGCTCCGGGCCCCCGTCGCCGCCACTCGTATTGACCTGTACTGATAGCTGCGGATTCTGTGCCCTGACTCCTCCGACGCCAATTGATCGGGGGTTGCGTCGTACCCAAGGGGCGAGCATAAGCTCACGTCCGCCGATGCAACAGAGGCAATTCACGTGAACACGGTGAGTGAAGACGGGAGGTGGTGGCCGGTGTGTGTCGTCACGATGACGAGCGGGCTTCCGGTGGGCTCCGGGCCGGCGGGCGTGTGCTCACCCGTACCCGCCGTGGCGGTGGCGACGAGCCGCCGGTATGGGTGGGGAGCGGGCCGCTCGTCCGATCCGTCCCGCCGGTTCGATAGGGCTCACGCCGCGGCCGGTCCCGGCCGGTCGCGCGTCGCGCCGCACGCCGCTGCGGGCTCCCCCGTCACATCAGCGCGAACGAGAAATCACTCTGCGTGCTCCACCATGGAACATGCGGCGACCGGACGGGGGAGCCGGCGTGACCACTGAACGGGTACGGCGTACCGGACCGGTGGCCGAGGCCAGCCGTCCGGTCGTCCGGCTGCTGGCCGCCCTCGCGGTCGTACCGCTGCTCCGGCTGGCGGTGGCGCGTTACGCCGTACCCCCGGATTGTCCGGACCGGACGGCGTGCGACGGCTGCTCCGCCCCGATCGGGCTGGACCGGCCACTGCCGGCGCTCGGGCCCGGAGCCCGCTGCCCGGTCTGCCGGGCCCGGATCGGTGCGGCCCCGGCCGTGGTCGAGGTGGCGCTGCTCGTGGCGGTCGCCGTGCCGGTGCTTGCCGGCGGCGTGCCCGCCGCGCGCCTGGCGCTCGCCTGGTGGCTGCTCTGGGCGGTGCCGATGACGGTCGTGGACGCGATGGCGCACCGGCTGCCCGACCGGCTCACCTGGCCGGCCGCGGCCGGCGCGTGGGCGCTGCTCGGGGTGGCCGCGCTGACCGGCACGGGCGCGGACCCGTGGATCCGCGCCACAGTCGCCGCTCTGGCGCTCGGCGGCGGCTTCGCCGCGACCACGCTGCTGCTCGGGCGGCGTGGTTTCGGCCTCGGCGACGCCAAGCTGGCGCTCGGCGCGGGCGCGCTGCTCGGCTGGTACGGCTGGCCGGTGCTGGTGGCCGGGCTGGTGCTCGCGCTCCTCCTCGCCGGGGCGACCGGGGTGGCGCTGCTCGCCGCCCGGCGGGTCCGCTGGTCCGGGCACCTGCCGTTCGGGCCGTTCCTGGTGCTCGGCACCGCCGCCACGCTGGTGCTCGTCACCGTGTGATCGGCCACCCGCAGGTGCGGGCGGGGTCGCCACGGGTATCGGGGTCCCAGCCGCCTCCCAGCCGGGTCTGGTTCGGTGGCGGTCCAGGCTTCGGACTCGGGAGGGCACGTGTCGCACGGCGACGACGGTTGGCGGATCCGGCGTACCAGCGCGGACCTGGACCGGCTGGGCGAGACCGAGTCGGTCTTCGCGCTCGCCAACGGCTGGGTGGGCTGGCGCGGGACGCTCGACGAGGGCGAGCCGTGCGGCATGCCGGGCAGTTACCTCAACGGGTTCCACGAGCAGCACGAGCTGAGCTACCCGGAGAGCGGGTACGCGTTCCCGGAACGCAGCGACACCGTGATCAGCGCGCCCAACGCCGCCCTGATCCGGCTCTGGGTGGGCGACGAGCCGCTGGACCTGCGCACCGGCACGATCCGGCGGCACCACCAGGAGCTGGACCTGCGCGCCGGGGTGGTCCGGCGGGAGACCGAATGGGTCTCGCCGGGTGGCCGGGGTGTCCGGATCCGCAGCACCCGCCTGGTCTCGCTGACCCGCCGTCCGGTCGCCGCCGTCGACTGGGCTGTCGAACCGCTGGACGAGCCGGTACGGCTGCGGATCGGCGCCGACCTGCTCGCCAACCAGCGGGTGCCGGAACGTGCCGACGACCCCCGGGCCGCCTCGGTGATCCACGACCCGCTCACCGGCGAGATCCGCCGCGACGACGGCCTGGACGGGGTGCTCGTGCACCGGACCGGGCGCAGCGGCCAGCGGGTCGCCGTCGCCGTCGCGCACCGGGTCGAGGCACCCGACGAGATCGCCACCGGCACCGAGCTGACCGCCGACCGGTTCCGGCTGGCGCTGTCCGGTCCGGTACGCCCCGGCGAGCGGATCCGGGTCACCCGGTTCGCCGCGTACGAGTGGGCGGAGGTCGACGGCACCCCGCCCGGTGAGCTGGCCGACCTGGTCGTCGCGGAGGCGGACGCGGCCCGGGCCGACGGGTTCGACGCCCTGCTCGCCGAGCAGCGCGCGGCGCTGGATGCCGCGTGGGCCACCGCCGACGTCGAGCTGGACGGTGACCCGGAGCTGCAGCTCGCGGTGCGGTTCTCGGTGTTCCACCTGCTCCAGTCGGGGCGCGCCGACGGGGCCCGGACCATCCCGGCGAAGGGGCTGACCGGCAACGGCTACGACGGGCACGTGCTCTGGGACACCGAGGGCTACGTGCTGCCGGTGCTGACGTACCTGGCGCCGGAACTGGCCCGCTCGGCGCTGCGCTGGCGGCACGCCCACCTGCCCGAGGCCCGCGAGCGTGCGGCCGAGCTGCGCCTGGCCGGCGCCACCTATCCGTGGCGGACGCTCAGCGGCCGGGAGTGCTCCGGCTACTGGCCGGCCGGCAGCGCGGGCCTGCACGTCAACGCGGACATCGCGGACGCGATCCTGCGGTACGTCGCGGCCACCGGCGACACCGCGTTCCTCGCCGAGTGCGGTGCCGAGGTGCTGATCGAGACTGCCCGGCTGTGGCACGGCTACGGCCACTTCGACGACGCCGGCGCGTTCCACCTGACCGGCGTCACCGGGCCGGACGAGTATTCCGCGCTGGTCGACGACAACGTCTTCACGAACCTGATGGCCCGGCGCAACCTGCGCGGCGCCGCCGACGCCGCCGAGGACTGGCCCGAGGTGGCCGCCCGGCTCGGTGTCGACGCCGCCGAGGTGGCCGGCTGGCGCGCCGCCGCCGACGCCATGTTCGTCCCGTACGACGGCAAGCGCGGCGTGCACGAGCAGTCGGCCGGGTTCACCGCGCAGCCGGAGTGGGACTTCGCCGGCACCGGCGAGGACGACTATCCGCTGCTGCTGCACTTCCCCTACCAGGAGCTGTACCGCAAGCAGGTGGTCAAGCAGGCCGATCTGGTGCTGGCCATGCTGCGCTGCCCGGGGGAGTTCACCGCCGAGGAGAAGACGCGCAACGTCGCCTACTACGAGGCGCGGACCGTCCGGGACTCGTCGCTGTCGGCGTCCGCGCAGGCGATCCTCGCCGCCGAGGTCGGGCACCTCGACCTGGCGTACGACCTGTTCGCCGAGACCGCGTTGCAGGACCTCGCCGACCTGGGCGACAAGACCGCCGACGGGCTGCACCTGGCGTCCCTGGCCGGCGCCTGGCTGGTGGTGGCGCAGGGCTTCGGCGGGCTGCGCGACGACCGGGGCGTGCTCGCGTTCGAGCCGCGGCTACCGGGGCGGATCACCCGGCTGGTGTTCCACCTGCGCCGGCACGGGCACCGGCTGCGGGTCACGCTCACGCCGCGGGAGGCCCGCTACGAGCTGCCGGACGCCGGTCCGGGCGACGCGGTCGAGCTGTGGCACCACGGCGAACAGCTCCGCGTCACCGGCGACAGGCCGATGAACCGGCCGATGCCGCCGGTGCCCGACCCCG
Organism: Micromonospora chalcea; assembly: GCF_002926165.1. Taxonomy (GTDB): domain Bacteria; phylum Actinomycetota; class Actinomycetes; order Mycobacteriales; family Micromonosporaceae; genus Micromonospora; species Micromonospora chalcea. The sequence continues at coordinate 34,588 of NZ_MAGP01000100.1, read as the reverse complement.
GCCCGGAGCCGCAGGCTCCGCCCGGCCGCCGTCCGGAACGGCGCGCTCAGGAGGCGGCGGGCGGCGACGACTGAGCCGGCAGGCCGGACATCCGGGCGACGACCTCCTCCAGCGCCTCGAACGCGTACGCCCAGTTGTGGCACTTGAAGCTGCGCAACCCGGTGATCGGGGTGCGGCAGTCGGCACAGTGGACGCCCGGGATCGCGTCCGGGACCTCGGTGTTCACGTACTTGCGTTCGCCGAGGATCACCCGGGCGATCATCGTGCGGTCGTGCACGCCGTGCAGCGCGGACGCGACGATGTCGTACCAGGTCGGCCGCCGCCCGCACTTCGGGCAGTCCGGCTCGTCGCCGCTGACCCACAGCGGGGCGCCGATGCTGCGCGCCGGCATGTTCAGCAGCTTCTCCAGCCGGCGTACGTCCGCCTCCGGGGTGGTCCAGCGGTGCCGCCCGGGCAGCGACGCGGGCGAGTCGTAGACGGCGCGGAACACCGCCGGCTCGACCTCCACTGTCTCCCGTCCACCTGTCATCGGTACCTCCTCGCGACGGCGTGTCCCACCGTCGTACCAGGTGGACGGCGGGATCGGCCGGATCGTCGACACGACGGGTCAGCGGTGTGTCGCGCAGAGTGCTAGACATCGAGGCGTGACGGAGGCTGAGAACCGACCCAATGTCGCCCGGATGTACGACTACTACCTGGGCGGCTGCCACAACTTCGCCGCCGACCGGGCCGCCGCCGAGGAGGTCCTGAGGATCTTCCCGGACACCGGCGTCGCCGCGCAGAGCAACCGCGCGTTCCTGCGCCGGGTCGTGCGCTGGGCCGCCGAGCAGGGCATTCGCCAGTTCCTCGACATCGGCGCCGGCCTGCCCACGCAGGGCAACGTGCACGAGGTGGTGCGCGCGATCCGCCCCGACGCCCGGGTGGTCTACGTCGACCACGACGAGGTGGCGGTCGCGTACGCCCGGCGGTTGCTGCCCACCGACGGCCGCACCGTGGTGCTCCGGGGTGACCTGCGGCGGCCCGGCGAGTTGCTGGCCGACCCGACGCTGCGGGCCACCATCGACCTGAGCGAGCCGGTGGCGGTGCTGCTGTTGGCGGTGCTGCACTTCGTGCCGGACGCCGACGACCCGTACGCGGCGGTGGCGACGCTGCGCGACGCCACAGTGCCGGGCAGCGTGCTCGCGCTGTCCCACCTCACGCTGGACGGCCTGCCGACGCTGCCCACCGAGCAGGGCACCGCGATCTACCGCCGCAGCAGCTCCCCGCTGGTGCCCCGCACCCGCGACGAGGTGGCCCGCTTCCTCGACGGGTACGAGCTCGTCGATCCGGGCCTGGTCAAGGTGGCGGACTGGCGGCCCGACGGCGAGCCGCAGGCCGCGGTGTCGCACGGCTACGGCGGGGTGGGCGTGCGCCGCTGAGGCGGGAGTCAGTCCAGGCCGCCGTGCGACGGCGGATTCCCGCTCACCGGCGCAGCGCGGTCTCCCGGGTCATGCGGGACAGCTTTTCCGGGTTGCGCACCGCGTAGAGGCCGCTGATCCGGCCGTCGTCGAGGCGTACCGCGACGACAGTGTCCAGCTCGCCGTCGAGGCGTACCAACAGTGCCGGGTAGCCGTTCACCTGCGCCGGTTCCATCGACGCCACGGCGGCGATCCGGGACCAGCCGCCGACCAGCCGCCGGGCCACCTTGTCGCCGCCGGTGACCGGGCGGGCGAGCGCCTGCTTGATCCCGCCGCCGTCGCCGACCAGCACCGCGTCCGGGGCCAGGACGCGGAGCAGCCCGTCCAGGTCGCCGGTCTCGACCGCCCGCCGGAACGCGTCGAGGGCGTCGCGGGCCTCGGCCGCCGGGACGGTACGCCGGGGGCGGCGCGCCGCGACGTGGGCGCGCGCCCGGTGCGCGATCTGCCGCACGGCGACGGGCGTCCGCTCGACCGTCTCGGCGATCTCGTCGTAGCCGACGTCGAACACCTCACGCAGCACGAACACGGCCCGCTCGGTCGGCGTCAGCGTCTCCAGCACCAGCAGCATCGCCATCGACACGCTGTCGGCCAGCGCCACGTCGTCCGCCACGTCGGGCGCGGTGAGCAGCGGCTCGGGCAGCCACGACCCGACGTACGACTCCTTGCGCCGCCCGAGCGTGCGCAGCCGGGTCAGCGCCTGGCGGGTGGTGATGCGCACCAGGTAGGCGCGCCGGTCCCGCACCTCGCCGAGGTCGACGCCGGCCCAGCGCAGCCAGGTCTCCTGCACCACGTCCTCCGCGTCGGCGGCGGAGCCGAGCATCTCGTACGCGACGGTGAAGAGCAGGTTGCGGTGCGCGAGGAAGTCCTCGGTGGCCTGGTCCGCCATGACTGGCTCCTCCGCTGTCCGGCTGCGCTCCCCACCAGACGCCGCCCGCGACCGCCGTGTGACATCGGGTCGCTGTGGTGGTCCTCACCCGCCGGCGCCGTCACGCCGGAGCGGTCTCCGGCATCTCGTGTTCGTCCGACACCACCGAAGCAGAGAGGGCGCAACCCATGCAGACCCGATTCAACCTGTTCGAGAACCCGGTCTCGGCGGCGTTCATGAAGCGTTTCGCCGGCGCGGGCCTGGCGATCCACCAGTCGACGTTGCCGCGCACCGTCCAGGAGCTGGTGTCGCTGCGGGCCAGCCAGATCAACGGCTGCGGCTGGTGCATCGACATGCACACCAAGGAGGCGGTGGCCGGGGGTGAGAGCGCGGTCCGGCTGAACCTGGTCGCCGCCTGGCGCGAGTCGACAGTGTTCACCGAGGCCGAGCGCGCGGCGCTGGCGTTCGCCGAGGAGGGCACCCGGTTGGCCGACGCGCATCAGGGCGTGTCCGACGAGACGTGGGCGCGGGTACGCGAGCACTACGACGACGACCAGATCGCCGCGCTGGTGTGCCTGCTCGGGCTGATCAACGCGGCGAACCGGTTCGCGGTGCTCGTGCACCAGCGCGGCGGCTCGTACGAGCCGGGGATGTTCGCGGCGGCGATGAGCTGAACGCCGCGGCGGCGGTCCGGCCCGGTCGTCCCGGGCCGGACCGCCCCCGGAAAACGCGGCGACACCCGTGATCCCCTGTGGCCATACTGCTCGCCATGAAGATTGCGGAGGCCCTTGCGCTGCGGGCGGATGCGGCGCGACGCGCCGAACAGCTCCGTGCCCGCATCACCGCGAGCGCCCGCTACCAGGAGGGCGAGACGCCCGCCGAGGACGCCTCGGCGCTGCTCGTCGAGGCGGCCGGGGTGCTCGGTGAGCTGGAGACGCTGATCCGGCGGATCAACCGGACGAACGCCGCGACTGTCGTGGACGGTGGCACCCTGACCGACGCGCTCGCGCGTCGCGACGTGCTGCGCCTGCGGCACGGCGTGGTCACAGCGGCAGCGGACGCCGCCGCGGGCGAGGGCCAGCGCGGCTACCGTCAGCTCCGGTCGGAGCTGAAGATGGTTCCGGCGTTGCCGGTGGCGGAGCTGCGCCGGCAGGCCGACGAGCTGGCCCGGCAGATCCGCGAGGTGGACACCACGATCCAGCGGACGAACTGGGAGGTCGACCTGCTGGACTGACGAGTCGCGGAGCAGGTAGCCGACGTGGAGGCGTGCACGCCCCCGAGAGCCGGCGGGCAATCCGGCTCACTCCTGGCGCGCCGAGGGCAGGCGCAGGGGTTCGACTCCCCGGCACACAACGCATGCCCAGCACAGGACACAGGTGACGGCGCACAGGGCACGGCCCACCACCAGGTGCAGATCCACGACGGTGAGGGTGGGACAGGGGACTTCCGCGACTCGTCCCAGGCGTCATCGCAGGTTCCAGAAGAACGACCGGACGTCGTCGACGAACAGGTCCGGCACCTCGAGCGCGGCGAAGTGACCGCCCCGGTCGAACTCGCTCCAGTGCCGGATCGTGTACGTCAGCTCGGCGATCGGGCGTACGGACCGGGTGATGTCGTGCGCGAACACGGCGACTCCGAGCGGGGGCGGGCAGGGCGCGGGCGGGCCACCGAACGCGCTCTCCCGCACCAGCCGCGCGGACGAGGCGGCGGTGCCGGTGAACCAGTAGACCGAGACGTCGGTGAGGATGCGGTCCACGCTGACGGCCGATCCCGGGTCGGTCCACTCGGTGAACTTCTCCGCGATCCACGCGAGCTGACCGACGGGTGAGTCGTTGAGCGCGTACGACACGGTCTGCGGGCGGCTGGCGTAGAGCACCTGGTGCGGGTGCCGCTGCGTCTTGAGTCGCATGATCCGGGCGAGCCGGTCCCGGTCCTCGCCGGACAGTCCGGCCTCGCCGGTCCAGCCGGGCGGCGGGGGCGTGGGCAGGTAGTTGAGGTGCACGCCGACGACGTGTTCCGGGTCGATGCCGCCGAGCCGGGTGGAGATCACCGAGCCCCAGTCGCCGCCCTGGGCGCCGTACCGCCGGTAGCCGAGCCGGCGCATCAGCTCGGCCCAGGCGCGGGCGACGCGGTCGACGTCCCAGCCACGTTCCCGGGTCGGGCCGGAGAAGCCGAAACCGGGGATCGACGGTACGACCAGGTGGAACTGCTCGGACAGCGGGCCGATCACGTCGAGGAACTCCACGACCGAGCCGGGCCAGCCGTGCGTGAGGATCAGTGGCAGCGCGTCCGGGTCGGCGGCCCGTACGTGCAGGAAGTGGATGTTCTGCCCGTCGATGGTGGTGGTGAACTGCGGATACCGGTTCAGCTCGGCTTCTGCCGCCCGCCAGTCGTACGCGGTGCGCCAGCGCGCGGCCAGCTCGCGTACGCGGGCCAGCGGGATGCCGTAGTCCCACCCGGCGCCTGGTAGCTCGTCGGGCCAGCGGGTGCGGGCCAGGCGGTCGGCCAGGTCGTCGAGGTCGGCCTGGGGGACGTGGATACGGAACGGCTCGATCACGGTAGCTCCGATCGTTGGTGTCACTAACGTTTGTGCGACGAACGATAGCGCAGATCGTTGGGGGTGCCAACGTTTTTGGGTAGGCTGGGCATGTGGAGAACCCGGAGCCGGACGTCGTACCCACCCGCCTGGCCGGCCTGCCGAGCTGGCTGATCACCCAGACCGCCGTACGCGCCGGCCGGCTGGTGAGCGACGGGCTGGCGGCGGTCGACGCGCGGGGCTACCACTTCCGGCTGCTCGCCACGCTCGACGAGTTCGGTCCGGCCAGTCAGGCGGCGCTCGGCAGGCGTAGCGGCATCCACGTCAGCGACGTGGTGGCGGCCCTCAACGAGCTCGCCGAGCGGGAGTTCGTGGTCCGCGCCCCGGACCCGTCCGACCGGCGGCGCAACGTCGTCACCATCACCGCGGCGGGGCGGCGGCAGTTGCGGCGGCTGGAGAAGCGACTCGCCGAGGTGCAGGACGACCTGCTCGCGCCGCTGACGCCGGACGAGCGGGCGGACCTGACCCGGCTCCTTGCTCGGGTGCTGGCCCACCACACCCGTCCGTCCGTCTGATCGTCCGGCTTTCGCGCCCGGTCGCCCCACTCCCTACCTATATCACTATCGATAGTGATACGGTTCGGTCATGGCGATGTCGATGGAGCGGTGGGCGGAGGTGGCGCTGCACCCGGTGCGGCTCCGCGTCCTGCGTGCCGTGGCGGGCACCCGGGTGACCACTCACGACCTGGCCGAGCTGCTGCCCGACGTCCCGCACGCCACGCTCTACCGGCACCTGGCGACGCTCGTGAAGGCCGGGATGCTCGACGTGGTGCAGGAGCGCAAGGTGCGCGGCGCCGTCGAGCGGGTGTATGCGCTGCCCGCGCACGGCGCGGCGCTGGACCCGGCGGCCCTGGCCACGGCCACGCCGGAGGACCACGCGCGCTACTTCACCGCGTTCGTGTCGAGCCTGCTGTCCGAGTTCTCCCGCTACCTCGCCCGCGACCGCGTCGACTTCGTCGCCGACGGGGTCGGATACCAGCAGCTCGTACTGCACCTGACCGACGCCGAGCTGCACGAGTTCGCGGCCGGGCTCAACGCGCTGGTCGGCCCGTTGCTCGCCAGAGGGCCCGGCGACGGCCGGATCCCCCGGCTGCTGGCGACCGTCCTGATGCCCGCCGATCGCCCGGCGACCCCCGGCGACACGCACACGTCAGCGCACGACTCCGACACGACGAAGGGCGACGACTGATGGCCTCCGTAATGCTCAACGGCGATGTGATCGACATCCGGTTCACCGGATGGGAGCGGATGTGGGTCGGGCGGGAGCGGTTCGCGCTGCGCCTGGCCGCCGTGCGGCACGCCGCCCCGGTGGACGAGCCGATCCGGCTGGCCCGGGGCGCCCGGCGCGGGTACGCCGTGTCCGGCTTCGCCAAGATCGGCGTCTGGGGTCTGTTCGGCGGTCCCCGGCAGCTCGTGGCGGCCCGGCGCGGTCAGCCCGGCCTGCACCTGGTGCTGGACCGCGCGGCGGCCGGCGGCGAGTTCGACGAGGTGGTGGTCTCCGACCCGGCCGCGCCGGGCCTCGCCGAGACGATCGGGCGTGCGACGCGGGGCCGGCCATGACCGGCGACCACCTGGCGATCGAGGCGTCAGGCCTGACCAAACGCTACGGCGACGTCACCGCCGTACGCGACCTGACCTTCACCGTACGACCCGGCGCGGTCACCGGCTTCCTCGGCCCGAACGGCGCCGGCAAGACCACCACGATGCGCATGCTGACCGGGCTGGTGACGCCCACCAGCGGCACCGCCACGATCGGCGGGCAGCCCTACGGCCGGCTGGCCCAGCCGGCACGGACCGTCGGCGCGGTGTTCGACGGCAACGCGTTCCACCCCGGCCACACCGCCCGTGACCACCTGGGCGTCTACGCCGCGATGGCCGGCTGCCCGGACAGCCGGGTCGCGGAACTGCTGGATCTGCTCGGCCTCGCGCAGGCCGCCGACCGTCGTACCCGGGGGTTCTCCACCGGCATGCGGCAACGGCTCAGCCTCGCCACGGCGCTGCTCGGCGACCCGCGCGTCCTGCTGCTCGACGAACCGTCGAACGGCCTGGACCCGGAAGGCATGTCGTGGCTGCGCGGGCTGCTGCGCCGCCTCGCCGACGAGGGCCGCACCGTACTGGTCTCCAGCCACGTCCTGCACGAGGTCCAGCAGGTGGTCGACGACGTGGTGGTGATCCGGCGCGGCGAACTCGTCGCCGCCGGGCCGTGGTCGCGGCTCACCGGCCCGCCGACGGTGCTCGTCACCTCGCCGGACACGACAGCCCTGGCCGCCGCGCTGGCGGCCGCCGCCGGGTCCGTCGAGGCCGCCGGGCCCGACCGCCTGCGGGTACGCGGACTGGACGCGCCGCGCGTCGCCGACCTGGCCGCGGCCCATCGCGTGCGGGTCCACGAGCTGGTCACCGAGACCACAAGCCTCGAACAGCTCTTCCTCGACCTGACCACCGAGACGGCGGAGGCCCGATGAACCTGATCAGAGCGGAACTACGCCGGGTCCTGGCCACCCGCATGTGGACCGGGCTGCTGCTCGCGGCCGTCGCGCTGGGCGGCGGCCTGGTCGGGCTCATGGCGCTCGTCGGGCCGGAGAACTTCGACCCGCCGATGCCCGGCCTGCACACCGAGGAGGGCCTGCGGTCCATCCTCGGCATCCTCGGCTTCACCGCCTTCGTGCCGGCCGCCGCCGGCGCCCTCGCGGCCACGTCCGAGCACCGGCACGGCACCGCCGCCGTCACGTTCATGTTCGCGCCGCGCCGAGGGCGGGTGCTGGCCGCCAAACTCGCCACCCACGCGATCGTCGGCCTCGCCTACGGCCTCGTGCTCGCCGTCGCCGCCGCGGCGGCCCTTTTCACAGTCGCCGCCGCGCGTGGCGTGTCGCTGGGCCTGCCCGCTCCCACGGTGCTGGCGTTGCTCGCCCGCATCGGCGTCGCGATGGCGGTGTACCTGCTCGTCGGCACCGGCGTGGGCGCGCTGCTCCGTAACCAGGTCGCGGCCGTGTGCGTCGTGGTCGGTTACCTGTACCTGGCCGAGCCCGTACTGATGATGATCCCCGGCGTCAACGCGCTCTACCCGCTCCTGCCCGGCGGCGCCACCGCCGCGCTCACCGACTTCACGTACGTCGCCGACGCGATGTCCGCGCAGCTCGGCAGCGACGCCGTCGCGCTCCTGCCGCCGGCGGCCGGCGCACTGCTGCTGACCGGGTACGCGCTCGCCGCAGCCGCGATCGCCGTGGTCGTCCCGATGCGCCGCGACATCACCTGAGCGTCGCGAGCCGGACGATCTCCTCAGCGGTCAGCGGGCTGCGGGGATGGTAGGTCAGGCACATGGGAGCTTGCATCTTGACGAACCGGGCCCCCTCGACCGCGGCGTAGAACTGGCCGGTACGCAGCTTGCCGATGTCCGGGACGTCGGTGCCCTTCGCCCTGGCCACATCCCGGGCCGCCTCGATCTGCACCGGCACGGTGAGCAGGCCGAAGAACTGCGTGGCGGCGTTGCCGGGGATCTGGTTGTGCAACGCCTTCGGCGCCTGGGTGGCGAAGACCAGCCCCAGCCCGTACTTGCGGGCCTGCGAGGTCAGCGCGAGCGTGCTCTGGGTGCAGGCGGTCACGGCGCCGGACGGGGCCAGCGTCTGCGCCTCGTCCATGACGAAGAGTCCACCGAGTGGCCGGTCCCCGGCCGGATGACGCTTGATCCAGGTGAACAGGGCGAGCTGCAACTGGTTGACGAAGCTCTGCCGCTGATTGTCCTCGGGCAACCCGGCGAGGTTGATCACCGAGACCCGGGCGCGGCGACCGGGGGGCGGGGTGAGCAGCTCGCCCGGGTCGACAGGCGTTCCGACGCCGCCCAGGAGCGGATCGTTGATCAGGGCGGCCTTGAGCAGCTGGGCCATGCCGGCGGCCAGCTTGGGCGCGCTGTCGAGCTGACTCACCCCGTCCGGTAAATCGTTGAGGACGTCGGTGAACTCACGCAGGTCACTCGCGCCGCTGCGGGCGTAGCCGATCAGCGCCTCGCGCAGCACGGCCCGGCCGAGCCGGGCCTTGTCGGTGCCGCCGTCCACCCGGGCGTGCGGGGCGAGCGTGGCGACGGCGGCGTTGACGGCCGAGGTGAACCCGTCCGGGTCGTCGAGCACGTCGGCGAAGGCCGGCAACGGCTGGAAGCTCAACGGCCGACCGGCCTGCCGTCCCGGCGTCCAGACGACCACGTCGGTGCCGGCCAGATATTCCGCCGCGCGGCGGGCGTCGTCCGCGCCCCAGCCCGGCGGTGCGGCGGGCCAGGTCTCGCCGAGCCGGGCCAGGTCGTTGTTGGGGTCGAGCACGATGGCCGACACGCCGCGCAGGGCGCACTCCTCGACCAGGCGGCGGATCAGTACGGTCTTGCCGGAACCGGAGCCGGCGAAGATGACTGTGTGCCGGCGCAGCGCTTCCAGGTCGAGGCCGACCGGTTCGGGCCGCCCGGTGACAGTGCCGATCTCCATCCGCTCCGGGTCGATGCCCGCCACCGGTGGCAGGGGAGCGACCACCGGCGGCGCCGGGTCGAGCCCGGCGGAGCGCGGCGTCGGGACGGGACCGGCGGAGCGCGGTGCAGCGGTGACCGGCGGTGGCGTCCCGACCGGGGGTCGGTCCGGCGCCTCCTCTGGCCGCTCCTCGGTCCGGACGGCTTCCGGCGCACCCGGCCAGTCGCCCAGTGCCTCCCGTAGGCAGGTGATGTGGGACGCCGGCCGGCGATCGGCGAACCAGGGCCGCAGCGTCTCCCGCCCGTAGTCCTGGATGAGTTGTTCGAGCGCGGCCAGCCGGGCGACGTCCGGCGCGTCCAGGGGAAGCCGCCGACCGCCGGCCCGCTCGAACGCGTCAAGCACCTCACGGGTACGGGCACCGGCCGACCACTCCGCGCTGCGCAGCAGGAAGAGCCGTCGTTTGGCGACCCCCTCGGTGAGTCCGGCGGTCGTGATCGCGTTGCGGATCCGGTTGAGCACGGCGATGTGGTGCGGCGCGGAGATCGCCCGGAACGACCAGTGCTCCTCGTCCTCGCTGTCCTCGCTCAGGCTGTGCCGTAGCCGGGCGTGCAGCGCCGGCTTGGTTCCGGCGGGGATCGGGTCGAGGCTGAACGCGTCGACTGCCGCGCCCTGCGCGGCGATCCACGCGGTCAGGCCGGCTTCGAGCAGGCGCGGGACGCGGGCGTCCTCCGTCTGCGGGGACAGGGCGGTGTCGGCGGCGGCGACCAGCTCCGCGTACCGGGCGTCGAGCTTGCCGAATCCGTTCGTCCGGCTCTCCGGTGGCGGCCCGGTGACCGTGGCGGGCGCGATATCCCCGGCGACGCGCTCGCCGCTCGTGTGCAGCAGGTGCCGCAGTTCCCGCGCCTCGCCGTCGGCCAGGCAGGCCCGGACGTGCGTGTCGATCCGCCGTAGCAGCTCACGAGGGGTGAAGCCGACAACCTCCTGGAACGCGTCCGGGTGGACCGGCCAGGTGGGGTGCGGCGGGGTGAACCCGAGTCCCTCGAAAAGCACCGCGAACCGCTTCTCGACCAGCTCGCGGCCCACCTCGACGGAGGGGATCTCCTTGAGCGGGGCGGCCTCCCGGAACCGGTCCTGGACGGTGTCCGTCGCCTGCTGCCGGATGCTGTACCAGGTGTGCGGCAGGCACGAGACGACGGACAGCGTCCGGCGAGTGGTCTCGCGCAGCGCCATCAGACCGCTGGCGACCTGTTCGAGCAGGAGCGAGGTCTGCCAGTCGGCCTCGCCCCGGGCGTCCTGGTTCGTGGCCTTCACGGACTGGGCGATCATCAGGTCGATCTGGTCCACCGCGATCACGGTCGGGCCGACGACGGCGAGCAGCCGGGAGATGTCCCGGACCACCTCCTGGGGCGCACGACGATTGCGCCGCAGCCCCCACCCGGCCCGTTGGCCGGGCTCCTCCTCGTCCATCGAGGAGAGGAAGTCGTAGCCGATGTCCTGCACGGCTGACTGCTCGGCCGCGTAGAGCACCAGGGCCCGCGCGGTGTCCTGGCACTCCGTGCCGATCTGCCGGTCCTTCTTGCGGATCAGGTCGACGAAGGCGTCGAGCGCCGGACGGCTGAGTTCGGTCTCACCGGCGACCGCGCGCCGTACCGTCCGGGGCGCACCCACCGCGTCGGCCAGCCGGCGCAGGAACGCCCGTAGCTGGGTCGTCTCGTCCGGCATCGGACGGACCAGGCCCTCCAGCATCGAGATCGCGGTGCGTTGCCAGAACGTCCGGGCTTCGAGCAGTTCGACCAGGAAGAAGAAGCCGCCGCGTCCCTGCACCTGCTGGCGGACCGTGCCGATGAGGTGGGTCTTGCCGGTGCCGCGCTGGCCGAGGATGGCCACGCCCACCGGACTGGAGTCGGTGCTGGCCTGAGCCTCCGCGAAGCTGTCCAGCACCGTCGTGACGACGTCGTGGTGCAGACCCTCCACGTGGAACGGTGTGGGTTTCCAGACGTCGTCCGGGGTCGGAGCCCAGTTGAACCTCAGCGCCGCCAGGGCACGGCGTTGCTCGTCACCGATCATGACGAGATGGCGACCAGATGCTTGTCCTGGTTGCCGATGGTCACCGCCGCCGCCCGCTCCTGCGGCTTCAGCACCTTCTGGTTGGACTCGGGCACCAGGTGCACGCCGCGCTCCCGGTTGAGCGTCACGAGCGCGGCGTCGAACTCGGGGCGGGGCAGGTCGGAGAGGGCGTCGCGAAGATCGGCCAGCATGACGTAGTCGCCGGGCTTGGCGGCCAGCTCGTGGTACGCCTGCCGGATCAGCGTGACCGCGTCCGCGGCCGGGGACGCCGACGACGCCACCGGCGGCGGCGCGACGACCTCGTCCCGGTTGATCTGCATCCGGAACAGGTCGTCGGCGCGGGTCCCGGAATGGTCGATCAGCCGGCGCAGGAAGTCGAGCGCCACGTAGAGCGTTCCGCCCGCCGTGCCTGCGCGCTTCGGCGGCTCTGCGCCCAACTCCTCGGTGGCCCGCTCCCACCCTTCGTCAGTGAGAGCTAGAACAATCCGCGGCTTCTCGGTGACCTCGATCAGGCCGAGTGCTTCAAGTCGACGGCGGTGCTCCGGCTTCAGACCGATCCCGGCGACATTTCTGAGGTAAGCCTGCGGCAGAGGTGCCGCCTTCACCATCAGCGTGACAAGAATGCACCGGTCGACGAGGGTCAGTTCCTTTTCCGGCATGCGGATGCTCCTCTGCGGCACGAGCTCCCACCGCGTCGACGGTGTGATCGAAGGCTCGGAAGGGGTGGCCATGATCGAGGTGGGCAACGGGGACGGCCCCGGCGCACGGGCCGATTCTGCCGACGGCGCCGGACTCGCGCAAGGTCACCGATCTCGCTGACGAAAGCCGACAGGGCCGCGTAGTGGATCTCCAACGGTCCTGCGTGGACGCCTCGATTGAAACGCCTGTTCGGCGGCTTCGGCGCGGTCGGTCGACCCGACCATTGCGAAATGACAAGGACAGCGGGCAGCATGGCAGACCGGCGAGAGGGCCGGAGTTCTGCTCCGCCGCGAACCCTCCTGCCTGTTCTCCAGAAATACGTCACGGAGGTGACCGTGCAGTCTGAGGTGGTCCGCTACCAGGTCGACGACGAAACGGTTGCCTTGATCGAAGTCGAGCCGACACCCGGTTTCCAGCCCGCAGGCTTCGGCGACGTCGCCGGCTGGGTACGCGAATCCGCGGCACCGGCGGTCGCCGCCGCCCGGGAATTGCTGGAACAGGTCAAGACCGTCTCTCCCGACGCGGTGGAGGTGCGCTTCGGGATCAAGGCCACCGGCACGGCGAGCTGGGTGGTGGCGAAGGCGACCGGAGAGGCGAACTTCGAGGTCACCCTCGCCTGGCAGCCGGACGGCCCCACCGATCGCGGTGCCGGTCCACGGCGCTGACGGACGGCTCGGCCCGTGACAACGGCCCCGGACGAGAGCGCGTGGGCGGTTGCCCTGCACCGTGAGGCGGACCCGCACACGGCACTCGGCACCGGCATCGTCATCGCCGCCAACCTGGTGCTCACCTGCCACCACGTGGCGTTCGCCGCCGACGGCACCCTCCGCCCCGATCTCACTGTCGCCTTCCCGCGCGCGCCCAAGGTCGCCTACTTCGACCGGCGCAAGGTCCGCCGGTGCCGGCACGACGGCATGCCGGCGGCGCACGTCGACGTGGTGGTGCTCGAACTCGTCGAGCCGGTGCCGGCGACCGTCACCCCGGCGCGGCTGCGCTGCCTCGCCCCCAAGCCGCTGCTCGACCGCCCCTTCTGGGCGTACGGCTTCCCGGCCGGGGTGGTCGGCGGCCTGCAGGCGACCGGTTCCGTCGTCGAAGACGGCGGGTACGGCCGCGTCACCATCGACAGCGGCGCTGCCGGGCCGCTCAGCAAGGGGTTCAGCGGGGGCGCGTTGTGGTCCCCGGAGTACCAGGCGGTGGTCGGCGTCGTCGTCACGGCCGACGGCAAGGGCAAGGGGCAGGCGGTGACGCTGCACCACGTCGACGAGCAGGTGCCGGCGATGACGTTGGGCGCGTTGTCGGCCTGGCGGGTCGAGGACGCCGACGACGCCGCGCTATCGGCCTGGGGGTGGACGTTGAGCACCGACGGTGAGGCCGGCCGGCACTGGCTGCCCCGGGCGCGGGGCGTCGCCGTGGACACCGAGGGCGGCGCGCGGTTCCGGGGTCGTACGGCCGCGCTCCGGCGGATCGTCGACTTCATCGACGGGAAGGCGCCCGCCACCCGGCCGCTGATCGTCACGGGTTCGCCAGGCGTCGGCAAGTCCGCCGTCCTGGGCCGCGTGGTGACCACGGCCGACCAGCAGATCCGGGACAGCCTGCCGGGCGGCGACACCGCCGTACGGGCCACTGTCGGCTCGGTGTCCTGCGCCGTGCACGCCAAGGGCAAGACCGCGCTGGAGGTGGCGCTCGAGATCGCCCGGGCGGCCGCCGTCGACCTGCCCGGTGCGCCGGCCGATCTGATGCCGGCCGTGCGGGACCGGCTGGCGCGGCGTCCGGCTCGCTTCGCGCTCGTCATCGATGCGCTGGACGAGACGGCCGACCCCGGTCAGGCCCGGCAGGTCATCGACGACGTCCTGCTGCCGCTGGCCCGGGAGTGCGGCCGGTACGGCGTGCGGGTGGTTGTCGGCACCCGGCGCGGCGACGACCGGGGTGACCTGATCGCCTGCTTCGGTGATCCGGTCGAGCTGGTGGATCTGGACACACCGGAGTACTTCGCCGGGGCCGATCTGGTGAACTACGCCCTGGCGACCCTGCGACTGCTCGGCGCGGAACGACCGGGCAACCCGTACAGCGACTCGGCGGCGGCTGTCCCGCTGGCGCGCCGGATCGCCGAGCTGGCGAAGGGAAACTTCCTGGTGGCCGGTCTCGTCGCACGGGCACACGCGCTGCGCGACATCGAGCCCGTCGACCCGGCGTCGGTGTCGTTCAGCGCGACAGTGGCCCATGCGCTCGACTCCTATCTGGCCGGGCTGCCGGCTGCCGGCTCGGCCTCCGCCCGGCTCGCCCTCACCGCCCTGGCGTACGCCGAGACGCCGGGTCTGCCGCTGTCGCTCTGGCGGATCGCGGTGACCGCGCTCGGCGGCACGGTCACCGAGGACGAACTCCTCGCGTTCGCCCGTACGTCGGCGGCGAACTTCCTGGTCGAGACCGGTGGCGGCAGCCGGCCCGCGTACCGCCTGTTCCACCAGGCCCTCAACGACGCGTTGTTGGACGGCGCGTCACGCCGGGACGACCAGCGACGGCTGGTCGCCGCCTGGGCGGACCTGGCGGCCGAGGTGGGATGGGCCTCGGTGCCCGACTACCTACGGCGCTCCCTGCCCCAGCACGCCTCCCGCGCCGGGCTCGTGGAGCGGCTCCTCGCCGACGAGGGCTACCTCCTGCACGCGCACCTGGAGCGGTTGCTCTCGGTCGTCGACATGGAGAGACCGCTGGAGCCGCTGTCCCGATCACGGGTGCGGCTGCTGCACCGGACGCCGCTCGCGGTCGCGGCGGCACCGGCCGAGCGCGCCGCCCTCTTCTCGGTCGTCGACCGGCTCGACGGACTGGGCAGCGGGATCGAGGCCGACGGCGCGCCGTACCGCGCGCGCTGGGCGCACACCCCGCCCCGGCAGGAGCGCAGCGTGCTGGACGGGCACTCGCAGGCCGTCTACGACGTGGCGGCCGTCGAGCTGGACGATCGGTGGTTGCTCGCCTCCGCCGGTGACGACGGCACGGTCCGGCTCTGGGACCCGATGACCAACCAGGCCGTGGGAGTCTTCCCGTGTCACAACGACACGATCCGCGGGCTGTGCGCTGTCCGTACCGGCGGCGGCGAGACGCTGATCGCCACCGCCAGCCACGACGGGACCGTCGGCCTGTGGGATCCCCGGACCGGCCAGCGTCGGCACGAACTGAGCGGGCACGACGACTGGGTCCGCAACATCTGCGTCATTCCACTGCCGGACGGCGACCTGCTCGCCTCGGCCGGCGACGACCGGACGGTCCGGATCTGGGATCCGGTGACCGGGACGCAGCGCTACGCGTTGACCGGACACTCGGGCTGGGTGACGGCCGTGACGTACGTCCCGTCGGACGGCCGGCACCTGCTCGCCTCCACCGGCTTCGACGGCGTGGTCCGGGTCTGGGAGCCGACGGCCGACACGCGCCCGACGCTGACCCTCACCGGACATGTCGGCTGGGTGACCACGCTCTACGCCGTTCGAGCGCCGGGTGGCACGTTGCTCGCCTCGGCCGGCTACGACGGCACGGTCCGGCTCTGGGACCCGCAGAGCGGCGAATGCGTCCACGTCCTTGCCACCGGTGGACCGGTCACGGATCTGTGCACGGTCGAGGTCGACGAGGGCTGTCTGCTCGTGTCGACGGGTGAGGACGGGCTCATCCGGGTCTGGGACGTGCCGACGTGGACGAGCCGGCCGAGCCTGCGGGGGCACGCGAGCTGGATCCGTGCGGTCTGCGAGCTGCGTACGGCGAAGGACCGGATGCTGGCGACGGCGGGTGACGACGGCACCGTGCGGCTGTGGGACCCGGCCGGCGGCCGACCCGACACGGTCGCCGAGCGGGACCGGCTCGGGCCCGTGCACAGCCTCTGCGCGGTCCCTGACGAGCGACCGGGCCTGGTCGCCTCCGGCGGTGCCGACGGCCGGGTGCGGATCTGGGACGCCGCCACGGGCGAGCGGCTGCGGGAGATCCCGACACCCGGCGGGCCGGTGAACGCGATGTGCGCGGTCGCCGACGTCGAGGAGCCGCTGCTCGTCACCGCCCAGGACGACAACACGGTCGGAACCTGGAGTGTGCGGCACAGCGCCTTGGTGGGGGAGATGACCGAGCATCACGCTCCGGTGGCGGCGGTCTGCCCGATCGTCATCGGCGGTGAGACGCTCGTCGCGTCGGCCGGCGACGACCAGGCCATCCGGCTCTGGCACCCGCAGACCGGCACCGTGCGGGCGGTCCTGCTCGGGCACGTCACCCGTGCCTGGGTGACGGCCCTCGCGACGGTTCGGTGGCCCGAGGTGGAGGCGCTCGCCTCGGCCGACAAGAGCGGCACGGTGATGCTGTGGGGCGGTGGTGACACGCCGGTCTGGACCCGGCAGGGACATCAGGACGCGGTCACCGCGCTCTGCGGCCTGGTCGTGGCGGGTCGCCGGATGCTGGCGTCGGCCAGCGCCGACCACACGATCCGTCTGTGGGACGCCGAGTGGGGTGAGCCCGTGGACGTGTTCACCGGCCACACGGCTGCCGTAACCGGGCTGAGCCTGGTGCGGGTCGGCGGGCGGGATCTGCTCGCCTCGACCAGCCGGGACCGGACGGTGCGGATCTGGGACCCGTCCACCGGACGGGCGCTGCACACCATCCCCGTCTATCACCCGGCGCTGACGTGCTGCACTGTCGACGGAACGTTGCTCGTCGGTCTGGATCAGGGCCTGCTGGCGTTGGACGTCGACGGCCGGAGCGACCTGCCACCCGAGGCCGCGGACCGTGCGGTCGCTCGGGTGGCGGTGCGCTGCTGATCAGGGGCGCAGCACGTAGCGTCCGCGTACCCCGCCCTCGGCCGCCGCCCGGTGGGCGTCCGCCACCCGGTCCAGCGGCACCACCGCGTGCACCCGCGCCGGCAGCTCACCGGCGGCGGTGCGGGCGAGCAGGTCGGCCAGGCGTGTCCCGTCGGCGTGCACCTCGACCGCGCGCACCGTGACACCGCGTTCGGCGGCCGGGTGGGCGTTCGGCCGAACACGCCGCCGTCGCCCACCAGCGCGAGCCCTCGGTCCTGGAGCGCCGCGGCGTCGGCGACCGCGTCCCAGCCCGGCTCGGCGGCGGTGGTGAAGTCGGCGCCGAGCCCGCGCACGAACTTCTCGTCCCCGGCCCGCGCCAGGCCGGTAACCCGCCATCCCCGGTCCCGGGCGAGCGGCACGACGTAGCCGCCGACCGCGCCGGCCGCGCCGGTGACCAGCAGCCGGCCGCCGGCGGGCGGGTCGCCGAGCAGGTCGACGATCTGCGCCGCGGTCAGGCCGTTGAGCGGCACTGTCGCCGCCGCCACCAGGTCCAGATCATCGGGTACGACGGCCAGGTCGGCCACTGGTACGACGAGTTGCTCGGCGTACGTGCCGAAGTCGCGGTCGAACCCGCCGACCAGCCCGGCGACAGGGGTGCCGACGGCGAAATCGACGCCCGGCCCGGCCGCGGCGACGACACCGGCGAAGTCCCAGCCCAGGCCGGTGTGGTGCGGCTGGTGGATGAGCCCCAGCGAGTGGAAGAAGCCGCCGACGACGCCGAGGTCGGCCGGGTTGACCGGTGCCGCCGCGACGTCCACCCGGACCTCGCCGGGTCCCGGCTCGCGCTGCGGAACGTCGATGATCTCGATGGCCTCGGGTCCGCCCGGGGTGCGGACGACTGCGGTGCGGAAGGTACGCGTACCCATGGTTCTGTCTCCTTGGTCGTGAGGGATGCCCTGCTCCACGATGGAGGGGTAACTTTCCATCGGGAAGTACGCACTTCGGAGTGCGTTGGGTACCCCCGGGTAGGAGGCGCGGACGATGCCGACGCAGACGGCGGCGCAGCGGCGGGCGCAGGCGCGGGAGGAGTACGACGCGTTCCTCGCCGGCTGCCCGAGCCGGCAACTCCTGGACCGGATCTCCGACAAGTGGGTGGCGCTGATCCTGGCCGCGCTCGGCCGCGACGGGCCCGACCGCAACGCGGAACCCCGGGTCATGCGCTACTCCGAGCTGTCGCGGCGGTTGGCCGGGGTCAGCCAGAAGATGCTCACCCAGACGTTGCGCTCACTGGAACGCGACGGCCTTGTCACCCGGACCGTGACGCCGAGCGTGCCGGTGACTGTCACCTACGAGCTGACCGACCTCGGTCAGTCGCTGCACCAGCTGATGTACGGCATGAAGCTGTGGGCCGAGGCGCACATGGACGAGGTGCACGCCAACCGCGAGCGGTACGACGCCGCCGGTCACTGACCGGATCCCCGAAACTTTCGGTCGTGCTCGCGCTTCTCGGCGCCCTTCGCTCGCACGGTCATCCATGGACTCCCGCGCTGATCAGCCGGTTGAGTCCATGTTCGCGTCGACATCGACATTGACCGATCGTGCCGTCGCGGATATCTTCCCAGGGAAGTTACCGGTACATCTTCGAAAAGTTTCAGGGCAGTGACGCGGGACCGGGCGCACCCCCGGCTCCCGCCCGCGTCAAGCGGGGCATCGCCAGCGCATCATCGTCCGATATGCAGAGGAGTGTCATGAAACATCTACCGAGGCGCAGCCACCGTGTGGTGCTGGCCGCCGTCAGCAGCGCGCTGGCTCTCGCCGGCGCCGCGCTCGTGGTGCCCACCATGGCCCAGGCGGCGGCAAGCACGCTCGGTGCCGCCGCGGCACAGTCGGGCCGCTACTTCGGCACCGCCATCGCGGCGAACCGGCTGAACGACTCGACGTACAGCACCATCGCGGCGCGTGAGTTCAACATGATCACCGCCGAGAACGAGATGAAGCCGGAAGCGCTCCAGCCCAACCGGGGCCAGTTCAACTTCTCCTCCGGCGACCAGATCTACAACTGGGCCACCCAGCGCGGTCTCCAGGTCCGTGGCCACACCCTCGCGTGGCACGCGCAGCAGCCGGGCTGGATGCAGAGCCTGAACGGCAGCAACCTGCGTCAGGCGATGATCGACCACATCAACGGTGTGATGGCCCACTACAAGGGCAAGCTGGCCGCGTGGGACGTGGTGAACGAGGCGTTCAACGAGGACGGCAGCCGCCGCAGCTCCAACCTCCAGGGCACCGGCAACGACTGGATCGAGGTCGCGTTCCGCACCGCTCGCGCGGCCGACCCGTCGACGAAGCTGTGCTACAACGACTACAACATCGAGAACTGGTCGTACGGCAAGACGCAGGGCGTCTACAACATGATCCGGGACTTCAAGTCCCGTGGCGTGCCGATCGACTGCGTCGGTCTGCAGACCCACTTCACCGGCGGCAGCTCGCTGCCGGGCAACTTCCAGACCACGCTGCAGAACTTCGCCGCGCTCGGTGTGGACGTGGCGCTGACCGAGGTCGACGTCACCAACTCCTCGACCAGCCAGTACGCCGGTCTGACGCAGGCGTGCATCAACGTGCCGCGCTGCATCGGCATCACGGTGTGGGGCGTGCGTGACAGCGACTCGTGGCGTTCCAACGAGAGCCCGCTGCTGTTCGACGGCGGAGGCAACAAGAAGGC
Organism: Micromonospora chalcea; assembly: GCF_002926165.1. Taxonomy (GTDB): domain Bacteria; phylum Actinomycetota; class Actinomycetes; order Mycobacteriales; family Micromonosporaceae; genus Micromonospora; species Micromonospora chalcea. The sequence goes on along the minus strand of NZ_MAGP01000100.1, from coordinate 14,978 downwards.
CGCGTACAACTCGGTCCTCAACGTCCTCAACTCCGCGTCGCCCAACCCCACGCCGACCGCGACCGTGTCGCCGACCGTGTCCCCGACCGCCGGGCCGACCGGCGGACCGACCACGCCGCCGCCGACCACCGGCGCGAGCCGGATCGTCGGCAACCAGTCCGGCCGGTGCATCGACGTGCCGAACTCCTCGCAGAGCAACGGCACCCGGGTGCAGCTCTACGACTGCCACGGCCAGACCAACCAGCGGTGGACCTACACCTCCAGCCGGCAGCTGACCGTGTACGGCTCGATGTGCCTGGACGCCGCCGGCTCCGGCAACGGCTCGGCGGTCCAGATCTACAGCTGCAACGGCCAGACGAACCAGCAGTGGAACGTCAACTCCAACGGCACCATCAGCGGAGTCCAGTCCGGCCGCTGCCTCGACGTCTGGGGCACCGGTAACGGCCAGCAGGTGCAGATCTACGACTGCAACGGCCAGGCCAACCAGCGGTTCCAGCTCGTCGCGGCGAGCTGACCTTCGCGTACGGAAACGGCTCACCGTCGTGGTCTCGGCCACGGCGGTGAGCTGCTTTCGTGGTGCTCGCGTGCTGCCGGTGTCAGCCGATCAGCAACTCCGTGCGGTAGTCGGCGGCCAGCGCGGCGGCCCGGTTCCGGCGCTCGGTCTGCTCCTCCTCGGTGAGAGCCGGCGGCGGCGAAGTGGGGCCGTCCACCCGGTCGCCGACGCGCAGGAAATACTCGTCCTGCCCGGCCGGCGTGCACATGCACAGCAGCCGCGCCGGCTGGTCGAAGGAGTTGCGGAAGAAGTGCGGCGCGTTCGCCGGAATGTTCACCGTCTCCCCGGCCCGCGCGACGGTCTGCTCGCCCCGGAACGTGAACTCCACCGCCCCGTCGAGCACCGTGAACATCTCCTCGAAGTCGTGCCGGTGCGGAGGCGGCCCACCACCCGGCGGAACCCGCATGTCGATCAGGCAGTACCGGCCGGCCGTCTGCTCGCCGGTGACCAGGATCGTGTAGGTGCCGCCCGCGATGGCGAGGTGCGCGAGGCCGGGGTCGTCGGGCCGGGCGTGGACGAGGGTGCGGGTCGGATCGTCGGACGGGATCGCACCGCTGGCCATCGGCTCTCTCCTCGATCGTCGGTCTGCGGATCGATTCCCCTCATAGCCACCGAGAGTCCCGCTAAACCTGGGGCGCTCGTCGTCATGCCGGTCGGCGAGCCACCACCGCCAGGGCCATGCCGAAGAACTTCAACGGCGAGCGTTCGATCGCGTCGGTCACCGGCCGGATGCGACGCCCGAAGCGGGACCTGTCGAACGGCGGCATGATGTAGTCCACCGCCATCGGCTCCAGCCCGGCCCGCCGCAACTGCGCGGACAAGCCACGGGCGGTGAAGGAACGGGCGTCGGCGAGCCGACGGTGTAGCGGCACGATCCACGGCAGGAACGGGCCCCGCGCCGGCCGGTACCGCCGGCCCCGGATCAGGAAGCCGTGCGTCTCGAACGGGAACCACCGGTTGGGCGTCGTCAGCGCGAACCGGCCGCCGGGCACGAGCACGCGGTGGACCTGCCGCAGGGCGGCATCCAGGTCGTCGATGTGCTCCACCACCTCGATGGCGGTGACTAGGTCGAAGCTGCCGTCCGGGTAGTCCAGCTCGGTGGCGGACAACTCCCGTACGTTGATCTTCCGGGCCGCCGCCGGATCGCCGGCCAGCCGTTCCCGGAACAGTTTCAGCCGATCCTGCTGGATGTCGACGGCCTCGATCTGCGCGAACGCGTCGACCAGCCGCATCGTGTACGTGCCGTCCCCGCAGCCGATCTCCAGTAATCGCCGGCCGGTCAGCGATGTGTGCCGGCCCAATGTGCCGAGCCTCTTCGCCACCCCACGCTCGCCGAACGCGCTGCCGTGCCCCAGCCCCAGATTGCGATTCGCATTCATCATGGTCGCTGACCATAGACCTAACGAGCGTTAGCGTGGGGGCACTCGATCGACAGACAGTGCCGGCCCTTCTGGCGTCCTGATCTCTGACGCCAGAAGGGCCGGCCGCGTACCGCGTCGTCGTCAGCCGCCGTTGGCGACGTAGATGTAGTAGCGGGTGACATCGGTGTCGGTGCCGTCCGCCTTGTGACCGGTCACCGACAAGGTGTACGTCTGGTAGTTCTGCGTCGGCGTGTAGGTGATCGACGCCTTCCCCTGGCTGTCCGCCGGCACGTCCGTCGACGGTCCGTCGTCGATCTGCCAGGTGAAGGAGACGATTCCCGGGGTGCCGCCGCTGAACTCGAAGGTGCCGGGAACACCGGCGCCGCCCGACCAGGTGCCGTCCGGATACTGAGCGCTCACGACGTACGGCGCGTTGCCGACGGTGAACTCGAAGGCCGTCACCGGCGAGAGCTCGCCGTCCGCCGTACGGCTCCGCACGTGGATCGTGTTGGTGCCGTTGCGTTCGAACGGCACCGCGACCCGCGTCGACGTGCCCTCGGTGCTCGCCGGAAGGACCTGCTCCGGGCCGTCGTTGACGCGGTAGTGGTACTCGGTCACCTCGCCGAACAGCTGCGTGTGGAAGTAGAAGTAACCGGTCCAGCCGATCCCCTTCCGCGACCAGTCGTAGGTGCTGTACACGCTGACCATGTTGTCCCGGACGCTGAAGGCCGCGATCCGCAGCTCCGACTCGGTGCCGTCCGCACCGACACTCGTGACCCGGACGTCGTCGTAGCCCCACGAACCCGGCGTGTACGTGACAGTCGCGGTGCCGTCGGGACCGGCCGCGATCGTCTGCTCCTCGGCGCCCCTCAGCAGATAGCGGTACGAGACGACATCCGGCAGCCCCGGACGGAACGTGAACGTCACGGGCCGGCCGACAACGGCATCGCCCTCCGGCGTCTGTGTGACCACAGGCCCGGACCAGATGCGGAACGTGTAGGTGGTGGCGGGCGATCGGGTGCCGTCCGACAACACCGCCTGAACGACCACTGTGTTGTCGCCGGAGTGCTGCGGCGTGACAGTGACGTAGGCGTACGGGTTGCCCTCGCTGGATACGGTCTGCTCGGCGCCGCCGTCGAACCGGTAGACGAACCCGGTCAGGTTCGGCAGCTGGCTCCCGAACTCGATGCTCAACGGCACGCCGACCCCGTCCCGGCGCGGCCAGCTGGAGAGGTCGTGCGCGTAGGCGGTCGGGCGCGCGTCGATGATGAAGAACTGATATTGGGTCTCCATCGACGTGGAACCGTCCGCCTTCACCGACCGGACGACCATCGAGTGCCAGCCCGGCGTCGCCGTCCACGACAGCACGGCGGTGTCGTCCTCGGCCGCCGAAATGGTCTTCCACTCGTCGTCTAGGTAGTACTGGTAAGCGACGACGTCGCTGTTGCGCGGGGTGAAGCGGAACGTGCCGACCTTGCCCGCGACCTGGTCGGTGTCCAGGTTGAACTCCGCCGACTCGACACCGGGGGCGTCGGTGACCCAGACGTTCAGCGTCTCCTGCCCGATCAGCTTGTTCCGGGCGTAGCTGCGGACAGCCATCTCGATCTGGCCCGTTGTGGTGAACGTGATCGGACCGGTGGCCTTGCCGTCGACCGCCGGGAGACGGACCTCAGCGGCGTCCTTGAGCTGATACCCGAACACGGTGGTCTCGGGCTTCGACGCGACAAACGTGATCGTGCTCGGCAGGCCGACGCCGTTCACCACGACCTCGGCGTACGGCGTGGTCTCGGCGACCCGGAACCGGTAGTTCTTCTCGGGCCCGCGGTTGCCCGCCGCGTCGACGGACGCGACGTAGAGGTCGGTGCTGAACCGCAGCTTCGGGGTGTACTTCAGGATCCCCGTGCCGCCCGGACGCCGGGCGGGAACCTGCCCGGAATACCCCGAGGAGTCACGCCAGGCGAACGAGACCACGTCACGGTCGCCGGCCCCGTCGAAGCGGAACGTCCCCTCGATGCCCGTGCCACCGCCCGGGGAGTCGCCCTCCGGATACGTCCGCGACGAGACCTGCGGCGGATTCGCCGGAGCGGTCACGTCCATGACGATGTAGCAGGTCTTGCTCCACGGGCCCTCGTCGTCGTAGTCGCTGGCCCGGGCCTGCCAGGCGAGGACTGTGCCGTCGGCGTACTGGCTCAGGTCCGTGCCGTAGTAGTCGTGGAACTCGCGACGCTGATCGGGATGGTCGACCGGCCAGATCGCGTACAGCACGGTGGTGTAGTCGCCCTCGTCCCGATCGCTGGCGGTGGCCGCGAACACCGTGTTCCGCGCCGCGGGCGACGGCTTGGCCGGCGTTCCGCACGGCCGGTCCGGGGACTTCAGCTGCAGGCTCGTGATGGTGGGCGGATGGTTCGCCGTGGCACTGAGCACCGGCTTGGCGAAGGTGCGACCGGTCCGCACGTCGGCCTCCTGAGCGGCGGCGACCCGAATCTCCACGGTGATGCTCTTGTCGCGCCGGCTCAGCGCCGCATTGAGCGTGGCCACCATGTCCAGGCCCAGGTAGGCCGGGCAGGAGGCGCCGGCCCCCCGCGTGGTGGTCAGCAGCTTCTCGACCTCGGCCGGCGGACGCAGCCAGGTGGTGCTGTCAGTGACCGGGCGGGTCCGCCACACCTCGATGGTCGCCGGGGCGGAGCAGTCGGCGACCGTCTTCTCGACGGTCCACAGGTACGAGTCGTGGACGACAGTGCCCTTCAAGTTGCTCAGGTCGTACGTGAAGTAGGAGCGGTAGGTGTGCGTCCGGCCGGCCGCGTCGCGGGACGTGCCGACCGGCGGGTTCACGTCCGCGTCGACGAACTTCGCCCTGGGGCTCTGCGAGTCGAGATAGGCCCAACTCTTCAGCGGAACATCGTAGGAAGTGGCGGCTGAGGCCGGAGAGCCGACGGTGAGCCCGGCGGCGACGACGGCGAGGACGGTGATCGGGACAGCAGCTCTTACGCGTGTCATGTGGACGCTTACCTCCCCCGTGGCGGCGCCTCTATCGACGCCGGCGGCGTCATCGTAGCGAGGGGAATCCATGCGATGGGGTCGGCTGACTGTCGTTGTTCTTCCAGGACAACGCCACGATCGGCGTCAGCCGGCCGGGCCTAGTCGGCCTGTCTCGTCCAGCCGAGAAATCGGCGGTGCAACACCCCGGCCGGCGTCCACGGCATGTCCTCGGTGGCTTGGACCAGGTAGGCGCCGAGGTAGAGGGCGAGCGACACGGGAGCGCGGTCATACTCCGCGCGCAGCTCGCGTTTCCGTGTCGGGCAGGGCCAGGGCAGATCGCAACCTCCGCAGCTCCAGACCGGCATGACCGGGCCGTGGGTGGTCACCGCACACCCTCGAGGAAACGGGCGGTGATCGTCCGTGCCTGTCGGCTGGTCGCCCATTCCACCTGCCAGCAGGGGTACGGCGACAGCCGCGACCACCAGGCGCGGCAGCCGGTGCACATGCCGTCGTACCCACGGACATGCACAGCCAGGATCGCCTGCTCCAGGTCGTCCTTCACGACGCGTCCTCTCCCGGCCAGTGGCCACGATTGATAGGGATTCGGTGCCTGGCGCGGCAGGGCAGATCCGCTCCGCAGCGGCAGATCCGTCGCCACTTCCGCCAGCACCAGACAGGGCGGTGCCTCCGGGCGAGAGTGAGTGCCGTCGCGACCAGGTAGTCCTCGTACGAGACGTGTCGTCTGCTCGGAGTCGTCCGGGCCGCCCTTCGGCTCATCGCTGCTCTGCCGCGTCCTGCGCCGGCTCACGGTTGCCTTCCGGTCGCCCTAGCTGCGCTGCCAGGTCGAGTAGGCGCTGCCGCGCTGCCGCGCGCTCGGCGTCCTGGTACCGCTGCCCTGTTCCGGACGGTGGTGCCGGATCGGGTTGCCGGAACAGCCATCGCACCAACGGACGCAGGCGACCCCGGATAGTCACGAGCCCGTCCTGTCGTGCAGGGTCGGGAAGGCGAGCCTGACCGGCGGCTCAGAGCCGTAGACGAACATCCCGCCCGGCGAGTCGTCGACGTCGAAGTCCATGCCGGAGACGGTCCCGCCGAGTGGGGTGCGGTGACCATGTCGACTGGTCATGTCACGGTGACATGAGCGGACTCGACCCTGCCCGTACACCGACCGTAGGCTCCTGACTGACCACCATGGGTAGTCGTCTGACGACGCTGGGAGCCGTTGTGCTGCTGGAAAATCTCCGGATACCCGACGACCTCTGGTCGCGCGAGGACATGCACAAGGCTCTGGCGGCCCGCGACATCGGTGCCGTGTTCCGGCTGCTCGCTCGGCACACCGGCGCGAGCCAAACTCGCATCGGCGCGGCTGTCGGCCTGGAGCAGGGCTACATCAGCCGGATCATCGCCGGCCGACGGGTGACCTCGATCGACGTGCTGGAGCGGATCGCCGACGGCTGCGGCATGCCCGACGAAGCTCGAATGACGCTGGGCCTCGCGCCCTGCCTGCGGTCATATCGCCCGGCCATGGCGGATCACTCCCGCGGTCGGCACAGTGACGTGCCGGCCAACCGGTCCTGGCGCGAGGACGTCCGGGCCGCCGCGCAGCTATGGGAAGGCGATGTGAACCGTCGAGAACTGCTTCGCCAGACAGTGTTCAGCTCCACCGCGTACACCTTGCCCGCCCTACGCTGGTTCACCGCCACCACGGCGCAGCCCGTCGAGCAAGAGGGCCGACGAACGGTCGGTCAACCCGACATCGACACGATCCGGCAGATGACCGCCACTTATCGGCGACTCGACAACCAGTACGGCGGCGGGCATGCCCGCGACAACGTCACCCGCTTCCTGCACCACGAGGTGGCGCCCCTGGTGACCGAGGGCCGGTACGACCCGGCGACCGGCCGCAGACTGCTCGCCGCGGCTGCCGAACTGACCCAGCTCGCCGGGTGGCAGGCGTACGACATGGCCGAACACGGCCTCGCCCAGCGGTACCTCACGCATGCCCTGGACCTCGCCCGAACGGCCGCCGACGCCGGCCTTGGTGCCGAGATCCTCGCCGCGATGAGCCATCAAGCCACCTACCTCGGGCACGCCGCCACCGGGGTCGACCTCGCCCGGGCCGCCCGGCAGACAGCACAACGCGCCGGCCTCACCGCGCTGACTGCCGAAGCGCTGGTCATGGAAGCGCATGCCCACGCTGTCGCCCTTCACGAACGCGACTGCGCGACCGCGCTTCACCAAGCGGAGCGAACCCTCGACCGAGCGGACCGCAGCAGCGATCCTCAGTGGCTCGGCTACTTCGACGAGGCGTACCTGTCGGCCAAGTTCGGCCACTGCTTCCACGCGCTCGGTCAACACCGCCGAGCCGAGCGCTTCGCCGCTCGCTCACTCAAGATGGACGAGCGCTACGTACGCGGCAAAGCCTTCAACCTCGCCCTGCTGGCCAGCGTCCACGCTCGCCACGGCGAGCCGGAACGTGCGAGTGCCGTCGGCGCGGAAGCCCTGACCCTGACCACCCAACTACGGTCGGCTCGCGCCGTCCGCTACCTGCGCGATCTGCAGACCGGTCTGGCGCCCCACCGCCGCAAGCCGGCAGTACGGCAGTTCATTACCCGGGTCGACGCGGCGCTCGGCCAGCGGCGCTGACTACAGCTCACCCCGAGCCTTGCGCGCCATCAGCTCCAACACGGCGATCACCGTTCCGGCACCAACGATCTCACCCTCGGACACGAGTTGCCGCGTCTCCTCCAGCGGAACCCAGGCCACGCGCTCGGTCTCGTTGACGTCAACCGGAGCGCCGGTGTACTCCGCATTTCGGGCAAGGAACAGCAAGTTCTCCGCGTCTGCGGTCGCCACCCAAGGCTGAAACGACACCAAGGGCTCCACGGCGCCCGGGCGCCAGCCGGTTTCCTCCTCGACCTCGCGGATCGCGCAGGTCGCCGCGTCCTCGCCCTCATCGACGTAGCCGCCAGGTAGCTCCCACACCCATCGGTCGAACACGAACCGGTGCCGCCGCATCAGCAACAGGCGCTCCTGGCCGTCGAGCACGGCAACCATGGCCGACCTGGGCGCCCGGATCACGTACTGCTCGAAGCGGACCCCGTCCGGCAACTCCACGTCGGCGATGCTCAACCGGGAGCGCCGGCTGCCGTCCACTACCCGCTCGCTGTGAATCGTCCAGCGCGTCGACCTGCTAGCCAGTTCCTCCGTCACACGGCCAGTATCCGACCAGCGGTACCGGGCCGCGGACCGCGGCGCCCGTGACTCGGCTCGACCCCGGAGGACCCGGGAGACGGTATGTGGTGGGCCGGCAGGGCTTCGAACCTTGCATCACGTCCGCGATGAGGTCGTTGATGAGCTCGACCAGCTTTTGGCCCGTGTGGCTGAGGTACTGGTTCTAGTCAGCCGCATCGCCCTTCTCGAGCTCCTCCATCGAACGGCGCAGCGCGGCGGCGTTGGCCGGGCTGCGAAAGAGGTACTCGGTTTCCTTCATCGCTTCGTACTCGGCAAGCGGGACGATGACCACCGGTTCGTGGCCCGAGCGGGTCACCACCACTTCCTCGGCGTCGTTGATGACGCTGTCGAGTTCAGCGGCCAGGTTCAGCCTTAGCTGGGTGAAGTTGACGGTCCGCATGACCACCTCCAGAGCAAATGGACCGCGCCTCGTCCTGGGCGAACCGCTGAGCCAAGATCGAGCCCACATAATGGGGCCGTTGAGCTGCAAGGGAGTGGGCCGCCAGGGACTTGAACCCTAAACCCCTCCGGTGGTCGATGGATCATCTCAGATCGGGCGGATCGGTGTCCTGACCTGGGGGAGGTTTGTCGTTGCCTTGTAGCGGTTGACAGCCCTTGTCAGCGTCAACTGTGGCCAGCTTGTGCCCAACGATCACGAAGGGCTGATCAGCCGAAACGTCGCGTCCCTGGTGAAGCTTGCCGCCGGTACGCAAGCGCACGCGGAAGGCATGGCCGAGCGATGAGGCGCGACGGTTTCTGGAGTCGGCCCGCGTCGACGACGACCCGCCCTACGCCGCGTACGTCCTGGTCCTGGCGCTCGGTCTGCGCAAGGGCGAGATGTTGGGGTTTACCTGAGATGTCGACTCGACGAGGGAGAATTGACCATCGATCGGCAGCTCCAGCGGGTCGGTGCCGAGCTGCTGCACCGGGAAACGAAGACTGCCGCCTCGGATGCCACCCGGCCGCTGCCGGGCATCTGCACCGTGGCGCTCGGCGGCCGCTGCGCCGCCCAGCCCACCGCCCGGGACGCCGCCGGCCCGGCCTGGCAGCCGTCGGACCTGATCTTCACCACCCGCTACGGAAGGCCGGTTGAGCCGCGCAACTTCAACCGCTTCTGGGAGCAGCGGTGCGATGCGGCGGGAGTCCGACGGATAACAGTGCGGGATGCCCGGCGTACCTGTGCCTCGCTCCTGGCGGACCTGGACGCGGACCCCCGGGTGGCGGTGCAGATCCTCCGGCATGCCCAGTTCGTCATCACCCTGGAGATCTACACGGTGGTCTCCTCGGCGGCTACTCGCGGCGCCCTCAAGCGGCTCGGCAAGGCACTCGACCGCTGACCGTGCACCTTTGCTCTGCGCTCGCCGCTGAACCGCTGGCGTGCAGATGGCTGGCCGTTTCCAGCAGTCGCGGGTCGGCGCCGAGCAGGGCTGCTGATGACCGCTACTCCAACCAGAACATGGCGACCGCAGCTTGCAGTAGCCAGGATCGCTACTTGGAGAGGCTGGGCTCACAGAGCATCATGCCTCGATTGCTCATTCAGGCGTCGTCGTCCTTCCCAGATTATACTGGTCGCCGGGCTCAACGTTGCCGGAGTTTTGGTTTCTCAACGCCCTTAATCTTTGGCGTAATCGGTCTTCTCCTAGTTTCTCTAGCACGAAGTCGAGGGCGCCAAGTGCAGTACGCGGGCCATCTGTGTCGTTGCTGGCCAGCCAGGTGACGAGATCGGCCATTGCCTGTTGGCGCTCGTCGGCGGATGAATTTTCGGGCTGTCGACCGTTCAACCTTGCTTCTTCAATTATGGTCGAGATGACCTCACCAGGTCCGACGGTGGCCAGTTCTGGAAACCGGATAACTAGCCAAGAGAGGGCTGTGTGGCCGTCGGTAAATATTTCATCGCGTAAGGCCGCCGAGTAAGCTTTTTCTAGTTCGACGCGTAATTGGTGTAGGCGCTGTTGAGAGAGGCGAGTTTCTTGAAGCTTTCTACTCTCGTCGTCGACGGTTAGTTTCACAACTGTCTCGGCCTCGACCGTGCCAAGGCGATCGTCTTGTAGGTGGAGGATTCCCACAGCAAGTTGAATCTCGTCTAAAGCGGCCGAGTGTTGATCAACCGAGTAGCGGCGAGCGACGGCTGCGGCCGTAGTGCTGATCTGATTACGTAGGAACGGCTCGGCGATAAGACGCATAGCGTCGCCACCCGCGTGCCAACTGGTGATAAACCTTGCATGAAACACGGCGCCGGGCAAGTCGGAGCGCAGGCACGTGGCGAAGTGATGGGTGCGCCAGCGCCCTGCTGTTCGCCACCATGGTCGCTTGAATATCACTGTTTGTTTGCGCTTGCGTCGATGATAGACGGTGAGGAGCCCATGACAAGCGACACGATCAGGTTCTTGCGGGTTTCCGAAGAGCTTCCCTGGGTGACGAAATCTTTAAAGCTGTCGCTGGAGAGATTGTTCCGGATGATGGGAGCTAGAATTGCTATTACGACCTCAGGGTCGAGTGCACCGGCGTCGGCAGCAGCAAACCAGTTCTCCGCAACGGTCATCGCCGCTGCCCCGGTGGCCCTGTCGGAGATCAAAGCAGACCATGCATCCCGCAAGGCTTGTGCGCGCTCTGGGGCTGAAGCGATAGATCGGATTAGCTCCGTTGTAGACGGCTCAAGTTCCGGGTCAATCAGGGCGAGCAGGCCGAGGGCCCCAGCTCGGCGGTCTTGGCGTTCGAACCAGTCGAACACCACTGTCACGACCTCGTCCCCCAACTCGTCGTTGACGGCAAGCTGCCTGAGCGCCTGAGCCGCCGCAGGACGGGCGGCGATAACCTCATGGCCGATTAGCAGTCGCAGTCGAGACAGGGCGGCCTTAACGCTGTGGTGGGCGAGCTGCCCCGCGCAAACCTCTGCGACTCCTGTGAGGATGTCCACGCCGCTCTTCCGGCTTGCCCAATCATAGAGACGCCTGCGGACAACTGAGCCGACCTCGTTGCTGATCGCCAAACGTTCGAGAATGGTGATAGCTAAGGTGCGATGCCGGGACTTTTGAGTCAACCACTTCTGAACGATATCCAGGGTTTCCAACGACCCTAGGTCAGCAGCCAGCCGGACCAGCACATCCGCCACGCGATCGAGGTGGTCGTTGGCGACGGCGCCCGTGGTCGTGATCGACTCCAGCCAACTACGGATCGGGGTACGCAATTGTGGGCGTTGTTGCCAGACGCGTTCGAGCACCGCCTTATCGAGCCCGGGAGACTTGCGTGTGATGGTGATCGTGTCTCCGACAAGTTCAGCGTCGATCCTGTCGATAAGATCCTGAAGTTCCGGCCCGATAAGGATATCCCGAGCGGAGGGATTCGCCCTGAGTTTCTTCAGTAGCTCATCGCATGCGTCCAGCACTACCTCCGAAGGGGCTCCATCCAGGACTGCAACAGCGATTAGCAGCGCTCGGGCCCGAGCGGCCCCCATCTGCTGAGCCTGAAGGGCGCCAGCATCTACGCCCCTTGCATCTCGGTACTCGGCAAACTGCCGGTCGAGATAGTGCTTCCAGTGACGGAACGCTTCCCGAATCTGATCTACGGCCGGCTCATCAAAAGGAGTGTAGCGGCTTACGATCGCTGCTAGCTCGGCCACCCTTCGCGGGCCGGACTCGCCAACTTCGAGCTCATCGACGAGCCCTCGCAACGTTGCGTCGTCGTCGAGCCACTTAAGGTGGTCGCCAAAAGCTTGCAGGTGTGCGTTCAAGACGCCTCGTACTGACGGCGGTGCCAATTCGACCGTGATGCTCACAGTGTCGCTCGCGCACGCCTGCCATAGCTTATTGGTTACCAAAATCACCATTCGGGCGTTCAGTTCCGCTAGTACGCGCCCATAAGCCATCAGAGTTCGGCCGAACTGCTCCGGTATCTCGGTCGGCTCGTTAGTTAGGTCGAGTAGGTAGCGACCTTCGGGCTCTTTAGGTAACACGTCAGTGCGCGGTATTGGAGTCCAATCAGTCAGGCACTCGTGCACGTATTGTGCGCCGTTGTCTGACAAGAGCGTCAGGGCGCTGCTGCGCCTGCCGGTGCCGGGTCGGCCAGACAGTACCGTCACACCGCATTCAGAACGCGCGAATATTCTGGCTGCCTCGTCATAGCGTCGTGGTGGGTAAAAGGCTGTAGTGCAGGACTCCACCTCCTCGCCAATCGGGACCAGCGGCAACCAGCGCAATTTCTGTTCAGTGAGGTTAACATCTCTGCCGGCCTGATAAAGGCGGGAATGTGAGCCGTGTACCTGAGCCGACTGGTAAGGAGGTCTCGCATCGTTAGGCGTGAACGGCTTCGCGAATACGCCTACAGGTTCGGGATATGCAACCTCGGCTTCTTGCCTGATAGGCGAGCTCTGCGGGGGGTCGGGAGGAATCACCGGAGTGTCGGTCGAGGCCGGTACCTGCTGTATGGGCCACTGGCCATGCGGCTGGTCGTGCAAGGGTTTCGTCCTCCCGAGAGTGGCTATAAATGCACTTGATGTGAGGGCTGGGATTGGGTCACCGGCCTGGCCTTGGGCCTATCTCGGGGGGATCCCATTAACATCCCTGCCGGCCTGTATCACCGTTCCTCCTCGGCTGGCGACGCCGCGCTGATTAATGGTAGAGGGTGCAGCTGCTGGAATATGGCGCCCAATTTCTTCGACCAATACTGCGAATTCAGCTGCAAAGTTCGGGTCGCTACGCAGCCGCTCTCGCAGCTGGCCACGCAGTTCTGCTTCTACCCCTGCGGCGGTTCGCTCATCATCGTCGAGCCCAATGAGGCGTTCGCGGGCCTGGCTGAGATCCGCAGCGGCCTCATGCTGGCGTTGGTCGTCACCGCCGGCCAGTAGACGGGCCAACCGCAGCCGCACCTGCCCCCAAGCATCGGTGGTCATCGCCGCTACAACGGTCGCCGCTCCAGCCTGCGCTAACTCGCTCAAATCCATGCAATCTTCCTTCTTTCGCGCCGATCGATCGGGTTGAACGATAGGCGAGACGAAGATCATTCTGCCATCTCCGGTGATGCAGCGTCATCAATCCGACACAACTCGTGACGGGATCGCCTAGGGACGTCCCAGTTGGAGTTGAGCCCGCGCCTGTGGTTGGCCGTCGCTATCGCGGTGTGGGCCTGCCTATCCGCACCTAGCGTGGACCGGCGACCGAGCCGAAAGCGCGCGATTCACGATGGGCCGCCGCTGTACTCCGCTGCTGTACCGGCCGGAATCACCAGCAGCGACCCAGTAGAGGGCCGCTGGCTGGAACGGAGTGGGCCGCCAGGGACTCGAACCCTGAACCTATGGATTAAAAGTCCACAGCTCTGCCATTGAGCTAGCGGCCCGCCCGCTCAGGTTACCGGAACCCACCCGCCCTAAGCTCGCGGCTTCCGCCGCCTGTCGATCTTCATTCCCGAACCAGGTGACGCGCCAGACGCGAGGCGTGAACCTCCCCGCCTGGGGAACCGAGGCAACCATGCGAGTGACCAGCACCGCCGCCGTCGCGGCCTCCCGCGATGTCCCCGGCGCCGACGGCGTACGCCGGCCCGGCGGCGAGGTGCACGCCTGGCTGCCGGGCCAGAACCAGACGCTGTGCGGGCTGCCGCTGAGCCGTACCCGCCTGCGCCGCTTCCCGCACGTGCCGTTCGACTACTCCGGCACCGACGTCCTCACCGAGGCCGACCCGGAGGGCTGGGTCTGCCCGCGCTGCCTGGCCGCCACGTCGGGTCGCCGAGATCGGGAGAAGGGCTGGGTGCGTACGAACCCCCGTCCGTGAGCGGTTGCTGCCCGGTTCAGCGGGTACCGCACCGGACATGCGCATCGTGATCGTGGGAGCGACCGGCAACGTGGGGACGGCCGTGCTGCGCCGGCTGCGGCGGGAGGCGGAAGCGGAACTGGTGGGCGTCGCGCGCCGGCTGCCCGGGCCGGACGCCGGTGAGCCGTACGCCGACGTGGAGTGGCATTCCTGCGACATCGGCGCGCCCGGCGCGGCCGACCAGCTCGTGCGGATCTTCGCCGGGGCGCGGGCGGTGGTGCATCTGGCCTGGCAGATCCAGCCCAGCCACGACCGCCGCACGCTCTACCGGACCAACGTCGGCGGCAGCCGCGCGGTGATCGAGGCCGCCGTCCGGGTCGGCGTTCCGGCCCTGGTGTACGCCTCATCGGTCGGCACCTACGCGCCCGGCCCGAAGAACCATCCGGTCAGCGAGAACTGGCCGGCGACCGGGGTGGAGACGTCGTCGTACAGCCGGGACAAGGCGGAGGTGGAGGCGCTGCTCGACGGCGTACAGCGGGAGCACCCGAAGCTCCGGGTGGTACGGCTGCGCCCGGGGCTTATCTTCCAGCGGGAGGCCGGTACGGAGATCAGCCGCTACTTCCTCGGCCCGCTGGCGCCGGTGCGCCTTCTCCGGTACGGCCGCATTCCGCTGGTGCCATCGAACAAGCGACTGCGGATGCAGGCGGTGCACGCCGACGACGTGGCCGACGCGTACGCCCGGGCGGTTCTGGGGGATGCGAGCGGCGCCTTCAACGTGGCGGCCGACCCGGTGCTGACGCCGGAGCTGGTGGCCCGGCACTTCCACGGCTGGACGGTGCCGGTGGCGACGCCGGTGCTGCGCGCGGCGGCGGCGCTGACCTGGCGGGCGCGGCTGCAACCGGTCGACACCGGCTGGGTCGACCTGGCGTTGAACGTGCCGCTGATGTCCAGCCACCGTGCCGAGACCGAACTCGGCTGGGCCCCGGCGATCGACTCGGTGACCGCCCTGAAGGACCTGTTCACCGGCATGGCCACGAGAGCCGGCACGGATTCCCCGGCGCTGTCCCCGGACCCGACCCTCCCCGGCGGCCCCGCAGCCCTGGCCCGAGG
>NZ_MAGP01000099.1 GCF_002926165.1 Micromonospora chalcea | reverse complement strand
CCCTCGACTCGCCCTCGACTCGCCCCCGGCTCGCCCTCGGCTCGCCCCGTTGATCATGAAGTTAGCGGCGACAAATCGGGCGCCAAGTGCGGTCAACCTCATGATCGACCACGGCGGGGCTGGGGCGAGGAGGGCGTGGTGGGTGGGCACGGAAAGGCGACGGCCCCGGTGGCTTTCGCCTACCGGGGCCGTCGCCCTCGAACTGTTCTTGCCTACGCGGCGTCGTCCGCGCCGGTGGCGGCGGTGCCGCCGAGGTCCGCCGGGACCGCGTCCGGCACGGCGTCCGGCCGGTCCGCGCCCCGGAAGACAAGCTTGGACTTGTCGATGTTCTCCGGGTCGCCCTCGCAGTCCACGACCACGATCTGACCCGGGGTCAGCTCGTTGAACAGGATCCGTTCGGACAGGTTGTCCTCGATGTCGCGCTGGATCGTGCGGCGCAGCGGCCGCGCGCCCAGCACCGGGTCGAAGCCCTTCTTCGCGAGGTACTTCTTGGCGTTGTCGGTCAGTTCCAGGCCCATGTCCTTGTTGCGGAGCTGGGTTTCGATGCGCTGGATCATGATGTCGACGATCGAGAGGATCTCGGTCTCGCGCAGCTGGTGGAAGACGATGGTGTCGTCGATCCGGTTGAGGAACTCGGGCCGGAAGTGCTGCTTGAGTTCGTCGTTGACCTTCTGCTTCATCCGGTCGTAGTTCGACTCGGAATCCTCCGACGCCTGGAAGCCCAGCGACACCGCCTTGGCGACGTCGCGCGTAC
>NZ_MAGP01000098.1 GCF_002926165.1 Micromonospora chalcea | reverse complement strand
GGCGAGATCGTGGGCGCCAGCAACCCGATCTGGCTGCTCCGCACCCCTCCGCCCGCAGGCATCCCCCCACCCCGCCGCTTCTGACCGCCACCCTCCGCCTGTTCCGTCGATCATGAAGTTGACGGCGATGTCGGTCCCTTTTGTCCATGCCAACCTCATGATCAACGAGGTGAGGGTGGTTGCCGGGATCTGGTACTCGTGGCGGTGTGTCCGAAACCGACCACCTACCGCGCCGCGCCGTGCCGCGCGGGCGCCCGGCCGCCGACCGGCGGCCGGAAGCAGCCGTTGCGCCGATGGCCGGCCGCCCCGGCCCGGTGAGAATGACCAGCGAGGCGGCATCCGACACCCGCCCGTGGGACGCGGTGGAGTCTGTCGCATGAGCGGCTGGGAACTGTCCGGCTACACGCCGGTCCGCCGGCTCGGCGCCGGCGCGTCCGGCAGCGTCGTGCTCGCCACCCACGACCGGACCGGCACCCCGGTCGCCATCAAGTACCTGGTCCGCGACCTGGGCGAGGACTCGTCGTTCCGGACCGCATTCCGCGCCGAGGCCCGGCTGCTCGGCGAGGTCGACGACCCGCACGTCAGCCGCCTCTACGAGTACGTGGAGAGCCCGCACGGCGCGGCCATCGTGATGGAACTGGTCGACGGCGTGTCGCTGCGCCAGATGCTGCGCGCGCACGGCCCGACCACGCCCGAGGCCGCGCTCTGCGTCCTCAAGGGCTCACTCGCCGGCCTGGCCGCCGCCCACGCCAACGGTGTCGTGCACCGCGACTACAAACCGGAGAACGTGCTCGTCACCGGCGCCGG
>NZ_MAGP01000097.1 GCF_002926165.1 Micromonospora chalcea | reverse complement strand
GACCCACCCACCCCCCCCACCACAGCTCGCCGATCTTGCACTTCGCGCCCGCAGGATGTCCGGTTGGCGAACTTCGCGGGGGCCGAGAGTGCAAGATCGGCGAGCTGTGGTGGCGGGGGTGGGTGGGTCAGAGGAAGCGCCAGCGCTGGTGGGCGGCGCCGGTGTCGTCGGCGAGGACCGCCTGCGCGCCCTGGGTGCCGGAGCCGCCGCTGAGGCCGAGCACGCGGCCCCCGTTCGCGCACTGGATCCGGAACCAGCCGCCGCCGCCGTGCCGCAGCCGCCACCTGTGGTCGGCGGCGCCGTTGTCGGCCCACTGGACGATCCGGGCGCCGGCCGCTGTCGAGGCGCCCTCGACGCCCAGCACCTTGCCGCTGTTGCCGTTGCGTAACCGCAGGTAGCCGCCGGTGTCCACGAGCGCGGTCCAGAGGTGGTCGGCGGTCCCGGTGTCGCCCCACTGGATGACCGGCCCGCCGTCGGCGGTGGACATGTTCTGCACGCCGAGCACCAGCCCGCTGCCGAGGTTCTGGATCCGCCGCGCCCCGTTGGGCAGGAACCGCCACTGGTTGTCGAGGCTGCCGTTGTCCGGGTCCTGCACGGCGAACGCGCCCTGGGCGGTCGAGCCGCCGGAGATGCCGAGCAGCTTGCCGGTGTGCACGTTGCGCAGCTTGTGGCTGCCGTCGCCGACGTCGACGACGGCCCAGAGATGGTCGGCGGTGCCGTTGTCCGCCCACTGCAGGATCCGGGCGCCGTCGGCGGTGGACATGTTCTCCACGCCCAGCACCTTGCCGCTGTTGACGTTGCGCAGCCGTAGCGCCGACCCGTCGACCACGAGCTGCCAGTCGTGGTCGGCGGTGCCGGTGTCACCCCACTGCAGCGCGAGCCCGCCGTCGGCGGTGGACATGTTCTGGATGCCGAGCACCAGCCCGCTCGCCGCGTTCGCGAGCCGGAAGCTCGCCTCGCCACCGCCGCCACCGCCCGTGCCGATCCGCCAGTAGACCGTGTAGTTGTGCCCGTGGGCGTCGTAGAACGGGCCGAGGTCGACGGTGGCGCCGTCGGCCCGGGCGGTGAACGCGAGACTGCCCGTGCCGGTACGGGTGACCGAGGCCGGGTCCAGCGTCGGCAGCGCGCTCAGCGTGGTGTTGCCGTAGTTGCCGGAGAGCACCACCGGCCCGTACGTGATCGCGGCGACCGCGGCGTCGTCGTTGGCGGCCACCGTCGCCACCCGCATCGGCAGCCGGACCGTGACCGTGTCGCCGGAGGTCCAGTCGCGGGTCAGGGCGGCGTAGCTGCCGGGCGTGGTGGCGATGCCGGCCGCGACGCCGTTGACGCTGACGCTCGCCCCGGTGGCCCACGCCGGGATCCGGATCCGCATCGTCCACGAGCCGCTCACCGAGCCGGTGACGGTCAGCGTCGTGGTGTCGCCGACCGGGTACGACGTGGCCTGGGTGACGGTGATGCCGCGCTGGCTCCAGGTGAGCACCGAGGGCATGAACAGGTTGACGGTCAGCGTGGTGCCGTTGTGGAAGTAGATCGCGTCGGCGAGCGTGGTGTTGGTCTCCAGCCCAGTGCCCTGACAGCACCAGAAGGAGTTGTAGTCGGTGCTCCACGTGCCGCCGCCCCACGCCGGGCCGACACCGCGCCGCCCGCCCGGGTTGAGCGGGGTGAAGTAGGTGACGTGGCCGTGCGCGTCGGCCGGGTTCTGCTGGCCGATCATGTGGTTGAGCAGCGCGCGCTCGTAGAAGTCGGCGTACGCGACGCGGTCCGGGTCGAGCTGCCACAGCTCCCGGGTCAGCTTGAGCATGTTGTACGTGTTGCACGCCTCGCACGTGTCGTTGCGCAGGTAGCCGGCGATCGCGTTCGGGGCGCGGAAGTGCTCGGCCTGGCTGTTGCCGCCGATGGCGTACGTGTGCGCGCCGACGGTGATGGCCCACGCGTTGGTGGCGATGTCCCGGTAGCGGGTGACGCCTGTGGCCTTGTACTCCCGGGCCGCGCCGATCCACTTGGGCACCTGCGTGTTGGCGTGCAGCCCGTTGAGCTGGTCGGAGTTGGCGGCGAGCGGGTTGAACACGGCGGCGTGGTCGAACCGCTGCGCGACGGTGAGCCACCGCCCGTCGCCGGTCTGCTGGTAGAGGTCGGTCAGCACCGCGTTCATGCCGCCGAACTCGGTGCCGAGCATGGCCTGCATCTGGGCCGAGGTGAGCCGGCCGGTGCGCTGGTCGACCCAGCCGGCCAGCGCCAGCAGCACGTCCCGGGCCTGGGTGCTGCCGATCAGCCGCCACACGTCCAGCAGCCCGGCCAGCGTCTTGTGGATGCAGTAGTAGGGGACGTTGCCGTTGCTGAGCGTCCGGGCCTCCAGCGCGGTGAAGTCGGACTCCGGGAAGCCGGACAGGTAGCCGGCGCTGAACCCGGCCGCGCCGTTGTTGGCCTGGCAGCGGGCCAGCTCGGCGACCATGGTGAGCGCCTTGTCCCGGCAGGTGGTGTCGCCGAGCACCGCCCACGCCTGCGCCCAGGCGGTCAGGAAGTGACCCTGCATGTGGGTGCGGAACGGGAAGTTCGGCGCGTCCCAGCCACCGTTGGCGGCGGCGCCGCCGGTGGACAGGCGGTGGTTGGCCCGGAAGTTGTAGAGCAGCCGGTTGACGTCCACGAAGCGCAGGTACGCCACTGTGCGGTTCTCGTTGTCCTGCCACCGGCTCGCGGTCAGCCGGACCTGGCCCGGGTCGAACGCGTACGCGGACACGCCGATGTCGGGGCGGGCCGGTGGCAGCGCGGCGTGCGCCGTACCGCCTGCGGTGACGGACCCGGCAGCGGCGCCGGCGGTCGCCGCGACGGCGGTGGCGCCGGTGGCGCGGAGCAGGAATCGGCGGTTCACCAGGGGAGCGGGCATGGACGGCCTCCGTGGCGGGGGACGGTGGTGGCGGGGACGGTGGTGGTGGGAACGGCTACGCGGTGACCCGGAAGGTGGCGTCCTGCCGGTCGACCGCGGGGGAGCCGGCGCCGAGCGGGTCGATGCGCAGCCGGTAGTCGTAGTGCCGCAGGTAACGGGTGGGGAAGTTGTACGAGCGGAACGACGACCAGGTGGCGTCGGCCAGGCCGGCGGTGCGGTGGAAGGTGGCGTCGGCGCGGAACGTGGCGGTGCCGTCGTTCGGGTCCAGCCGGACCGCGTAGTCGTAGTGCCGCAGGTAGTTGCCGGGGTAGTTGAGCGACTCGAACGAGACGCCGGCAGCGTCGGCCAGGCCGGGGACCATCCGCCACATCTGGTCCTGGTACGGGTCGAACGGGTACGCGTCGACGCGGGCGATCCGGTCGGCGTGCCGCACGTAGCGGTCGGGGAAGTTCGACGACTTGAGCCGGACCCAGTTCGGCGTGCCCCAGCGGTTGACCAGCTCGGCGTACTCGGCGTCGGTGATGCCGATCATCGAGCCGTGCTTGGAGTTCAGCGGCGGGGTGTAGTCCCGCTGGCTCAGCGGCGTCCACGAGTTGCCGGAGATGGTCGTCGTGGACCAGGCGTAGTAGTCGTTGTTGACCGGGCTGAACGAGTCGCCCCACAGCCGCCAGCCGCCCTCGTTGGTGCGCAGCAGCAGCGGCGCCTCGATCGCGTTGCCCTGCCGCAGCCCGCTGGTGTACGTGGTGAAGCTGTTCGGCGCGGCGGTGGTGGAGCGGGCGCCGTAGAGATATCCGTCGTCGAGGTTCTTGTAGTAGAGGTACGTGGTGCCGCCGTCGACCACCACGTCGCCGTCGAGCACGCCGAAGGCGGGGCTGAAGTAGACCTGCGACGCGCTGACGGTGCGGAAGTCGCTCGTGTAGTTGACGAACAGTACGTCCCGGCCGTTGTTGGCGGAGTAGACGATGGCGTACTGCCCACGGGTGGCGTCCCAGAACGCGGTCGGCGCCCAGGTGTGGGTGTCGAGCGTGTGCATCCGGATGCGCCGGTAGCCGGTGAACGCGGTCAGGTCGGCCGAGTCCCACACGTGCAGGTACTGGCTGGTCAGCCCCCAGTTGGTGCCCTTGAGGTCGGTGGCCAGCACCACGAAGGTGCCGTCGGTCCTGCGCAGCACGAACGGGTCGCGCAGGCCGAGCTGCCCGGCGGTCGGGGTGACCACCGGGTTGTTCTGGTTCAGCGGAGTCCAGTTCAGCCCGTCCCGGCTGACGGCCAGGTGCAGGCCGTAGTCGGCGCCGAGGCCGTTCGGCGTCTCGGTGAAGTAGGCCATCGCGTAGGCGGTGTTCGCCGCCGCGAACGCGCCGCGGGGCAGGCTGAGCGCGCCGGAGGCGGCGGCAGCCGCGGACAGGGCGCCGACTGTGAACGCGCGTCGGGTCAGGGGCACGACGGGGGCCTTTCTCTGCGGTGGAGATGACGGCCGCGTTAACGCTAACAATCCCCCTTAGCCTGGCGTTCATATAGCTGACTGTCAATCGATTCGCAGCGCTGACGCGAACGCCGCAGGGCGGGCCGCTCGTTCTCGCGGCCCGCCCTGCGGCGGCTGTCCGGCGCCCGGCCGGCGAAAGATCAGCGGTTGCGGTAGTGGTCGACGGCAAGCGTCCCACCGCTCAGCAGCGCCAGCGCGCCGAAGGCGGAACCGGCCCACGGGTTGCCGACGACGCTCGACAGCACCACGTTCGCGGCCACGCTCACGATGAGCACCAGCCAGAGCAGCGGGCGCATCCGGGTAATCGACGACGGGGCGGCGGCGGGCTCGGCGGTACGGTCCAGGTCGTTCACGGCTGCCTCCTCGATGATTTCTGCTACCACCGACAGTAGGGACGGGAGCGGCCGGTAACGATCCCGCCAGCACGACAGTCGTGGTACAGCAGGCTGTACTTTCCGCGCCCGGGCCTGCCGGGCGGCGACAGCGGTGACCTATCGTTTCGCCCGGGGGTGGGCCGGGATGGAGTACGTGCGGAGGCGGTTCCGCGTGGCGGTGGCCGCTCTGGAGCACCTCGTCGGCGGGCTGGGCACCGCAGTGCTGGCCCTGGGCACGCTGCTCGGGACGCTCGTCGTCGCGGCGGCGTGCGTCGGCGGGGTCGGGCTGCTGCTCGTACCCGGACTGCTGCAGGCCGTGCGGTCGGTGGCCGACCGCGAGCGCGCCCGGCTGTCCCGGTGGGGAACGCCGATCCCGGCGCCCGGCCCGGTCCCGGCCGGGGTGCGCGCGGCGCTGCGCGACCCGGTGGTACGGCGGGAGCTGCGCTGGGTGGCCGTCCACGGGACGCTCGGCTTCGGCGCCGGGCTGCTCGCGTTCGTGCTGCCGATCTACGCCGTGCAGGACATCACGTTCCCGCTCTGGTACCGGCTGGTGCCGCCGGAGGCCGGCGCGCCCGGCATCGGCTGGTGGCACATCGACGGGCTCG
Organism: Micromonospora chalcea; assembly: GCF_002926165.1. GTDB lineage: Bacteria > Actinomycetota > Actinomycetes > Mycobacteriales > Micromonosporaceae > Micromonospora > Micromonospora chalcea. The sequence continues at coordinate 90,541 of NZ_MAGP01000097.1, read as the reverse complement.
GCGACGCGCTCGCGGTCGCCGTGCTCGGGGTCGGCTGGCTGCTTCTCGCGGTCTCGACCGGCCCGGCGCTCGCGCGGATCCAGGCCCGGCCGGGCCGGCGGCTGCTGCCCCCGCCGCCCGGGTTCGACCTGTCGCTGCGCGTCGCCGAACTCACCGCCACCCGGGCCGCCGCGCTCGACGCGCACGCGGTGGAACTGCGCCGCATCGAGCGCTCGCTGCACGACGGCACCCAGAACCGGCTGGTCGCGGTGAACGTGCTGCTCGGCGCCGCCCGGCGGGCGGTGCGCCGCGACCCGGACCGCGCCGACGAGATCCTGGAACGCGCGCAGGACGCGGCCGAGCAGGCGCTCGGCGAGCTGCGTACGGTGGTGCGCGGCATCCTGCCGCCGGTGCTCGGCAACCGGGGGCTGGCCGGGGCGTTGACCGGACTCGCGGCGGAGTGCGCGGTGCCGTGCCGCCTGTCGGTGGACGTCGACGTGCGCTGCGCGGCGTCGGTGGAGGCCACCGCGTACTTCGTGGTGGCCGAGGCGCTGACGAACGTGGTCCGGCACAGCGGCGCGGACGGCGTCGAGGTCGTCGTGCGCCGGGAACGGGACCGGCTGCTGGTGACCATCACCGACGACGGGCGCGGGGACGCCGACGAGACGCGCGGCTCGGGGCTGACCGGCATCCGCCGGCGGGTCGAGGCGTACGACGGGCGGATGACACTGACGAGCCCACCGGGAGGACCGACGAGGATGCACGTGGAGCTGCCATGCGGATCGTGATCGCCGAGGACGACGCGCTGCTGCGCGAGGGGCTGGCGCTACTGTTGCGCGCCGAGGACCTGGACGTGGTGGCCACCGCCGGCACGCCGGGGGAGTTCCTGACCGCTGTCGACGAGCACCGGCCGGACGTGGCGATCGTCGACGTGCGGATGCCACCCACCCACACCGACGAGGGCATCGTCGCCGCGGTCGAGGCCCGCCGCCGCCGTCCCGGCCTCGCGGTGCTGGTCCTGTCGGCGTACGTCGAGCAGGCGTTCGCCACCGAGCTGTTCGCGGTCGGCGCCTCCGGGCTCGGCTACCTGCTCAAGGAGCGGGTGGGCCGGGTCGAGGAGTTCCTCGCCGCGCTGCACCGCGTCGCGGGCGGCGGCAGCGTGATCGACCCCGAGGTGGTCGGGCAACTGCTCGCCCGCAACCGGCGGCCGGACACCGCGCTGGCCGAGCTGTCGCCGCGTGAGCACGAGGTGCTGGCGCTGATGGCCGAAGGGCTGGGCAACGGCGCGATCGCCGAGCGGTTGTTCGTCACCGAGGGCGCTGTGCACAAGCACATCCGCAGCATCTTCGCCAAGCTGAGCCTGCCGCCGGACGACCGCGCCGACCGCCGGGTCACCGCGGTGCTGCGCTACCTCGACGACGGCCGCCGGTAGCGCACACGCACGCGCGCCGCCTCGCGGTGAGGCGGCGCGCGGACGGGTCGGCCGGATCAGCGGCGGGTGCCGCACAGGGCCGCGTCGACGGTGCTGGTGACCGCCTCCAGCATCTCCAGGCTGGTCGGCAGCGCGGTCACCGCGACCACGGCGCTGCGCCCGTCGGTGGTGGACAGGTTGCGCGTCTCGAAGCCCTGGATGTCGCCGCCGTGCCCCCAGGCGTGACCGCCGCAGGGCAGCTCGTGCCGGGCGATGCCCAGGCCGTACTCCCACACCCCGTTGGGCTCGAAGTCGGGCGCCGGCACCGTGCGCGTCAGCGCCGCCTGCTGGGCCGGCTTGAGCAGCTTGCCCGCCAGCAGCGCCTCGAAGAACGTGCGCAGGTCCGACGGCGTGGAGACGAGCTGACCGGCGGCCCAGCCCAGCGACGGGTCCATCCGGGTCACGTCGACCCACGGCGCGCCCGGCTCCACCGCGACGTATCCGCGCGGCAGGCGGCCCGGCAGGTCCTGCTCGCCGGTCTGCGGCCAGTACGTGTCACGCAGCCGCAGCGGCTCGATGATCCGCTGGGTGATCTCCTCACCCACCGGACGCTTGGTGACCCGCTCGATGATCAGCCCGGCCAGCACGAAGTTGGTGTTGCTGTACTCCCACTTCTGACCCGGCGGGAAGCGCCGCGACTGGGTGAGCGCCTCGTCCAGCAGCCGGCGCGGGTCGAAGTAGTCGCTGCGGCGGTCCACCAGATCCTGCGCCTCGCTGAACACGACCTCGTCGTAGTCGGGCAGGCCGCTGGTCTGCTGCAGCAGCTGGCGTACGGTGATCCGCCGCCCGTCGTTGCCGTTGGCGCGCACCATCCCGGGCAGGTAGCGCTCGACGGTGGCGTCGAGGTCGATGCGGCCCTCGCCGACGAGCTGGAGAACGACCACCGCGGTGAACGTCTTGGTGTTGCTGCCCACGCGCACCCGGGCGTCGCGGGGGATCGCGGCGCCGGTGCGCAGGTCACCCACGCCCGCGGTGTAGTCGCGCACCCGGCCGTCGCGGCGTACGGAGGCCAGCACCCCGGGGAAGCCGTGCTCGGTGACCAGGCCGTCCAGTCGCGTCTGGACGGCGTCGGCGGCGGGACGCCGGGCGTCGGTGGTCGTGGCGGACGCGGCGGGCACACCGAGCGCGGTGACGGTCAGCAGGGCCGTGGCGCCGACGGCCATCGGGAGGGTACGGCGGGTCATGGGAACTCCTCGACGGAGGTGAACGGGTACGGGCTCAAGCCTCGCCAGAACCGGTCCCGCGTTCCATCCCACCAGCTACCGGGCCGGGGTAGCGCTGGCACTACTTGATCGCTCCCGGCGTCGCCGGTTAGGCTCCGCGCAGCGTCGCGTGCCGGTGGCAGACCGTGTCAGGCATGGAGGCGCCGGATCGAAGGGAGCACGACGATGACACTCGTCGTCCCTTCGCCCTCGCCACGTGGCTGAGGGCGAACAGACCAGGCTGGTGGCCTGGAGCCGGGAGATGCGCGCCGTCCACGAGCGGCTGCGCGAGGCGCTTGAGGTGACCCGGCGGGCGCTCGCCGCCGGTGAGCCGGCACGGCCCGCGACACGGGACCTGCTGCTGTTCTGCCACGGGTTCTGCGCGGCGCTGACCGCGCATCACGAGGGCGAGGACCGCAGTCTCTTCCCGGCGGTCGCGACGCGCCATCCGGAGCTGCGCGAGACGCTGGACCGGCTGCGACAGGACCACTCGATGATCGGTTACCTGCTGGCCGGGCTGGGTGCGGCGGTGGCTCGCGACGCCCCGCCCGACGAGCTGGCCCGGCACCTGGAGGGCGTTGCGGCGATCATGGAGTCGCACTTCCGGTACGAGGAGCGGCAGCTTCTTTCGGTGCTGGAGACGCTGGCGCTGGACGCCGACCCGGCCGACGTCCTCGGACCGCTGTGACCCCGGGTCGCGGCCCGGCGGGATGCGCGCCGCCGGGCCGCGACCGGGCGTTCAGTTCAGGCCGCAGGTGGCCAGCGCGTCCAGGTTCGGGCGCTGCGCGCCGACCCGGTTGAACGCGATCTCGATGCGGTCGAGCGCCGCGACGCGCTTGCTGCGCAGCGGCCCGAGGATCGCGTTGTCGATGAAGGCCGGTCCGCCCTCGGGGCGCACCGCGAGCTGGGCGAGGCGGGCGTTCGCCTCGGCGATCTGCTTGTCCAGCGTGGCCAGTTCGGCCTGCACCTGGCCGGCGGCCGCAGCCGGGACGGCGGGCAGCGCGACACGCGGGCAGTTGACCGTCCGGGCCGGTCCGGCCGCGTTGCCGTTCTGGCCGCCGGCGTTCCCGTTCTGGCCCCCGGCGTTGCCGTTCTGACCGCCGTTGTTCCCGTTCTGGCCCCCGGCGTTGCCGTTCTGACCGCCCGCGTTGCCGTTCTGGCCGCCGGCGTTCTGGCCGGCGCCGCCGTTGACGGCGCTCGGCACGCCCGGGGCGTTGAGCGAGCAGGCCGCCAGCGCGTCCAGGTCCGGGCGCGGCGCGCCGATCCGGTTGAACGCGATCTCGATGCGGTCGAGCACGGCGACGCGCTTGCTGCGCAGCGGGCCGAGGATGGCGTTGTCGATGAACGCCGGTCCGCCCTCGGGGCGTACCGCCTGCCGGGCCAGCCGCTCGTTCTGCCGGGCGATCTCCTGGTCCAGGTTGGCCAGTTCCCGCTCCACCTGGGCCGATGCCGCCGCCGGTACGGCCGGCAGCTTGTCGCGTACCGTCGGGCAGTTCACGGTCTGCGCGGCGGCGGTGGTGGCCGGGCGGTTGTTCTCGCCCGCCGACGCCAGTTGCAGCCCACCGGCGAACAACAGCGCCGCGAGGGCGCCCACCCCGCCGAGCTTCAGGACCGCGGTCTTGCGCGTACCCCTGGCCATGCACCTCTCCTCTGGTTGACCGGGAGGGTGCGGCGGCTGCCGCGCCGTCTCCACGGTGCGAAGTGACGACTGGAGGAATCGTGCTCGTGCCCGCTCCGGCATCGCGGTTCCGGCCGATGTTCCCGTCGGCAGTGGATACGGACGGCGGCGCGAGATCGTTCAGCGCACCCCGGATGTTTGACCGCATCGACGTCCGTCGTTAGGCTGCGCTGAAAGCGCTTACTGCGCGGGAGACGTGAGCGTTCGGCATGACACGGACGTCCGGGCGACAAGGCCCGCCCCTGACACCGACCGGGCATCGGTGCCGGTAGCGGCGTGGGCACCGCACCACCACCCGGAGGAGATCATCATGATCAACCGACACCGTCGTACGGTGTTGTGGACATCGGCCGCGGCGACGGCGGCGCTCGCCGCGTCCGGCCTGGCCGTCGGCGCGACCGCCGCCCAGGCGGCCGCCGGCTGCCGCGTCGACTACGCCGTAACCGCGCAGTGGGGCGGCGGCTTCACCGCCAACGTCAACCTGACGAACCTCGGCGACCCGCTCAACGGATGGGCCGTCACCTGGACCTTCGCCGCCGGGCAGACCGTCGCCCAGGCCTGGGGCGCCGAGATCACCGCCAGCGGCGCGTCGGTGCGGGCCGCCAACGTCAGCTACAACGGCAGCCTGGGCACCAACGCGAGCACGTCGTTCGGCTTCAACGGCACCTGGAACGACACCAGCAACCCGATCCCGACCTCGTTCGCCGTCAACGGCGTCACGTGCACCGGTGGCGTCACGCCCACCACCGACACGCCACCGACCAGCGCCCCGCCGAGCAGCCCGCCCCCGAGCACCCCGCCGCCGACGACGCCGCCACCGACCACGCCGCCGCCGGCCGGCGGCGCGATCTACGCCGCGCCGAACGGCACCGCCGGGGCGGCCGGCACCCAGGCCAGCCCCACCACCATCGCCGCGGCGATCACCCGCGTCGGCGCCGGCGGCACGATCTACCTGCGCGGCGGCACCTACAGCCTGTCCCAGACGGTCACCGTCGCCGCCGGCAACAACGGCACGTCGAGCGCCCGCAAGAACCTGTACGCCTACCCGGGCGAGACGCCGATCCTGAACTTCTCGGCGATGAGCGAGGACCCGGCCAACCGGGGGCTGGCGCTGAACGCCTCGTACTGGCACGTGCGCGGGCTCGTGGTGGAGCGGGCCGGTGACAACGGCATCTTCGTCGGCGGCAGCAACAACATCATCGAGCGGACGGTGACCCGCTTCAACCGCGACACCGGGCTGCAACTGTCCCGGATCGCCTCCAGCACGCCCCGCGACCAGTGGCCGGCGAACAACCTGATGGTGAGCGTGGAGTCGCACGACAACGCCGACTCCGACGGCGAAGACGCCGACGGCTTCGCGGCCAAGCTCACAGTGGGCGGTGGCAACATCTTCCGGTACGCGGTGTCGCATCACAACATCGACGACGGGTGGGACCTCTACACCAAGTCCGACACCGGCGCGATCGGCACGGTGACCATCGAGGACTCCCTCGCGTACAGCAACGGCACGCTCAGCAACGGCACCCAGAACGGCAACGGCGACCGCAACGGCTTCAAGCTCGGCGGTGAGGACATCGCCGTCAACCACACCGTGCGGCGCACCATCGCGTACCGCAACGGCAAGCACGGCTTCACGTACAACCGGAACCCGGGCACCATGACGATCTCGAACAATCTGAGCATCGACAGCACCGAACGGAACTTCTCGTTCGACGCCGGCACCTCGGTCTACCGGAACAACACCTCCTGCCGCTTCGCCGGCAGCGGATCGAACGACAGGACCGTCGGGAACGTGGACGGCTCGAACCAGTTCTGGTCCGGCGCCAACGGTTCCCGCTGCGCCACGTACTCCGGTGCCCTGGCCTGGTCCTTCGCCGGCGACGGCCGCCTCACGGTGACCCTCGGCGGCCGCCCGGTCTCGCTCTGACCCCCGGCGCCCCACGCGGTTGACCATGAGGTTGGCGGCCGGATCGGAGATCGACAACGCCGTCAACCTCATGATCGACCGGGTCGGGGCCGGGGTGGGGGAGGGGAGATCGGGCCGAAGGACCGGCTTGACAGGATGATCGAGTCTTAGGTTAGCCTAACCTGCGTGACGAGCGAAGCAGTGCGGGCCGACGGCCTGACGGGCAGTGAGCTGCGGCTGGGCTACCACGGCAAGACGGTGGTGCACGACGCCGCCATCACGCTGCCCCCCGCGGCGGTGACCGCGCTGGTCGGCCCGAACGGCAGCGGCAAGTCGACGCTGCTGCGCGGGCTGGCCCGCCTGCACCCGCTGGAACACGGCGAGGTCGTGCTCGCCGACGGCACCCCGGCCCGGGCGCTGTCCCCCCGGGACTTCGCCCGCCGGGTCACGCTGCTGGCGCAGAGCCGCCCCACCCCGAGCGGGGTCACGGTGCGGGACGTGGTCGGCTACGGCCGGCACCCCTACCGGCAGCGGTGGCGCGCCGGCGACCCCGACGGGCCCGCCGCGATCGACCGGGCCATGACCGTGACAGGTGTCGACGGCATGGCCGGCCGGCCGGTCGACGAGCTGTCCGGCGGCGAGCTGCAACGCGTCTGGCTGGCCACCTGCCTGGCCCAGGACACCGCGATCCTGCTGCTGGACGAGCCCACCACGTTCCTGGACCTGCGCTACCAGGTGGAGATCCTCGACCTGATGCGCGACCTCGCCGACACCGCCGGCGTCGCCGTCGGCGTGGTGCTGCACGACCTCAACCAGGCCGCCGCCGTCGCCGACCAGGTCGTGCTCCTGCACGAGGGCCGGGTCCGCGGCACCGGCACGCCGCACGAGGTGTTCACCGAGGCGGCGCTCACCGAGGCGTACGGCATCCGCGTCGAGGTGATCGTCGACCCGGTCACCAACCTGCTCTCCACACGTCCCGTCGGCCGGCACACGACCCGTATCCCCGCCTGACCGATCCCTGCACACAGAAGAGAAACCGATGCTGCGTACCCGCCTGACCCTGCTCGCCGCCGCCGCGGCGAGCGCGCTGCTGATCGCCGGCTGCGGCACCACCGAGGAGCCCGCCGCCGCACCGTCCTCCTCCGACGCCGCGCCCACCGGCCCGGTCACCGTCACCGACAGCCGGGGCAAGACCATCACGCTCAAGAGCCCCGCCACCAAGGTCGTCGGCCTGGAGTGGGGCGAGGTCGAGATGCTCGTCGGCCTCGGCGTGATGCCGGTCGGCGTGGCCGACCCCAAGGGGTACGCCACCTGGGTGACCGCCGCCCCGCTCGACCCGAGCGTCAAGGACGTCGGCACCCGGGGTGAGCCGAGCGTCGACTCCATCGTCGCCCTCCAGCCGGACCTCGTGGTGATGGAGGCCGAGCGCGGCTCCGCCGTCGTCACCCAGCTGGAGAAGTACGTCCCGGTGCTGGTCACCAAGGGCAGCGACGCCTCCGACAACATCGGCCGGATGCGCTCGGACCTGAAGATGATCGCCACCGCGACCGGGCGCACCGCGCAGGCGGACAAGCTGCTCGCCGACTTCGACGCCGCGCTCGCCGACGGCAAGAAGAAGATCGCCGACGCCGGTGCGGCCGGCAAGCAGTTCGCGATCGCCGACGGCTGGAAGGAAGGCAGCACCGTCTCGATCCGGATGTTCGGCGAGGGCGCGCTCGTCTCCCAGCTCGGCATCCAGCTCGGCCTCAAGAACGCCTGGACCGGCAAGACCGACGAGATGTGGGGCCTGGGCCAGACCGACGTCGAGGGCATGACCGTCCTCAAGAGCCAGGACCTGCACTTCTTCTACAACGCCTCGGACGGCACCGACGTGTTCGCCGACGGCCTCGCCGGCAACGCGATCTGGCGTTCCCTGCCGTTCGTCCAGCAGAACAAGCTGCACAAGATGCCCAACGGCATCTGGACCTTCGGCGGCACGCTCTCCGCCAAGCAGTACATCGACGAGCTGGTCAAGGTCTACACGGCTTGAGCGCGATGACCGCCCCCGCCCCACCGGGGCCGGCCACCCGGCCGGCCCCGGCCGGGCCGCCGCCCGCCCGGCGCAGCCGGGTCGCCGGCGCGTTCGCCCTCGCCGCCGCCCTGCTCGTCGCGATCACCGCGGTGCACCTCACCCAGGGCACCTCCTCGGTCGGGGCGCTGGACCTGCTCCGGCTGCTCACCGGCGGCGACGACGAGACCGCCCGGGTGCTCGTCGCCTCCCGCCTGCCCCGGCTGCTCACCGGCCTGGCCGTCGGCGTCGCGCTCGGCTTCGCCGGCGCGGCGTTGCAGTCGACCACCCGCAACCCGCTCGCCTCGCCGGACACGCTCGCCGTCAACGCGGGCGCGCACCTGGCGATCGTCTCCACCGCCGCGTTCGGGATCGCGCTGCCCGCGCTGCCCGCGGGCGGGCTGGCGTTCTGCGGCGGACTCGCCGCCGCCTCCCTGGTCATGCTGCTCTCGGCCGGCGGCCAGGCCGCCACCACCCGGCTCATCCTCGCCGGCTCGGCCACCGCGATGGCGCTGTCCTCGCTGACCATGCTGCTCATGCTGCTGTTCGAGCAGGCCACCATCGGCCTGTTCGCCTGGGGCAACGGCTCGCTCGTGCAGGGCGACCTGGTCGCGTTCACCCAGCTCGCCCCCGTGATCGCTGTCGCCGCACTGGTGCTCGTGGCCCTCGGGCACCGGCTGGACCTGCTCGCCCTCGGCGACGACACCGCCACCGTGCTCGGGCTCAACGTGCGTCGTACCCGGCTGACGGTCGTGCTGCTGGCGGTGCTGCTCTCCGCCGCGGCGGTCACCCTGGCCGGCCCGATCGGCTTCGTCGGTCTCGGCGCGCCGGTGATCGTCCGGCTGCTCGGCAAGTGGGTGCCCGAGGTGCACCGGCACCGCGTCCTGATGCCGCTGTCCGGCATCGTCGGCGTGGTCATCGTGCTCGGCTCCGACGTGCTGCTGCGCGCCGTGCTCGGCGGCCAGGCCGGTGTCGACGTGCCGACCGGCGTGGTGACCACGCTCTTCGGCGCGGTGCTGCTGGTGTGGCTGGCCCGCCGCCACCGCGACGCCGGACCGACCCGGCAGGCGCCGGGCGGCCACGCCGCCGTGCGCTCCCGCGGCTTCGTCGCCGCCGTCGTCGCGGTCTGCGCGGTCGTCGCCACCGCCGCGCTGGTGCTCGGCATGCTCGCCGGTGACACCTGGGTGCTGCTGGGCGACATCGTCAACTGGGTGCAGGGCCGCACCGGACCGGCGTACACCTTCGTGCTGGACGCCCGCTGGCCGCGCGTCGCCGCGGCGCTGCTGGCCGGCGCCGCGCTGGCCCTGGCCGGCACCACAGTGCAGGCGGTCTGCCGCAACCCGCTGGCCGAGCCGGGCATCCTCGGCATCACCGGCGGCGCCGGCATCGGCGCGGTGTCGCTGCTGACGTTCGCGCCGATGGCCGGCGTGCTCGCCCTGTCCGGCGCCGCCGGTCTCGGCGCGGTCGTCGCGTTCGCGCTGGTCTACGGCCTGGCCCGGCGGCGGGGACTCAACTCCGACCGGCTGGTGCTGATCGGGTTCGCGGTCTGGCAGGGCGGCACGGCGATCATCACGTTCATCGTGGTGTCCTCCGACCCGTGGAACACCGGCAAGGCGCTGACCTGGCTGTCCGGCTCCACCTACGGGCGCACCGCCCCGCAGGTGCTGCCGGTGGCGATCGCGCTGCTGGTCGCGCTGCCGGTGGTGGCCGCCGTGCGCCGCGAGCTGGACCTGCTCGCGCTCGACGACGACACGCCCCGGGTGCTCGGCGTCCGGCTGGAACGCGCCCGGCTGGTCGCGCTCGGCCTGGCGGCGCTGCTCACCGCCACCGCCGTGTCGGCGGTCGGCGTGATCGGCTTCGTCGGCCTGGTCGCGCCGCACGCGGCCCGGGCGCTCGTCGGCGGGCGGCACACCCGCGTCCTGCCGGTCGCGGTGCTGGTCGGCGCCACCCTGGTCAGCCTCGCCGACACGCTCGGCCGCAGCGTCATCGCCCCCGCCCAGGTCCCCGCCGGTCTGGTCACCGCCATGATCGGCACCCCGTACTTCGTCTGGCTGCTGTGGCGTTCCCGCGCCGCCGCGGCCGCCCGTTGACCCGTTCGCCGACGAACCACCCCCCGCACGTGAGAGGAATGACGCATGACCAGCACCCTGGCCGTCGCGCCCTGGCGAGTCTTCACCGTCGAGGTCCGCGCGCTACGCCGGCTCGGCCCGTCGTTCCTGCGCGTGACGCTCACCGGCCCGGACCTGGACCGGTTCGCCGACAACGGGTACGACCAGCGGATCAAGCTGGCCCTGCCGCCGGTCGACGGCGCGTCGGGGGAGCTGCCCGACGGGCCGGACTGGTTCCCGCGGTGGCGTGAGCTGCCGGAAGCGCTGCGCAGCCCGATCCGCACCTACACCGTCCGCGCGGTCCGGCCGGAGGCGTACGAGGTGGACGTGGACATGGCGCTGCACGGCGACGGCGGCCCGGCCACCCGCTGGGCCCGGCGGGCCCGCCTCGGCGACCGGATCGCCGTGGTCGGCCCGGACGCCGGCTGGGACGGCCCGCACGGCGGTGTCGAGTTCCAGCCGCCCGCCGGGGCGACGCTGCTGCTGGCCGGCGACGAGACCGCAGCGCCGGCGATCTGCGCGATCCTGGAGCGGCTGCCCGCCGACGCGCGCGGGCACGCGCTGGTGGAGGTGCCGGAGACCGGCGACGAGCTGCCCTGCCGGCCCCCGGCCGGCGTCACGGTGACCTGGCTGCCCCGCGACGGCGCCCCGCACGGCAGCCGGCTCACCCCGGCCGTGACGAGCCTGGCCGGCCGGCTGGTGCCGGTACCTGTCGCGGCGGGCGCCGCGCCGCTGGCCGAGGTGGACGTGGACCGGGACATCCTCTGGGAGGTGCCGGAGCGGCCCGACGGCGCGGCGCTCTACGCCTGGCTGGCCGGGGAGGCGGCGGTGATCCGCGGCCTGCGGCGGCACCTGGTCACCGAGCGGGGCATGGACCGGCGCGCGGTGGCGTTCATGGGCTACTGGCGGGCCGGTCGCGCGGAGAACTGATCGTCCCGTGGGAGCGGGCCGGCGCACGACGCGCCGGCCCGCTTCCGTCATCCGCGCGGCGCGTACGGGGCGAGCGGGTTGACCAGCGTGCCGGCGAACTGCAACGCGGCCGACGGGTCGGACAGGTCCACCATCTGCTGGTTGTTGCGCAGCTGGAGCCGGTTGAGGCAGGACAGCGTGAACTCCGGCGCGAACAGGTCGTGCCGGCGCATCCGGTCGGCCAGGTGCGGCACCATGGCGGCGTAGTCGGCGGCGCACGCGGCGACGGTGCGCCAGAACTCGGCCTGGTCGAGCACGCCCCGGGTGTGCAGGGTGGCGCTGAGGTGCCGCAGGAAGCAGTCGAAGACGTCGGTGAAGATGGACAGGATCTTCTCGTCCTCGGGTACGGCGGCCCGGATCCGCCGGACCCGCTCCGGCAGGTCCGCGTCCGGGTCCATCACCACGATCTCCTCGGCGATGTCCTTGAACACGACCCGCTCGACGACGCCGTCGCGCAGCACCAGGATGACGTTCTCGCCGTGCGGCATGAACGCCAGGTCGTGGGCGTACAGGCTGTGCAGCAGCGGCACCAGGTAGGCGTCCAGGTAGCGGCGCAGCCAGTCGGCCGGGGCCAGCCCGGACTCGTCGATCAGCGCCGCGGCCAGTGACCGGCCGTCGCGGTCCAGGTGCAGCAGCGAGGCCATGGTGGCCAGCCGCCGCCCGGGTTCCAGCCCGGGCACCGGGCTCTCCCGCCACAGCGCCGCCAGCATCTTCCGGTACGGCGAATAGCGATCGGTGGCCGCCTCGTACTGCCGGTGCCGGTAACCGATCGCGGCGCGCTCCCGGATGATCGACAGGCCGGTGCGCTTGAGCACCGGGTCGCCCTCGATCAGCCCGGCCAGCCAGTCGTTGATCGCCGGCGTGGCCTCCATGTACGCGGCGGACAGCCCGCGCATGAAGCCCATGTTCAGCACCGACAGCGCGGTCTTCACGTAGTGCTTCGCCGGGTCGCTGACGTTGAAGAAGGTGCGGATGGACTGCTGCGCCAGGTATTCGTCCGGCCCTTCGCCGAGGCAGACCAGCCGGCGCGCGGCCACCTCACCGGCGAACGTGACGGCGAGCTTGTTCCACCACTGCCACGGGTGCACGGGGACGAACAGGTAGTCGGCCGGGTCCAGGCCCAGCCCGGTGAGCGTGCCGGTGAACCCGGCCAGCGTCGCCTCGCCCAGCTCGGCCCGCATCAGCGTGTCGTAGTCCAGGTCGTCGGCGCAGGTGAACGTGGTGTGGTCGCGGTGCGCGGCGAGCCAGAGCAGCCGTACCGGCGCGGCGGCCTCCGGGGCGTACGCGCGGTACTCGTGCACGCCGAAGCCGAGGCGGCCGTTGTTGGCCACGAAGCAGGGGTGGCCCTCGGTCATGCCGGTCTCGATCGCCTGGAACCCGGCGGCGGCCAGCTCGGCGGCGCTCACCGCGGGCTTGGCCAGCTTGTACGCGGTCCCGGCCAGCGTGGAGGTGATCTCCTCCAGGTAGACCGGCAGGATCGCGTCGGTGAGGCCGAGCGCGCCGCGCAGCTCCACGCACAGATCCACGGCGTCCGGCGGCAGGTCCGCGCCGTCGCGGCGGCGCACGATGCTGTCCGCGTCGACCTCCCAATGGTCCAGCGCCAGCCGCCGCGCCGCGAACCGGTACTCGACGGCGGCGTCGTCGCTGCGGACCAGCCACTGCCCGGGGCCGGTGGGCTCGGGGGTGATCAGGCGCTCGTGGGCGAACTCGGCGAGCGCCTTGCGCACCAGCAGCCGGTTGGCGGTCGCCCACGCCTCGGGGGTCAGGTGGTCCACTGCTGCGCTGGCGTTCACGCCGGTGCCCCTTCCTCGCCTGCGGGCGCGCCGGTGGCGGCCCGGAACTGGTCCCGGGTGCAGACGCTGAGCAGCGCCTCCTTCTCGGGCTTGCGGATCGGGCCGACGACGGTGAAGCCGACGGCCGCGTTGAGCGCGTGCACGGCGGTGTTGCGCACGTCCGGTTCCACCACCACGCGGCGGGTCGCCGGGTCGGCGAACAGCCAGGCCATCACCGTGGTGATGACGGCGCGGGTGAAGCCGTGCACCGGCGTGTCGGCGGGCGCGCAGAGGAAGTGCATGCCCACGTCGCCGGGCTCCGGGTCGTACAGGCCGACCAGCTCGACGTGCGCCGGGTCGTACCGTTCGGCCAGGAACGCCGGGGTGCCGCGCCACGACCCGAGGTACGCGTCGTGGTGCGGGTGGTCGGCAATGCGCCGGTACTCGGCGGCGACCGCGGCCACGTCGGCGTCCTGCATCAGCCAGAACGCGGACTTGGGATGGGTGACCCAGCGGTGCAGCAGCGCGGCGTCGGCGTCCGGGTCCAGCGGGCGCAGCGCGAACTCGCCCAGCGCGTCGTCGACGCGGGTGAACGCGCTCACGCCGGCGCTCCGAACTCCTGGAAGGCGATGCTCTTCTCCACCGGGTAGTGCTCGCGGCCGGTCATCTCCCGGATCAGCCACGAGTTGCGGTACGGACCCATGCCCAGGTCCGGCGAGGTGATGCTGTGCGTGTGCGTGCCCCCGTTCTGCAGGAACACCCGGCGGCCGGTGTGGTCGACGCTGTAGTTGCGGGCCACGTCGAAGCGGCCGTGCGCGTCGAAGCGCAGCCGGTCGCGTACCGGCGCGAGGAACTCCGGCACCCGGTAGTGGTAGCCGGTGGCCAGCACCAGTCCTGCGGTGTCCAGCGTGAACGCGCGGTCCTGCTCGGTGTGGCGCAGCCCGAGGCGGTAGCGGCCGTCGGCGTACGCCGCCTCGACCAGTTCCGTGTTGGTGAGCAGCCGGGTCGGCGCCGGCCCGTGCAGGCTCTTGGCGTACAGCAGGTCGTAGATGTCGTTGATCAGGTCGGCGTTGATGCCCTTGAACAGCGGCTTCTGCGCGGCCTCCAGCGCGTAGCGGGTCGGCTCGGGCAGCGCGTGGAAGTAGTCCACGTAGTCCGGTGAGGTCATCTCCAGCGTGAGCTTGGTGTACTCCAGCGGGAAGAACCGGGGCGAGCGGGTCACCCAGGTGAGCTGGTAGCCGTACGTGTCGATGTCGCCGAGCAGGTCGTGGAAGATCTCGGCGGCGCTCTGGCCGCTGCCGACGATCGTGATGCTGTCCTTGGCCCGCAGCGCCTCCCGGTGTTCCAGGTAGCGCGAGTTGTGGATCATGTCACCGCCCAGCCCGGCGCAGGCCGGCGGCAGGTACGGCGGCGTGCCGGTGCCGAGCACGAGGTGCCGGGCCCGGTGGGTGACCGGCCCGTCCGGCATGTCGGCGCGCACCACGTACCGGTCGTCGGTCGCGTCGTACTCGACGGCGGTGACGGCGTGCCGGAAGCGCAGGTTCGGCAGCTTGGCGGCGGCCCAGCGGCAGTAGTCGTTGTACTCGGCGCGCAGCGGGAAGAAGCTCTCCCGGATGTAGAACGGGTAGAGCCGCCCGGTCTCCTTCAGGTAGCTCAGGAACGAGTACGGCGAGGTGGGGTCCGCGAGCGTGACCAGGTCGGCGATGAACGGCGTCTGGAGCCGGGTCGATTCGAGCAGCATGCCGGGATGCCAGTCGAAGCTGTCGCGGGCCTCCAGGAACAGCCCGTCGAGGTCGTCGATCGGCGCGGTGAGGCAGGCCAGGCCGAGGTTGTAGGGGCCCAGCCCGACGGCGATGAAGTCGTGGGTCGACATGGGGTTCTCGTTCTCCTCGACGGGGGGTCAGCCGACCGGGCAGGACAGCTCGGCGGCAGCGGTCCGGGCGTACCAGGCGGCGTGGTCGGCGATGAGGTCCAGCACGTGGGCGATGTCGTCCACTGTGGTCTCGGGGTTGAGCAGCGTGAGCTTCAGGTGGTGCGCGCCGTCGACCTTGGTGCCGGCGACCAGGGCGGCGCCGGAGGCGGCCAGCGCGTCGCGGGCGTGCAGGTTGGCCTCGTCGGCCAGGTCGGGCGCGAGGCCGGACGGCCGGTAGCGGAAGACCACTGTGCTCAGCTGCGACGGTGCGGCCACCTCGAAGCGCGGGTCGGCGTCGAGCCGCTGCCACGCCTGCGCCGCGAGGTCGACGACCTGGTCGGAGAGCGCGCCGACCGCGTCCGGCCCCATGATCCGCAGGGTCAGCCAGAGCTTGCAGGCGTCGAACCGCCGCGTCGTCTGGATGCTCTTGTCGACCTGGTTCGGGATGCCCTGCTCGACGGCGCGGGCCGGGTTGAGGTAGTCGGCGTGCCAGGTGGCGTGGCGCAGCGCCCGGCCGTCGCGCACCAGCAGCGCGCTGGAGCTGACCGGCTGGAAGAACGACTTGTGGTAGTCGACTGTCACCGAGGTGGCCCGCTCGATGCCGTCGAGCAGGTGGCGGCGGGTGGGGGAGACGAGCAGCCCGCAGCCGTACGCGGCGTCGACGTGCAGCCAGACGCCCGCGTCGGCGCAGATGTCGGCGATCTCGGGCAGGGGGTCGATGCTGCCGAAGTCGGTGGTGCCGGCGGTGGCGACCACTGCCATCACCACCTGACCGTCGCGGTGGCAGCTGTCGATCGTGCGGGCCAGCTCGTCGGCGCGCATCCGGCGGGCCGCGTCGGTGGGCACGGTGAGCACCGCGTCGGCGGCGAGGCCGAGCAGCTTGGCGGCCTTCTGCACGCTGAAGTGCCCGGCCGCGGAGGTGATGACGCGCAGCTGGGACAGCACCTGCGGCCGGTCCGGCCGGGTGGCCGCGCCACCCACCGCCCGGCGGTACGCCTCCTCCCGGGCCAGCAGCATGGCCTGGAGGTTCGACTGGGTGCCGCCGCTGGTGAACACCCCGTCGGCGGTCGGACCCAGCCCGATCCGCCCGGCCGTCCACTCGATCAGGCGCCGCTCCATCAGGGTGGCCCCGGTGCTCTGGTCCCAGGTGTCCAGTGAGGAGTTCACCGCGCTGAGCACCGCCTCGCCGAGCAGCGCCGGGATGACCACCGGGCAGTTGAGGTGGGCCAGGTAGCGCGGGTGGTGGAACCACACCGCGTCGCGTAGCCACACGTCGTGCAGCTCGTCCAGGGCGGCGTCGGTGTCGCCGAGCGGCCGGTCGAGGTCGATGCCGCCGATGAGCGGCGCCAGCTGGTCGGGCGTGACGCCGGTGAACGGCGTGTCCACCTCGCCGACCCGCCGGGCGACCCGGTCGACGCCGCGCGCCAGCACGTCCCGGTACCGCCCGAGCGAGCCGGCGTTGAACAGGTGGTCGCGGGCCGTGGCGGCGGCGCGGCCGGTGTCGGTGGGCGCGGCGCCGGTCGGGCTCCCGATCGAACTCATGCGACTTCCCAGCGGTCGTACGGACAGGACGTGCGGCCACAGCCGCGGCGATCAGGTTAGGTTAGGCTCGCCTAACTAGCAAGCGCGACTCGGTGCTCTTTGTCCTGGAACTACCGCCGGTTGGCGCCTGCCGCGTGTCGCGGTAAGGTCGCCCTCGGTTAGGGGAGGTTATCCTAAGTTGACTGTGGAACGGAACCGCCGCCCGGCGCGCCGAGGCGGGCCGAGACGGTGACGCGCGTCGATCGCGATCAGTGGGGCGTGCCGCAACTGTGGGCCGGTGACGCCGACGCGCTGGCCCGTCTGCAGGGGCGTGTCGCCGCGACCGACCGGGCGTGGCAGATCAGCGTCGAACGATGGCGTGCCGAGGGCCGCCTGGCCGCCCACGTCGGACCGTCCGAGCTGGCGTGGGACCGGTTCGCCCGCCGCGTACGGCTGGACGACACCGCCCGGCGCTGCTACGAACGGCTGGACCCGGACACCCGGCGGTGGGTCGAGGCGTACGTGGACGGGGTCAACGCCGGACTCGCCGAGGGCGCCGCCGCCGCACCCGAGTTCGCCGCCACCGGCGCCGCGCCCGAACCCTGGCGCCCCTGGTCGCCGCTCGGCGTGTTCCTCGTCCAGCACGTGCTGTTCTCCACCTTCCCGAACAAGCTCTGGCACGCGCACGTGGCCCGCACGCTCGGCCCCGATGCGGCCGGACTGTTCGCCGTGGAGGGACCCGCGTCGTCGGGCAGCAACGCCTGGGTGCTGCCCGCCGACCCGGCCACCGGGCGCGGCCCGCTGATCGCCGGCGACCCGCACCGGCTGCTCGAACTGCCCGGCGTCTACCAGCAGGTCCGGCTGGCCTGCCCGGAGTTCGACGTGGTCGGCCTCGCCTTCCCCGGCGTGCCGGGCCTGCCGCACTTCGGCCACACCGGGCACGTGGCCTGGGCCGTCACCAACGCGATGGCCGACTACCAGGACCTCTACCGCGAGCGGCTGCGCCGCGACGGCGACCGGGTGCTGGCGCGCGACGCCGACGGCTGGACCCCGGTCGCGCGTCACGTCGAGGAGATCGAGGTCCGCGGCGGCGACCCGGAGACGGTCGAGGTGATCGAGACGCCGCGCGGGCCGGTGATCGACCACGACCGGGTCACCGGCGAGGCCATCGCGCTGCGCGCCCCGAGCCGGGTGGAGGCCCGGCTCGGCTTCGAGGCGCTGCTGCCGCTGCTGCGCGCCCGGCGCGCCGCCGACGTCGCCGACGCGCTGCGCCACTGGGTCGAGCCGGTCAACAGCGTGCTCACCGCCGACACCGAGGGCGGCGTCCGCCGTCTGGTCGCCGGCCTGGTCCCGGTACGCGACGAACGGTGCCGCCGGGAGCCGGTGCCGGCCTGGGAGCCGGCCTACCGGTGGCGGGGCGACTACGTGCCGCCGGTGGACGAGCGGGTCGACGGCGTGGCGGTGTGCGCCAACGACCGCCGCGACGACGTCGCAGCGCACGGTGTCGACTTCGCCCCGCCGCACCGGGCGCGCCGGATCCGCGCGCTGCTCGCCGAGGGCGCCGAGGCGTCCACAGTGCACACCGACGACCGGCTCCCGGCCGGCCCGCTGTACCGGCTGCTCGACCGGCTCGACCCGGGCCGGCTCGACGAACCCGCCCGCGCGCTGCTGCGGCGGCTGCGCCGATGGGACCGGGCGATGGCGGGCGGGTCGGCCGAGGCGGGCGCGTACGCGGCCTGGCGGGCGGCGCTGGCCCGGCGGCTGCGCGTACACCCGGGGTTGCGTGCGCTCGACGAGCCGTGCGGGTTCGACGAGCTGTTCGCCCCCTGGACCGACCCGGCGGCGCGGATCGGCCTGGCGCTGGATCACCTCGCGGCCGGGTTCGACCTCGCGGAACCGGCGGCCGAGGCGCTGGCCGAGGTGGCCGCCGGCCCGCCGCCCGGTGAGTGGGGCAGCCGGCACCTGCTGCACCCGGTGCACCTGGGCGTCGCCCCGGCGGTCACCGACGCGGTGACCGCGATGCGGGAGCGGGTGGCGCTGGCCGGTGACACCGACTGCGTGCTGGCCACCTCCAGCGTGCCGGGCGTCTCCGACGCCTGCTGGCGCGGCCCGGTGGCCCGCTACGTGTGGGACCTGACCGACCGGGCGGCCAGCCGCTGGATCGTCCCGTTCGGCGCGTCCGGGCGCCCCGGCGATCCGCACTTCGCCGACCAGCTGACCCACTGGGCCGCCGGGACGCTGATCCCGGTGCCCGCCGGCCCACTGACGGGAGACGAGACGACGTGATCCACCTGGAGTCGATTTCCGGCCTCGGCGCGCTGGCGCTGGAGCCGCTCCGCCCCGAGCGGGACGCCGGCCTGCTGCACGGCTGGGTGATCCGGCCCCGCAACCGGTTCTGGGGCATGGGCTCGCACACCGTCGACCAGGTACGCGACATCTACGCGTTCGTCGACGGGCTGGAGACCCACCACGCGTACCTGATCCGGCTCGACGGCGAGCCGATCGGGCTGTTCCAGACGTACCAGCCGGAGGCGGACCCGGTCGGCGAGCGTTACCCGGTGCAGCCCGGCGACGTGGGGATGCACCTGCTGCTCGACCCGCCCCGGCGGTACCCGCGCGGCGTGACCGGCGCGGTCTTCCCGGCCCTGATGCGGTTCCTGCTGCGCGACCCGGCCGCGCGTCGCGTGGTGGCCGAGCCGGACGTGCGCAACGACGCCATGCTGCGCCGCCTGCGCATCGAGGGATTCACGCTCGGTGAGGAGATCGACATGCCGGACAAGCGGGCGAGGCTGGCGTTCCTCACCCGGGAGCGGTTCGAGGCGGACCACCCGCCCGCGTGAAGCCATGCCCGCGTCACGGCTCGGCGGCGCGCAGCCGCCCGGCCAGGTCCCGCACCGTCTCGGCGTACGCCGGGTCGTCCTCCGACGGGAGGTGACCCTTGATCGGCGGGGGGACGCTGTCCCAGGGCGGGGCGACCAGGCTCTCCGGATCCCGGAGGCGACGGTCCACAGTTGCCTCCGGGCCGGTGACGCGGGCCGGCTCGTCCGGGCGGTGCGGGGAGAAGATCCATCCGCCCAGCGCGTCGGTGTCCCGCCACAGGTTGCGCCACCGCCAGCCGATCCGGCCGCCGATCCCGCGCAGCATCTCGCCGCCGACGTAGGCGGGGAACAGCCGGGCGTAGAGCCGGCGCAGCGGCGAGCTGTAGGTGAGCAGGGCGACCCGCGCGCTGACCTCCGCCGGTAGCTGCAGGACGGTGGCGGCGACGAGCACCGAGCCGTGGCTGTAGCCGGACAGCAGCACCCCGTTGCCGCTGTGCACCAGGTACGTGATGCGCCGGGCCAGCTCCGGCACGGCCCGCTCGGCGTAGCAGGGCGGTGCGAACGGGTGTGCCGCCCGGGGCCAGAACGTGGCCAGGTCGAAGAGCACGCCGACGTGGTGCCGGAACCCGGGACTGCGGTAGGCGAAGATCCCGGCGAGGATGAGGGCCAGCACCGCCGCCGAGATCGCCACCCCGCCCACCTCGATGCCGAACATGACCAGCTCCGCCGGGACGTGCGTGCGGTGCTCCAGCGTCTCGCCCGGATCGGGACGGACCAGCGCCATCGCGGTGGTCGCCGCGCCCAGTCCGGCCATGACGGCGAACAGCACCGCCAGCGGCACCAGCAGGTCGGTGAACCGGGCCCGCACGATCATCGTCCGGACCTGCCGCAGCCGGGGCGCCGCCTCGGCCGGCGGCGACGGGAAGTCCCGCTCGACGATCGCCCCGGCGGCCCGCATCCGGCCGCGCCGGGACACCAGCGCCACCACGGCCGCGACCACCAGGGTGACCAGCAGCGCGCGGAAGAAGCCGTAGATCGCCCAGGTGTACGCGTGCGTCGGGCCCGGTATGTCGTCCGCCGGGGACACGCCCCGGTCCAGCAGGTCGGCGGTGCGCTGGACCAGCTCGGCGGAGTACGCCACCGCGAGCCCGCCCGCCGCCGCGGCTACCACGAGCGCCCCGAGCCCGTTCGGCGGCTGGTGGCCGCGGACTCGTAGGCGGTGCCAGATCAGCACCGCGGCCAGGCCGCCGAGCAGTACCGCGTGCGTGACCAGCAGCCAGGTCAGGATCGAGCCGTAGCCGGGCAGCCCGCCGCCGGCACGCCAGCGGGCCGGGGCGAACAGCAGATACCCGGCCACCACGACGGTGAGCCCGATCGCGGTGCCGCGCAGCACCCGGGCGACCCGGTCACGTCGCGGGTCGGTGGGCGCCCGGTCGACGAGCGGCGGCACGCAGACCAGGACCAGGCAGGCGAGCAGCACCGCGCCGGTGACCGCCAGCAGCACCGCCACCGTGGGCGGGACGCCCTGCGCGGCCCGGGCGGCGAGGAGACAGCCGTCGAGGGTGGCGAAGGCCGCCGCGATGTGGATCGAACGCAGCCGGCCCATCAGCGGCTCGGTGTCCCACTGGCCGATCGTGCTCAGCGGAGGCCCGGCCGTCGCCCGCTCCGGCGCCCGGAACGCGGTGAACGAGCGTCCCGGCCGCCGGGAGCCCCACCAGACCAGGCTCACCGCGGCCGCCGGGACCAGCGCCAGCACCACCAGCCGCAGCCCGACCGGCCGCCCGCCCATCCAGGACAGCCACTCCCGGTCGGCGACGCACGCCGGGACGGACAGGCACTGCCAGGCCACCAGGTCCAGCGCGACCCCGGCCCCGGCGAGCACGTACAACGCGGTCAGGCTCAACCCCAGCACCCGGCACAGCGCCCGCACCACCGCGCCGCCGACGGCGTCCCCCGGCCGCATCCACACGGCCACGTTGAGCAGCATGAAGGGCATCAGGAACAGCAGCGAGAGGGTACGCAGCGCGGTGCCGGACGGCAGGTCGTTCCACTGGTACGCCTCCAGCGTCACTCCGCTCGCGCCGCGCCCGTCGGCCAGGTCCGGACGGGGACGGTAAAAGCCGGCGCTGTGGTCGCCCGCGACCTGCCGGACCAGCGGCCGGCCCAGCACCTCGGCGGCCCCGCCCGCGGAGACCCCGTGCACCCGCAGCTCCACCACCTCGCCCGGCGGGGCCTGCGCCCGCCCTGGTCCAGCCGTCATCGACCCTCCGCGACGTCCCGGCCGCCCACGCCGCCTGGCACGGCCCGCCCTCGGGTGGCGCAGCGTCCTACCCCGCCGGGCGGCGGGCAAACGCCCGCGCACCTGCCTCGGGCGGCCGTTCGAAGCCGTGCCGTCCGGGTAACCGCCGACGGTCCGCCGAGGAAGGGGTCCCGCATGACCGGCGCTTCGCGTGACGACCTTGCCGTGGCGACCCGGCTGCCGCCGATCGACGTCCGCCGGTGGGTGAACTCCGCGCCGCTGACGCCGGAGGAGCTGCGCGGGCGCGTGGTTCTGGTCGACGTCTGGGAGTACACCTGCGTGAACGGGATCCGCACCGCCCCGTACGTGCGGGCGTGGCACCGCGACTACCGGGATCTGGGGCTCACGGTGATCGGCGCGCACGCTGGCCGACCGCTGGGTCGGCGTCTCCGCGCGTACGTCTTCACGTTCGGTCCCTGACCCGACCCGAGGAGGACAACCCGTGGCCGTCAAGACCCTGACGCCGACGCGTACCGGCGCCGACATCCGCGAGTTCCGCGTCGACGTGCCGGAGGCGGACCTGCAGGACCTGCGGACCCGGCTCGCGGCCACCCGGTGGCCAGAGCGCCAGACGGTGGACGACCAGTCCCAGGGTGTGCCGCTGGAGACCAGCCAGGCGCTGGCCCGGTACTGGGCGACCGAGTACGACTGGCGCAAGGTCGAGGCGCGGCTCAACGACCTGCCGAACTTCGTCACCGAGATCGACGGCCTGGACATCCACTTCATCCACGTCCGGTCCCGGCACGACGACGCGCTGCCGCTGATCGTCACTCACGGGTGGCCGGGATCGGTGATCGAGCAGCTGAAGATCATCGGCCCGCTCACCGACCCGACCGCGCACGGCGGCCGCGCCTCGGACGCGTTCCACCTGGTGATCCCGTCGATGCCCGGCTACGGCTTCTCCGGCAAGCCGGACGGGCCCGGCTGGGACCCGCAGCACATCGCCCGCGCCTGGACCGAGCTGATGCGGCGGCTGGGCTACACCCGGTTCGTGGCCCAGGGCGGCGACTGGGGCGCGCTGATCACCGACATGCTCGGCGTGCAGGCGCCGCCGGAACTCGCCGGCATCCACACGAACATGCCGTGCGTGGTGCCGCCGGACATCGACGCGCTGCTGCAACGCGGCATCACCGGCGTGAACAACCCCCTCGCGGAGCTGCCGGCCGGGCTCTCGGACGAGGAGCGGGCCGCCTGCGAGCGGATCGACTTCTTCTGGAAGCACTCCGCGTACGCGCTGATCATGACGACCCGCCCGGAGACGCTGACGGCGCTCGCCGACTCGCCGGCCGGGCTGGCGACGTTCATGCTCGACCACGACGCAGCCAGCCTGGATCTGATCTGCGCCGCCTTCGCCGGCCGGCCCGGCGGCCTGAGCCGCGACGACATCCTGGACAACGTCACGCTCTACTGGCTGACCAACACCGGCGTGTCCTCGGCCCGGCTGTACGCGCAGAACGCGCTGTCGTTCTTCGCCGCGAAGGGCGTCCGGGTGCCGGCCGCGGTGAGCCAGTTCCCGGACGAGATCCTGCTCGCGCCGCGCAGCTGGGCGGAGCGGGCGTACCCGAACCTGATCCACTACAACCAGCTGGACCGGGGTGGGCACTTCGCCGCCTGGGAGCAGCCGGAGTTGTTCGCGCAGGAGATGCGGGCGGCCTTCCGCTCGCTGCGCTGACTGCCGGGACGGATGCGGCCGGGTGGGATGTCCACCCGGCCGCGTCCGCGGATTCAGACCTCGGTCAGCCGGACCGCGTCGGCGATGACCAGGCCGGCGGCGGAGCTCCACCGGCTGACCGCCACCCGGTTGGCGTCCCCGGCCGGCAGCGTGAACGTGCCGAGTGAGCGCCACTGCCCGCCGGTCGCCCGCTGGTCGACGGTGACCGTCCGGTTGCCGGTGGTGGTGGCGACGATGTACGGCGTGGCCGCGTTGTAGCCCGCGTTCGCCGGCCACCACGCGTCGACCCGGTAGTTGCCGGTACGGGGGACGTTGAACTTGTACCAGGCGGCGTCGCTCGCGGCGACCGGGTCCGCGTACCGGTAGTCGGCGCCGTAGCGCTGCCCGGAGTAGGTCGAGGTGCCCCAGTTGGCGCTGGCGGTGAACCGGCCCGCGGTGGCGTTGTCCACCGTCGACGTCCAGCCGGTGCCGCCGCCGGCCATCTTGGCGGCCACGTCGGCGCGCATCGTGTTCAGGTCGATGAAGGACGGGTCGATCTTGCCGGTGGTGCTGGTCTCCCGGTGCCCCCGGGCGTAGCTGGAGTCCCGGCCGAGCCGCTTGAGCACGGCGGCGGTGGCCGCGATGCTCGCGTTGTACTGGGCGGTGGTCATCCGCTGGTCGACGCCGTTGTAGTCGATCTCCCAGCCGATCATCAGCGTGTTGCCGTCGCCGGCCGGGATCGGGCCGCTGCCGCCGCTGGTGCCGGCGTGGTTGCACCGGCCGGCCGAGATCACGTGGAACACGCCGTGGTAGTCCACGAGCGCCTGGCAGAGCGGGCCGGGCAGGTCGGAGCGGCCGTTGATGCAGATGTTCAGCGCCGGGTGCGGGTTGGTGGCGCTGGACGTGGCGGCGGTGTGGTGCCAGAGCACGCCGATCGGGTCGAACGAGCCGGAGCGCATCCGGTTGAGCCAGTCGCCCTCGACCACCACCTGCACGCCGGCGGCCCGCAGCACGTCAACGAGCCAGGGAATGGTCGCCATCACTGCTCCCGGAGCAGGTCGGCGAGGCACTCGGCCTTCGGCGCGGCGTGCGCCGTACCGGGACGGACGGCCACCACGAGGGCGGCGGCCGCCAGGGCGGGTACGCCGAGCAGACCTCGGCGTCGCAGACGGGGGGATCGTGACGTGGGCATGGCGCTCCTCGGGTGACGGCGCAATATCGATCGACGCTCGTGAGTGTGGGCACGCTATCCCGGCGTCGGGCGCTCTGTCGATACCCTTCAATGATCGTTTCCATTGTGAAAACTTTCGCCACCACCATCTGTCGTCGTTCGTCGATGCGTGGTAGAAATCCTGCCCAAGTCTCGCCGTCGAGCGAGGAACCCTTCACAGGAGGGGCGCCGATGAGAGCGTTCGTCACGGCCCTGACACTTCTCGTTGTGGCCGCGGCCGCGGCCCCGGCCACCGCGGCCGCCCCGGCCGAGGCCGCCGCCACTGTCGCCGCGGTCGGCCCGCAGCCCGGCACGTTCACCGGCAAGGGCTTCGACACGTGCACCGCGCCGTCGCAGGCCGCGATGGACGCCTGGCTGACCGCCTCGCCGTACCGCGCGGTCGGCGTCTACATCAGCGGCGCCAGCCGCACGTGCGCCCAGCCCAACCTGACCGCGACCTGGGTCGCCGACCAGACCCGCAAGGGCTGGCGGCTGATCCCGATCGAGCTGGGCTACCAGGCGCCGTGCGGCACCCGTACGCCGAAGATGTCCGCCGACCCGGCCACCGCCCGCGGGCAGGGCCGGACCGCGGCGGACAGCGCGGTCGCCGCCGCGACGGCGCTCGGCATCGGCGCGGGCAGCACGCTCTACAACGACATCGAGCAGTACCCGTCGAACGCGAGCTGCCGGGCCACCGTGCTCTCCTTCCTCTCCGGCTGGGTCGAGCGGCTGCACACGCGCGGCTACCTCGCCGGCATGTACTCCAGCGGCTCGTCCGGCATCACCGACGTCTGCAACGCCTACGACGACACCCGGTACCTGCGCCTGGACCAGATCTGGATCGCCTGGTGGAACGGCGTCGCGGACACCGACGGGGGCACGTACTGCGCCGACGACCGCTACGCCGACCAGCAGCGCCTGCACCAGTACGCCGGGGACGTCACCGAGACGTGGGGCGGCGTGACCATGAAGATCGACCGCAACTACCTGAACGTACGGGCCGGCACCCCGCCCGCGTCGTGGAGCGTCACGGTCGACAACGCCACGTCGGGCGGGTTCAGCGCGGGCGCGGCCTGGGGCGCCTCCGCGTACTCCGGGCAGCGCTACGGCGCCGACTACCGCTTCGCCACGCCGGTGGCGGCCAGCGACGTGGCCTGGTTCCGGGCGAGCCTGCCCGCGACCGGCGCCTACGAGGTGTCGGTGTGGTACCCGGCCGACCCCGGCTACAACGACCGCACCCCGTACCTGGTCGCCACCACGACCGGCAACCGGTCGGTGGCGGTCGACCAGCGCACCGGCGGCGGACGCTGGGTCTCGCTCGGCGTGTTCACACTCGCCGCCGGCGCCGGGGACAAGGTCGGGGTGAGCCGCTGGAGCGCCGGGACCGGGTACGTGGTCGCCGACGCGGTCCGCATCACCCGGGTGTGAGCCCGCGGGCCGTGAGCCGGTTCCGCCTCGGCGGGGCCGGCTCACGGCGTCCGGGTCAGCTCAGGTGGGCCAGCAGGGCGGTGGCCATGCCCTGCTCACCGCGGGCGTTCGGGTGGAACGGCGCGGCCGAGTTCTGCGGCACCAGCCCCTCCACCCAGCGGGTGCCGCTGCTCTTGCACGCGTCCCGGCCGATCGACGGGGTGTAGACGTCGGCGTAGCTGGCCCCGCCCGCCGCCGCGGTGTCGGCGAGCATCGTGTTGAGCGCCTTCTGGACGCCGCGCAGGTACGGCACGTCCTGGTAGGCGATCGGCACCACCGGCCAGCAGCCGTACCCGCTGTCGGGCAGGATCGCCGGATAGCCGAGCACCACCACGCGCGCGTTCGGCGCGGCCTGGCGGACCGCCCGCAGCACGGCCGTCACCTTCGGCGCGGCGGCGGCGATCCGGGCCCGCAACTGGTCGGTGCCGCCCGCGGTGAACCGGTCCTTGCAGGGCGACCCGAGCGGGCTGCTCACGCTCGCCTCGGCGCAGTCGCCGATGATGCCGGAGAAGCCGATGTCGTTGCCGCCGATCTGGACCGTGACCAGCGCCGTGCCGGAGGTGAGCGCGTTGACCTGCGGTGGCAGCGCGATGCCCAGCGCGCCGTCGCCGCCGTACAGGATGTCCTCGGTGGTGGCCCCGGAGCAGCTCACGTCGGTGAACGACGACGAACCGGCGGACGCCGCGACCAGGGACGGGTAGTTGCGGTTGGAGCGCAGGCAGTTCAGGTCGACCTGGGTGGGCACGAGCGGGGCGGAGGTGTAGGAGTCGCCGAGCGCCACGTACCGCCCGGTGGGCGCGGCGGCGACGGCGGGCGCGGTGGCCGCGAGCAGCACGCCGGCGGTGGCGGCGGCGACCGCGGCGAGTCTGGTGGCGGTCCGCATCAGCGGCAGGCGGGGACGGTTCATGGGGCCCTCCCGGAGGGGTCCTGGTGGTGGTGCTGGGATTCTGTCCACGCCTGTGGCGCACGTCAATATAGACAGGGCTCACTAAAGCGTGTCCCGGGATGTGGTCCGGCACTGCCTGGCGGAGGGTTGCCGACGCGGCCTCAGGTGTTGTGTGCGTCACACTTTTCGGCGTCCGCGGAGTCGGGTGCCGGGAGCCGGTAGACGGGTCGATTCGTTGCGGCGCAACGCTCCCCGGCACTGTCACTCCTGGTGGGTGGACCGGGGCCGGATTCGCGGAGGCACGCACCGGAGCCACCCCGGCACGGCTGGTGAGCGACCGATCGAATGTCGGCGATCCCGGATTTGCGGCCGTCATTACGCTGCGAAGTGGTTGATCGCCGGAACCACGGACGACAGGTGGAAGAACCTCAGATGAGTGACAATCACCCTCCCTACGGAGGCTATCCGGACCCGAACGCCGGAGCGTGGGGCAACCAGCCCGACCCGAACGCCCCGTACGGCGCGCAGCCGGCCTCCGGCGCGCCCTACGGCTCGCCGCCGGCGTCAGGTGCCCCCTACGGTTCGCCGCCGGCGTCGGGCGCGCCCTACGGCGCCCAGCCGGCCTCCGGCGCACCGTACGGCGCCCAGCCCGCTTCCGGCGCGCCCTACGGCTCGCAGCCGGCCTCCGGCGCGCCGTACGGGGCGCCGCAGCCCGCGGTGTCGTACCCGGGGCAGGCCGGCTTCCCGCCGCCGGCCGCGCCCTACGCGCCCGGCACGCCCCAGGGCGGCGGCGGCAAGAGCAAGGGGCTGATCGTCGGCCTCGCCGCCGGTGCGGTGACGCTGACGCTGCTCTGCTGCGGCGGCGGGCTCGCCTACGTCGCCTTCAACGGCGACGAGGAGGACCCGAAGCCGGTCGCCTCCGGCAGCGCCACCCCCGGGCCGGACGGCAGTCCGTCCGCGACCCCCAGCGCGGACGGGCCGGAGTCGCCCGGGCCGGACGGACCCACCAACAACGACGCGATCACCGCGCGGTACGCCAGCGAGATGTCGGCGGTCTGCGACGGGGGACCGATCCTCAACGCCGCCCCGTACACCGCGCCGGCGGGCTCGAAGGCGTACGTCTTCTCCAACTCCCCGGACCGGCCGACGTTCTGGTCGCAGAAGACGATCAGCTCGGCCAAGCCGTACTACGCCAAGTCGGCGGACTTCGCCACCGTGTCCGTCATCGGCTGCCTCAAGATGGTCGAGGGCAGCGAGGGCACGCCGAAGAAGTGCCAGTACAAGAACAGCGAGGACAAGGTCGTCACCGTCGACTACATCTCCTCGCGGTACACGCTGACGTTCCACGCCGCCAAGACCGCCGAGAAGGTCGGTGACGGCGGCACGGTGAACGCTCCGGCCGCCCGCTGCCCGAGCTTCATCTCCTACAACAAGGTGACGATGAAGTCGTACGCGACGCCGGACAGCGGCACCATCGAGGCCGCGCTGGACCGCTTCCTCAAGTGAGGAGACCCGGATCGGGGTGTGCGCGTCGGCTGACCCGCACACCCCGATCCGGCTGCCGGCGGGTCAGGTGGCCGGCAACGGGCGGCCGTGCGCGTCCACACACTCGCGGGCGAAGAGCCGTAGCAGCTCCGGCAGGTGGAAGTGCTGGCCCGGATCGTCCGAGTCGACGGGCAGCAGCAGATTGTGCTGGACCAGGTGCTCCACCATCCGGTTGGCCTGCTGCCGGGGCAGGCGCAGGATCTCCACCGCGCTGGCCGGGGTGATGAACGAGCCGGCGCGGGCCAGCGCGCGCAGCGCCCGGCGGGCGTCGACGTCCAGCGCCTGGTAGCTGACCGAGAGGCTGCCGCGCACCGAGATGTCCCCGACGGCCAGCTCGGACAGCCGGTTCTCCTCGTCCTCCAGGTGCGCGGCGAAGCCGGGCAGGGCGACGTCGGGCTGGGTGACGAGCCGGCTGCCGACGATCCGCAGCGCCAGTGGCAACAGGTCGCAGGCCGCGGCGATCCGGCCGAACACCTCCGGTTGCTCACGTACCCGGCGCTCACCGGCGATCGTGGCCAGCAGTTCCACCGCGTCGGCGCGGTCGAGCGCGCCGAGCGTCAACCGCCAGCCGACGTCCAGGTCCAGCAGGCGCTGCCGGCTGTTGATCAGCACCAGGCTGCGGCCCGCGCCGGGCAGCAGCGGACGCACCTGCTGCGCGCAGTGGACGTCGTCGATGATGAGCAGCAGCCGTCGGCCGGCGAGCGCGCACCGCAGCGCGGCGGAACGCTCCCGGATGTCCTCGGACACGTCGGCCAGCGGTACACCCAGCTCGACGAGCAGCTCCCTGATCAGTTCGCCGCTGCCGCGGGGTGTCTCGTCGCTGCTGTCGAAGCTGACGAAGAGCTGACCGTCGGGAAAGAGGTCGGCCAGGTCGTACCCGCTGGACACCGAGAACGACGACTTGCCGACGCCCGGCGCGCCGGACACGAGCACGACCCCGGCGTGCTCGTCGGCGCCGACCGGGTCGGCGATCCCCTCGGCGATGGTGCGGAGCTGGCTGGCCGTGGTGTCCCGGCCGACCAGGGACGGCGGCTTCATCGGCAGGGCCTGCGGGCTCGGCGGCGGGCCGGGCGGCGCCGCGGGCCCGGCGCCGAGGACCGCCGGCCAGCCGGACGGTGGTCGGACCTCGGCGGAGTCCCCGTCCAGCGCGGCCTGGAGGGCGCCCTGGAGGGTGGGACCGGGGTCGACGCCGAGCTCGTCGACGATGCCGCGCCGGGCCTGCTGGTACACGGCCAGCGCCTCGGCCACACGCCCCTCCAGCGTCAGCGCGGTCACCAGCTGCGCCTGCCGGCGTTCGTCGAGCGGCTCCTCGGCCACCATCCGGCGCAGCGACGGGATGACCCGGGCCGGTTGCCGCAGTCGCAGGCGCAGGTCGAACAGCTCGGTCGTGATCTCCCGGTGCTGCTCCCGCAGCGCCGTGACGGTCGCGCCCAGGTCGGTGCCCGGATCCGCCAGGTCCTCCAGCGGGGGCCCGCCCCACAGCTCGACCGCCTGGTCGAACAGCTCGGCGGCGACCTCCGGCCGGTCCCCCCGCGCGGCCCGGCGGGCGTCGTCGGTGAGACGCCGGAACCGCAGCAGGTCCAGCTCGTCCTCGTCGACCCGCAGGTGGTAGCCGGTGCCGTCGTGGACCAGCCGGTCGGCCGAGTCGCCGCCGCGGTCCAGCGCCTGCCGCAGCCGGTGTACGTACGTCCGCAGGTTGCGTACCGCCGACGCGGGCGGCGCGTCCGGCCACAGGCCGTCGACCAGCCGGGAGGTGGCGACCGTGCGCCCCGGGCTCAGCAGCAGCACGGCGAGCAGAAGGCGGGGCTTGGTGCCGGTGAGCGTGATCGGGTGATCGTCCACGTGAAGGGCCAGCGGGCCGAGGACACTGAACCGCATCGATGCATTCCCCCGCTCCGCAGGACCGTCCACAGTGTGGTGCACGGCTGGAATTCCCACCTTCGGCTGGGGAATACCTCGATCCCAGATGGTGCAAGTTGTCACCGATCGGTGTGTATCTCGTGACCCCGGGTGAGTTGCGCCGTCGCCCGGTGCGCCGCGTCGAGCACCGCCACCGCGTCCGCCACCCCGGCGCCCGCCGACCGGCCCGCGCGGACCAGCCCGGCGAAGTCCTCCGCCTGGCAGGCCAGGGCCGCGTACATGGTGGCGTCCCCGTCGGCCGGGTCGAGGAAGGTCAACCGCTCGTGGTCCCGGGTGCCGAACACCTCCACCGTCGCCATGTCGCCGCCCCGGTGGTGCCGGCCGAGCGAGACCAGCGCGGTACCGCCGCCGGACAGGCCGAGCAACGCCTGCGCGCTGTCCACGTCCCGGCCGCGTACCGCCGGGTCGGTGACCGGACCGGCGGGCTGCGCGGCGACCCGGTCGATCTCCTGCCCGGTCAGCCACCGGATCTGGTCGAACTCGTGCACGCCCATGTCCACGAAGATCCCGCCGCTGCCGGTGCGGAACGCCGCCGCCGGCGGCTCGCCGTCCCACTGCGACGCGGCCACGAACAGGACCTCGCCGAGCGCGCCGCCGGCAATCCGCTCGCGCAGCCGGCGCAGCTGCGGGACGAACCGCCGCCAGTAGGCGACCTGGAACGGGATCCCGGCGGCGGCGGCCACCCGCCCCGCCTGCGCGGCCCCGGCCGGGTCGAGCCCGGCCGGCTTCTCGCACAGCACCGGCAGCCCGGCCTCGGCGGCGGTCGCGACCAGCTCGCCGTGCCGGCCGGTGGGCGCGGTCACCAGGAGACCGTCCGGCGTGGCGTCCGCGAGCAGGTCCGCCACGCTCGGGTACGCGGGCAGCCCGGCCGCAGCGACCTCCGCCCGTGCCGCCGGAACCGGGTCGACCACGTGCCGGATCCGGACCGTCCGGTGGTCGGCCAGGGCCCGCAGGTGGTGGCGGCCCATCCGGCCCGCTCCCACAAGTGCCAGCCGGAACTCATCGCTGCCGGTCATCGTCGGTTCCCTTCTTCTCGTCGGCGTCGTCCGTACGGTCGGGGCTCAGCCAGCCGGCCAGCGCGGCCACGACGGCCGGCGCGCCGGTGGCCAGGACCGCCATCCCGTCGTGGCGCCACCGCCGGGTCACCCCACCGGCGGCCTCGACCAGCGCGGTGCCGGCCGCGACGTCCCACGGCGCGGGGTCGAAGCTGACGAACGCGTCCAGTTCCCCCCGGGCCACCGCCGCCAGGTCGCAGACCGTGGAGCCGGAGTTGCGCAGGTCCGCGACGAGGGGCGCGACGCCGACGAGCGACTGGTACGCCCGCCGCCGCGGGCCGGGCGCGTTCGGCACCGCGAACGCCACCAGGGCGTGCCCCGGCGCGGCCTCCCGGTCGACGGTGACCGGGACGTCGCCGTCGAGCGCGCCGTCGCCGTCGAGCACCAGGCAGGCGCCGGTTGCCGGTTGCAGGATGGTGGCGGCGACCACCTGGCCGTCGCCGTCGTCGCAGCCGGTCGCCACCGCGATGCTCACCGCGTAGCGGCTCGCCCCGTGGCTGAAGTTCAGCGTGCCGTCGAGCGGGTCGACGATCCAGCGCAGGCCGGAGCAGCCGGCGCTGAGCCCGGACTCCTCGGCCAGGACGGCGTCCTGCGGCCGGTCGCGGGCGAGCAGGTCGAGGATGGCCCGTTCGCTGGCGTGGTCGGCGGTGGTCACCGGGTCCTGCGCCGCCCCGCCCTTGTGCATGGTCCGGAAACCCTGGCTCCGTGCCTCGCGGATCGCGTCCGCCCCGGCCCGCGCGGCGCGCAGGCTCAGGTGGCGCAGGTCGCCGGGAGCGGCGCCGATGCTCATCGCGCCACCTGCGCTTCCGCCGGTGCGGCGACCCGCGCGTAGTGGCCGTCCACGAACAGCAGCGGTGGGGTCGGCCGGAGCAGGCCGGCGGAGCGGACCGCGCCGATCAGCACGGCGTGGTCACCGGCCGGGTCGGCGGAGACGGCCTCGCAGCCGAAGTACGCCACCCCGTCGGTCAGGCGCGGGCAGCCGGTCGCCCGCTCCGCGTCGTAGGTGACACCGGTGAAGCCGTCGGCGCCGCTGGGCCGTCCCCGGCTGGCGAACCAGGCCGCCTCCGCGCGCTGGTCGTCGGCGAGCACCGTCACCGCGAAGCGCCCGGTACGCCGGACCGCGCCGAGCAGCCGGCAGTCCCGCCGCAGGCAGACCAGCAGCATCCGGGGCGACAGCGACACGGTGGTGAAGGAGTTCACAGTCATGCCCACCGGGCCGTCGGGTCCGACGGCCGTCGCCACCGCCACTCCGGTGGCGAACCGCCCGGCCACCGAACGGAACGCCCCTTCCTGCTCGTGTCCGTCTCCTGTCCCGGTCATCGTCGTTCTCCTCTCGTCGCGCTGCCGACCAGGTCGGCGGTCCGGCGCCGGTCGGTCTTGCCGTTGGCGTTCGTGGGAAGCGCGGCCACGTGGTGAATCCGGGCCGGCACCATGTAGCCGGGCAGCCGGTCCGCGCACCGGCGGGTCAACTCGGCGGTGATCCCGGCGGCGCCGGTGTAGACGGCGCGCAGGGCGACGTCGGCGCCCGCGCCGAACGCCAGCACCACCGCGTCCTGCACCCCCGGGTGGCCGCGCAGAACCATTTCGATCTCGCCGAGTTCGATCCGGTAGCCGCGCAGCTTCACCTGGTCGTCCAGGCGGCCGTGGTGCACGAGCGTGCCGTGCTCGCGGCGGACCCGGTCCCCGGTGCGGTAGTACCGGCGACCGGCGTACGTGACGAACCGGTCCTCGTCGTCGGCCGGGTCGAGGTAGCCGTCGAACCGCTGCGGCCCGTGCACGCACAGCTCGCCGTCGTCACCGCCGACGGTGCCGTCCTCGCCGCGCAGGATCGCGTCGAGCCCGGGGTGCGCGTCACCGATCGGCACGGTGCCGTTCGAGGTGGCCGGCCAGTCCGCCGGATCCGCCGGCAGCCGGTGACCGGTGCAGGTCACGGTCAGCTCGGTGGGACCGTAGAGGTTCTCCACCACGCTGCCCGGCGCCGCCGCCGCCCACGCCCGCGCCTGCTCCAGCGTCAGCGCCTCGCCGGCGAAGAGGCTGTGCCGCAGGCCCGGCATGGCGCCGGGGGAGAGCATCCGCATCCGGCGGGCCAGCGAGACCACCGAGGGCACCGAGAACCAGTGCGTGATCCGTCGTTCGTTGACGAACCGCACCGGCGTCAGCACCTCGTCGGGCTGCGGCACCACGAGCGTGGCGCCGCCGCCCCAGGCGACGAACATGTCGAAGACGGACGGGTCGAAGGTCAGGTCGAAGGTCTGCGACAGCCGGTCGCCCGGGCCGACCGGGTAGCGGTCCCGGCAGCACGTGAGGAACGCGTCGACGTTGCGGTGCCGGATCGGCACACCCTTGGGCCGCCCGGTCGAGCCGGAGGTGAACAGCAGGTACGCCACGTCGTCCGGCGCCACCGGGGCGGCCGGCGGCGCGACGCCCGGCGCGCCGTCGAGGCGTACGGTCACGGCGTCGCCCGCGACCTGCGCCGCCGTCGCGGCGCCGGCGTCGTCGACCACCAGCGCGTCCACCCCCGCGTCCCGGCACAGCCGGGCGGTGCGGGCCGGTGGGAAGGCCGGGTTGAGCGGCACCACCACCGCTCCGGCGCGCAGCGCGGCCAGATAACCGGCGTACGCGGGCAGGCTGCGGGCGGCCAGCAGGCCGACCGCGCGCGGGCGTCGGCCCACCTCGGCGTGGATCCGGCCGGCGAGGCCGTCGGCGAGGTCGCGCAGCCGGCGGTAGGTCACCGGCTCCCCGCCGACCTCCAGCGCGACCGCCTCCGGCACCCGTGCCGCGGTTCGCTCGAACCACTGGTAGAGACTCACGGCGTTGCTCCCTTCGCTGTGCTGTCGTCGATCGGCGTCCCGCCGCCACCGGGCGCGGGACGCCCTCAGGTCACCGCGCCGGCCAGCTCGTCGGCGTGGTCGGCGATGCCGGCGAGCATCGCTCCGGTTGCTCCACCGGCGATGCCGAACATGGCCGCCTCGGTGCGCAGCTGCGCCTCCCCGCCGTCGCGGAACGCGTCCGCGCCGCGCAGGCGCACCGCCTCGGCGGCGACCCGGTCCACGGTCTCGGCGGCGCTGACCTTCAGCAGCATCCCGGTGACCGCGGACGGGACGGCCGCCGGCGCGTCCAGCAGCGGCGCGCACAGCGCGTCGAGCTGGTGCGTGGCGACCAGGCACCGGGCGTACCGCTCGCGGACCGCCGGGCGGTCCCACAGCGTGCCCGCCCCGGCCGGCCGACGCCGCAGCCAGTCGCGCAGGCCCGCCAGCATCCGGTGGCACATCGCCCGGGCCCACAGCGCCCCGGCGACCCGTTCGACGCCGACCTGCCGGGCGAACCCGGCCAGCGCCCGGCCGGGGCGGCCCAGTACGGCGTCCGGGGGCAGCGCCACGCCGGCGAAGCGCAGGTGGCCCACGCCGGACCCGGCGAACGCCCGGCCGGCGGATCCGACTGTCACGCCGGGCGCGTCGGCCGGCGCCAGCACCCAGCAGAAGCTGGTGAAGTGCCGCGCCTCGCGGTGCCGGGCCAGCACCAGCGCCGCGTCGCAGCTCGTCGCGTTGGTGATCCAGTCCTTGCCACCGTCCAGGACGGCGCCGTCGTCGCCCAGCTTCACCCGGGTCGTGGCGTCGAGCAGGTCCGATCCGGACCCGGCGGCGTCGGTGACGGCCAGCGCCACCACGGTCTCGCCGCGCAGCATCCCGCGTCGCGCGCGCTCGGCCGGCCCGGTCGCGCCGGCCAGCAGCGGCAGCACCGTGGCGACCTGGACGCAGACCGACAGCGTCACGCCGAGCGGGCAGCCGGCGTCCAGCTCGGTGAGCAGGGCCGACAGCCGCCGGGGGTCGGGCTGGACGCCGTCGGGGTAGAGCGCCTCGATGATCCCGGCGGCGCCCAGCGCGCGCCACACCGCACCCGGGTCGGTGGGGTCCACTCCGGACAGCGCGGCGCCCACCGGGGCGGCGTGCTCCCCGGCCGGCGTCGGCGTCGCCCTCGGCTCAGGCAAGACGCACCCCCGGGTCGCGCAGTGACAGCGCCCCGTTCGCCAGGCGCAGCCGGTCGTTCGCGTAGTTCAGGGAGGCCGAGCGCAGATCCCGGAACGTGCGCTCCAGCGCCAGCGGCGAGTCGGTCAGGTACCCGTGGCGCAGGCCCGCCAGCTCGACCAGTTCGTGCGCGGCGGCGAAGGACTCCTCGGCCGCGCGGATCTTCAGCGTGTTGAGCAGCATCTGCACCGGCGCCGCCGACATGTCCGGCGCGTCGGTGACCACCGAGACCGTGTGCCGCAGCAGCGCGTGCGCCGCGTCCAGCCGGGCCCGGATCCCGGCCAGCCGCAGCAGCACCAGCTCGGAGGAGGGGGCGAACTGCCGCCGTCCCGCCTCGCTGCGGGCGTGCCGCAGCACCCGGGCGTACGCGCCGGCCGCCGCCCCGATCCAGGCCGCCGCCCAGCCGACGTGCGCCAGCGGCGCGAAGACAGTGGTGGCGATCTCCCGGAACCCACCGTGTTCGCCGATCACCTGCCACTGCGGCACCGCGCCGCGCAGCCGCATCGGGACGCTGTGCGTGGCCCGCATGCCCAGCGGGCGCCACCCGCCGGTCACCTCGACCTCCACCTGGTCCCGGTCGGCGTAGACCAGGTCCACCTGGGCCGCCGAGCCGGCGCCCGGGGCGCGGGTGGTGATCAGGAAGGCGTCCGCGTACGGGCCGCCGGTGACGATCGGGGCCTGCCGGTCGACGCGCAGCATCTCGCCGTCGTGCTCCAGCGCCGACTCTGCGGTCAGCAGGTGACCGCCCTTGCCGGCCTCGGTGGTGACCGAGCCGAGATACCGCTCGCCCCGGGCCACCGACGGCAGCACCTCGGCGCGCAGCTTCTCCCCGCCGTACGCGGTGATCGCGGCGACCTGCTGGCAGTGCATGGCGAAGACCATCGCCACCGACATGTCCACCCGGCCCAGCGCCAGCGTGACGTCGACCAGGTCCGGCAGCGTCCCGCCGGCGCCGCCCTCGGCTTCGGGGACCAGCAGCCCCAGCAGCCCGCTACGACGCATGGCGGCCAGCGCCTCGGTGGGGAAGGCCGCGGTCTCGTCGGCCTGGCGGGCGTGCTCCGCCGCGATCTCGGCGACGGTCTCGACGGCCGGGGCGTACCCGGCGACGGCCGTCATCGGGAACCACCGCCGACCGGTGTGCGCAGCTCCTCGACCACGCCCCACAGCCCGCCGGCGGTGGCGAACGTGGAGTCGACCAGCTTGTCGTCGGGCACGGCGACCCCGAACGTCTCCTCGATGGCGAACAGCAGCTCGATCTCGCGCATGGAGTCCAGGCCGAGGTCGCGCAGCCGGGCGTCCTCGGTGATCTCCTCCGGGCCGGCGAACTTGAGGAACGGCCGGAGCAGCTCGGTGAATTCGGTGTTCATGACGTCACCTTTCTTCTCGTGGTTCGTCAGTGGCTCCCGGCGCGTCGACCGGGTGCCGTGTCAGGGTCAGCCGGGACGTCTCGACGACGCGGTCGCCGTCGCAGACGACCTCGACCGGCGCCGGGTGGCCGAGGAAGGCCAGCAGGCTCGCCGAGAGCCCGTACGCCCCGACGTTCGGCACGGCGAGCACGTCGCCGGGCCGTACGTCGGGCAGGCTCGCGGCTCGGGCCCAGGTGTCCAGCGGCGTGCACAGCGGCCCGGCGACGATCGCGGCCTCCAGTGGCGCGCCGTCGCGGTCGTCAGCGGCGTGCAGGGCGGGCACGAGCGGCGGCAGCCGGCGCAGGCCGGACATCCCGCCGAGGTGGTTGATGCCGGACTCCAGCACCACCACCGGCGTGCCCTGCGACCGCTTGACGTCCAGCACCCGGGTCAGCAGCGTGCCGGCGGTGGCGGTGAGGAACCGTCCCGACTCGAAGGCCACCGTGGGCGCGCCGTCGCGCCAGCCGGGGAAGAGCCCGTCCAGGGCCGGGCCGACCCGGTCGGCGAGGCCGGTCAGGTCCGCGTTGTGGCCGGGCCGGGCGAACGGCGCGCCGAAGCCGCCGCCGAGGTCGAGCAGGGTCAGGTCGATGCCGAGCAGGTCCCGCAACCGCCGGGCGGTACGCGCCGCGGCGGTGAACTGGGACACCAGCGCGTCCACCGAGTCGACGTTGCTGCCGGTGTAGAGGTGGAACCCGCGTACCGGGGCCGACGGGCGGGAGCGGAACCGGTGCGGTTCCCGCTCGATCCAGTCGGCGTCGGCGCCGAACTGGGACGCGACGCCGGTCATGGTGAGCCCCTGACCCGGGTTGGGCACCCGGTCGTTGACCCGCAGCAGGCAGCGCAGTTCGACGCCGTGCGCGGCGGCGATCCGGTCGGCCTGGTCCAGGCCCTCGGGCGAGTCGACGGAGAACCAGCGGACGCCGGCACGCACCGCCTCGGTCACCTCGGCGTCGCGCTTGCCCGGTCCGGTGTAGAGCATGCGCTCGCCCGGCACGCCGGCCCGCAGCGCCGCGGCCAGCTCGCCCGGCGAGCAGATCTCCGCGTCGCAGCCGGCGGTGTGCAGCGCCGCGACCAGTGCCGGGTGCGGGTTGGCCTTGAGCGAGTAGAACAGCCGGCTCGGCGCGGGCAGCGCGGCGACCAGGGCGGCGTGGCTGGCGCGTACCCGGGCCAGGTCGTAGCGGTAGGCCGGGGTGTCGAAGGGCAGGTCAGCCATCGTGCTCACCCGCCAGCCGGGCCAGCGCCCGCCGGTCCACCTTGCCGTTGCCGGTGAGCGGCAGGTCGGGCAGCACGACGCAGCGCGCCGGCACCTTCATCTCCTCCAGCTGCTCCCGTAGCCGGCGCAGCACGTCGGCGGGGGTGAGCGCGGCCACCACGAACAGCGTCGCGCCGTCGTGGCCGTCGGCCGGCGGCAGCACCCCGGCCGCGGCCACGCCGTCGACCCGGTACGCGGCGGCCTCCACCTCGGTGGCGCTGACCCGGGTGCCCTTCTCCTTGTAGACGTCGTCGCGCCGGCCGGCGAAGTGGACGTACCCGTCGTCGTCCACGTGGCCGTGGTCGCCGGTGTGCAGCTGCGGGAAGAGCCCGTGTACGCGGCGGAACCGCTGGGCGGTCAGCTCGGGCCGCCGCCAGTAGCCGGCCATCACGTGTGGGCCGCGTACCACCAGCTCGCCGGGAACGCCCGGTGGTTGACGCCGCCCCTCGGCGTCCACTGTGAAGATCTCGGTGCCGGGCAGCGCCCGCCCGCAGGCGCCGGGCCGGCGCAGGTCGGCGTCCGGCGGCATGATCGCCGCGCGTTTGCACTCGGTGAGGCCGAACATGAGCTGGACGCTCAGGCCGGGCAGCAGCCGGCGCAGGCCGGCCAGCACCTCCGGGGGCATGGTGGCGCCGGTGTTGGTGAGCAGGCGCAGCGGCGGGCGCGGCGCGCCCGCGCGGCCGAGCAGCCGCAGCAGGTTGATCGCCAGCGACGGCACGCAGGGCAGCACCGTGGCGCCGGACTCGACCAGGCTCACCAGCAGGCGGCCACCGGTCTCCGCGCTGTCGCCCAGGCGCAGCTTGGCGCCGGCGACGGTGCTGAGGAAGATCTGGTAGAGGCCGTAGTCGAACGACGGCGGCAGCAGGACGTGCACCACGTCGTCGGGCCGGTAGCGCAGCTCCGACTGGATCGCCCGGACGGCGAACGTGACCTGGGCGTGCGTGGAGACCACGGCCTTGGGCATGCCGGTGCTGCCGGAGGTGTAGATCAGGCAGACCGGGTCGACGGCGAGCGGGGCCGGGCCGGTGGGCGCGTCGCCGATCGCCGTGGCGGACGCGGCGTGCCGCGCCTCGGCCGCGCCTCGCACCGGGACGCCGCGGGCGCGGGACAGGCCGGTCAGGACCGGGTCGTCGGTGAGGACCAGGACCGGTTCGGCGTCGTCCAGCACGTGGGCGAGGGCGACCTCGGGGGCCGGCGTCCGGAGAACGACGAAGACCGCGCCGGTACGGGCGACCGCGTACAGCAGCGCCGGCAGCGTCGCGTCGGCGGGCAGCGCCACCAGCACCCGGTCGCCGCGCCGGACGCCCTGCCCGCGCAGCCAGCCGGCCAGGCGCAGACTGTCGGCCCGCACCTGACGGTACGTGCGCTCGACGGTCCCGTCCCCGGCGGCGGGCGCGTCGGGGCGCGCGTCGGCGGTGCGGTCCAGCAGGTCGTGCAGCAGCTCGGCACTCATCGGGCACCTCCGGTGGCGGCGCCGAACATGGCGCACAGGGAGCCGACGTCGCGCAGGTCGGCCGCGGAGAGCGCGGTGGCCGGAACCTCGACGCCGAGCCGCCGCTCGACCCGGTCGATGACGTCCACCAGCCGGAACGAGTCGAAGCCGGGAAGCTCCCGGAGCACGTCGGTGGTGCGCAGCGTCGAGCCGTCCAGGTCCAGGGTTTCGCCGAGCGCGCCGAGCACCGCGGCGCGTACGCCCTCCCCACCTGCCGGGTCCGGCGCGGGCGGTACGGCGTCGTGGCCGGGCGTGGCGGCCGGTTCGGCGATCGACTCCAGCGCGTCGAGGTGGTCGGAGATCAGCTCGCCGAGCGCGTCCGCCAGTTCCGGCGCGGCCGGCCGGCCCGCCTGGGCCCGCCGCAGCGCCACGTAGCTGCGCGTGGCGAGCTGCTGCCAGCGGGCTGTCTGCCCGGCCAGCGCGGCGGCGGCCTCGGGCGCGACCGCCGCGAGCCAGCGTTCGTGCAGGTCGCGGGCGCGGGCCAACAGCCAGACGTCGAGCACGAAGCGGTGCAGCCCGGACACGGTGTCCAGGGCGGCGCCGGTGCGGTCCAGGTAGCGGGCGATCTCCGGGCGGGCCTGGCGAGCCCGGGCGGCGTTGCCGGCGAGCATGGCGGGCACGTCGATCGCCGGCGCCGGGTGCGCCGTCACCGCCAGCGTGTGCGCGCCGCCGGCCAGCGCCGCGTCGAACGCGGCGGTGGGCAGCCGCCACACGCCGGGCCGCGCGGGGCCCCAGGCGGTGTCGTTGTGGTACGCGTCGACCACTGTGACCTGATCCGGCCCGGCCTCGGTGGCGAGGAAGCTGTGCCGCATGTGCTCGTGCCGGTGGTAGGGACACCACGGCAGGTCGTACGCGTCGGCGGTGACGTAGAGCGGCTGGCCGGGCGCGCACAGCCGGCGGACCTGCGGGCCGTCGAGCTGCATCCACCGGCCCTCGACGCGCAGGCCCAGCAGGTCGACCGCTTCGGCGGCCCGGTCGTCCGAGGTCGCCTCGACGGAGATCAGAGCGTCCTGATCCCGGGTGCGGAACCCGTACCGGGCGCCGAGGGCGAGATGGCTGCCGGACCCGTTCGCGTAGTCGGCGAGCAGAGCGAAGCTCGTCTGGAGACAGTCCAGCGCGGTCGCGTGCAGACCGGTCAGGATCGGCGTCCACACCGGATCCGTGCTCGGCCGGTCCGGCGCGTTCGGGACGTGTGGGGACATGGGAGGCTCCTCGATGCGGATACGTGGGGCGGGGCCGCCGGCGCGGGAGTCGCCGCGCCGGCGGCCGGTACGAAGGTCAGCTGTCGCCGCGGCCGTCCAGCCCGTTGGCCCAGCTGGCGAGCGCCTGCGCCTGCTCGGCCAGCGCGTGCTCGTCGGTGCCGATCGGGTCCTTGAAGAAGAACCCCAGCTCCTCGATCGGGCCGACGTGCCCGGCGCGGTGCGCCGCGGCGGTCAGCGGGGCCAGGTCGAGCACCAGCGGGGCGGCCAGCGTGGAGTCCACCCCGCTCCAGGTGAGCTGCATGGACATCCGGACGCCGAGGAAGCCCTCGAACGAGACGTGGTCCCAGGCGGTCTTGTGGTCGCCGAGGTCCGGCACGTTGTCGATGTGCAGCGGGGCGGTGACGTCCTCACCGAGCAGCGCGGGCAGCACGCCCGACTTCGAGCTGAGCTTGCTGCGGGCGTTGCGCGGGTCCTCCAGCGTCGCCCCGTCACCGCCGCCGAGCAGGTTCACCCCGGCCCAGGAGAGCACGTGCAGGGCGCGGCTGGTGAACATCGGCGCCAGGGCGGTACGCAGCAGCGTCTCCCCGGTCTTGCCGTCGGAGCCGGCGAACGGCACCCGCTCCCGCTGCGCCAGCATCTCCAGCGCGGGCAGCCGGGCGCCGGTGGACGGGGTGAAGTCGACGAAGCCGCAGCCGGCCCGGAACGCCGCGTACGCGACCACCGAGCTGGCCGGCAGCGCCTTGTCGTCCGGGTCGGCCAGGGCGCGGGTCAGCGCGTCCAGGTCGTCGTGCTCGGGCCGGTGGTCGGCCGGCGGCTCGGTGGAGGACACGTTGATGACGACGACCCGGGACAGCCCGTGGCGGGCGCGGAACTCCTCGATGTCGCCGGCCAGCCGGTCGACCACCTCGGCCAGCGGTCCGGTCTCGGTACGCGCGTCGTAGCCGGTGCGCAGGTTCTGCTCGACCTCGGGCAGGCTGCCCCGCACGGCGGCCAGCACCGGCGCCGGGATGACACCGGAGTCGACGAGCGACTCGGCCTTCTTCTCCAGCGGCGTGTCGACGATGTCGTGCCCGCCGACCACCAGGTCGGTCCAGCTCACCAGCGGCGCGTCGCGCAGCATGCCGGTGTCGGTGACGCAGCCGGTCGAGTCGGCCATGCCGGCGCGCAGCGCCAGCAGACCGGTGATCGCCGTGGTGGCGACCGAACCGCGGGCGCCGTTGAGCCACACGCCGACGGGTGCGTCCGTTTCGGGGGACGGGGCGTGCGAGGTCTCGCGTTGGGTGACGGTCACGGGAAGACTCCTTCTCTGGGTGCGCCGGGACGGCGCGGTTCAGCGGGTGAGCACCTTGGTGACGGCGGCGGCGATGTCCTCCATGTCCTGTTCGGTGCCGAGGAAGGTGCTGTGGTGTGTCTGGACGGTGTGTGCGGCGAGCCACTCGGTGTTGGGGTACGTGCGCTCCCGGTGGATCGCCGCGAAGCGCTCGGCCAGCGGCGCGAGCAGCGGCTTCGTCCACGGCTGCAGCAGGCGGCTGCGGTGCAGCGGCTCGTCGGTGCAGTAGAACCGCCGGCCCAGCTCGGCGGTGAGCGCGGCGGCCACGGCGGCGTTGTCCAGGCCGGCCGGCAGCTCGTCGAAGACGATCGTGCCCTCGTAGATCGAGATGCGGGTCTGCCCGGGCGCCGGTTGCAGCAGCCGTACGCCGTCGACACCGTCCAGCAGCTCGCCGAGCAGCCGGTAGTTGTGGTTGCGCACGTCGTGCTGGCCGTCCAGGACGGCCAGTTGCGCGCAGGCCACGGCGGCGGAGAACTCGCTCAGGCAGAAGTTGGCGCCCTGCACACCGGCGCTCTCCTCCAGGTCCAGTTCGCCGGCCGGCGTCCGGTCGCCCCGGTAGCGGCGCGAATCGGCCCGCAGCTCCTCGAGCACCGGCGCGAGCGTGTCGTCGTCGGTGACCACGGCCCCGCCCTCACCGCAGGTGAGGACCTTGCCGTGCTGGAAGCTGAAGCAGCCGAGCCGGCCGAGCGAGCCGGCCTGGCGGCCCTGCCAGGTGGCGCCGTGGGCCTGCGCGCAGTCCTCCACGACGGAGATGCCGCGCGGCCGGGTGACCGCGTCGAGCGCCGGCACGTCGGCCATGTTGGAGGCCCAGTGCACGGCGACCACGGCCCGCGGGTCCACGGACAGGTCGAGGTGGTCCGGCCCGACGCAGCCGGTGTCCCGGTCGACGTCGACGAGCACCGGGACCAGGCCGGCGCGCAGCGCGGCGGTCGCGGAGGCGGTCCAGGTCAGCGCCGGTACGAGCACCGTCTCGCCGTAGCCGAGGCCGAGTGACTCCAGGGCCACCACCAGGGCACTGGACCCGTGGTCGACCGGCACGCAGTGGCGGGTGCTGACGTAGCGGGCGAAGTCGGCGGCGAAACGTCGCTCGAACAGGACGGTGTCGCCGACGGACGGGCTGCTGATCGCCCACCGGCCGCCGGTCAGCACCGCGGACAGGTTGGCGGCGGCATCCGGCGCGGGGGTCGGCCAGCGTGGCCATGGGCGGTCCGGCGGGCGGACCGGCCGGCCGCCGTCCACGGCGAGCCGCCGGTCGATGGGGATGGAGGTCGTCATGCCTTCGACCTTGATGGCCATCGATACATCAGCGGTACATGTGCGATGGCCGCAAGGGCCGGCGCTGTGTATCGGCGCTGTACCCCGGTGGTCGAACCTCGGGGCATGAGCCGATCCGCATCGCCCGTGGGCGAACCGACCGAACCCCGCGCCGTCACGCGCGGCGTCTCCGTGGTCATCCCGGTCAAGGACCGGGTGGCGGAGATGCGCCGCCAGCTCCGCAGTCTGCGCGACGCCGCCCCGAACTGCCCCGAGCCGGTGGAGGTGGTGGTCGTCGACGACTCGGCGCCCGCCGCGGCCGCCGCCCACCGGGCGGCCTGCGCCGAGTACGGCGCCCGCTACGTGCGCGGGCCCCGGCACGTCGGGGCCAAACGGAACCTGGGCGTCCGGCACGCCCGCCACGACCTGGTGCTGTTCACCGACTCCGACTGCCGGGTGCCGGCCGACCTGATCACCCGGTACGCGGCCCGGCTGCGCGCCTCCGGCGAGGAGGTCGCCGGCGTCACCGGCCCGGTGATCGTCGAGCCCGGCGACAGCGCGTTCTTCCGCGTGATGCGCCGCTCCTACCTGCTGCTCGGCGACCTGACCCGGCCGCTGCACTACGAGCGCGTGTCCTGGGGCGCCGGCGCGAACATGGCCGTCAAGCGCGCCGTCTTCGAGGCGGTCGGCGGGTTCCCGGAGGACTCCCCGATGCCGCTGGGCGGGGAGGACCTGCACCTCGGGCTGCTCCTCACCGACGCCGGCTACGTGCTGCTCACCGACCCGGACGGCGTGGTCACCCACGACACCGGCGTCGCCGACACCTTCCGCGCGGTCGCCTACCGGTTCACCACGTACGGGCGCTCCGAGCAGTGGCTCTGCCTGGCCCACCCGCACCGGCGCCGGTTCGTGCTCAACACCGCCAGCATGCTCGCCGTGACCGCGCTGGCCGGGCTGCTGACCGCCCGGCGCAGCGGGGGACGCAGCCTGCTCGCGGTGCCGGCCGTCGCGGCCGCCGTGATCGCCGCGAAGACGCCCGGCCGGCTCGGCGGCGACCGGGGACCGCGTGCGGTGGCCGGGTCGGCGGCCTGCGCGGCGATCGAGACGCTCTTCGACGGGGCCGCGTTCGTCACCTCGCTGCGGCTCGGCCGTCCCGACCTGCTCTTCACCGGCTTCCGCGCGCCGGACGAGGCGGACTACCAGCCGGACGAGACGGACCACCGGCCGGTCGCGCCGGTGGCCGCGCCGCCGGTGGCGGCCTGACGGGGG
Source organism: Micromonospora chalcea (assembly GCF_002926165.1). Lineage (GTDB taxonomy): Bacteria > Actinomycetota > Actinomycetes > Mycobacteriales > Micromonosporaceae > Micromonospora > Micromonospora chalcea. Next base: position 45,894 of record NZ_MAGP01000097.1, on the reverse strand, counting down.
GAGTGGCAGTGCCGACGACGTACCCGCTGGCCCCCGGCCAGCAGATGATGTGGGAGTTCATGACCGCGCTCGACCCGGCCCGTCCCGGCGCCTCACGGCTCGTGGTGGTGGAGTTCCGCCGGTTGCGCGGCACGCTGCGGGTCGACGTGCTGCGGCAGGCGATGCAGGACGTGGTGGACCGGCACGACGCGCTGCGGATGCGGTTCGACCGCATCGGCGTGCAGCCCGAGGTGCGGATCCTGCCGCACGTGGAGTCGCCGCTGGAGTACGTCGACCTGTCCGGACTGCCGCCGGCCGAGCAGCAGGCCCGCGTCGAGCAGATCGCGTACGCGCACCGCAACGACGCGTTCGACCCCGGCCGGGCGCCGCTGTGGCGGGCCGCGCTGGTCCGGCTCTCCGCGACCGAGCACGTGCTCGCGCTCTGCTTCTTCCACATGGTCTCCGACGGCTGGTCGTGCCGCGTCGTCGTGGAGGACCTGTGCCACGCGTACGCGGCCCGGCTCGGCGCGGCCGACCCGCAGCCGCCGCTGGGCGTGGACCCGGCCGCGCTCGCCGCGCTCCAGGAGGCGGAGCAGGCCGGCAACGGCGTCGACGCCGCCGCCCGGGCCGCGTACTGGCGGGACCGGCTGCGGCCGGTGGAGCCGTACCAGCTCTTCCCGGCGTCGCCGCCGGCGCCGGACGTCGCGCTCAGCGCCGAGGTGGCCACCCGCTTCGCGTTCCCGCCCGAGATCACCGCGCGGCTGCGCCCGGCCGCACGGCGGGCCCGCACCAGCCCGTACGTGCTGCTGCTCGCCGCGTACCTGGTGCTGCTGTCGCGGCGGGCCGGCCGGTCCCGGGTGGTGCTGGGCACCACCACGCTGGGCCGGGAGAGCCCGCTGTCCCGGCAGCTCGTCGGGCAGTTCACCAACAACGTCTACCTGCCGGTCGACGTCGCGCCGGACGCGCCGATGAGCGCTGTGGTCGGCGCCGCGCACGCCTCGCTGGCCGGGGCCGTCGCGCACGCCACCGCGTACCACCGGCTGGCCCGGGCGGTCCGTCCCGGCTTCGCGGCGATCCGCCCCTGGCCGGACAACCACCTGTTCGACGCCTGGTTCCAGTCCGCCGCGTCGGCGTCGCCGGTGCTGCACTGCCCGGATCTGCGGGTGGAGCCGGTCGACATCACCGCCCGGGCCGCGCCCGGCACCCCGCCGCCGGTGGTCGCCGCCGACGTGCCGCCCGAATGTCTGCCCGTCTGGGTGAAGCGGGGTTCACCGATCGTCGTGGTGGACGACGTGCGGGCCGGCGGCGTGGTGATCCGCAACCGGGGTGTCTTCGGCGACGACCTGGTACGCGGGCTGATCGACGACTACGTCGCGGTGGTCTCGGCGCTCGTCACCGACCCCGGCACCACACCGGAACGGGTACGCCTTCCTGACGGTGCGTGCTTCCTCGACCACGCGATCGGGTAGGAGTTCCGACGGACCGATCCCAGAGAGGTACGACGACCATGACGGACACCTCGACGAACCAGCACACGACGGAGCAGCCCGCGCCGCCGGTGCCCCGCTCGGCCGTACGGGCCCGCTGGTCGGTGGCGCTGCTCTTCGTCATCATGGGCCTGGCCATCGGCGGGTGGTCGGCCCGCGTGCCGGAGGTGCGGGACGCGGTAGGCGTCGGCAACACCGGCTGGGGCCTGGCGAACATCGCCACGAACGCGGGGGAGCTGGTCTCCCTGGTCGTGGTGGCGGTGCTGATCAGCCGCATCAACACCCGCCGGCTGGCGCTGGCCGGGGCCGCGCTGATCCTGCTCAACGCGCCGCTGCTGGCCGCGTCCACCACTGTGGTGGCGCTGGTCGGCGGGCTCGCGGTCTGGGGCTTCGCGGCGAACCTGCTGGCCACGCCGATGAACGCCCAGTCGGTCGAGGTACAGAAGCGGTACGGGCGGCCCATCCTGTCCACGTTCCACGCGGGCTTCAGCATCGGCATGCTGGTCGGCGGCCTCTGCGGCACCGGGGCCGCGGCGATCGGGATGTCGCCGTCGGCGCAGATGGCCGTCACCAGTGTCCTGCTGGGCGCGCTGCTGATCGGCACGCACCGTTGGCTGCCCGACACGCCCCGCCAGGAGACCAAGGACGGCGAGGCGCGGCGCCGGCTGCGTGACCGGTTCACCCCGCAACTGCTGCTGCTCGCGGTGATCGCCTTCCTCGCCTCGTTCATCGAGATGGCCGGCGCCCAGTGGAGCGCGCTGTACGCGACCGAGGTGGCCGGCGCCACGGCGGTGCTCGCCGCGGCCACGTACACCTGTCTCTCGCTGGCCGCGACCGTCGCCCGGCTGTTCGGCGACCGGCTGGCCGGCCGGGTCGGGCGGATCCGCTTCGTCCGGCTGTCCGCGCTGGTCGCGACAGCCGGCGTGGCGCTGCCGGTGGCGTACCCCCATCCGGCGGCGGTGATGGCCGGGTTCGGACTGCTCGGGTTCGGCCTGGCGTGCGTGACCCCGACGGTGCTCGGCTTCGCCGGTGAGCAGCCGGGCCTCACGTCCGGCGAGGGCGTCTCCGTGGTGGCGATGGGCCAGTGGCCGGGCGCGCTGCTCGCGGCGCCGGTGATCGGCCTGCTCGCCGGCGCGCTGGACCTGCGTACCGCGTTCGTGGTGGTGGCCGTGCTGGCGCTCGCCGTGGTGGCGTTGATCGGGCGGGTCCGGGCGGCGGCGCTGCCCGGCGAGAGCCCGGCCCCGCCCCGGCCGTGACGGCCGGGGCGGGGGCGGCGGTCAGAAGTCGTCGTCGAACGTGACGCTGCCGGTCACCCCGACCTGGTACGCCGACACCCGCCGCTCGAAGAAGTTCGACAGCTCCTGCACGTCCTGCAACTCCATGAACGCGAACGGGTTGGCGCTGCCGTACATCGGGGCGATGCCGAGCACCGCCAGGCGCCGGTCGGCCACGTGCTGGAGGTACTCGCGCATGTCGGCCAGCGACATCCCCGGCACGCCCTGGCCCAGCAGGTCCGCGGCGAAGCTCACCTCGCACTCCACCGCCTCGGCCAGCATCTCCCGTACCTGCTTCTCCATCTCGGCGTCGAACAGGTCCGGCTCCTCGGCGCGTACGGTCTCCACCACGTCGAACGCGAACGCCATGTGCATCGACTCGTCCCGGAACACCCAGTTGGTGCCGGAGGCCAGCCCGTTGAGCAGGCCCCGGGACCGCAGGAAGTAGACGTAGGCGAACGCGCCGTAGAAGAACAGGCCCTCGATGCACGCGGCGAAGCAGATCAGGTTGAGCAGGAACGCCCGCCGATCCGCGCGGGTCCGCAGCTCGCGCAGCTCGAAGATGGAGTCGATCCACCGGAAGCAGAACTCGGCCTTGCGGGCGATCGACGGGATGTTCTCCACCGCGGCGAACGCGGCGAAGCGCTCCTTCTCGTCCGGCACGTACGTGTCGAGCAGGTTCAGGTAGAACTGGACGTGCACCGCCTCCTCGAACAGCTGCCGGGACAGGTAGAGCCGGCCCTCGGGCGAGTTGACGTGCTGGTAGAGGTTGAGCACCAGGTTGTTGGCGACGATCGTGTCGCCGGTGGCGAAGAACGCCACCAGCCGCGACACCAGGTGCCGTTCGGCGGGGGACAGCTTCGCCAGGTCGGCGAGGTCCGAGTGCAGGTCCACCTCCTCGACCGTCCAGGTGTTCCTGATCGCGTCCTTGAACCGGTCGAAGAAGCGCGGGTAGCGCATCGGCCGCAGGGTCAGGTCCATGCCGGGGTCGAGCAGCATGTGCCGGGTCGGTGCGGTGGTGGTCACTGGCATGCCTCGCAGCTCTCGGGGTTCTCCAGGGAACAGGCCAGCGCCTCGTCGTCGCTCACGGCGGAGACCACGCCGGGCACCGGGGCGGGCACCGGGGCGACGGTGGCCTGCTGGATGCGGGTGGCGGGACGGGAACGCAGGTAGTAGGTGGTCTTCAGCCCGGCCTTCCAGGCGTACAGGTACATCGAGGACAGCTTGCCGATGGTCGGCGCGCTCAGGAACAGGTTCAGCGACTGGGACTGGTCGACGAACGGCGCCCGCGCGGCGGCCAGGTCGATCAGCGCCCGCTGCGGCAGCTCCCAGGCGGTGCGGAACAGCTCCCGCACCGGCGCGGGCAGTTCGGTGATGTCCTGCACCGAGCCCTCGGCCCGCTTGATCCGGTCGCGGACCTGCGGCGTCCACAGTCCGCGGGCCTTCAGCTCCCGCACCAGGTACGTGTTGACCTGGAGGAACTCCCCGGACATCGTCTCGCGCTTGAACAGGTTGGACACCTGCGGCTCCACGCACTCGTAGCAGCCGGCGATGGAGGCGATGGTGGCGGTCGGTGCGATCGCCACCAGCAGCGAGTTGCGCAGCCCGCCTGCGGCGATCCGCTCACGCAGCGCCGCCCACCGTCCGGCCTGCGCCGGCTCCGCGCCCCACAGGTCCGGGTGCAGGTCACCCTTCGCGGCCCGGGTCTGCGGGTACGCTGGATGCGGCCCGAACTGCTCGGCCAGCCCGGCGGAGGTCTCCAGCGCGGTCAGCAGGATCTCCTCCTGCACGCGGGTGGACAGCTCCTTCGCCTCGGGGGAGTCGAACGGCAGGCGCAGCGTGAAGAACGCGTCCTGCAACCCCATCAGGCCGAGCCCGACCGGCCGCCAGCGCGGGTTCGACGCCGCCGCCTGCTCGGCCGGGTAGTAGTTGATGTCGATCACCCGGTCGAGGAACACCACAGCGGTGCGGACCGTGGCGCGCAGCCGCTCCCAGTCCACCCCGTCGGCGGTGACGTGGGCGCCGAGGTTCACCGAGCCGAGGTTGCACACCGCCGTCTCGGCGTCGTCGTTCACCTCCAGGATCTCGGTGCACAGGTTGGACAGGTGGATCACGTTGCCCGGCTCACCGGTCTGGTTGGACAGCCGGTTCGCGGCGTCCTTGAACGTCATCCAGCCGTTGCCGGTCTGCGCGAGCGTGCGCATCATCCGCCCGTACAGGTCCCGGGCCCGTACCGTGCGGACCGCGTTCTTCTCGGCCGCCCGGTACGCGGCGTCGAACGCCTCCCCGTACAGGTCGGGCAGCTCCGGGGCGTCCGACGGATCGACGAGCGACCACTCGCCGTCGGCCTCGACCCGGCGCATGAACTCGTCCGGGATCCAGTTGGCCAGGTTGAGGTTGTGCGTACGCCGGGACTCCTCGCCGGTGTTGTCCCGCAGCTCCAGGAACTCCTCCACGTCCGGGTGCCACGGCTCCAGGTAGACGCAGGCCGCGCCCTTGCGCCGGCCGCCCTGGTTGACCGCGGCCACCCCGGCGTCGAGCGTCTTGAGGAACGGCACGATGCCGTTGGACCGGCCGTTCGTGCCCCGGATCAGCGCGCCCCGGCCGCGCACCCGCGACCAGGCGATGCCGATGCCGCCGGAGAACTTCGACAGCTTCGCCACCTGGTGGTAGCGCTCGTAGATCGAGTCAAGCTCGTCGCGCGGCGAGTCGACCAGGAAGCACGACGACATCTGGGTGTGCCGGGTGCCGGAGTTGAACAGCGTGGGGGAGCTGGGCAGATAGGCCAGGCTGGACATCAGCCGGTAGAAGCCGACCGCCTCGCCCGGGGTGCGGGACAGTCCGCAGGCCACCCGCAGCAGCCAGTACTGCGGCGTCTCCACCACCAGCCGCGACTGCGGGTGCCGCAGCAGGTAGCGGTCCGCGACAGTGCGCAGTCCGAAGTACTCGAACCGCCTGTCGCCGTCCGGGTCCACGGCGTCGTCGAGCTTGCGCGCGTGCCGGGCGACGAACGCGGCCGTCTCGTCGCCGATCAGCCCCAGCCCGTGCGCGTACGCGATCGACTGGCTGAAGCTCGCCACGCCCTGACCGCGGACCTCCTTGTCCACGTACGCGGCCAGCAGCCTTGCCGCCAGCTTCGAGTACTGCGGCTCCTCGCCGATCAGCTCCGCCGCGGTCTGGATCGACAGCCGGTCCAGCTCGGCGGTGGTCGCCCCGTCGTAGAGCCCGCTGATCGTCTTGGTGGCCACCCGCAGCGGGTCCACCTCGTCCAGGTCGGCGACCCAGCGCTCGACCGCCCGGACGATCTTGCCGACGTCCACCGGCTCGGTGTCGCCGTCCCGTTTGCGTACCCGCATCGCCGGCCGGCGGGCCTCGGACCCGCCGCCGGTGGCCGGCGGGCTTTCCTGCACGACAGTCATGACCTCTCCTCGCTGTCACCGTCTGGAGACGGCGGGAGACGCCAACGGGCACGGCGCGGCCGGCCCGGCTGCTGGCGTCGGTCGTCCCGCGCGACCTCCGGCCGCCGTACGCGGAGGCGCACGGCGCGCTGGCAGGTCTTCGGACTCGCGGGCCCGACCGGGGTCGCCGGTCGCCTACCGGCCGTCGCTTCCCAGGCCGGTGGCCCAGTGCTGTTGACGGCTGTCGTTCCCACTCACCGCTGCGGGGCAGTCCCGGATTTCCACCGGGTTCCCTCTTGCCTCGGCCCCGCCCCGGAGGGCTCGGCCGAACCAGCTGCGGCACCACCATATATGGCGGTGGGGGCGGTTGGGCAACACCAGATGTCGTGTCGGGCGTGTCGCATGGATCTCACTGTCCACAGTGCCTACCCCCGATGCCGGCGCTCGCCGCCGGGCGCGATACTCGGCGTATGGGGAATACCGGACGCCGCTGGGCGTGGGTGGCGGTCCTGCTCGTCGGCGTCGGGCTTCACCTGCTGGTGCTGGAGACACTGTCCGGCACCGGCACCGTCACGTTCGTACCGGCGCTGATCGTGCTCGGCGCGTGCGTCGCGCCCGCCACGTTCCTGGCCTTCGCCCAGGGGCGGCCGGCCCGCCGCCCGGTCCCCGGCTCCGTCGTCGGCGTCGCCGCGCTCCTCGGCGGCGTGGTCGGCGTGGTCGCCGCCGGCTGGCTGGAGTACGGCACCCTGCACCGCCTCGGCGTCCTGCCGATGGCGCTCGTCGGCCTGGCCGAGGAGACCGCGAAGCTGATCGTGCCGGCCGGCATCCTGCTGCTGTGGCGGCGGCACCGGTCACCGGCGCAGGGCCTGGTGATCGGCGTGGCCTCCGGCGCCGGGTTCGCCGCGCTGGAGACCATGGGGTACGCGTTCGCCGCGTTCGTCGGATCGGAGGGCAACCTCGGCGCCGTCGAGCGGACGCTGCTGGTTCGCGGTCTCGCCGCGCCCGCCGCGCACCTGGCCTGGACCGGGCTGACCGCCGCCGCGTTGTTCACGTTCGCCGCCGCTCCCGGCGGCCGGAGACTGGCGGCGTTCCTGCTCACCTTCGCCGCCGCCGTCACGCTGCACACCTGCTGGGACACGTTCGGCACGCAGCCCGCGTACGTGTTCATCGGCGGTGTGTCGCTGGGCTGGGTGCTGCTGCGCCTGCACCTGGACCGCGAGCGGCCCGCCGCCCCGCCTCGTGCGCTGGCGGAGTCGCCCCTGGAGGCGGCGGAGCGCTCCGGCTGACCCCGCCCGCCTGCCCAGGTCACGGCCGCGCGACCCGTGCGGCGCCCGGCCGCGTCGACCCGCGCTCGTCGGCCAGATCCACTCCCTCCATCTGGGATCGACGTTCCCCACTCTGGGACACGCCATGATGATCATCACCGGTTCGCCGAGGTGGCGGGGTCGGAGCGCTTCTGATGCCGCCACCTCGGCGTAATGGAGTCGATCAAGCCCGGACACGTCAACCGGCCCGGGCACTGCCGACCCCCGACGTCAGCCGACGCCCGCACCGCGCTCCGCCACCGTCAGCTCGGCCCGGAACGGGCCGATGTCGGCGGCCCCGGCGTGCCTCAGCCGGCGGCCAGCCGGACACCGAGCGCGACGAAGGCGACAGCGCAGAGCCGGTCGACCCGCCGCGACCAGCGGCTGTCGCCCCAGCGGCGGGCGAACCGCCCGGCGCCCACGCCGAGAGCCAGGTCCACGGTGAGCTGCACCGCGACGAACAGCGCGCCGAGCAGCACCAGCTGTGCCGCCACCGGGCCCGCGTCGGGCCGGACGAACTGCGGCAGGAACGCCACGCTGAACAGGATCATCTTCGGGTTGAGCAGGTTCGTGAGCAGCCCGCGCCGGAACGCCCGCCCGGCGCCGCCGCCGTCCGCCCCGTCCGCCGCGACGCCGGGCCGGCCCGTGCCGCGCAGCGCCCGCAGGCCCAGCACGATCAGGTACGCCGCACCGGCCCACCGGATCGCGGTGAACAGCACCGGGGACGCGGCGATCACGGTGGCGAGTCCGGCCACCACGGCGGCGACGTGCACCGCCTCCCCGGCCGCGACCCCGAGCGCCGCCACGGCCCCGGCCCGCGCGCCGTACCGGGTGGCGTTGGCGAGCACGAACATCATGTCCGGCCCGGGGGTGAGCATGAGCACCACGATCGCGGCCAGGTATCCCGCGAGCGTGGCCGCCGACAGTCCGAGCACGCCTCAGCCCTCCTCGGCGCCGTCGAGCAGCGCCCGGCGCAGCGCCAGCCGGTGTTCGCGCCGGATCTGCGCCTCCCGGTAGCGCCGCCGGTCACCGTCGGTGCCGGGCAGCAGCGGCGGCACCGGCCGGGGCTGGCCCTCGTCGTCCACGGCCACCATCACCAGGTGCGCGGTCGCCACGTCCACCGGCGGCACCGCGCGGTCCCAGCGGTCCGCGCTGACCTTCACGGCCACCTCCATCGAGCTGCGGCCGGCCCAGGTGATCCGGGCGTCCACGTGCACCACGTCACCGACGCGGACAGCGCGCAGGAAGGCTGTCTCGTCGATGGCGGCGGTGACGGCCGGTCCGTCGGAGTGGCGGGCGGCGACCACCCCGGCGACCGAGTCGATCAGGTTGAGGATCCGGCCGCCGTGCACCGTGCCCATCAGGTTGGTGTGGTGCTGGTCCATGATCTGCGACAGGGTCAGGTGCGACGCCGACGGTGGTCGGCCGGTGAGGGTGATGGCATCGGTCACGGTGCGGTTCCGTCCTCGCAGAAGCGGACCGCCGACCGGACGGGGGAGTTGCACGTCGAGGCACGCCGACGGCTCCCGCCCGGCGTGTCACCCGCCCGACCCACCCGCGAGGTCGACGGCAGCGCGCACCGGTGGTACGCGCGACGCGGGCAGGTCTTCGGACTCGCGGGCCCGACCGGGGTCGCCGGTCGCCTACCGGCCGTCGCTTCCCAGGCCGGTGGCCCAGTGCTGTTGACGGCTGTCGTTCCCACTCACCGCTGCGGGGCAGTCCCGGACTTCCACCGGGTTCCCTCTTACGACACCCGGCCGTCGCCGACCGGGTGAACCAGCGCTCCCGGCAGCCTAACCCAGCCCCGACCCGCCCTCGCCGCGACCCGCGTTCCACCTTGCCGCAGCCCGTCCCCAGTCACGCAGGCTCTCCGGCGCACCCGTCGCCGTGCCGCAGACGCGGTCCACAAAACGGGACTTGTCTCCCGCTTCGTAGGACGCCCCGAGATCTTGGAAGGAAACGGCCCCTATAGGGGCCGATTCTTACCAAGATCTCCGGGCGGACCCGCGTCAGCGGGCGACGGGTCAGGCGGCGCGGCGGCGTCGAAGCAGTAGCGCGGTCACGCCGGCTGCCGCCACCGCGGCGACCGCTCCGCCGACCAGGATTCCCACCGGTAGACCGCCGTCGTCGGCGCCCGTCGAGGCGTCGGCACTCGCCGGAGACGCGTCCGCACCTTCCGACGTACCAGCCGGAGCGGAAGCGGAAGTGCCAGTCGAAGCGTCGGTGGCCGGGGACGGGGCGGCCGCCGGGGGAGCGGCCGGGTCGGCGACGGTGAAGCGGTACGAGCCCTGGACCGGGTGGCCGTCGCGGGAGACCACGCGGTAGGCGACGGTGTAGGTGCCGTTGCCCAGCGGCTCCTCGATCGTCACCGTGCCCGTCGCGCCGTCCACGGCGGGCGCGCTCGCGGGCACCTGACGGTCGGTGGAGTCGCGCAGCGTGATGGTGGTGAAGGCCGGGTTGAGCCGCTGCAGGAACCGCAGCGTCACCTGCGTCGGCGCGGTGGTGAGCCGGGCGTCGCGGGCCGGCGTGGCCTCCTGCAGCGAGTTGTGCGCCGCCGCGGGCGTGGCCGGGACCAGCAGCAGCGCCGCGGTGAACAGCGCGGCGAGGAGTGCGGAGACGGTACGGGTACGCATGACGCGCCTTCCTGGTCGTGGTCAGCGTCGTGGTCAGCCGAGCAGTTGCTGGCCGATCCAGCCGCCCTCGGGGCAGCCGGGCGGTACGGCGAACACGGCGGAGCCGATCGGGGTGGTCCACTCGTTGAGCAGGTCCCGTTCGGCAAGCCGCCGCTGGATGGGCAGGAACTGCCGGGCGATGTCGGCCTGGTACGCGGCGAAGACGAGCCCGCTGTCCGCGTGTCCCTCGGCGGTCGGCGCGCCGTCGTAGTTGTAGGGCCGGCGCAGGATCTTCTGCCGGTCGTCGGTGACGCGGGCCCGGGTCAGGTGCGAGAAGTCCGGGATCACGGTGAGCCCGTCCGGTCCGAGCGCGGCGAAGTCGGGCTCGTCGTGCTCCGCCTCGCCGGTCAGCGGCGCGCCGGTGTCGAGGCGCCGACCCACCGCGAGTTCCCGGTCGGCGCGGCCGAGCAGGTCCCACGTCTCCAGGTTCATGCTGATCCGGCGCACCACCAGGGTGGTGGAGTCGCGCAGCCAGTCCGGCCCGTCGGTCACCCAGACGGCGGTGTCCGCCGACACGCCGGGCTTCGGGTTGGCGGTGCCGTCGAGCTGGCCGAACAGGTTGCGCTGGGTGCGTCCGGGCTCGGCGCCGGCGGCCCGGCGGAAGCCCTGCTGCACCCAGCGGACGGTGGCGAACGGGCGGCTGTCCTTGGTCAGGACCCGTTGGGCGTGCGCGACGGTGAGCGGGTCGTCGGCGCAGATCTGCAGCAGCAGGTCGCCGCCGGACCAGCGGGGCTGCAACCGGTCGATCCGGAACGCCGGCAGGTCGGCCACCGACGTGGGGCGGCGGTCGTCGAGCCCGGCGGCGGCGTAGAGCCCGGGGCCGAAGCCGAACGTGACTGTCAGCCGGGCCGGCAGCAGGCCCAGTTCCGGCTCGGTGTCGGCCAGCGCCGGGCGACCCTGGGTGAGCCGGGCGGCGTCGTCGGAGAGCAGTCGCAGCATCCGCCCGAGCGCGGCCCGGTCCGTGTCCGGGCGCAGCGTGAACGCGACGAACGCGGCGTGCGCCTGGGGCTCGGTGGTGACACCGGACTGGCGCGCGCCGTGGAACGGCTCGACAGCGCTGCCGACCTGGGCCACCGGGACGGCGTCGTCGGGGCGTACCCCGTGGGAACGGAGGGCGGCGAGGGCACCCGCGCCGGCCAGCGCGCCCCCGGCGGCCGCCGCGCCGCCGGTGAGCAGGCCGCGCCGGCTGACCCGGCGCGCGGGCGCGCCGGTTCCGGTCATGACGCGGGGCTCGCGCCGTGTCCGGGCGCGTACGTCTCCTGGGCGCCGGTGAACGGCTTGGCCACCGCGGTGAACGTCTGGGTGCGCCCGTCGGCGAAGGTGAGCGTGACGTCGAGCTGGTCGCCGGGGCGCACCGGGCGGGTCAGGTCCATCAGCATGAGATGGTCGCCGCCGGGCTCCAGCGCGGCCTGGGCTCCGGCGGCGACCACGACGCCGCCCTGCTTCTGCCGCATCGCCATCTTCCCGTCGGTCATGGCCATCTCGTGGATCTCGGCCCGGGACACGTCGGTGGTCACCCCGGTGATCGTGACGTCGGCGTCGCCGTCGTTGACGAGCGTGGCGAACGCGGCGGTCATGCCCTTGTCGGCGGCCTTCACCCACGGGTCGCGGATCGTCAGCACGCCCGCTGCCGCGCTCGCCGGGGCCGAGGCGGGCGCCGACGCCGACGGCGCGGTTGTGGGCGTGGCGTCGGCGGAGCCGCAGGCGGCGACGGACGCGGCCAGGACGGCGGCGCCGATCAGGGCCGCCGTGCGTGGGAAGCGGCGGCTGGTGGTGCTGGGCATGCGGTCGTCCCCTCGAAGATCCGGTGTTCGTACCGTTGGTCGGGGCGGCGCCGCGGATAGTTCCGGCCCGGGGAGTCGGTCGCGTCACATGCCGGCCGGGCTCACCGCGACCGGGGACCGGGGAGCGCCCGGAAGGCATAATGGTTCCGGGTGTCACGTGGCGCGCCGGGCGCGGCCGTGGCCGGAGAGGGCGCCCGGACGAGGGAGGCGGACGGTGACGGCGACGACCGGGGCGACCCGCAACACCCGGCAGCGCGCCGAGGTGCTGGCGCTGCTGCGGGAGCTGGACGGCTTCCACAGCGCGCAGCAGTTGCACCAGATGCTCGTGCGGCGGCAGGCGAAGGTGGGCCTGACCACCGTCTACCGGACGTTGCAGCTGCTCGTCGACAACGGCGAGATCGACTCGGCGCGGCTGCCCGGCGGCGAGCACCTCTACCGGCGGTGCAGCCAGAGCCGCCATCACCACCACCTGGTCTGCCGCCGCTGCGGCCGTGCGGTGGAGGTGGCCGGCCCGGCCGTGGAGCGGTGGGCCGACCAGGTCGCCGCGCAGCACGGTTTCACCGACGTCGGGCACACCCTGGAGATCTTCGGCACCTGCGACCGCTGCGCCGCCTGAGCCACCGCCGCGGGCGGGCGGTGACCCGCCCGCGCCGGACCGCCGGTCAGCAGTTGCGCAGCGCCGGTGACTGGTTCAGCAACTGGCCGCGGCTGGAGGTGAACCGGCGGTACGCCTCGGAGCCGGCCGCGCCGGGACGGAAGGCTGCCACCCGGTGGCAGTTCTGGAACGCCAGCGTGATCCCGAAGTGCCGCTCCAGCCCGGCGCGTATCGCATCGCTGGCCATCGCGCGCAGCAGTTGGCCGCGCTCGGCGTCGCCGGGCGGCGGTACGACGTTGTCGGCGAACTCGGCGTCGGTCGCGGCCAGGTCGGCGGCGACCCGGCTGACCGTCTCCCAGGCGTACGGCAGGGAGTCGCGGACACAGGCGACGAACGCCTCCTCGTCGACGGGACCGGTCTCGGCGGCGTGCAGCAGGGCGGGCGGAACGGTGAGCGACATGGGTCCTCCGGCAGCTCTAACGAACACGGTTTCCATTACCATCTGAGCACACCATGTCGCCGGACGACCGTCAAGCACCGGCGCACGCGAAACGGCGGACGGACCCGAAGGCCCGTCCGCCGTGTGACGTCGCGGAACGTGTCAGCGCAGGTGCGCCTCGATCGCCTCGATGACCCGGGGCCGCAGCTCGGCGGCGCGGATCACCGCGTCGACCGAGCCGACCTCGACCGCCCGCTGGATGCTGTGCACCCGGTCGAACTCGGCGGCCACCTCGCCCAGCTTCTCCGCCCGCACCGACCCGCGCAGCTCGTCCAGCTCCGCGCTGAGCGTGGCCCGCTCGGTACCGGTGGCGGACGCCACCCGGCCCTCCAGCTCGCGTACCCGGGAATCGGCCGCGGTGCGGGCGGCGACGGCACCGGCGAACACCACGGCGGCGGCCGGCGCGCCACCGAGCACCGAGGCGAACGACCCCTCGATCGCCAGCACCGTCATGTCCGGGTTGAGCGCCTTGGAGAAGACCACGAACGCGCCGCCGTGATAGCGCGAGATCACGCAGAACACGATCGGGCCGCGGAAGTTGACGATCGCGCGGCCGATCTCCGCGCCGTACTCCAGCTGGAGCTTGCGCATCGACTCGGGTGAGCCGTCGAAGCCGGACAGGTTCGCCAGCACGACCAGCGGCCGGTTGCCGCTGGCCGCGTTGATCGCCCGCGCGGCCTTCTTCGACGAGCGCGGGAACAGCGTGCCCGCGGTGTAGGTGTCCGGGCCGTCGGTGGGCGGGAAGCCGTGCCGGGGCACCGACCGCGACTCGATGCCGAGCAGGCACACCGGGATGCCGCCCAGGTGCACGTCCTGCACCACAGCGGTCTCCGCGTCGGCCATGCCCGCCCACCGCTCCAGCACCGGATGGTCCTGGTCGGCGAGGGCCCGCATGACGGTACGGATGTCGAACGGCTTCTTGCGGTCCGGGTTCGCGGTGGCGGAGAAGATCTCGCCCACCGTGGCGAAGTCGCTGCCGGCCACCGCGTGCGGGTAGCCGCAGATGTCCCGGTCCACCGGGTCCATGGTGACGGTCCGGCGCGGCGCGTGCTCGCCCGGCACGACGTACGTGTGGTCGTAGTGCGCCATCAGCACGTCCCGCGCGCCCGGCAGGTCCGGCGCCCAGTACTGCGCCTGCCCGTTCGGGCCCATCACCCGGTCGTAGCCACCGATGCCGAAGTTGTCCTCGGCGGACACGCCGCCGGAGAAGTCCAGCGACTGCTTGCCGGTGAGCACCATCGCCGAGTCGGGCGTCATGACCAGCACGCCCTTGGTGTGCATGAGCATCGTCGCCTCGGCGTTCCAGTACGGCTGGGCGCCGACGTTGATGCCCGCGACCACGATGTTGATCTCGCCGCCGTCCTGGGTGAACTCGACGATCCGCTTCAGCGCCGCGGCCACCCAGTCCATGTTCTCGGTGCCGGAGGTCATCGAGATCCGGGCGCCGGCGCTCAGCGCGTACCACTCCAGCGGCACGCCCATCCGCTGCGCCAGGTCCAGCGCGGCGATCACCCGCCGGCACTCCGGCTCGGACAGCGCGCCCAGCGACTTGGTCGGATCGCCGAGCAGCACCACCCGGGTCACGCCCTGCGGGTGGCGGGGCGTCGGCGTGGTGACCACGCCGGCCACGATCGCCGCGCTGTTGCGGCCCTTGGGCCGGTCCACCGGCACCAGCTGGTGGTCCGCGTCCAGGTCGTGCTCGACGAAGTCGCCCAGCAGCCCGGTCAGCTCGTACGGGTAGACGGTGTTGCGGCTGGCCGCCCGCAGCACCTTCAGCCGGTACTCGTCCAGCGGCTCGACCGGCTCGCTCGGCGGCTCACCCACGTCGAGCCGGGCGTGCCCGGTGACGTCGAAGGTGATCCGCACGCCGACCTTGGTCAGCTCGCCGGTACGGCGGTCGCGCTGGCGCGCGATGAACAGGATCTCCTCCAGCTCCGCGCCCACCGTGGTGGGGCGTACCCGGCCGGCGATCAGCTCCATCTCCTCGCGGGTCAGCTCGCTGGGCGGCCACACGTAGATGACGATCCGGTTGGTCGGGAACCGCGACTTCGACGGCCGCCGCGACTGCGCCCGGCGGATCGAGTCGATGCAGGCCGCCACCGTGTCCTCGGTGGTGGGCAGCGACACCAGGCGGCCGTCCTGCTCCCGCAGCCCGGTCAGGTCGCGTACCTGCGCGAACGCGACCAGCCGCTGGTCGGACGGGTTCTGCCGGGCCACCGCCTGGAACAGGTAGACCTCCTCGTCCAGCGACGGCAGGCGGGTCAGGTCGAACTCGCGCAGCCGCTCCAGCTGCATCCGCTGCGCGATGTGCGGGTGCAGGCCGCGGATCAGGCGCTCCTCGGCCATCCCGTCCTCGCCGGGCCGGAACGTGAAGTGGTGGTGCATCACCGCTCCGCCGCGCCCGGCGACGGTGGTGGTGATCCGGCGTACCGCCGCCGGCAGCGGGTGCGCGTTCAGCACGTCGAGCAGCGCGGCGGCGGTGGCGTCGAAGTCCTCGGGCTGGTTCTCCCAGGACAGGTAGACGTCCGCGTCGACGGCGTCGCGCTCGCCGGCCACCTCGGCCAGTCCGCGCAGCGCGTCGCCGAGCGCGTCGAACCGTACCGCCGCCGACACGACGCTCGAACCGTCCCGCCCGGCCACCACGAACGTGCAGCCACCGGTGGTCCGGGTGGTGACCTCGGTGAGCGCCTTGTTGCCGTAGTAGCGGCGGGTCAGCACCTCCAGCATCGTCGCGTTGTCCAGGTCGTCGCGGACCAGGCGCTGGCCGAGCAGCCGGACCAGCGGCTCGGTGCTGCGTACCATCTCGGCGACCCGGTCGGCGCGGTCCGGCGCGTCCGCGTGCGTGTCGAGGTGCCGCAGGTGCGCGCGGACCCGCGCGTAGACCCGGGCCCGGTTGCGGCGCAGCAGCGGCTGGGCGAACCAGGCGAACACCACGCCCCGGGCCAGGTCGGCGACGACCGGGAAGCGGACCTGGGTGGCCGCGACGAGACGCTCCAGGGTGAGGCCGGCGGGCTCGCGCAGCGCCTCGTCCGGCGGCGGCTCGCGCAGCCACGAGCGCAGCAGCGCGGCGATCACCGTGGCGTCCGCGGCGGCCCGCTGCAGGGCCAGGAAGATCCGGAAGACCGCGGCCTCCAGCTCGGGGGAGCGGTCCAGCTCGGTGACGCCGTAGTGGGCGAGCGCCTTGGCGAGGCGGGCCCGGAACGAGTCCGGGGAACCGGCCCGCTCGACGTCGAGGCTCTGCAGGTAGGTGTGGAAGTACTCGCGGGCGCTGTGCACGTGCCCGGCCGGCCCGTCGTCGCCGGGACGGTTGCGGCTCAGCTCGGCCAGGTCGGCGAAGACGCCGACCAGTTCCAGCTCCTCGGCCAGCGGCCGGTGCCCGGCCTCGGTGGCCGCCCGGCGCGCGTCCAGGTAGTCGTCGAGCACCCGGCGCTCGTCGTGCGGGTCGACGTCGTAGCCGAGCAGCAGCGCGCACAGGTCCTCCTGGCCGCGCTCGGCCCGGGACCGCGCCGGCACGTCCGCCGCAGGCGCCGGCAGGTCCAGCTCGACAGCGGGACCGGCCGGGCCGTCGGCGGCCTCGGCGCCTTCCTCGACGAGCGGCTCCAGACGCAGCAGCGGCGCACCCGCCTCCACCTGGGTGCCGACCTGAACCGACGACTCCTTGAGGCGGGCCCGGAACGGCGCGCGCAGCACCGTCTCCATCTTCATCGCCTCCAGCACCAGCACCGGCGCGCCGGCCTCGACCTCCGCGCCGACCGCAAGTGGCGTGGCGACCACGAGCGCCGGCATGGGGGAGCGCACCACGCCGCCCTCGTCGCGGCTGATCCGGTGCGTCACGCCGTCGACCTCGACCAGGTGCACCGGGCCGTGGGTGTCGGTGAGCAGGCGGAACCGGGCGCCGTTGACGGCGATCTGGCCGGTGTGCCGGTCGAAGCGGTCCAGCTCGACGTCGGCAGTGCGCACGTCGCCACCGGCCTCGACACCGACCCGGAACCGGTGCGCGCCGACCCGGGCCACCCGCATCCGGTAGGTCACGCCGCGCAGCTTCAGGTCCAGCGGCCGGCCGCTGCGGTGCTGCACCTGCGGGCGTCCACCCGCCGCTGTGGACAGCAACCGCTGCCGCTCGGCGGTCTCGTCCTCCTCGTACGCCTCGATCGCGGCGGCGGCGAGCGCGACGGCGGAGTGCCGGTGCGCGACCAGGCGGCCCTCGCCGCGTACCCGGTCGATCCAGCCGGTGTCCGCGCTGGCGTCGATCACCTCGGGCTGGTCGAGCAGGTCGAGCACGAAGCTCTTGTTCGTCGCGCCGCCGGCGATGACCACTGTGGTGTTCGCCATCGCCCGGCGCAGGCGGCCCAGCGCCTCGTCCCGGTCCCGGCCGTACGCGATGATCTTTGCGATCATGGAGTCGAAGTCGGCCGGGATGGTGTCGCCCTCGCTGACTCCGGTGTCGACCCGGATGCCCGGCCCGGCGGGCAGGTCCAGCCGGGTGATCCGGCCGGGGGAGGGCGCGAAGTCGCGGTCCGGGTCCTCGGCGTTGAGCCGCGCCTCGATCGCGTGCCCGCGCTCGACCGGCGGCTCGCCGGTGAGCCGGCCGCCACCGGCCACGTGCAACTGCGCCTTGACCAGGTCGAACCCGGTGGTCGCCTCGGTGATCGGGTGCTCGACCTGAAGGCGCGTGTTGACCTCCAGGAAGGCGAACAGCCGGTCGCCCGGGTGGTAGAGGAACTCGACAGTGGCCGCGCCCCGGTAGCCGACCGCCACCGCCAGGCGCTCCGCCGACGCCTTCAGCTCCGCCGCCTGCTCCGGGGCGAGCACCGGCGACGCGGACTCCTCGATCACCTTCTGGTTGCGCCGCTGCACCGAGCAGTCCCGTACCCCGAGCGCCCACGCGGTGCCCTGGCCGTCGGCGATCACCTGAACCTCGACGTGCCGGGCGCCGGTGACCAGGCGCTCCAGGAACACCACGCCGCTGCCGAACGCCCGCGCCGCCTCCTGGCTGGTGCGCTCGTAGGCGTCGGCCAGCTCGGCGTCGCTGCGGATCACCCGGATGCCGCGCCCGCCGCCACCCGCCGTGGCCTTCAGCATCAGCGGGTAGCCGATGTCGGCCGCCGCGCGCAGCGCGTCCTCCAGGCTCTCCACCGCGCCGCGGCTCCACGGCGCGACCGGCACGCCGACCTCCTCGGCGATCAGCTTCGCGCCGATCTTGTCGCCGAGCTTGCGCATGGCGTCCGGGCTCGGCCCGACGAACGTCACGCCGATCTTCTCGCACAGCTCGGCGAACGCCGGGTCCTCGGCCACGAAACCCCAGCCGACCCAGGCGGCGTCCGCGCCGGTCTCCACCAGCGCGCGTTCCAGCGCCTTCAGGTCCAGGTACGGGCGGGCGGACGCGGGGCCCAGGTCGTAGGCGACGTCCGCCTCGCGGACGAAGGTGGCGGTACGGTCGACGTCGGTGTACAGCGCGACGGTCTCGATCCGGCTGCCGGTCTCCGCGGCCAGTTCCCGGACCGCGTGGATGAGCCGCATCGCGGACTCACCACGGTTGACGATGGCGACACGGGTGAACACGTGACCGTCCCCTTCGATAGAACCACGGTGGCGCGCCGGGTGGCGACGATGCCCCCGGCTTGCCTCACCCTTCCGCCTGCGCGCGTACGGCGCCATGTCGTAACGGCCGAAGCCTGAGCGGGAGCCGTTGTAGGAACCGAACAAAACTTTTTAGCCAGCCACTCACTACCCGCCGGTACGCGCTACGGCGCCGGACCCGTGCGGGTCCGGCGCCGTGACGTGCGTGCGGGGCTCAGCCCGGAATGTCCCGGGGGTCGCGCTCGCGGGGGGTACGTGTTCTTCTCGCCGATGGTGCCGTCCTGCTTCTTGATCACGTGCTCGGCGCCGCGCTCGACCGCCATCTCCCGGCCGGCCGCCTCCGCCTCCGCCTTGGTGTCGTGGCGGCTGCTCGCGCGCTCGTTGCCCTCCGGGCGGTTCTTCCACTGCCCGTCCTGCTGGTAGGTGTCGATGTCGCCCTTCGCCATGCCGTCAGCTCCCTCGATCGCGTGTCCGATGACAAATGTCTGCCCATGCGAGGGGAGTGCTAATCCTGGCGGCCCGAATCCGTGCCTCACGCCGCGGCGTGCAGGCCCTGCCAGGCGCCGTAGCCGCCGAGGAGGTCGGAGACGTCGGCGTGACCGGCGTTGCGCAGCAGGCTGGCGGCGACCGAGGAGCGGTAGCCGCCGGCGCAGTGCACGACGACGGGGCGGTCGGTGGGTACCTCGTCGAGGCGGTGGGTCAGCTCGGCCAGCGGGATGTGCCGGGAACCGTCCACCGCGCCCTGCTCCCGCTCAGCGGCGTTGCGGACGTCCAGCACCACAGGCGCGTCCGGGCCGTCGAGGGCCGCGCGCAGCTCGGTGGCGGTGACCCGGCTGGCCGGGGTCATCTCGGCGGTCATCTCCAGGAAGGCGTTGTCGGGTTCGCGGAGGTAGCCGATCACGTGGTCGAAGCCGATGCGGGCGAGGCGGACGACGATCTCCTCCTCGCGGTCCTGCGGGGTCACCACGAGCACCGGCCGGTCGGGCGCGATGACGCTGCCGGCGGTCTCGGCGAACCGGCCGTCGGCTGGGATGTTGAGCGCGCCGCGTAGGTGTCCGGTGGCGTACTCCTGCGGGTCGCGGGCGTCGACCACGACGGCGCCGTCGGCCCGGGCGGCCAGGAACTCGGCCGGGGTGAGTGGGCGGGCCGGTCGGGCGTGGTCGAACAGCTCCCGGGCCTTGCGGTTGAGCACCGCGTCGAAGGCGAAGTAGCCGGGCGCGGCCGGCTGCCCGCCGGTGACCAGGGCGAGGAAGCGCTCCTCGCTCATCGGCGCGCAGGCGTAGTTGGTGCGGCGCTGCTCGCCGATGGTGGACTGCCGTTCGGTGGACAGGTTCTTGCCGCAGGCCGAGCCCGCGCCGTGGGCGGGGAAGACGCGCACCTCGTCGGGTAGGCCCATCAGCTTGTGCTGCACGCTGTGGTAGAGCATGCGGCCGAGTTCCTCGGCGGTGACGCCGAGCGAGGCGAGCAGGTCGGGGCGGCCGACGTCGCCGATGAACAGCGCGTCGCCGGTCAGCACGCCGTACGGGACCGGGTCGTCGGCGTGTTCGTAGACGAGGATGCTGATCGACTCGGGTGTGTGGCCCGGGGTCTCCATGATCTCCAGGGTCACGTCGCCGAGGCTGATCCGTTCGCCGTCGGTGAGCTTGCGGCTCGGGTACTCGGTCTCGGCCCGGTGCCCGTAGCCGATCCACGCGCCGGTCGCGGCGGCCACCTCGAGGTGCCCGGCGAGGAAGTCGGCGTGGAAGTGGGTGTTGACGACGCCCTCGATCGTCAGGCCGTGCGCCTTCGCGTCGGTGAGGTACTCGTCGATGTCCCGGCGCGGGTCGACGAGCACCGCCCGGCCGGTGCGGTCTCGGCGATCAGGTACGAGGCCTGGGACAGGCAGTCGAGGTAGTACTGGGTGAACAACATGAGCCGCACTCCTTCGCGCAGTGATGTCGGGCGATACGGCAACTGTAGCGCATACCCCCGGGGGTATATTCCGAGGCGGCTGCCGCCCGGAAGTATTTGCCGGAACGGCAAGGTTCCTTGCTGGCCGGTGGACCCCGGCGCACGATGGCGAGGGCCCGGGCGGGCAGACGCCCGGCGGCGAGGAGGCGGACATGACGGGGCACCACCACGAGCACCCGGCGGCGGACACCGACCCGGCCCGGTTCTGGGACGAGCGGTACGGCCAGCGGGACCGGATCTGGAGCGGCCGGGTCAACCCGGTCCTGGCCGAGGTGGCCGGCGCGCTGCCCCCGGGCACCGTGCTCGACCTGGGCAGCGGTGAGGGCGGCGACGCGGTGTGGCTGGCGTCGCGCGGCTGGCGGGTCACCGCCGTGGACATCTCGTCCGTCGCGCTGGACCGCCTCGCGGTGGAGGCCGAGCGGGCTGGGGTGGCGGAGCGGATCACCACCGTCCGGCACGACCTCACCCAGGGCTTCCCGCCCGGCCGGTACGACCTGGTGTCCGCGCAGTTCTTCCAGTCGCCGCTGGTCCTGCCCCGGGAGAAGGTGCTGCCCACGGCGGCCGAGGCGGTCGCGCCCGGCGGCCGGCTGCTCGTCGTCGAGCACGGCGCGCCGCCGCCCTGGGCCGGGCCCGACACCGGCCACCACCGGTTCGCCGAACCGGAGGAGATCCTGGCCGCGATGAGCCTCGACCCGGACGGCTGGGACACCGAGCGGCTGGGCGCGGCGCGGCGTACCGCCACCGGCCCGGACGGCCAGACCGGCGAGCTGATCGACCACGTGGTGCTGGTGCGGCGCCACTGACCGGACGCGCGGGATGGGAGCACCGTCGGCCACCTTGTTGCACTATGTTGGCAACAGCAATGATGCGGCAACAAAAGTGGAGGATCGATGACGCTCTACACCCTGCCCGACATGCCCTACGACTACGGCGCCCTGGAGCCCGCCATGTCCGGCGAGATCCTGGAACTGCACCACAGCAAGCACCACGCGGCGTACGTCAAGGGCGCCAACGACGGGCTGGAGCAGCTCGCGGAGGCGCGTGCGAAGGGCGACTTCGGCCGGCTGGTCGGGCTGGAGAAGACGTTCGCGTTCAACCTGTCCGGGCACGTGCTGCACACCATCTTCTGGGGGAACCTGTCGCCGGACGGCGGTGACCGCCCGGACGGCGAGCTGGCCGCGGCGATCGACGAGCACTTCGGCTCGTTCGACGCGTTCGCCGGCCAGCTGTCGGCGGCCACGAAGAGCGTGCAGGGCTCCGGGTGGGGCGTACTCGCCTGGGAGCCGCTGGGACAGCGACTGATCGTCGAGCAGGTCTACGACCACCACGGCAACGTCGGCCAGGGCACCACGCCGTTGCTGGTCTTCGACGCCTGGGAGCACGCCTACTACCTGCAGTACCGCAACGTGCGTCCGGACTATGTGGACCGGCTGTGGAACCTGGTGAACTGGTCGGACGTGATCGCACGCTTCGACGCCGCCCGCGCCGCGACGCCGAAGATCTGATCCGGTGAGCGGGCCCACCCCCGAGGCGGCGGAACTGGTGCAGCGCGCCGCCGGGGTGATCGCGGCCAAGCACCGGGGTGACCTCGCCGGTGCTGAGGATCTGCTCGCCGCGTTCCCCGGCGAGCAGGCCCGGACCCTCGGCTTCTACCTGCTCGCCGACCTGGCTCTCGGCCTGGTGCGGGCGAGCAGTGGGCAGAGCATGGACGACCTCGTCCGGGAGTTGTCCCTGCTGATCGCGGCCACCGCCGGCCGCCCGCCCACCCCGAGCTGATCCCGGTGCCCGCGGGTCACCCGCCCACGGGCACCGACCCGGCCGCCCGCGCGGGCGGCCGGGTCAGCACCAGCACCAGCAGCCCGGCCGCGCACAGCGCGGTGCTCATGCCGTACGCCCACCGGTAGCCGACCTGCGCGGAGAGCCCGAGCAGCGGCCCGGCGAGCATCGCGCCGATGGGGAACGTGTTGGTGAACAGCGTGGTGGCCCGGCCCGGCTCGCCCGGCAGCAGATCCTGCACGTAGGCGATCCCGACGCCGGACACCGCGGCGATGAACAGCGCGTTCACCGGCTGCGCGAACAGCAGGAACGGCACGCTCGGCGCCAGCGCGGCGGCCGCGTAGTAGGCGACCCCGCAGGCGCCGCCGACCAGGATCAGCGGCCGCAGCCGGACCCGCGCGGTCAGCGCGCCCAGCCCGAGGATCAGCGGGATCTCCAGCGCCGCGCACAGGCCCAGCACCAGCCCGGCGCGGGAGGGGTCGTCGTGCAGTTCGGTGTCGATGAACAGCGGCATCGCCTGCACACCGACCGTCAGCGGGCACTGGAGCAGCACGAACGTGAGCGCCGTCAGCGCCAGCCACCGCAGGGACGCGCCGCGCGGGCCGGGCGTGGCGCCGTCCGGATCGGCCGCGACCGGCCGCGCCGGCAGCGGCAGCTCCTCCAGCCGGAACGCGGCCACCAGCGCGGCCAGCGCGTACATGACGGCGGCCATGCCGTAGACCAGGCGGAAGCCGCCGACGTCGAGCAGCACCGCGGCCAGCGCCGGCCCGGCCACCCAGGCGACCGAGAACACGGTACGCATGAGGCTGACGCCGAACGCCGCCCGCGCCGGATCGTCCCTGTCGAACAGCGCCCGGGTGTACGCGAACGACTGCGGGAACAGCGAGTTCGCCAGCGCGGTGGCGGTCGCGGTCAGCCCCAGCAGGATCCAGTAGTCCCGGACGTACGCGGTCAGGCCCGCGCCCAGCACGCCGGCCAGCGCGGCGCCGACCAGCAGCGCGCGCCGGATCGGCAGGCGGTCCGACAGCCGGCCGATCAGCGCGGAGGCGACCACCCCGGACAGCGGCGCGACGACCAGGAACACGGTCACCCGTAACGGACTGGCGTGGACCTCCCGGTCGAGGAACAGCGACAGGAACGGCAGCACCACGGCGGTGGACAGACCGACGGTCAGGAAGACCACACCCAGCGGGAGCAGCCGGAATCGGCCGGCGCGCACCGCCGGCCTCGTGTCCACAGCCATGCGGTGGACTGTACGCCGCGGCGGCGCGGCGGCCGACCGGGTTTCCGCGGCCCGGACGGTCCCGGCGCTCAGCCGGCCGGGCGGGGCGGTACGCCGGCCCGGTCGCAGGCCTCCCGGTACATGCGCACCACCTCCCGGCGGATCTGCGCCCGTTCGGTGAGCCGGTGGGCGAACGGGACGCGCACCGGAACCTCCGTGCCGCCGACGGTGACGGCGAAGTCGATGCCGTCGGCGTCCAGGCCGGTGGTGCGGGCCGCGGTGGCGTCCGGCCGGCCGCCGAGCGTACGGCAGATCAGCAGCGCGTCCCCGGCGTGGTCGTCGTTCATGTGCCGGCTGACGGCGGCGACCACCTCCGGCGGGAAACCGGCGCTCACGCGGCGCCCTCCCGGCTGCCCGCCGCCACCAGGCGACCCAGGTCGGTGAAGACCGCGATGTTGTGCTCGTACGCCACCAGCACCTCGTCGCGCAGCGCTGCCCGGCCGGTCTCGTCCAGCGCGAGCGCGTCCAGCCTCGCCCGGTAGGCGTCCTTGTACGACTTCGGATCGGTGATCCGCGGGAAGCGGTAGAACGACGCCCCGGCCTCGCCGGTCACCCCGTAGTACCGGGCCACGCAGCGCCCGATGTGCCGCCCGCCGGACAGGTCGCCGAGATAGCGGATGTAGTGGTGCGCGATGAACCGCTCGGGCGATCCGGCGCAGGCCGAGGTGATCCGCGCGGCGTACGCGACAGCGGCCGGGATCGGCTCCATCACCTCGCGCCAGCGCGGGCCGAGCAGGAACCGCAGGTCGGCGGCGAGCGCGGGCAGCCGGGTCAGCGCGTCGTCGACGAACGGGCCGGCCAGCGGGTCCTCGCGCATCGTCTCCGCGACGCCCTCCAGCGCCGCGTAGATGCCGTGGTGCGCGACGACGAGCGCGGTGTAGCCGGCCACGTCGAGCTCACCGGCGGTGAGCGCGGAGACGTACCGCTGGGACTCGGCGCTCTGGTGCGCGTCGCGGGTCTCGGCGCGCAGCCGGGCCGCGAACGTCTGTGTATCCATCTGCTATCTCTCCTCGTCGGCTGACGGTCTTGCGGGCCGGCCGCGTCGGGGCACGATCAGCGGCAGCCCGTCACGCGGGTGGGGGACGACGTCGATGTCGTACCGGTAGACCCCGCTGAGCAGCGGGGCGGTGAGCACGTCGCGCGGCGCCCCGGCGGCGCGGACGCGACCGTCGCCGAGCAGGGTCACGGTGTCCGCGTACGCCCCGGTCAGCGTCAGGTCGTGCAGCACCACGACCACGGCGTCCCCGGCGCGGGCCCGCTCCCGGGCGATGTGCATGACCAGTTCCTGGTGCCGCAGGTCGAGCGCGGCGGTCGGCTCGTCGAGCAGCAGCGTGGTGGCCCGCTGCGCCAGGACCCGGGCCAGCGCGGCGCGGGCCTGCTCGCCGCCGGACAGCGCGGGGTACGGCCGGGCCGCGAAGCGGGCGACGTCGCAGCGTTCGAGCACGTCGGCGACGACGGCGTCGTCCTGGTCCCGCTCCGGCCGCCCGGCCCACGGCGCCCGGCCCATCCGCACCACCTCCCCGACGGTGAACGGGAAGCTGAGCGTGTTGCGCTGGGCGAGGACGGCCCGGCGCCAGGCCAGCTCCACCGGGCTCCACGACTCGCGGGGCAGCCCGTCGACCTCGATCCGGCCGGCGGCGGCCGGCACGTCACCGCTGATCGCGCCGAGCAGCGTCGACTTCCCGGCGCCGTTCGGCCCGACCAGGGCGTGCACCTCGCCGGCGCGTACCCGAAGGTCGATCCCGTCGAGCACGGTCCGGCCGGCGCGTTCGACGCGCAGCCCGGCCACCCGGATCCGGACGTGCCCGGCGGGCGCCGGGCGCGGCGGACGGGCGGCGGCGAACCGGCGCGGTGTACGCGGAAGGCTCATCCCCAGCCTCCGGCCCGGTCGCGGGTGCGGCGCAGCAGCCAGAAGAACGCCGGGCCGCCGATGACCGCGGTGAGCACGCCGAGGGGCAGCTCCTGGTGTTCGACGAGGGTACGCGCCGCGAGGTCGGCGCCGATCACCACGACGGCGCCGCCGAGCGCGCTGGCGACCAGCAGCACCCGGTGGCCCGGTCCGGCGACCATCCGGATCAGGTGCGGCACGACCAGTCCGACGAAGCTGATGATGCCGGTGAACGCGACAGCGGCGGCGCCGGGCAGCGCGGTGACGACGATCAGCCGCAGCCGCAGGCGTTCGGTGTTCACGCCGAGGTGCCGGGCGGCGGGTTCGCCGAGCGCGAGCAGGTCGAGCCGGCGCGCGTCGGCGCAGGCGACGGCGAGGCCGACGAGCAGGCACGGCGCGGCGAGACCGACGGCCGTCCAACTGGCCTGGGCGAGGCTGCCGAGGTTCCAGAACGCGATGGCCTGTACGCCGGCCTGGTCGGTGACGAACATGAGCAGCCCGATCACCGAGCCGGCGACCGCGTTGACGGCGACGCCGGTAAGGACCAGCGTCACCACCTCGGTCCGGCCCCCGGAGCGGGCCAGCGCGTACACCAGGTAGGTGGTGGCGAGGCCGCCGGCGAAGGCGGCGAGCGGCACTGTCCATCCGCCCAGGACGGTGACGCCGGTGACGATGGCCAGCGCGGCGCCGACGGCCGCGCCGGCCGACACCCCGATGACGCCGGGCTCGGCGAGCGGGTTGCCGAAGACGCCCTGCATGACCGCGCCGGCGCAGCCGAGGGCGGCGCCGACGACGGCCGCCAGCAGCACCCGCGGGAAACGGACGATCCAGAGCGCGTTCTCGCCCTGCGCCGCCGAGGGCAGCGGACCGAGGTCCAGGCCGAGGCGGTGCAGCACGGAGCCGAGCACCTCGGCGGGGGAGATCGCCACCTGGCCGCGCCCGGCCGCCAGCAGGGCGACGAGCACCAGGGCGACGCCGAGCCCGGCCAGCAGTACGGTTCCCCGCCGGCCGGGGGACCGGGGCGCGCCGGGCACGGGCGTCGGGTCGGCGGCGGGCGCGGGCCGCTTCCGGAGCGTGGTCACGACGGGTCCTCGCACGAGTAGACGGCGCGGGCCAGGGCCTGGACGACCCGGCCGGAGCGGACGCCGAAGGTGAGCAGCGTGCCGTCGGCCATGTCGACGACGCGCCGGTTCGCCCCGGCCGGCGTCTGCGCCACGCCGGGCAGCTTCACCAGACCGTCGACGCCGCCGACGGAGGCGAGCCCGGCGCTCATCACCAGGATCACGTCGGGCGCGGCGTTGATGAGGCCCTCGCTGGTCAGCGGACGGAACTTGGACAGCCCGGCGGCGCTGCCGGCGTCGACGCCGCCGACCGCCTCGATCATCGCGTCGGACCCGGCGCCCCGGCCGCCGATCAGGTAGACCCCGGCGGTGCCGCGCAGGTAGAGGAACGCGATCCGTGGCGCGCGGCCCGCCGGGGCGGTACGCCGGGCCTCGGCGATCTCGCTCCGCACGCGGGTCACCAGCCGTTCTCCGGCCTCGGGCACGCCGAGCGCCGCCGCGATCGCGCGGATGTGCGCCGGTACGCCGTCGAGCGTCGGCTCGGCAGGTACCCGCACGACCGGGATGCCGGCGGCGCGGAGCTGGCGCAGCACCTCGGGCGGCCCGACGCCGTCGTCAACGAGCACGACGCTGGGGTCGAGGTCGAGCACCGCCTCGGCGGAGAGGTCGTGCCCGCCCGGGGTGACCACCGGCAGGTGCGCGGCGGCGGGGAACGTGGTCGAGGTGTCCCGCCCGATGACGTTGCCGCCCAGGCCGAGGCCGAAGACGATCTCGGCGATCGAGCCGTGCAGGTTCACCGGGAGGATGCGGCTGACGTCGTCGACGGTCACCGTCGTGCCGTCGCCGGAGCCTACGGTGGCCGGCAGCGCGGGCGTGGGCGTCGGGCGGACCGGCTCGACGTCGGCGTCGTCCACTGTCGCGGTGACCGGGCCGCAGCCGGTGGCGGACGGCGTACCCGATCGGCCCGGCGCGGCGCAGCCGGTCGCCGCCAGGGTCACCGCGAGCAGCGCGACGAGTGGTCCCCGGCCCGGTCGCCGGTGCGGGCGGCTCACCGGCCGGCACCGCGACGGCGCCGCCACCGGCCGAGGCCGAGCAGGACGACCAGGGCCAGCGCGGCGGCCACCACCCCGACGGTCCATCCGCGTCCGGCCCCGGCGGTGTCGCTGACCCGCGTGACGTGGAGGTCGGAGGCCGCGGCCTGCGACGGCGCCCCCGCGCCGGGCGCGGCGCCCGTCACCCCTGCCGCCCCCGCTGTGGCCGGCGCGCTGCCGGAGACGGCAGGGGCCGGAGCGTCCTGGCCGGTGGAGGCCCGGGGCGTGGCGGCGGGCGTGGTCGCCTTCGGCGCCGGGCCGGCCTTCGGCGGGGCGCTCGTGGCGCCGGCGGCGAACGTGACCGGCACCCGTACGTCCTGGGACCGGTCGGAGGCCCGGGTGTGGTCGGCGCGGGTGACGACCGCGCACCGCCGGACGGTGCAGTCGACGTCGCCGATGGTGGGGGTCACCTTGACCGTCACGGAGAAGGAGCCGCCGGGGCCGTACGGCTCGGGCAGGCCCTCGGCGTAGGCGGGCGGGTTCGACGAGATCCACTGCGAGGCGCCGAGGCTGCCGGTGGTGTCGGCGCCGCCGCCGCACGGGGTGGCCGCCACGCCCGGTCCGTTGTCGACGCAGTACGCGACGTAGATGCCCTTGTCGACGTCGTAGCCGCGCCCGGAGACGGACACGGTGGCGCCGGAGCGGCTCAGGCCGGTGCTCGGGGTGACGGTGAGCTTCTGGCCGCCGCTGCCGGCGGCGGTGCCGGCGTGGGCCGGCGCGGGCGTGGCGACGACGGCGGCGGTGAGCAGAACGGTGGTCCAGATGGTGCGGCGCCGTGCTCGCATCGGGCTCCTCACACGACAGGTCCGGCCGGACGTGCCGGCCGAGCGGTTACTTAGGTTTGGCTAACCTAAGTGGCGAACGCGCAGGTGGCAAGGGGTCCGTTCGGCTGAAGATCTTGGGACGCTTCGTGGATCACCCAATCATCTTAGGTTTGCCTAACCTAATGCCTTCGCTTCCCCTCCCGAGAGGAACAGCATGTTCAGATCCAGAGCCGGAGCCCTCCGGTCGATGCGCTGGGCGGCGGTGCTCGCCCTCGGCGTGTCGAGTGCGCTCGTGGGCGCCGGACCCGCCTCGGCGGCCGAGGCCGAGATCGCCAGCGGCAGCCTGACCTGGGGTTTCAAGGCCAGCTTCCGCAACTACGTCAAGGCCGGCAACGGGGACCCGCCGATCGCTGTCAGCAACGGCGCCACCGTCAACGCCGACGGCACGTTCACGTTCCCGTCGACCGGCGGCACGCACGACGCCGCCACCGGTACGACGAACGCCACGTACGGCGGCACCGTGGTGTTCTCGTACCCGGCGCACCTGCTGACCATCACGCTGGCCAACCCGACTGTCGCCGTCTCCGGCGGCACCGCCTCGCTGAAGGCGGACGTCGACCTGGCCACCACGATGACCGAGCCGGTCTCGGTGAAGCAGGCCACCATCGCCACCCTCACCGGCGCTCCCGCCACCAGCGGCAACACGGTGACCGGCAGCAACCTCGCCGCGGCGCTCACCAGCGTGGGAGCCGGCGCGTTCAACGGCTTCTACGCCGCCGGTGAGGCGCTGGACCCGGTGTCGTTCACGTTCACCACGGCAGGCGGCACCGCGCCCGCGACCCCGGCGGTGACCGTCGACCCGGCCCAGGGCCTCGACCCCGCCGGCGCGACTGTCACCGTACGCGGCACCGGCTTCGACCCGGACTTCAACAACGGGGCGGGCATCTACGTCTCGTTCGGACCGAAGGTCGACGAGCACTGGGCCAACGCCGGCGTCCTCCAGGTCACCAAGTGGGTCAACAAGACCAACGAGCCGACCGACGCCCGGGACCGGATGGCCGCCGACGGCAGCTTCACCACGACGCTGCCGATCAGCGCCGTCTACACCGACCGCAACGGCGACGAGGTGGACTGCACCGAGGTGCAGTGCTACGTCATCACCTTCGCCGCCCGCGGCTCGGCCGACCGCCGCCAGGACACGTTCACGCCGATCACCTTCACCCGTACCGGCGCGGGTGGGAACTCGGCCCAGCAGCGGATCACCAGCACGGTGACCGGCGGCCCGCTCAGCCTGAGCGTGGCCGGCGCGAACGTCGCCCTGCCGCCGGTCGGCAAGGGCGAGTACGCCCGGGCGCCGCTGAACACCGCCACGGTGGCCGACCTGCGCGGTGCCGGCACCGGCTGGAGCCTGGTCGGACAGGTTTCCGACTTCACCTCCGCCGCCGGTGGCGTCATCGCCGGGAACTACCTCGGCTGGGCGCCGACCGCGAACGTGGTGGACGACCCGCTGGGCGGCACCACCGGCGCCGTCACCCCGGGTGCGGTGGCCGCTCCCGGCGCCGGTCTCGGTGAGGCCCGAGCGTTGTGCACGGCCGGCGCCGGGACCAGCAACGGCGTCTTCGCCTGCGGCGCCGAGCTCAACCTCGGTGTGCCGGCGTCCGCCGCGGCGGGCGACTACGTCGCCACGCTCACCCTGACCCTCTCCTGATTCACCGACCGGGTCGGCCCTGGTGGGGCGCGGGCACGTCGCCCGTGCCCCACCAGCGGCGTCTGCCCGGCGACCACCTCGCAGCGGAGCACGGTATGCCCCTCCTCACGCCCTCCACCCGCATCCCGGCCGCCCGGATCGGCGCCGCGCTCGCCGCCGTGCTGCTCGCGGTGCTGCTCGGGCCACCGTCGCGCGGCGAGGCGGCCCCCCGGCCGGCGCCGTCCGCCGACCCCGGCGCCGCCCGCTGGGCGGTCCAGCCGTCCGGGCCCGCGGGGCCGACCGGGCGCAACTACTTCACCTACGACCTGGCGCCGGGCGCCACGATCACCGACCACGTCGGGGTGACCAACCTCGGTGACCGGCCGCTCACCTTCGCGGTGTACGGCACCGACGCGTACACCACCACCGACGGGGCCTTCGCGTTGCTGCCCTCGGACCGGGCCGCCACCGACGTCGGCGCCTGGATCGGCGTCGACCGGCGGAGCTGGACCGTCCAGCCCGGCAAGCGCGCGGACATCCCGTTCCGCCTCACGGTGCCGCGCAACGCCACGCCGGGCGACCACACCGGCGGCGTGATCGCGGCGGTCGCCCAGGACGGCGTCACCGCCGACGGGCAGCGGGTCCGGCTCGACCAGCGGATCGCCGCCCGGGTCTACCTCCGCGTGGCCGGCGAGGTCCGCCCCGCCGTGACAGTCGAATCGGTACGCGTCGACTACGACACCCCGCTCAACCCGATCGGACGCGCCGACCTCACGGTCACCTACCGCATCCGCAACAGCGGCAACGTCCGCGTCGGCGGCACCGGCGCGGTGGTCGTCGACGGCCCGGGTGGCTGGACGCTGTCCCGGACCAGCCCGGTCGACCTGCCGGAGCTGCTGCCCGGCGCCGAGTTCACGGTGACCGAGCGGGTCACCGGTGTGCCGCCCGCGTTGCGGCTGACCGCGACAGTCGACCTCGCGCCCACCACCGTCGACACCGCGCTGCCCCCGGTGCAGCGCGCCGCGAGCGTGTGGGCGCTGCCCTGGCTGCTGCTCGCCGCGCTGGCGGCCACGGGAGCCTGGCTCCACCTGCGCCGTCGCCGCCGTCCCACCTCGGCCGCGCCCTCCACCACGCCCGGGCTGGCGTCGGTGTCCGAGCCTCCGGCGACGGCTGCACCCGCCGGGCCGGCGTCGGTGTCCGAGCCCTCCGCCGCTCCCGGCGGGCCGGCGGATGCGTCCCGGGCCCCCGTCGCGGGAATGGCCGAACCCCCGGCGGGCGGCACGGCGGCCGGTGCCCGGTGAACCCGGTCCTGCCGGCCGCCGCCGTGATCCTCGCGCTGGCCGTGCCGGTCCCGGCACCGCTGTCCACCCCGGACGGCATCGCCGTCTCCGCCCCGGCCGCGCCGTCGTCCACTGCGGCCTCTGCGCCGCCGCGGCCCGCTGTCGTCGTGCCGTCCGGCCCGCTGACTGTCGGGCAGCGGGTCACCGTCACGCTGCGCGGCTGGCCGGCCGGCCCGGTCCACCTCACGGTCTGCGGTAACGACGCCCGCCGGGGCGCGCTCGACTGCGCCAACGAGCAGGCCACCACCGTCCAGGCGCCGGCGGGCACGACGGCGGCGCCGATCGCGCTGGCGGCGCCACCCGTCGCCTGTCCCTGCGTGCTGCGCGCGCATGCGCTGACCGGCGCCGTCCAGGCCACTGCCGCGCTGCCGGTCCGGGGCGTGACCGCCGCCCCGGCGCCCGCGCCGGCCGCCACGCCGCGACTGCACCTCGACGAGCTGCGCGTCGCCGGCCGCCGCCCGCTGCGGGAATGGTTCGGGCTGCCCGAGACGCTCACCGTACGCGTCGCGCTGCGCAACCCCGGCCCGGCCGACGTGGTCGACCCGCCGTTCACGCTGCTACTCGGCCGGCCCGGACGGGCGCACACCATCGTCGCCGCCCCGCCGCTGGGCACCATCGGCGCCGGACAGGCCCGGACGTACGAGATCCCGGTGCCGGTGGACGTCGCCGTGCTCGGGGCACACGAACTCCACGGCCGCGTCGACCTGCCGGAACGGCCGGTCGCATTCGTGGTCGAGACCAGCCGCCACCCCTGGGGACTGCTCGGTGCGGCGGCGGTCCTGGTGGTCGCGCCGATCGTGCTTCGCCCGCGCCCGCCGCGCCGCCGGGGGCGGCACCGCACCGGCGAGGGAACCGGCTAGCCGACGGCGGTGGGGGAGGGCGGCGCGCTGCCGCCCTGCGGCGCCTCGGCGGTCATCAGCCGCACGATCTCCGCCCGGTCCGCTGCCGACGGCATCCCCCACTCCGGCCGGTAGCCGAACGCCCGGTCCAGCGGGATCGACGAGGTCCGGCCGTCGAGGATCTCGACCGAGTCGGTGCCGATCAGCCCGGGATGCTCGACGCCGCACGCCTCGGCCACCTTCACCAGGTCGCGGCGCAGCGTCCGGATGTAGTTCGCGGCCCGTACCGACTTGCGGGCCGGGTCCAGACCCCGGGCCAGCCACGCGTTCTGCGTGGCGACGCCGGTCGGGCAGGTGTCGGTGTGGCACTTCTGCGCCTGGATGCAGCCGATCGCCAGCATCGCCTCCCGCCCGACGTTGACCATGTCGGCGCCGAGCGCGAACGCCACCACGGCGTTGTCGGGCAGGCCGAGCTTGCCGGCGCCGACGAACACCACCTTCTCGTGCAGGTCGCGTTCGGCGAAGGTGCGGTAGACCCGGGAGAAGCCCTGCTGGAACGGCAGCGAGACCGAGTCGCTGAAGATCAGCGGCGCGGCCCCGGTGCCGCCCTCGCCCCCGTCGACGGTCACGAAGTCAACGCCGCGCCCGGTGTCGCGCATCAGGGTGGCCAGATCCTCCCAGAACCCGAGGTCGCCGACGGCGGACTTGATGCCGACCGGCAGGCCGGTCTCGGCGGCGAGCAGCTCCACCCAGTCGAGCAGGCTGTCGCAGTCGGAGAACTCCGCGTGCCGGGACGGGCTGACGCAGTCCTGACCGGCCGGGACGCCCCGGGTGGCGGCGATCTCGGCGGAGACCTTCGCCGCCGGCAGCAGGCCGCCGAGGCTCGGCTTGGCGCCCTGGCTGAGCTTGATCTCCAGCGCGCGTACCGGCGCCGACGCCACCAGGTCCTTGAGCCGCGGCAGGCTGAACCGGCCCTGCTCGTCGCGGCAGCCGAAGTACGCGGTGCCGAGCTGGAAGACCAGCTCACCGCCCATGCGGTGGTACGGCGACAGCCCGCCCTCGCCGGTGTTCTGCAGACAGCCGGCCAGCGCGTAGCCCCGGTTGAGCGCCTCCACCGCGTTGGCGGACAGCGAGCCGAAGCTCATGCCGGAGATGTTCACCACCGACTCCGGGCGGAACGCCCGCGCCCGGCCGCGCGCCGCGCCGAGCACCTTGGCGCAGGGCAGCGTCACGTCGTGCCCGGCGGTCGGGGCCGACGGCGGCACCGCCCGGCCGAACGTGCGGTGCTTGATGATCGGATAGCCGGAGGTGTGCTCGATGTCGTTGTCGGTGCCGAACCCGAAGTAGTTGTTCTCCTGCTTGGCCGAGGCGTACACCCAGCGCCGCTGGTCGCGGGTGAAGGGCCGCTCCTCGTCGTTGCCGGCCACGATGTACTGCCGCAGCTCCGGTCCGATCGACTCGATCAGGTACCGGGCCCGGCCCAGCACCGGGAAGTTGCGGCGCAGCGCGTGGTCGCGTTGCAGCAGGTCCCGCGCCGCCAGCGCGGCGACGGCGGCGACGGCTGCGGGTACGGCTCTTCTCGCCCAGCTCATCCCGCCACTCTTTCCGGCACGGTCACCGGTCAAACGCCTGATGGAACCCGGCCGCCCCGGGCGGTGTCATGGAAGCGGACCGACGGCGGAGGCTGCCCTGGACGACGACGACCTCGTCACCCGCGTACGCGCCGGCGACCGGGAGGCGTACGACGCCCTGGTCGCCCGGCACACCGCGTCCGCGTACCGGACGGCGGTGCTGCTGGGCGCCGGTCCGGACGCCGAGGACGTGGTCCAGGAGGCGTTCGTGAAGGCGTACCGGAAACTGTCCCGCTACCGGGCCGAGGCGTCGTTCCGGTCCTGGCTGCTCGCGATCGTCGCCAACGAGACCCGGAACCTGCACCGGACGCGCAGCCGGCGCGACGGGCTGACGCTGCGCGCGGCGGCGGCGGAACCGGTCGTGGCCGGCGGCGCCGACGACGGGCTCGACGCGGTGCTGGCGGCCGAGCGCCGGGCCGCGCTGGTCGGAGCGCTGCGGCTGCTGCCCGCACGTGACCGCGAGGCGATCGTCTGCCGCTACCTGCTGGACCTCGGCGAGGACGAGACGGCCACGGTGCTGGGGCTGCCCCGGGGCACCGTGAAGTCGCGGACCCACCGGGCGCTGGCGAAGCTGCGTGCCCTGCTGGACCGGGAGGTGGCGCACCGTGGATGACCTGGAGCGGGAGCTGCGTGACCTGACCGGCTGGCTGGAGCCGGCGCGGACGCCCGACGTCACCGCGCGGGTCCGCGCCCGGCTCGACGCGCCCGCG
Organism: Micromonospora chalcea; assembly: GCF_002926165.1. Lineage (GTDB taxonomy): Bacteria > Actinomycetota > Actinomycetes > Mycobacteriales > Micromonosporaceae > Micromonospora > Micromonospora chalcea. The sequence goes on along the minus strand of NZ_MAGP01000097.1, from coordinate 11,303 downwards.
CCGCGCCGCCGCCGGCGGTACGTGCTGGCCACCGTGCTCGCCGCGCTGCTCGTGGTGGCGCTGCCGCCGGGCCGCGCAGCGCTCGCCGACGCGGTGACCGGGCTGCTGCGGTTCTCCGGCGTCGTCATCGACTCCGCGCCCGCCCCGCCGCCGACCGGCACGCCCTCGCCACTGCCCGCGCAGCGGCACGTCGCCCTCGCCCAGGCGCAACGCCAGGTCCGCTTCCCGATCCGGGTGCCGTCCCGCCTGGGCGCGCCGGAACGGGTGCTGGTGGCCGACCCGGACGGCGCCGGCGGCCACCGGGTGGTCAGCCTGCTCTACCGGGGCGGCACGGTACGGCTGGACGCCTTCGACGGCTCGCTCGACATCGTGTTCCACAAGCGGTCCCTCGGCGCGGACGTGACGCTCACCCAGGTCGGTGGCGAGTTCGCGATCTGGGTCGGCGGTCCGCACGCGCTGGCGTACGTGGACCGGTCGGGCACGGAACGGGTCGCCACCGCGCGGTTGTCCGCGGCCACGCTCATCTGGGAGCAGGGCGGGCTGAGTTACCGGCTGGAGGGCGACCTCACCCGCGAGCAGGCGCTGGACGTCGCGGCCTCGCTCCGGTGAGCGACGGGAACCCGGCGGCCCCGGCCGGTGTCCTGTTGACGAGAGCCGTCGACGGGGAGGCCGCGATGTTCGTTGCGAGAAGAGTCCTGCTGGTGCCGGTCCTGCTGCTGGCCGGGTGCTCCGGTCCGGCCACGGTCCCGGCCGGAGCGCCGGTGACCTCGGCGCCGGCGGCCACCGAGCCGGCCGCGCCGGCGGCCTGCGCCGAACGGGTGGAGACCGGCCGGCTGCCGGACTGGGCGGACGCCGGGTTCACCGGCGACACCCGGATGCGGCACGTCTTCGGCGCCCGGGGCCACATCGTGGCGATCCTGTTCGCGTACCCCCTCGTGCACGCCCGGGGCGACGGTGCGAACAACAAGATCCTCTGGGTGCCGCGTCCCGAGGAAGGCCGCTCCGAGCCGGCGCCGCGGACGCCTCTGGTGATCACCGCGACCCGGGACGGGACGGGCGCCCCGGTCGTCCGCGAGGTGGACGGCGGGCCCGGGCCGTCCATCGTCGACCTGCCGGCCGCCGGGTGCTGGCGGCTGCGGCTGGACTGGTCCGGCCGCACCGACACGATGGATCTGGTCTACCGGCCGGGACCCGGCTGACCGGCATGGCCGCCGCCGGCGCGGGTAACGCTGCGTCATGGCGAAGTACACCGAGCCGGAACTGCGCGAGCGCCTCAAGGCCGAGATCCGCGCCTCCGACAAGGGCGGACGACCGGGGCAGTGGTCGGCCCGCAAGTCGCAGCTGCTGACGAACGAGTACAAGAAGGCCGGCGGGGGATTCGAGGGCCCGAAGGACGCACGGCAGCGGTCGCTGCAGCGCTGGGGCGGCGAGAAGTGGCAGACCCGCAGCGGTGACACGCGCGCCCGCAACGGCGGCGAGACCCGTCGTTACCTGCCCGAACAGGCGTGGAAGGAGCTGTCGGAGGAGCAGCGGCGCGACACCGACACGCGCAAGCGCCGCGCGTCGCGCTCCGGCCGCCAGTACGTGCCGAACACCGGCCCGGCGAAGCGGGCCCGCCGGGACGCCACCGCCGCGGAGCAGATGACCGAGCTGCCGGTGACCGAGGCGGTCAAGCTCGTGCGCGACCTCGACACCCGTCAGCTCGACGCGGCGCTGCGCCGGGAACGGCGTGGCAAGGCCCGCAAGACGCTCATCGGACGGCTGGAGTCGGAACTGGGCCGCCGCCGGGCGGCGTGAGCGTGATCCCGTGGCGTACCGCGACGCAGGGGCCGGCCCGAAGGCCGGCCCCTGCGCGCGACAGTCAGCGGCGCGGGTGCTGCGGGATGCGCGGCAGCACGTAGGGCGGACCGGAGAACATCAGGTCTGCCTTGAGCTCGTGGTAGGCGAGCTTGGGCTGGTAGTTCTCGTCGTACACGGTGGCCAGGCCCTCCGGCGGGTCGGAGAACGCGCCGGGCACCCAGGAGTGCTTGTCGGTGAAGCCCCAGAGCGTGAACGACAGGCAGTGCCGCTCGGCCAGGCACGCCTGCATCAGCACGCTGAAGCCCGCCGCGGACGCCTGCAGGCGCGGGTTGATCTCGGCGGAGTCGCCGGCCTCCACCCCGTCGGTGATCTGGCTGCGCACGTCCACCTCGGTGAGCGCCGTGGCCAGCCCGAGCCCGGCGAACTTGCGCAGGGCCGCGACCACCTGGAGCGTGCTGAAGTTGCCGTACTGGGTGCCCAGGTGGCCCTGCGCGCCCACGCCGTCGATCGGCACGCCCTTGGCCCGCAGGTCACGGACCATGTTGTAGACGAACTGCGTCTTGTCGTCGGCCGGGTTGCCGGAGCCGAACGCCTCGATGTTGTAGTCGTTGTAGAACAGCAGCGCCTTCGGGTCGGCGGCGCGGGCCCAGCGGAACGCGTCGGCGAGGTAGCCGGGCCCGAGGTTCTGCGCCCAGAACCCCTTGTAGTGCAGGGTGGACGGGGTGTCCCAGGGGTCGCTGACCGCCTCGTTCACCACGTCCCACTGCCAGATCTTGCCCTTGAAGTGGGTGACCACCGCGGTGATGTGGTTGCGCAGGATCTGGCGCAGCTCGGCCTTGCTGATCGAGCCGTCCGCGACGCCGCTGGTCAGCCACGCCGGCAGCTGGTTGTGCCAGACCAGCACGTGGCCCCGGACCCGCTGGTTGTTCTTGCGGGCGAACTCGATCAGCTCGTCGGCCGGACCCCAGTTGTAGGTGCCGCGGGTGGGCTCCAGGCTCTCCCACTTCATCACGTTCTCGGCGGTGACGGTGGAGAACTCGGACGCGGCCAGCTCGCGGTACCGCGGCTCGGCGGCGTCGTTGAGGGCCGCCATGTCCACTGCGGTGCCCACGTACAGGCCGTGGCGCTTGGCCAGCTCGCGCAGGCTCTGCGCGGCCAGCGCGTACGGGCGTCCCGCCGTCGCGGGGACGACGTTGAGGGCGGTGGCGGTCACGACGGCGACCGCGCCGGCGGCGAGCCAGCGTCTCAGCTTCATCTCGTTCCTTCCGGGCAGGTGCGCTCGGCCCGAGGGCCGGCGGTGGCGGTGCCGGGGCCGCCGCGACGTGGAACGGAGCGGCGGGTGCCCGGGCGGGCGGTGCGGCTTCCGAAACTTCCGGGGCATCTTCCGGAAGTAGCCCGAAACCTTACGGACCTCGATAGCCGCCCGTCAATCGCCGTTCGGGTAGGAGCGGGGCGTATCAGCGCAGGGGCGCGCAGGAGGCCCGCACGACCAGTTCGGTGGGAAGCTGGATGTGGGTCTCCCGCTCGACGCCGGCGATCAGGTCGATCAGCAGGCGCAGTGACTCGGCGCCCATGCGTTGCAGCGGCTGCCGGATCGTGGTGAGCGGCGGGTCGACCAGCGCCGACTCGGGGATGTTGTCGAAGCCGATGACCGACAGGTCGTCCGGTACGCGCAGGCCGAGGTCGCGGGCGACGTCCACGGTGGAGATGGCGGAGAGGTCGTTGCCGGCGAAGATCGCGGTCGGCCGGTCGGGGAGGGCGAGCAGTTCGGCGGCCGTGCTGGCGGCGCTCTCGGTGCGGAAGCCGCCCACCCGCACCAGCCGCTCGTCCACCGGCGTGCCCGCGTCGGCCATCGCCTTGCGGAACCCGGCCTCGCGCAGGCGGGCCGACTCCAGGTCGGGACGGCCGCTGATGTGCGCGATCCGGCGGTGCCCGAGCGACAGCAGGTAGTCGGTGGCCAGCACCGCGCCGGCGAAGTTGTCGGAGTCGACAGTGGGCAGGCCGGACGGGCCGGTGTGCGGGTCGACGGCCACCACGTGGAAACCGTGCTTGGTCTCGACCACCGTCGGCGTCACGATCACCGCGCCGTCGATGAGCGTGCCGGACAGGCGTGCCAGCGAGCGCCGCTCCCACCCTATGGCCGCGCCCTTGCCGTCCCCGCTGGAGTAGGCGAGCAGTTGGTAGCCGCTGCCGGCGACCTCGCGGGAGGCGCCCTTGAGCAGCTCGGTGGAGAACGGCTCGAACTCGGCGACCAGGATGCCCAGCACGTTCGTCCGGTGGCTGCGCAGGCTCTGCGCCCCCAGGCTCGCCTCGTATCCGAGTTCGTGGATGACCTGCTGGACGCGCTCGACGGTGGCCTGTGCGACGCCGTACCGACCATTGACAACTTTCGATACGGTTGCCACCGAGACGCCGGCCGTACGGGCCACGTCTGACATCTTGACGCGCTGCGGGAACACCACGCCGACGATGATAGAGGGCCTTCCCAGGGTGATCGAAGACGTTGTCGAAAACGTTATCGATACCGATTGACTTCACGTTACGGCCCTGTAAAACTCCCCGGCAGGTAACCCGACTAAGTGGTCGAGGAGACATCTATGGCGATGAAGCGCCGTGCTGGCGCCGTCCTGGCACTGTTTGTGACAAGCGCTCTGCTGGCCTCCGCGTGCAGTGGTGGTGGCGACGACGAGAAGGCCGCCGAGAGCGAGCTGTACAAGAACCCGGTGACGCTGACCTGGTGGCACAACGCCTCGCAGGACGGGCCCGGCAAGACGTACTGGGAGAAGGTCGCCAAGGACTTCTCCGCGGCCCACCCGACCGTCAAGATCGAGATCGAGGCGATCGAGACGAACCAGCTCCAGCGCACCCGGCTGCCCGCCGCGCTGCTGAGCAACGACCCGCCGGACATCTTCCAGGCGTGGGGTGGCGGCGAGATGCGCGAGCAGGTCGAGGCCGACTACCTCAAGGACATCACCGACCAGGTGAAGAGCGAGGTCGCCGACATCGGCAGCGCCTCCGAGATCTGGCAGGTGGAGGGCAAGCAGTACGGCCTGCCGTTCCGGATGGGCATCGAAGGCATCTGGTACAACAAGGACATGTTCGCGAAGGCGGGCATCACGGCGCCGCCGACCACCTTCGAGGAACTCAACGCCGCGGTCACCAAGCTCAAGGCCATCAACGTCATCCCGATCGCCCTGGGCGCCGGAGACAAGTGGCCGGCCGCGCACTGGTGGTACAACTTCGCGCTGCGGGCCTGCTCGGTCGACACGCTGAAGAAGGCGACCAAGGACCGGACCTTCGACGACCCGTGCTTCGTCAAGGCCGGCCAGGACCTGAAGAGCTTCATCGACACCAAGCCGTTCCAGAACAACTTCATCGCCACGCCGGGCCAGAACGACCCGACCAGCGCCAACGGTCTGCTCGCCAACGGCAAGGCCGCGATGGAACTGATGGGCGACTGGAACCGTGGCACGCTGGACACCGTCGCCACGGACAAGGCGGCCCTGGGCAAGTTCCTGGGCTGGTTCCCGGTGCCGGCGATCTCCGGCTCCGCCGGTGACCCGAAGGCGGCCCTCGGCGGCGGCGACGGCTTCGCCTGCTCGAAGAACGCCCCGGCCGAGTGCGTCGAGTTCCTCAAGTACATCGTCAGCCCCGAGGTGCAGAAGGGCTACGCCGCCACCGGCACCGGCCTGCCGGTCGCCAAGGGCGCCGCCGACGGCGTCACCGACCCGGCGCTGAAGTCCATCCTGGAGGCCACCTCCTCGGCCACCTACGTGCAGCTCTGGCTGGACACGGCCTTCGGCAGCACCGTCGGCACCGCGATGAACGACGCGATCGTCGCGATCTTCGCCGGCAACGGGACACCTGAGAAGGTCGTCTCGGCCATGAAGGCGGCCGCAAGCAAGTGACGTCCGCATCGCAGACCCGTACGCCCGCCGACGGCGCTCTCGCGCCGCCGGCGGGCCTCCGGCCCGGCGCACGAGCCGCCTCACGCCGCGCCGAGACCCGCCGCAAGTGGTACGAGATCATCGGCCTGACGACGCCGGCGGTCCTCATCTACGTGCTGTTCGTGCTGGTGCCGATGGGCTTCGCGTTCTACTACAGCCTGTTCCGCTGGCGCGGGGTCGGGCCGCCCACCGAGTACGTCGGCTTCCGTAACTACACGCTCGCGTTCCAGGACCCGATCTTCCTCGACGCGCTGCGCAACAACGCCATCATCGTCTTCGGATCGCTGCTCATCCAGGGGCCCGTCGCGCTCGGCATCGCCCTGCTGCTCAACCGCCGCTTCCGCGGGCGCTCCGCGTTCCGCCTGCTGGTCTTCGTGCCGTACGTGCTCGCCGAGGTCACCGTCGGCATCATGTGGAAGCTGATCCTGACCGACGGCGGCACGCTCGACGCGCTGCTGCGGTCGGTCGGGCTGGGCGGGCTGGTGCAGGCGTGGCTGGCCGACCTCGACGTGGTCATCTGGACCCTGCTGTTCGTGCTCACCTGGAAGTACGTCGGCTTCGCCATCATCCTGCTGCTCGCCGGCCTGTCGAACGTGCCGCCCGAGCTGAACGAGGCCGCCGAGATCGACGGCGCGAGCTGGTGGCAGATCCAGCGTCACGTCACGTTGCCACTGCTCGGCCCGACCATCCGGATCTGGATGTTCCTGTCGATGATCGGCTCGTTGCAGGTCTTCGACATGGTCTGGGTGACCTCCGTGCCCGCGGTGCGGTCGCTCGGCGCCTCGGCCACCATGGCGACGTACATGGTGGACAACGGCTTCTTCGCCCGGCTGTGGGGCTACGGCAACGCGGTCGCCGTGATCCTGTTCGCCATCTCGTTCGTCGCGGCGCTGCTGTTCCAGCGGTTCCTGCTCAGCCGCGACATCGAGGGCGCCATCACCCGGAAGGGGAAGTGACAGTGGCCGTGAACTCCGTACCCGCCCCTTCGCCCGGGCGCCGTCCGGTGCAGTGGAGCTCGCCGCTGACGTACGCGATCGCGCTCGCGGTCGCGGCCGTGTCGATCGCCCCCGTCGTGTACGTCATCGTCGGTGGCTTCCGGACCACGCCGCAGATCGTGAACGACCCGGCCGGCCTGCCCGACCCGTGGGTCTGGGACAACTACTACCGGGTGCTCACGCAGAGCGACTTCTGGCGGCAGGCGTTCAACAGCGCGGTGATCGCTCTGGGCACCACGCTCGGCGTGGTGGTGCTCGGCATGGCCGCCGCGTTCGTGCTCGCCCGGTACTCGTTCCGGGGGCGTGAATGGCTCTACACGTTCTTCACGCTCGGTCTGCTCTTCCCGGCCGGCGCGGCGATCCTGCCGCTGTACCTCCTGCTGCGTGACCTGAGCCTGATCAACTCCTACTACGCGGTGATCCTTCCGCAGGTCGCCTTCTCGCTGCCGCTGACGATCGTCATCCTGCGGCCGTTCCTGTCGGCCATCCCGCGGGAGCTGGAGGACGCGGCCGCCATCGACGGCGCCGGCCGGCTCGGCTTCCTCTGGCGGATCGTGCTGCCGCTGTCGCGGCCCGCGATCGTCACCGTCGGTATCCTCGCGTTCGTGGCGAGCTGGAACGCGTTCCTCCTGCCGCTGCTCGTCCTCGGGGACGTCAACCTGCACACCCTGCCGCTGGGCGTGCAGAACTTCTCCAGCCAGTACACCACCGACACCGCGGGCGTCCTCGCCTTCACCTCACTGGCGATGCTGCCGGCGCTGCTGTTCTTCACCCTCGCGGAGAAGCAGATCGTGGGCGGGCTCCAGGGCGCGGTCAAGGGCTGAGCGGCAGCAGCACCAGCACAACCAATGGAAAGGCACACCATGACAGGGGTCCACGCGGTGGTGGACGGGCCGGTACCGGCCCAGGCAGATTCGGACCACGACCGGTCGGACGGGCACGACGCCGAGACGCGCGTACGGGAACTGCTCGCTCGCATGACGACCGAGGAGAAGATCGCGCAGCTCGTCGGGTTCTGGGAGAAGGAGGACGGTGAGGCGGTCGCGCCCCTGCAGGGCGAGTTCGCCGACAGCGGCCGGCTCGAAGACTTCGCCCGGCACGGGCTGGGTCACCTCACCCGTCCCTACGGCACCCGCCCGGTCGATTCCGCGGCCCGCGCGGCCTGGCTGTGGAAGTTCCAGCGGGACCTGGTGACCGGTACCCGGCTGGGCATCCCGGCCATCGTGCACGAGGAGTGCCTGACCGGCCTGTCGGCCTGGAAGGCGGCCACCTTCCCGACGCCGCTTGCCTGGGGCGCCGCGTTCGACCCCGAGCTGGTCACCGAGATGGCGGCGGCGATCGGGGCCTCGATGCGCGCGCTCGGCATCCACCAGGGACTGTCCCCGGTGCTGGACGTGATCCGGGACCCGCGCTGGGGCCGGGTCGACGAGTGCATCGCCGAGGATCCGTACCTCGTGGGCACCATCGGCACCTCGTACGTGCGGGGACTGCAGTCGCAGGGCGTGCTCGCGACGCTGAAGCACTTCGCCGGCTACTCCGCCTCGCGGGCCGGGCGCAACTTCGGCCCGGTGCACGCCGGTCCCCGGGAACTCGCCGACGTGCTGCTGCCGCCGTTCGAGATGGCGATCCGCGACGGCGACGCGCGCAGCGTCATGCACTCGTACGCTGAGATCGACGGCGTGCCGGTCGCCGCCGACCCGACCATGCTCACCGACCTGCTGCGGGACCGGTGGGGGTTCGACGGCACCGTGGTGGCCGACTACTACGGCGTCGCCTTCCTCAACCTGCTGCACCACGTCGCGGCCGACCACGCGGACGCGGCGGCGCAGGCGCTGGCCGCGGGCCTGGACATCGAGTTGCCCACCGGCGACGCCTTCCTGACGCTGACCGAGTCGGTGCGGGCCGGCACTGTCGACGAGGCGCTGGTCGACCGGGCGGTGCTGCGCGTGCTGCGCCAGAAGCAGGAACTCGGGCTGCTCGACGCCACGTTCGCCGACGAGCCGCCGGGTGCCGTGGACCTCGACTCGCCGGAGCACCGGTCGATCGCGCGCCGGCTCGCCGAGGAGTCGATCGTCCTGGTCGCCAACGAGGGCGTGCTCCCGCTGCCGGCGGGCCGCCGGGTGGCGGTGGTCGGCCCGAACGCCGACCGGCAGGGCGCGTTGTTCGGCTGCTATTCCTTCCTCAACCACGTGCTGGCCCATCACCCGGGCGTGGAGACCGGCTTCGAGGTGCCGACCGTCCTGGAGGCGGTGCGCGCCGAGTTCGGCGCCGACCGGGTCACCTTCGCGGCCGGCTGCGAGGTGGACTCGGCGGACCGGTCCGGCTTCGACGAGGCGGTCGCCGTCGCGTCCGCCGCCGACGTGGCGGTCCTCGTGGTCGGCGACCACGCCAGCCTGTTCGGCCGCGGCACGGTCGGGGAGGGCTGCGACCGGGACGACCTGGAGCTGCCCGGCGTGCAGCGCCAGCTCGTCGAGGCGGTGCTGGACACCGGCACCCCGGTCGTCCTGGTGCTGCTGACCGGCCGGCCGTACGCGCTGGGCTGGGCGCTGACCCGGTGCGCGGCGGTGCTGCAGACGTTCTTCCCGGGCGAGGAGGGCGCCGGGGCGATCGCGGGTGTGCTCTCCGGGCGGGTCAACCCGTCCGGCCGGCTGCCGGTCAGCCTGCCCGGCTCGGCCGGCGCGCAGCCGTACTCGTACCTGCACCCGGAGCTGGGGGCGGGCACGAACGGCACCAACCTGCCGGCGACGCCGGTGGCGCCGTTCGGTCACGGGCTGTCCTACACCACGTTCGCGTACACCGACCTGACCGTGCCGGCCGAGGTGCCGGCCGACGGGGCGCTGCGGGTGTCGGTGCGGGTCACGAACACCGGCGCGGTCGCCGGTGACGACGTGGTGCAGCTCTACGGCCGGGACCTGGTCGCCTCGGTGACCCGGCCGGTGGCGCAGCTGCTCGGCTACCGGCGGGTGAGTCTGGAGCCGGGGGCCTCGGTCACCGTCGAGCTGAGCGTGCCGACCACGCGGCTGGCCTTCACCGACCGCACGCTCACCCGCGTGGTGGAGCCCGGGGAGGTCGACGTCTGGGTGGGTACGAGCGCCCGGCGCGACGTCCAGGCGCGGACCACGCTGACCGGCGACACGGTCGAGATCACCGCCGCCTCGCCCCGCTGGACGACCACCGACCTCCGCTGAGCCGGGTCCGCCGGTCGTCCACGGGGCGGACGGCGGACCCTTTCAACCCATATTGGCGTTATGTCGATTTTGGCTCAGTAGGCTCCAGGATGTCATCCAGCCCCGGCTGGATCCCGGTCGCCGGCACCCACAGGGATGCGTGAGTCACGATGATGGACGCGGACACCATGGTCCTGCCCCGGATCGGGGACGCCGCGGTCGAGGACCCCTGGGGCGAGGACCGTCCGCGCCGCTCCACCGTCCGCGCCGCGACCGCCGCCGTGACCCGGTGGCGGATCGCGGCGTGGCTGCTGCCCGCGGTCCTGACCGGCGCGCTCGGCGCGACCCGGATCGCGACAGCGGGTCCGAGCGCCGGGGAGTCGGCGGCCCGCCGGGCGGCGACGTCGCCCTGGCAGGGGATCGGGCTCACCGGCGACGACATCGCGCTCGGGCCGTACCACCTGCTCCTGCGCGGCTGGGCGGAGCTGTTCGGCGCGGCGGACCTCGCGCTGCGCGTACCGTCGCTGCTGGCCATGGTCGGGGCCGCGGCGCTCGTCGGCGCGCTCGCCACCCGGATCGCCACGCCCGCCGCGGGCCTGCTCGCCGGCCTGATCTTCGCGGCGCTGCCGACGTCGACCCGGTACGCGCAGGAGGCGCAGCCGTACGCCCTGGCGGTGCTCGCCGCCGTGCTCGCCACCTGGCTGCTGGTGCCCGCGCTCGACCGGCCGGGCCCGCGGCGGCTCGTGCCCTACGCGGGCGCGGTGCTGCTGCTCGGTCTGTGCCAGCCGGTGGCGTTGCTGCTGCTCGCCGCGCACGGCTGGGTCGTGCTGGCGTTCCGCCGCCGGGACACCGTCCGGTGGCTGGCCGCAGTGGCCGTCGGGCTGCTGCCGGTCGCCGCGCTGCTCGCCGTCGGCGTGCGTGAGGGCGGGCGCCTGGCGTCCGGCGCGTGGCCCGGCGCCACCGTGCTGGCGGCCACGCCCGGAGAGCTGTTCGGCGTCGTCGCGCTCGGCGGCGTGCTGGCCGGGCTGGCCCTGTTCAGCCTCCCGCTGCGGTACCCGGCCGCGATCTGTACCGCCTGGGCGCTGGTGCCGGCGCTCGGGCTGCTGGCGCTGGCGCAGGCCGTGCCGGTCTGGTCGGCGGTGAACCTGCTGTTCACGGTGCCGGCCTGGGCGGTGCTCGGCGGGGTCGCCCTGGCCCGGGCGCGTGCCGCCGGCGCGCTCGCCGTGCTGGCTCTCGTGGCGCTGCTGGCGGCGGCGGCCCAGCTTCCCGCCTGACAGTGAGGATGTAGGGGTGGGGTCACCCGGCCTGGTCTGACTCACCGCCTGACCGACGTTGCTGTCCTGGAGCGGATCCGTCGGCTTGGTCCGGGTGACCCCGTTCCTGCACGTCACTGG
>NZ_MAGP01000096.1 GCF_002926165.1 Micromonospora chalcea | reverse complement strand
GGGGTGGGTGCGGAGAATGGTGCGGGTGGACGGGGGTGCTGTGGAGGCGCGCACGGTCGGTGGCGGGCGGGAGCTGCGGGCGGACTGTTCGCGCTGCGCCGGGGTCTGCTGCGTCGCGCCGGCGTTCACCGCGTCCGCCGACTTCGCCATCGACAAGCCCGCCGGACGGCCCTGCCCGAACCTGGGCGCCGACTTCCGCTGCGGCATCCACACCGAGCTGCGGCAACGCGGCTTCCCCGGATGCACCGTGTTCGACTGCTTCGGCGCCGGCCAGCACCTCACGCAGCACACGTTCGCCGGCCGCGACTGGCGCGCCGACCCGGCCACCGCACAGCGCATGTTCGACAGCTTCGCCGTGCTGCGGCCGCTGCACGAGCTGCTGTGGTACCTGACCGAGGCGGTACGCCTGACCCCGCCCGGCCCGCTGCGCGACGAGCTGACCGCCGCGCTCGACGAGACCGGCCGGCTCGCCGACGGCACCCCTGACGAGCTGCTCGCGCTCGACGTCGACGCGCACCGGGACCGGGCCAACCGGCTCCTGTCCCGCGCCGCCGAACAGGCCCGCGCCGGGAAGGCCGGCCCGGACCGCCGGGGCGCGACGCTGATCGCTGTGGACCTGCGCCGTACGCCGCTGGCCGGGGCCAACCTGCGCGGCGCCTGCCTGATCGGCGCGGACCTGCGGGGCGTACGGCTCGGCGCGGCCGACCTGACCGGCGCGGACCTGCGCGGGGCCGACCTGCGCGGCGCCGACCTGAGCGAGTGCCTGTTCACGCACCAGTCGCAGCTCGACGCCGCGCGCGGCGACCACCGCACGGTCCTGCCGCCCGGGCTGCGCCGCCCGGCTCACTGGTCCCTGACGCTGACCCCGGCC
>NZ_MAGP01000095.1 GCF_002926165.1 Micromonospora chalcea | reverse complement strand
ACCGGGTGGTGGAGACGGCGCTCGGGTACTTCATCAACCCGCTGGTGTCGGTGCTGTTCGGCGTCTTCCTGCTGCGCGAACGGCTGCGACCGGCGCAGTGGGCGGCGCTCGGCGTCGGCGGGCTCGCGGTGGCGGTGCTCGCCATCGACTACGGCCGGCTGCCCTGGCTGGCGCTCACCCTGGCGTTCAGCTTCGCCGGGTACGGCCTGGTCAAGAAGCGCCTCGCGCTGCCCGCCACGGAAGGGCTGTTCGTGGAGTCGGCGGTGCTGGCGCTGCCCGCGCTGGCGTACCTGGGCTGGCTGTCGGCGCGCGGCGACTCGACGTTCGGGCACGCCTCGGCCGGGCACACCGCGCTGCTGGTGCTGGCCGGCGCCGCCACCGCGATCCCGCTGCTGCTGTTCGCCGGGGCGGCGAGCCGGCTGCCGCTGTCCACTGTCGGCATGCTGCAATATCTGGCCCCGATCCTCCAGCTCGGCTGCGGCGTGCTGATCTTCCACGAGCCGATGCCCGCGGTCCGGCTGGCCGGCTTCGCGCTGGTGTGGCTGGCCCTGATGGTCTTCACCGCCGACGCCCTGCGCCACTCCCACCGCACCCGCCAGGCCACCCGCACCCCCACCCCGGC
>NZ_MAGP01000094.1 GCF_002926165.1 Micromonospora chalcea | reverse complement strand
GCTGCGTCGGTAACACCCTGCTGCTGCACGGCCGGGTGTACTCCCCTCCTTTCAAGATCGTGGCAATCGGCGACCCCGCGGAACTCCAGCGGGCGCTCGACCTTGGGGAGGAACGCGGTGGGCTCCTCCTGGCGGTCGTGGCCGCGGCGGTCCCGGGGGTCGCCGCCGCTCACCGGGGCACCGTCGCCGACTGCAACGCGGTGGAGTCCTCGAACGCCGGCACGGTGACTGTGGAGACGCGCTCGACGTAGCCGAGTTGGTAGTGCTCAGCCACTTCCTTGAACACCCGCACTCCCTCAGAGGCGGCGAGCGCCCGCTGGAGTTCCGCGGGGTCGCCGATTGCCACGATCTTGAAAGGAGGGGAGTACACCCGGCCGTGCAGCAGCAGGGTGTTACCGACGCAGCGTACCGCGCTGGTGCTGAGCACGCGGACGTTCATGATTGACATGGCCTCCGCGCCGCCGGCCCAGAGCGCGTTGACCACCGCCTGGACGTCGCCCTGGTGCACGACCAGGTCGTCGTTGCTGGCGCCCTTGGGCAGCGGCTGGTCGGGCCGGCGGTCGGCGTCGTTCAGCTCGACCGTCACGCCGCTGCCGGTGAGCGCGGTGAACCCGGCGGCCTGCCGGCTCGCGGCGGCCCGGTCCCGCTCGGTCTTGATCGGCCCGTCGGCGCCGGCCAGCGCGGCGGTCTGCTCCTCCACCTCGGTGCGGAGCCGGGCGGCCTTCGCCTCGCTCGCCGCCACCTGCTCCCGGCGGTCCTCGATCAGCTGGGTGAGCTGGGGCCGGCGGTCCTCGCGCAGCGGCGTGCCGCCCGCGGTGGTGGCGGTGGTGGTGAACAGCAGCCCGGCCGCGGCGGCGATCAGGGGTACGCCGATCGACCAGCCCGGGCGGCGCTGGCGGGCGCGCCGGGGCAGCAGGGCGGCTGCCGCGCGGCGGAGGACCTTCTGCCAGGAGGCGGCGCCGGACGTGTACTCCACCGGGCGTTCCCTTTCCCGTCGTCTCGTTCCGGCTCGCGCCGATGCGAACCGACCTGATCGACCCGGAAAGTCCGCTCTTTCCGGTTACTGAGTGCACCGGCCTGGCCCCATTCGTGGCCTGGACGGTCCGTCGGGACTACGCTAGCTGTCGAACATTATTGGCCATGGACCGTCGCCCTCGCGCCCGGTTGTCAGGCCGGACGAGGTCGTACCCCCCTCTGGAGAGCGTCGTGCCCAAGTCTCAGGTCCGCAAGAAGAAGGTGTACACCCCGCCCACGGACGTTCGTCCGACGGCGACGGCGTCGACGCGCAAGCCTAGCCCGGTCTGGCTGCCGGTCACGGCGGTCGCGCTGATCGTGGTCGGCATCGGCTGGCTGGTGCTCTACTACCTGTCCGAGCAGGCGTACCCGGTCGCCACCTGGGGTTACTGGAACCTCGCTGTCGGCTTCGGCGCGATGGTCTCCTCGCTGATCCTGCTCTCCCGCTGGCGCTGAGCCGGCCGCCCGTCGACCGGTCGTAGGTCACGCCACGCCGCCCCTGCCAGGCGCTTCGTCGCCGCTACACCTAAGGTGTGCGCAGGGCGGCGTGGCCTGGTGCGAGAAGACTCACGTTACTGCTGGGTAACCTTGCGCGTAGGCTGCACGGACAAGCAGCAGACCGGGAGGCCAACTCGATGGGCAGCGTCCAGATCGTCACCACGATCCTCGCGGCCGCCATCACCGCTGTCGCGGTGTGGCTTGCGGTGCGCGCGGTCATGAAGATGACCGCCGTCATCCGGCTCGGTCAGCCCGCGCCGGAGCGCTTCGGCGACAAGGGCGCGCGTACCAAGAAGATGCTGGTGGAGACCGCAGGTCACACCCGCATGCTGAAGTGGAGCGTGGTCGGCGCCGCCCACTGGTTCGTGATGGTCGGCTTCATCGTGCTGTCGCTGCTGGTGCTGGAGGCCTACTTCGAGGTGGTCTCGACCGGCGGCGGGCTGCCGATCATCGGGCACTGGACGATCTTCGGCCTGGTCACCGAGTGGATCGGCATCCTCGGCCTGGTCGGCATCCTGGTACTGATGGCGATCCGCCTGCGCAACCGGCCGGGCCGCGCGGAGAACCGCTCCCGGTTCACCGGTTCGAGCATGTGGCAGGGCTACTTCGTCGAGTGGGTCGTCCTGCTGGTCCTGATCTTCGGGTTCGTGATCCGGGGCTTCAAGGTCGCCACCGACCACTTCGAGTACCCGGTCTGGGCCGCCCCGCTCAGCCACGCGATCGGCTCGGTCCTCCCGAACTGGGAGGCCGGCGTCAGCGTCGCCGCGCTCATCAAGATCTGCATCTCGATGACCTGGCTCATCGTGATCTCGCTGAACGTCACCATGGGCGTGGCCTGGCACCGCTTCCTGGCCTTCCCGAACATCTTCTTCAAGCGCGACCCGGAGAAGCCGGCCGGCTCCGGCCTTGGCCCGCTGCGCCCGATGACCAGCGAGGGCAAGCCGCTGGACTTCGAGGAGGCCGACCCGGAGAAGGACCAGTTCGGCGTCGCCCAGGTCGAGCAGTTCAGCTGGAAGGGCCTGCTCGACTTCAGCACCTGCACCGAGTGCGGCCGCTGCCAGTCGCAGTGCCCGGCCTGGAACACCGGCAAGCCGCTGTCGCCGAAGCTGCTGGTGCTGAGCCTGCGCGACCACGCGTACGCCAAGGCGCCGTACCTGCTGGCCGGTGGCGGCAAGGACCTCACCGGTGAGGAGAAGGCGACGCAGGAGCAGCTGGCCGGCGTCGACGTGCTCGCGATGGCCGAGGCCGAGCGGCCGCTGATCGGCACCGCCGAGGAGGGCGGCGTCATCGACCCGGACGTGCTCTGGTCCTGCACCACCTGTGGCGCGTGTGTCGAGCAGTGCCCGGTGGACATCGAGCACGTGGACCACATCGTCGACATGCGCCGCTACCAGGTGCTGATCGAGTCGAGCTTCCCGTCCGAGGCCGGCGTCATGCTGCGCAACCTGGAGAACAAGGGCAACCCGTGGGGCGCCCCGCAGAACACCCGCGAGGACTGGACCAAGGGCCTCGGGTTCGAGGTGCCGCGGGTCGGCGAGGTCGACGACTTCGAGTACCTGTTCTGGGTCGGCTGCGCCGGCGCGTTCGAGGACCGGGCCAAGAAGACCACCCGTGCGGTCGCCACGCTGCTCAACGAGGCGGGCGTCTCCTTCGCCATCCTCGGCGAGGGCGAGACCTGCTCCGGTGACCCGGCCCGCCGCATCGGCAACGAGTTCGTCTTCCAGATGCTCGCCCAGCAGAACGTCGAGACGCTGAACGAGGCGTTCGAGGGCCGGGAGAAGAGCAAGCGCAAGATCGTCGCCACCTGCCCGCACTGCTTCAACACGCTCGGCAACGAGTACGGCCAGCTCGGCGGCGAGTTCGAGGTCGTGCACCACACCCAGTTGCTGGCCCACCTGGTCAGCGCCGGCAAGCTCACCCCGGTGCAGCCGGTGGACGGCGGCGTCACCTACCACGACCCGTGCTACCTGGGCCGCCACAACCGGATCTTCGCCGCGCCGCGTGAGGTGCTCGGCGATTCGATCCAGGGCGAGCTGACCGAGATGCCGCGTAACAGCGAGCGCTCCTTCTGCTGCGGCGCCGGCGGCGCCCGGATGTGGATGGAGGAGAAGATCGGCAAGCGGATCAACGTGGACCGGGTCGAGGAGGCCATGTCCACCGGGGCGAAGACCATCGCGGTCGGCTGCCCGTTCTGCTCGACGATGCTGAACGACGGCGTGAACGGCAAGGGCGCGGGCGAGCAGGTCGAGGTGGTCGACGTGGCCAGCGTGCTGCTGCGCTCGGTCAAGCCGGAGGCCCCGGCCGGCGAGCCGGAGGTCGCGTCGAGCGCGAGCTGAGGCGTACCCCGGCAGAAGCCGGACCACGACGGCGGCGGCACCCGTGCGGTGCCGCCGCCGTCGCGCGCCACGGGGGCCCACCGTCGGCGCTCGCGTGCCACAATCACGCCCATCGACGGCCTTCTTCTTCTGACGCTGTTGCCCCTGGTCGGTTTCGTGCTGCTGACCGCCGGCAACGCCTTCTTCGTCGCGGCCGAGTTCGCCCTCGTCACCGTGGACCGGGCGGAGATCGACAGGCGGGCCGCCGAGGGCGACGGGCGGGCCGCCACGGTACGCCGCGCGCTGCGCGAACTGTCCTTCCAGCTCTCCGGCGCGCAACTCGGTATCACCCTCACCGCGCTGCTCACCGGCTACCTCGCCGAACCCGCGCTGGCCCGGATCTTCGCCCCGCTGCTGCATCCGCTCGGCGGCGCGGAACGCTTCTCCGGCCTGCTCGCGCTGGCCCTGGCCACGCTCATCTCGATGCTCTTCGGCGAGCTGGTGCCGAAGAACCTGGCGCTGGCCCGGCCGATGCCGGCGGCGCTCGCCACCGCCGCGCCGATGCGCGCGTTCTCCCGCACGTTCGGCTGGCTGATCCGGCTGCTGAACGAGTCCGCCAACCGGCTGGTGCGCCGCCTCGGCGTGGAGCCGCAGGAGGAGCTGGCCAGCGCCCGCTCCCCGGAGGAGCTGGGTCTGCTCGCGGCCATCTCGGCGCGGGCCGGCGCGCTGCCGCCGGACACCGCGATGCTGCTGCGGCGCACGATCCGCTTCGGTGACAAGCGGGCCGCCGAGGCGATGACGCCCCGGGTGGACGTGACAGCGCTGCGCGCCACCGCGTCCGTCGCCGACCTGCTGGACCTCTCCCGGCAGACGGGCCGGACCCGGTTCCCGGTCTACGAGGAGACGCTCGACCTGGTCACCGGCGTCGCCGGGGTGCCCGACGCGCTGGGGGTGCCGCTGGCCCGCCGGGCCGTCACCTCGGTGGCCGCGGTCGCCCGGGAACCGGTGTACGTGCCGGAGAGCCTCAACCTGAACGGGGTGCTGGCCGCGCTGAAGGCCGCCGGGGCGGACCTGGCGATCGTGGTGGACGAGTACGGCGGCACCGACGGCGTGGTGACGGTGGAGGACCTGGTCGAGGAACTGGTCGGGGAGATCGCCGACGAGTTCGACCCGGACGCGGTCGACGACGCCGGGCCGGTGGAGCTCACCGTGCCGGGCGGCGAGCGGACCGTCCTGGCCGACGGCGTGCTGCGCGCCGACGAACTGGTCGAGCAGACCGGGTTCCGGCTGCCCGACGGGCCGTACGAGACGCTGGGCGGCTTCCTGATGGCGCGGCTGGGCCACATCCCGGTGCCGGGCGAGACGGTCGACGAGGCCGGGTACGAGTTCACGGTGGTGGAGGTCGACCGGCACCGGATCGAGCAGGTGCGGGTGGTGCGCCCCGAGGAGCCCGACGACGGTGCCTGAACTACTCGTGGCGGTGGTGTTGCTGCTCGGCAACGCGTTCTTCGTGGGCAGCGAGTTCGCGCTGATCGCCTCCCGCCGTACGGTGATCGAACCGCTTGCGGCGACGTCGAAGCGGGCCCGGTGGGCGCTGGCCGCGATGAACCAGATCCCGCTGATGATCGCCGGAGCGCAGCTCGGCATCACCGTCTGTTCGCTCGGCCTCGGCGCGATCGCCGAGCCGGCGCTGGCCCACCTGCTGGAGGGGCCGTTCGCCGCGCTGGGGATGCCCGCCTCGGCGGTGCACCCGGTGACCTTCGTCATCGCGCTGGCGGTGGTGGTGTTCCTGCACACGGTGGTCGGCGAGATGGTGCCGAAGAACATCACGCTGGCCGGTCCGGAGCCCTCGGCGCTCTGGCTCGGCCCGGCCATGCTGGCGTTCTGCCTGGTCACCAAGCCGTTGCTGCTGGCGATGAAGTGGGCGTCCCGGCAGGTGCTGCGGTGGTGGCGGGTGGAGGCGACAGACGCGGTGAAAACCGTGTTCACCGCCGAGGAACTGGCCGGGCTGGTCTCGCAGGCGCGTACCGAGGGGTTGCTGGACGCCGAGGAGCACGCCCGGATCACCGGCGCGCTGGCCCTGCACAGCCGTACGGCGGCGGACGCGCTGCAACAGTGGTCCACTGTCACCACAGTGGCCGAGGACGTCTCACCGGCGTCGCTGGAGGTGCTGGCGACCCGCACCGGCCGGTCCCGCTTCCCGGTGGTGCAGCGGTCCACCCGCCGGGTGCTCGGTTTCGTGCACGTGAAGGACGTGCTCGGGTACGCCGGCGCGAGTCGCCGGGCCCCCGTGCCGGCCGCTGTCTACCGGCCGCTGGCGGTGGTGCCGCCGGACCGTACGCTCGCCGACCTGCTGCTCGCGATGCGCCGCGAACGCCGCCACATGGTGCTGGTCAGCGACGGACGGCGGCCGATGGGCGTGGTGACGCTCGACGACGTATTGACAGCCATCGTCGGAAGATGAAATGAATACCCTTGGTGTGCAATCGATTGCGGATACGTGATTGAACAAACGGTCGCCTTGATTCCACCGGAGGCCTTCCCTAATGTGGGGCACCGACCGCTGTGGGTCGTCTGCCTCGATCTTCCCTCTCGCGAGGCGCCCGGCGGTCGGTTGCAAAGGAGTCCGTGCCGGTGGCAACCACGCCCCCTCAACGTCACGCCCCGAGCGCTCCACCCGGCCGACGTGCCGGGTTCCACCGGATGGCACGCCGTCTGGTCACCCTGGTCGCGGCCGCCGCGGTCGGCGCCGGGATGCTGACGGCTCCGGCGCACGCGGCGCCGTCGGTGGACGAGATCGACGCGCAGATCGACAAGCAGTGGGAGCAGCTCGAACCCACCATCGAGCAGTTCAACAAGGTCCGCTCGCAGCTTCGCGCCAACCAGAAGAAGTCCAAGGCGCTGAAGGACAAGATGGTGCCGCTGGAGCTGGCCTCCACGCTCGCCATGAACAAGGTCGGCGACATCGCGGCCCGCTACTACATCCAGGGCCCGTCGCAGGAGCTGGGCGCGCTGCTGGTGAGCACCAAGCCGGGCACGCTGGCCGAGCAGCTGGTCATGCTGGACCGGATCGCCGACGACCAGCGCCGTCAGATCGCCGGTGTGCTCAAGGTGCGGGACGAGTACAACAGGCAGAAGGAGAAGCTCGACGAGCTGATCGAGCTGGAGACCAAGCAGCAGAACGACCTCGCGGCGAAGAAGAAGCAGATCGACTCGGAGATCAAGCGGCTCACCGCGATGCTGCCGGTGACCTCGATCCGCCCGGCGGGCTGCCCGAAGATCGACGGCGTGGTGAGCAGCGCCGCGCGTACCGCGATCGCGACGGCGTGCGCCCAGGTCGGCGACCCGTACGTGTGGGGCGCCACCGGCCCGAACGCGTTCGACTGCTCCGGCCTCACGCAGTACGCGTACAAGGCGGCGGGCATCTCGCTCACCCACTTCACCGGCGC
Organism: Micromonospora chalcea; assembly: GCF_002926165.1. Lineage (GTDB taxonomy): Bacteria > Actinomycetota > Actinomycetes > Mycobacteriales > Micromonosporaceae > Micromonospora > Micromonospora chalcea. The sequence goes on along the minus strand of NZ_MAGP01000094.1, from coordinate 90,092 downwards.
GCAGTGGAACGAGGGCCGCAAGGTGTCCCGTTCCGAGGCGCGCCCGGGTGACCTGGTGTTCTTCGGCTCCGATCTGCATCACGTCGGGCTCTATCTCGGCAACGGGGTGATGGTGCACGCGCCCCGGACAGGCAAGCCGGTCCAGGTGTCGAGCATCAACACCCAGCCGCTCGCCGGCTTCGTCCGGGTCACCTGACCTCGGTCACACCGAAAGGCCCCCGGTCCGCACGGACCGGGGGCCTTCGCGTTCTCGGGGAGAGGTCAGCGCGGCGCGCCGACCGGGGACGGCAGGATCAGCACGTCGTCCAGGTTCACGAACATGATCCGGTGGCCGAACTGGACCTGCACGTACTGGTTCTTCCCGCGTACCACGGTCCGGTCACCCGGTGCGGAACCGTCGAACGAGACCGCCCGGTAGTACTCGCCGGGCAGCACCCCGCCGACCGCGTACCGCTGGCCGGCGGCGAACGTGTACTGCAGCGGAGAGATGGCCTGGTACGGGATGGTGTCCGGGTAGGCGGACTGCTCCGGGTAGGCGCGGCCGTACACCGGGATGGTGGCCTTGCCGGGCCGCGGGGTCACCACGAAGCCGGTGGCCCACTTGGCGGTGGGCGCGGAGGTCGGGTTGTGGAACCACGCCTTCTGGCCGAGGTACCAGATCGCGGTCCAGTCGCCCTGCCGGCCGGCGAGCACGTACGTCTGGCCGGCCGAGGCGCGGGCGCCGTGGTCGGAGATGTACATGGTGTCCGGCGTGCCGTCCGGGCGCAGCCCGAGGTCGTTGACGAGCGGGGCGTCCGGGCTCGGCGCGGTCCGCAGGATCACCGCGGAGGAGCCGCGCGAGGGGCACGGCTGCGCCGGCGGGGTGGGCGTCGGGACGCCGGGCGGCTGCTGGTTGCAACCGGTGAACGCGGGCCGGTTGGTGGCGAAGTCCGGGTCGATGGTGACCAGGCCGGTCTTCGCCGTGCCGGTGCCGCGGAACGGCGCCTTCATCAGGTCGAAGTAGTGCGACCAGTCCCAGTAGGGCCCCGGGTCCCAGTGCATGCCGCCCACGTTGGCGGCGGTGATGCCGGGCACGTTGTCGTGGCCGATGATGTGCTGCCGGTCCATCGGGATGCCGAACTTCAGCGCCAGGTGGCGGACCAGCTTGGCGGAGGTGCGGTACATCGCCTCGGTGTACCAGGTGCCCTGGCCGGCGAAGCCCTCGTGCTCCAGGCCGATGGACTTGGCGTTGACGTACCAGTTGCCGGCGTGCCAGCCCACGTCCTTGGTCTTGATGTGCTGGGCGATGTAGCCGTCCACCGAGCGCAGCGTGTAGTGCCAGCCCAGGTAGTCGGCCCGCTTCACCAGGTCGACGCTCGGGCCGAAGTAGCCCTCGGTGTCGTGGATGACGATGTACTCGATCTTCTGCTGCTTCGGCCGGTCAGCCAGGTCGTGGTTGCCGTAGTCGCCCGGGTCGTCGCTGAGCTGCTCGTAGGGCGCGGGAATCCACTCGCAGGCCAGCCGGACCGGGCACTCCAGTCCGTCCGGCCGCTGCGCGGTGCGCAGGCCGATGCGGGCCAGCCGGGAGCGGTCCGGCTTCGCGGCGGTGGCGGCGAGCGTGACCCGCTGGCCGTCGTCGGTGGTCCGGGTGGCGCCCTGGCCGAGCTGGTCGTAGACCTCGTCGGCGAAGGCCGCCGCCGCGTCGGCGGTGTCCGCGCCGGAGTAGCGGGCCACCGCGGCGTACCAGGCCGCCGGGTCGGTGCCGGCGCCGACCGGCCCGCCCAGAGCCTTCTGGTACGACGACAGCAGCGCCGCGCCGCCGCGGATGTTCGCGGCCGGGTCGGTGCGCAGCGTCCCCGCGTCCAGCCCGGTGAGCGCGGCGGCCGCGTCGAGCGTCTGGAGCGAGGCGCTCGGCAGCGGCGTCTCCCGCGTCGGCGCGGCGGCGGTGGCCGGGTCGAGCTTCAGCGGCCGGGAGTCGTCGCCGCGCGGGTCCTCGTCCTCGTCGACGTGGGCGCTGCCCGGCGTGGCGAGGATGTGCGCGGCGTCGGTCAGGTGCATCGGGCCGTAGCCGCCGCTGGTGCTGGGCTGACCCGGGTGGGTGTCCCAGCGGGACTCCAGATAGGAGACACCGAGCAGCACGTTCTGGGGCACGCCGTACTCGGCCGCGGCGGCGGCGTATTGTTGTTGCCGGTCGCTCGCGGGCGCGGACGTGTCCGGCGCGGCGGTAACCGGGCCGGTGGTCGCCAGCGCGGTGGCCGTGGCCACGGCGGCGGCGAGCAGTATCCGTCTGCCCGACGGCGGGGCGGAGAGGTGCATCGAACCTCCTGGACAGGGATGGGGGTCACTGCGTTTCCACCCTCACTCCGCACACCCGCGATGGTCAATCCCTTTCCAGTAAGTAATCAGTCGTGAAAGAAAATTTCACCTCCGTGCGCGGTGTGGCGCTGGATCGCGTACGGAGTGTCACGGCGCTGGAAGTTGCGGATCGATAACGGTGGTCCCTACTCTGGTGAATCGTCGGCCGCACGTCTCACCGTCCAACCCGGTCGGTGACGGTCCGACACCGCCGAGTCGCCTCCGGGCGAGCCGGGGAACCAGGTACCTGGGGTGAATCCGCAGCGCTGCTGCGGTAGGGCGGCTCCCTTCCCGCCCGAATCCGTCAGCTAACCCGGTAGGCGGTACGGAAGAAGGAGTACGGACGCCCGGTGGCACTCCATGCCCCGCGGCCGTCGTCGAACCGGTCGGTCGACCGGTCCAGCGCCGCGCCGCGTTCCCGCTGGTCCCGCTTCACCACCGCCCTCGCCGCACTGGTCGGCACCGCCGTCGTACTGACCGGCGGCGCCACTGCGGCACACGCCGAACCCTCGGTCGCCGAGATCGAGGCCCAGATCGACCGCGACTGGAACAAGCTCGAACCGGTCATCGAGCAGGTCAACGACGTACGCGAGCAGCTCGCCGCGCGGCGCAAGCAGGCCGACGCGCTCGGCCGCCAGATCGCACCCCTCCAGGCGCGGGTGGACGCCGCGCTCGGTCAGGTGGGCGGCCTCGCCGCCGACGCCTACAAGGCCGACAACCTCTCCACGGTCAACGCGCTGCTCGGCAGCCGCTCACCCAGTGACCTGGTCGACGGCCTGGAGCTGCTCGACCGGTTCGCGCACCGCCAGCACGAGCAGGTGCGCTCGGTCGCCGCGCTGCGCGACGAGCTGGCGGCGAAGAAGAAGCCGCTGGACGAGATGATCGCCGGCCTGGCGCGCACCGAGGCCCAGCTCGCGGCGAAGAAGAAGCAGATCGACGCCGAGATCGCCAAGCTGGAGAAGCTGCGGCTCAAGGTGTACGGCAAGGGCGGCGGCGGCCCGCTGCGCCCGGCGCCCTGCCCGGCCGGCTATCCCGGCGGCCCGGCCGGAGCGGCGGTGAAGTTCGCCTGCGCCCAGATCGGCAAGATCTACGTCTGGGGCGCCGCCGGCCCGGACCACTTCGACTGCTCGGGCCTCACCATGGCGGCCTGGGCCAAGGGCGGCGTCTCGCTGCCGCACAGCGCACGCCAGCAGCACGGCGTGACGAAGCGCATCAGCCGGGCCGAGCTGCGCGCCGGCGATCTCGTCTTCTACTACAGCGACCTGCACCACGTGGCGATGTACGTGGGCGACGGCTGGGTGGTGCACGCCTCCCAGTCCGGCAAGCCCATCACGATGAAGCGGGTCGACGACGGCGACATCAACAGCTACGGCCGCGTGTAAGGAAGGGCCCCCTCTTAACGCCTCCGGTAGAGGAGGGGGCCCTTCTTAACAACTGCGGGCGGCGTCAGCGCGTCGGCCAGGTGCGCCAGCTCTGCCAGGACCGGCTCGGCGTCGGGCCGCGCTGCCCCTGGTAACGCGAGCCGTAGACGGCCGAGCCGTACGGGTGCTCGGCCGGCGAGGAGAGCCGGAAGATGCAGAGCTGGCCGATCTTCATGCCGGGCCAGAGCGTGATCGGCAGGTTCGCCACGTTCGACAGCTCCAGCGTGACGTGACCGGAGAAGCCGGGGTCGATGAAACCGGCTGTCGAGTGGGTCAGCAGACCCAGCCGCCCCAGGCTCGACTTGCCCTCGAGCCGGCCCGCGAGCTGGTCGCCCAGCGAGATCACCTCAAGCGTGGAGGCGAGCACGAACTCGCCCGGGTGCAGCACGAATGGCTGGCCCTCGGGCACCTCCACCATCGAGGTGAGGTCGTCCTGCTGGACCGACGGGTCGATGTGTGTGTAGAGGTGGTTGTTGAAGACCCGGAACAGCCGGTCCAGGCGTACGTCGATGCTCGACGGCTGCACCAGCGTGGGCTCGAAGGGCTCCAGCGCGAGCGTGCCGGCCTTGATCTCGGAGATCAGGTCGCGGTCGGAGAGCAGCATCGGAACACCATAGCGACCGGTATGGGTGACCTGCGTGTCGCACTACTTCTTCGTACACGTGTTCGATAGGATGTCCGCATGGCTTCCTGGTCCGAATTCGCCGCCGACGAGCCCCGCCTCGCCGGCGAGATCCGCCTCCTGATGCAGCAGTACGGGCCGGGCTTCGGCTACCTCGCCACGGTCCGCGCCGACGGCGGCCCCCGCGTCCACCCGGTCTCCCCGGTGTTCACCGACGACGGCCTATGGTGCTTCGTCATCGACTCGCCGAAGCGCCGTGACCTCGAACGCGACGGCCGCTACGCGCTGCACTCGTTCCCGCCCGAGGAGAGCGACGACGAGGCGTACGTCGCGGGGCGCGCGCTGCCGGTGACCGACCCGGCCACCGTGACGCGGCTGGCCCGGATCGCCCGCGCGTCGCCACATGGTGACTGGCGGCTGTTCGAGTTCACAGTCGAGGCGGCGATGCTGACCCGGCGCGACCCTGTCGCCCAGCCCGGCGCCGCTCCGCCGCAAGTGCGGGTGTGGCTCGACCCGCTCGGGGCCGAACCGGCCCGGCGTGAGCCGGTGGGCGCGGAGGGCCGGCGCGGCCGGCACGGCTTCGACACCCGCCGCCCGGCCGCCTGACCTCGACCCCGAAACGAGCGGTGCCGGCCCGTCCGAGGACAGGGCCGGCACCGGTACGCGGTACGAGGCGGTCAGGCTGCGCGGTAGGCGTTCCACGCGGTGAGCATGCGGCTCGCCTGGCCGGCGGTGAACTGGTACATGCAGGAGTCGTACGTGTAGTCCATGAAGTTGGTGATCGGGTCCTTGCCGGCGGTCGAGCAGGTGTCGCGGCCGGTCGGGCACTGGTACGCCGGGGACGCCTCGGCCGGGGTGTCGGAGACGCTGTCGCCCGAGCCGGAGCAGCCGCCCTGGAAGGTGTGGTAGAGGTTCAGCCAGTGGCCGACCTCGTGGGTGCCGGTGTCACCCTGGTTGTAGTTGGTGGCGGTGCCGCCGGGCAGCGACTCGTTGAGCACGACCACGCCGTCCATCTTGTCCAGCGTCCGCTTCGGGAACGTCGCCCAGCCCAGCAGGCTGTCGCTCAGCTCGCCGAGGTAGATGTTCAGCGTGTTCTTGCCGCCCTCGCGCAGCGAGGTCTTCATCGAGCGCTCGGCGGAGGAGCCCTGCACGATCGGGTACCACGACGGGTTGGTCACCCGGTTGATCTTCGTGAGCTGGAAGCCGAAGGCGGTGGCGGCGCCGCCGGTCGAGCCCGCGTACGACTGGTTCAGCACGGTGATCTGCTGGTTGATCATCGAGTCGGTGATGTTGCCGCCGGCCCGGGTGCTGTTCTCCTGGATGACGTGCACGACGACCGGGATCGTCACGGTGGCCAGCGGGGTGACCGCGCCGGTCCGGAAGTTGGCCCGCTCGCGCTGCGCGGCGGCGAGGTCGGCCTCCCGGTCCTGGACCTGCTTGGCGGTCAGGTGGTTGGGGTCGAGCTTGGCGCTGCCGCCCTTCGCGACGCGAGCGTTCGCGTGCTCGTCGGCGTGGGCGTCAGCAGGCTCGGCGCAGACGCCGGCCGGGGCGGCCGAGAAGGCCGAAGCAGCGGGGACGACGCCGACGGCGGCGGTGCTGAGCAGCAGCGCGAGGGTCGACGTCGCGACACCGGCGGTACGCCGGGTCAGCAGGTTGGGACGGAGTCCCATGGGCCCACCTCTTTCTGACGGCGTGCCAGGGGGTGTGTCACGCCGGTGCGGAAACGTGGGGCAGACGTTACATCCCATCGATGCATTTGAGAATGCCCATACGTTTCCGACGTGCAACTTCGCGCCTGCCGGCGCCGGTGAGTGCTTGATCCACTCCAGTTCGGGGAGGTGGCTGGGTCAACCGCCCGCCGATGCCGCCACCTCGCCGAGGTGGCGCGCGCACCTGAGTGCACGGGGGTGGGGGGCTTCAGGTAGAGTGGTGCCGCCTGCGGGTGTAGTTCAATGGCAGAACATCAGCTTCCCAAGCTGACAGTGCGGGTTCGATTCCCGTCACCCGCTCCACGCGAGAGGCCCTGGTCAGGACGCAAGTCCCAGCCAGGGCCTTCGACGTCACTCAGGCCACGGGCGCCCGGCGTGCCAGCGCGAGAGCGGTTTGTCGTACCGCTCGGAATCGGGCAGGCTGAACCGGCTGATGTCCTCGATCAGCTCCGCCGACGCGTCGTGCTCGCGCAGGACGGCCGGCGCGTGCCGTATCACCCACAGTTGCAGCGCGGGGGCCCACGCGTCGATGTCGTGCGAACTCGGCCACGGGAGCGCGTCGCCCTGCAGGTCGTACATCCACTCATCCATGGCCTCGACCAGATGTCGCCGGGCCGGCTCGTTGACCAGCGCCTCCGCCCAGTCGGCCAACCACGGCGTGAGCCTGGTGGTGGCCTCGGCGAGGAACGGCAGGGCCGCATGTGCGGGCACCTTCGCGTCGGGCTCGACCAGAACATGCACCCACCAGACGTTCAGAAACCTCCGCAGGGCGGCCTGCTGCCCCTTCGGCCACTCGTGCCAGGGAGAGACGGCGAAGAAGCGGGCCAGACTGTCCAGCCCTTCCATCGCCACTATTCGGCCGTCCACGAGGCGCTCAGTCACCTGGGGCAGGATCCGGCGCAGCAGCAGACCCGGATAGTGCCAGTCCGCGGCCCAGTACGTGCGTCGGAGCAGCTCTTCGTCGAGCGGCACGTCCGGCGTCTTCAGCAGTGCCAGTTCCTCCGCACTGCCCCAGTGGCACTCGCAGTTGGACTCCTGCTCGTGGGCCGTCATGCCCTGGAACGCGACGGCCACACCCGCCAGCGCCTCGTCCAGGAGGCCGCTTGTCTCAGTCCGATCGGGGATCATGGCGAATCCGCCTTCGAGGACTCCGGAGACGTACGCCTGCCGAAGAGATTGATCTTACGGTGGAGACGGACGGGGCGTGCACTCGATTAACGATCATCTGCCGGAGGTCGCCGAATGACACCGAGCGCTTCGCCGACGACGGACCGGCTCGCCGTCCTGCTCGACTGGGACGGATCGGCGGGAATCGAGGTCGACTGGCCGGCCCTCACCGAGGCCGCCGGCCACCCCTTTCCCGAGGACTACCGACGCTTCGTCGAGCGCTTCCCACACGGCGTCATCGGCTTCCTGGAAGTGCTTCATCCTTCCGCCTGGGGCGTACCGGACTTCCTCCTGTACGCGCGCAACTGGCAAGACGTGATGAACGAGAAGGCGGAGTGTGCGGGTGGCTTCCCCTACCACTTCGGCACCTCCCCGGGAGACCTCCGGGTCTGGGGAGCCGTGAACTTCGACTATCTGCTCTGCTGGCACCTGAACGACGGTCCTCCCGAGCAGTGGCCGACGGTGGTCTGCGATACCGCCCTGATCGACCCGCCCGAGCCCTACGCCGGCACTGCCACCTCATTGCTTGTCGAGATCGCGGAACTGAGGAACCCGGTGCCGGTCATCGGGTACGTCACGGAGATCGACGGGGTGCCCTTCAGGCTCGTCCGGCACGAGTAGAGCGGGTCCACTGGCCCGGGCGGATCCAGGTCTGCCCATCGCCGGGCCGGACCCGCACGGAGTCGCCCAGGTCCAAGGCGGCGAGCACCCCGAAGACGGCGTCCAGGACGGCTCGTCGGTCCGCCGTCACAAGGACGTCGACGTCGAGGTGCGAGCCGTGCTCGCTTGTTCCGGCACCGGTCACCTCGCCGCGCCCGACGAGAGCCTCGTTGAGGGCATCTTCGAGGTCGTCGCGATCGATGTCGATCTGCCCGTCGATGACAAGTTCCACGAAATCCATCACGTACACCTCGGCGATGAGTTGCGGGTCGTTGACGGGTCTGTCGGGGGACGAGCGAAAACCGGAGGAGCAGACCCATGGGTACGTTGATCGTGACCGAGTTCCTGACCCTCGACGGCGTGGCGCAGGCGCCCGGCGAGCCCGACGAGGACCGTGACGGCGGTTTCAACCACGGCGGCTGGCAGATGCCGCTGCTGGACGAGAAGTCCGGCACGGTGATGTTCCAGCAGGCGAGCAGCATGGACGCGCTGCTGCTGGGCCGCAAGACGTACGACATCTTCGCCGGCTACTGGCCGAAGGCGCCGGAGGAGATCCCCTTCACCGGCCTGCTCAACGGCGTGCCCAAGTACGTGGCCAGCCGCACCCTCACCGAGCCGCTGGCCTGGGCGAACTCCACGCTGGTCAACGGTGACCTCGCCGAGCGCGTCACCGAGATCAAGGCCCGCCACGACGAGGTGCACGTGATCGGCAGCCTCGACCTGGCGCAGTCGCTGCTGCGCGCCGGCCTCGTGGACCGGCTCAACCTGTGGGTGTACCCGGTGCTGCTCGGCACCGGCAAGCGGCTGTTCGGCGACGGCACGGTGCCGACCGCGCTGCGGCTCACCGAGTCGGTCACCCACGCCCACGGCACGCTGCAGTTGATGTACGAGCCGGCCGGCGCGCCCGCCTACGGCGACGCCACAGCGTAGGGCACGTCGAGGTCGAGCGTGTGCCGCAGGCCGGGCTCCCCGTCCAGTTCCACCGGACCGTCCGGTACGAAGCCGGCACGCGTGAGCACCGCCAGTGAGGCCGGGTTTGCCAGCGCCGCCGAGGCGACGAGCCGGCGCAGCCCGTACTCGCCGCGGGCCAGCTCGCAGACGCGCCGTACGCCTTCGCCGGCGAGCCCGCGCCCGGCGGCGCGCTCGGCCACGCGGTAGCCCAGCTCGGCGCTGCCGCCTGCGACGTCGACCAGGTTGAAGCGCCCGAGCACGGCGCCGTAGTCGCCGACCAGCACGTGGAAGTGGCAGGTGCCGCGGTCCTGCTCGGCCAGCAGGGCCGCGTGCCGGGCGGCGTAGCCGGTGAAGAAGTCGTCGCCCCGGTCGGGGACGTACCGGGCGAAGTAGGCCCGGTTCTCCCGCTCGAACCGCAGCACGGCGGGCGCGTGGTGGGCGGCGAGTCGTTCCAGCTCCGGCATCGGGCCAGGTTAGGCGTCGGCCGGGTAGGAACGCAGTTCGATTGTGTTGCCGTCCGGGTCGCTGACGTAGATCGAGGTGCCGGTGCCCCGTGCGCCGAAGCGCGGGACCGGGCCGGTCAGCACCGTGAACACCCCGGAGTCGACCACTCGCTGCCAGTCGACCGGCTCCACGACGAGGCAGAAGTGGTCCACGTTGGACCCGGTCGGGTCGCCCGCGATCAGGTCGATGATGGTGCCGGCGTCGATGCGTACGGAGGGGAAGGGCACCTCGCCGGCCCGCCACCTGTCGACCCGCACCGGGGCCAGCCCGAGCGTGCCGCAGTAGAAGTCGAGGGAACGCTCGACGTCGCTCACCGATAGCACGAGATGGTCGAACCCGGTCACCGTCACGAGATCGTTCCGCATGCCGTCAACTCTGGCCCGGCGCGGCGGCGGGACCAACCCCCGATCGCACTACGATCGTTGACTCACGGGCAACGACGGAGGCGCCTTGTGCTGGAGCGGTACGAGATCGAGACGTTCCTGACGCTGGCCGAGGAGCTGCACTTCGGGCGGACCGCCGAGCGGCTGCGGGTGAGCACCGGCCGGGTCAGTCACGTGGTGCGCAAGCTGGAACGCCGCATCGGCGCGCCGCTGTTCGAGCGCACCAGCCGGGTCGTCCGCCTCACCCCGATCGGCGCCCGCCTGGCCGAGGAGATGCGCCCGCTGGTGGCCGGCATCGAGGCGGCGGTGCAGCGGGCTGTGGACGCCGGGCGCGGGCTCACCGGCGAGCTGCGGGTGGCGTACGTCGGCGAGTCGACAGCGCCGGTGCTGCTGCGCGCGGTCGCGCTGTTCACCGAGCGCCACCCGGACTGCGAGGTGCACGTGCACGAGGCGCCGCTGGCCAGCACCCGGTCGAGCCTGCTGGACGGCACGATCGACGTCCTGATCGCCTCGTACCCCTTCGACGGCATGGCGAGCGGCCCGGTGCTGCTGCGCGAGCGCCGGGTGCTCGCGGTGGCCGCGGGCCATCCGCTGGCGGCCGAGGAGTCGGTGTCGCTGGAGGTGCTGGGCGACCATCCGGTGGTGCAGTACCCGGCGGTGACGTCGACCGCGTTCAAGCAGGACCGCACGCCGGACCGCACCCCGTCCGGCCGTCCGGTGCCGAAGGGCCCGGTGGGTGGCAGCTTCTCCGAGATGCTGGCGCTCGTCGCGCTGGGGCGCGGGGTGCTGCCGGTGGGTGAGCAGGCCCGGCAGTTCTACGCCCGCCCGGACGTGGCCTACGTGCCGATCCATGACGCGCCGCCGATCTGTCGCGGTCCGGTGTGGCCGGCCGGGAACACCACATCCCGGGTACGCGAGTTCGTCCGCGCAGCAGCCGACGCCAACCCGCTGCCGCCGGACTGATCCCGTCGTACCCAGGTGGCAGCATCGGCGGGATGCGGGACGAGATCCGGGCACTGGTCGAGGAACTGCCACCTGGGGACGAGCTGGAGGCGCGGCACCGGGAGGCGGCCTTGACCTGGCTGGCCGGCACGGAGGACATCTTCCGCCGGGCCAAGCCGCGTACGCCGTCGCCACACCTGGTCGCGTACTTCCTGCTCCGCGACCCGGCCGACGGCGCGGTGCTGCTCGTCGACCACCGCCTCGCCGCGATGTGGTTGCCCAGCGGCGGGCACGTCGAGCCGGGAGAGCACCCGGCCGACACGGTGCGCCGCGAGCTGCGGGAGGAACTGGGCGTGTCGGCGGTCTTCGCGCCGCCGTTCGGTGAGCGCCCGGCGTTCCTCACCGTCACCGAGACGGTCGGCCCGCCCGAGCACCGGCACACCGACGTGAGCCTCTGGTACGTGCTGTCCGCGGGCCGTGACCAGCGGTTCACGCCCGACTCGGTGGAGTTCGCGGGCATCCGCTGGTGGACGCCGGCCGAGGTGAACGAGGCGCCGACCGGCACGATCGAGCCGCATCTGGGCCGGATGCTCGCCAAACTGGCGGCAACGACGCCTTGACCCGTCCCCTGCGGCAAGGCCCAGCGTGATCGGTGCCGGTCGCGGTGACCGGCACGAGGAGCGCGAGGGAGGCACGGTGCGACTGCTGACCATCGGGGCGTTCGCCCGCGCGACCGGCCTGAGCGCCAAGGCGCTGCGCATCTACGACGACTGCGGGCTGCTGCCCCCGGCCGCGGTGGACCCGCACTCGGGCTACCGCTACTACGCGCCGGAGCAGGCGGACCGGGCGCGGCTGATCGCCGGGCTGCGCCGGGCGGGGATGCCGCTGGCCGAGATCCGTACCGTCTGCGGCCTGCCGCCCGCGGCCGCCGCGGAGGCGCTCGACGCCTGGTGGCGGCGGGTCAGCGCGGACACCGCGGCGCGCGGCCGGGCCGTCGCGCTCCTCGTCGACAGGCTCAGCGAGAGGGGCACCACCATGTCCGAGACGATCTTCCGGTACGCGACGCGCTGCGAGACCGGCACGGTCCGCGACTCCAACGAGGACACCGCGTACGCGAGCGCAGCGCTGCTCGCTGTCGCCGACGGCGTACGCGGTCCCGCCGGGTCCACGGCGAGCGCGGAGGCGGTGGACGCGCTGCGGCCGCTGGAGCAGACGGACGAGTCGCAGGCCGATCTGCTCGCCGCGCTTGCCGACGCGGTGAGCCGGGCCGACCGGGCGGTACGCGCGCACGCCACCGACACCGATCAGCCTGCCACCACGCTCACCGCGCTCGTGCGACGTGGTACCCGGCTCGCGCTGGTGCACGTCGGGGACAGCCGGGCGTACCTGCTGCGCGGCGGTGAGCTGTCCCGGCTCACCCAGGACCACACGTACGTGCAGACGCTCGTCGACCAGGGCCGGCTCACCCCGGCCGAGGCGGGATCGCATCCGCAGCGGGCGCTGCTGGCCCGGGCGCTCGGCGCGGGCGCGGAGGTCGAGGCGGACCTGGCGCTGCGGACCGCGCTGCCCGGCGACCGCTATCTGCTCTGCTCCGACGGTCTCTCCGCCGTGGTGGACCCGGGCGCGCTGCACGGCGCGCTGGCCGAGGCGGACGACCCGGAGAGCGCCGTCGAGCGCCTGGTGGAGCTGGCGTACGCGGCCGGCGCACCGGACAACATCGCCTGCGTGGTGGCCGATCTGGCGGCGTGATCACCGCGACCCGGGTCGGAGTGTCCGACCCGGGTCGTACCCTGGCGGGCATGCGAATCGGCATCGTGATCCTGCCTGACCAGCGCTGGTCGGAAGCACGTCGGCGGTGGGCCCAGGTGGACGAGTGGGGCTTCGACCACGCCTGGACCTACGACCACCTGGGCTGGCGTGACCTGGTCGACGGGCCGTGGTTCGACTCGTGGACGACGCTGACCGCGGCGGCCGGCGTGACGTCCCGGGTCAAGCTGGGGACGCTCGTGGCCTCGCCGAACTTCCGGCACCCGGTGGCGTTCGCCCGGCAGGTGACGGCGCTCGACGACGTGTCCGACGGCCGCGTGCTGCTCGGCCTGGGCGCGGGGGGCATCGGCTTCGACTCGGCGGTGCTCGGCGGCGTGCCGCTGCCGCCCCGGCAGCGCGTGGACCGGTTCGCCGAGTTCACCGAGCTGCTCGACGCGATCCTGCGGGAGGACGGCACGACCTGGCGCGGGGACTGGTTCACCGCAGTCGACGCGCGCAACAACCCGGGGTGCGTCCAGCAGCCCCGGGTGCCGTTCGTGGTGGCCGCGAACGGTCCCCGCTCGATGCGGCTGGCCGCCCGGTTCGGGCAGGGCTGGGTGACCATCGGGCAGGGCAGCGACGACGTGGAGAGCTGGTGGCGGACGGTCACGGAGCTGTCCGAGCGGATGGACCGCACGCTGGAGCAGGCCGGCCGTGACCCGGCGACGCTGGACCGCTACCTCTCGCTCGACTCCGCTCCGATGTTCTCGCTGACCAGCGCCGACTTCTTCGCCGAGCAGGTGGCCCGGGCGGCCCGGCTGGGCTTCACCGACGTGGTGACGCACTGGCCCCGGGCCAGCAGCTGGTACGCGGGCGACGCGGCGGTGCTGGTGGAGGCGGCGGCGCTGCTGCCGGAGCTGCGCCGGGCCGGCTAGGTGCCGACGCTGCCCTCGGTGGAGACCACCCGGAACCGGAGGCAGACGATCAGGGTGTCGTCGGTGACCGGCGTGCCCTGCCGGGCCCAGTAGGCGCCGTGGCCCTCGCGCCACTCCTCGATCGACCTGTCGCCCTCGCCCTCGGCGCGGGCGAAGTCCCACGGCACGTCGGCGAAGCGCACCACCTCGACGCCTGTCACCTCGATCACGGCGACGAACCGGTCGTTGTCGTCGACCAGGACCAGTCGCTCGCCGACGTACTCCAGTTCCTCGTTCTCGTCGTCGTACTCCTGCACGAGGCCGGCGGTGGCGGTCTTCACGCCGGAGAGCACGAGGGTGTTGAGCCGGGTGCGCAGCTCACCGGGCGTGCCGAGGGCGAGTGCGCGCAATCCACCGATGCGGGGCCACATGCCGCCGACGCTACGGCACGCTCCGCCACCGCCGGCGGCTCACGGCAGGTCGGCGCCGGTGAGCAGGGTGCGCAGCCTCAGCCGCGCGGCGACCTCGGGCGGGCAGGTCGCGACGAGCGCGGCGGCGCCGACCAGGTCGGCCCCGGCGTCCCGGACGACCCGGCACAGCGCGTCCAGTTGCGCGCCGGTGTCGACCCAGTCGTCGACGAGCAGCACCCGGTCGCCGGTGCCGAGCCGCCTGCTGTCCACGCCGACCCGCAGCCGCCGGCCCCGGTAGTCGGGGGGTGTCTGCGCCCAGCGCGTCGGCCCGGCCCGGCGTCGCTCGCCGCCGTCCTTGTACGCGGGCAGGAAACCGGCTCCGGTGGCGACCGCGACGAGCGGGCCGAGCAGCAGCCCGGTCACCTCGGGCGCGATCACGACGGTCGGGCGGGCGTCCGGAAAGAGCCCGGCCAGCGCCGGGCCGACCTGGGCGAGCACCTCGGGGTCACGCCACCAGCCGGAGGTGTCGCTGACCAGGTGGGTGCTGCCGGGGCCGGGGTCGATCCACCGGAACAGCTCGACCAGGCGACGGTTCAGCACGGTTTCCATCCTCGGGGATCGGTGGGCCGTTCGGCCGATCGAGCGTGGCGTGATCGGCTACACGTACCGGGGTAAATACGGGCATAGCACCATGATCACGTTGACTTCGGAAGTGCTTCTCTCGTTACGGTCCGGGCCGGTTTGTTCAGTTGACGAAAGGACCGGGCCGGTGGCTGCTAGGCACCTTCGTACCCGCAAGTTCTCCTCGCCCGCCGCCATCGCCGCGACCGCGGCGGTCGGCGTGGCGCTCGCGGTCGGCGGTACCGTCGGCGCCGTGCGGCTCACCTCCGCCGAGCCGCCCGCCGAGCCGGTCGCGGTCGCGACGCTGCCCAGCACGCCCGCCCCCACCTCGGCGGCCCCCTCGCCGAGCGCCTCGGCCTCGCCGAGCGCGAGCCTCAGCCCGTCGCCGAAGGCCACCGCGAGCCCGAAGTCGAGCCGGACCCAGGCGGCCTCCCGGAGCAAGGCCCGGACCGCCTCCCCGTCGCCGACGGCGAAGAAGACCAGCAGCCCGAAGGTCGTGGACAGCGGCTCCTGCGGCGCGTCCTTCTACGCCGAGGGTCAGATGACCGCGAACGGCGAGTCGTTCAACCCGAACGCGCTGACCGCCGCGCACAAGACGCTGCCGTTCAACACGAAGGTCCGGGTCACCAACCCGGACAACGGCAAGTCGGTGGTGGTGCGGATCAACGACCGGGGCCCGTTCATCGAGGGCCGGTGCCTGGACCTGTCCCGCGCCGCGTTCGCGTCCATCGCCGCCACCGGTCTCGGGCACATCCAGGTCCGGTACGAGGTCCTCGGCTGACCGTCCACTCGGCCAGAACTTCCACGGCCGACGGGCCAGGTTCATTCTCCCGTTCACGTCCATCAGGCATGCTGTCCGATGTACGCACGCAACCCTTCCAGCCGGGCCGTCGCCCGCTGAGCCCCGGATCCCGCGCCGGCCTCGGCGCGGCCCTCGGGCTGCTCGCGATCGTCGCCGCGGCGGAACTGGCCGACGGCCGTCCGGCGCACTACCTCGCGCTGATGGTCATCGCGCCGTTCCTGGCGGCGGCGCTGGCCTCCTGGCGGGTGGTGCTCGCGATGGGCGGGCTGGCCACCGCCGTCGGTGTCGCCTTCGCCCTCGCCGAGCGGGGTACCACGCTGGTGACCGCCGTGAACGTGACAGCCATCGCGGTGGGGACTGTCGTCGCCGCGGCCACGGCGGCGGTACGCCAGCGGCAGGTGGACCGGATCGCGGAGCTGTCCCGGCTCGCCTCGGTGGCCCAGCAGGCGGTGCTGCGCCCGCTCGGACCGCAGGTCGGCACGCTCGCGGTGGCCGCCCGGTACATCTCCTCGACCGCTACCGCCGAGATCGGCGGCGACCTGTACGAGGCGATGGACACCCCGTACGGCGTCCGCATGATCATCGGTGACGTCCGGGGCAAGGGGCTGGACGCGGTCCGCCTGGCCAGCATCGTGCTCGGTTCCTACCGGCACGTCGCGTACGAGCGGGCCGACCTGCGCGCGGTGGTGACCGACCTGGACCGCGCGGTGGCCCGCAACGTCGGCGACGAGGACTTCGTCACCGCGGCGCTGGTCGAGGAGCGCGGCGGCACCCTCACGATCGTCAACTGCGGGCACCCGCCGCCGTTGCTGCTGCGCCGGGGCGCGGTGATCCCGCTGGAGCCGCCCGCGCCCGCGCCGCCGCTCGGCTTCATGCCGGTGGTCCGGCCGCGCGTGGAGCGGCTGGAGCCGGGCGACCGGCTGCTGCTGTTCACCGACGGGCTTGGCGAGGCGCGCCGGGACGGCGAGTTCTTCCCCACCGCCGACCGGGCCTGGCCGTTGCTCGGCCACGGCACCGTCGCCGACGGGCTGGCCTCGCTGGAGACCGCCCTGGTCGAGTGGGTGCACGGCCGGCTCGACGACGACATCGCGCTGGTCCTGATGGAGTACGCCGGCCCGTACAGCGCCACCGCGACGCCGGTGCCGAGCTGGGAGGTCGGCGCCGCCGACGGATGAACGGGAAGTGTGTAATCGCTGTCACTTCCGAGATCCGCTTGTCGTTGCCTACCGGTGAGTAATACAGTCTGGAGTTACTGATCGGTAACACCTGTCCGGAAGCGGGGCCAGCGAGCATGACCCACTACAAGAGCAACGTGCGGGACCTCGAGTTCAACCTGTTCGAGGTATTCGGGGCGGACCGGACGCTCGGCCAGGCCCCGTTCACGGACCTGGACGTCGACACCGCCCGCAGCTTCCTCGGCGAGGTCGACCGCCTCGCCCGCGAGGACCTGGCTGCCAGCTACACGGACAGCGACCGCAACCCGCCGGTCTTCGACCCGGCGACGTTCACCGCGCCGCTGCCGGAATCGTTCAAGAAGTCGTACAAGGCGTTCATGGACTCCGAGTTCTGGCGCCTCGACCTGCCGGAGTCCCTGGGCGGCACCAACGCCCCGCGTGCCCTCTGGTGGTCGCTCGCCGAGCTGGTGCTCGGCGCCAACGCCCCGATCTGGATGTACGCCTCCGGCCCGTCCTTCGCCCACGTGCTGCACGTCGAGGGCACCGAGGAGCAGAAGAAGTGGGCCCGGCTGTTCATCGACAAGCAGTGGGGTTCGACCATGGTCCTCACCGAGCCGGACGCCGGCTCGGACGTGGGCGCCGGCCGTACCCGCGCGATCCAGCAGCCGGACGGCTCGTGGCACATCGAGGGCGTGAAGCGCTTCATCACCTCCGGTGAGCACGACCTGAGCGACAACATCGTCCACTACGTGCTGGCCCGCCCGGTCGGCGTCGAGGGCGCCGGTGGCCCGGGCACCAAGGGCCTGTCGCTGTTCGTCGTGCCGAAGTACCACTTCGACGCCGAGACCGGCGAGCTGGGCGAGCGCAACGGCGTCTACGCCACCAACGTCGAGCACAAGATGGGCCTGAAGGTCTCGAACACCTGCGAGGTGACCTTCGGCGAGCACGGCGTACCGGCCAAGGGCTGGCTGCTGGGTGAGAAGCACGACGGCATCCGCCAGATGTTCATGATCATCGAGTACGCCCGGATGCTGGTCGGCACCAAGGCCATCGCCACGCTCTCCACCGGCTACCTGAACGCGCTGGAGTACGCCAAGAACCGGGTGCAGGGCGCCGACCTCACCCAGATGGCCGACAAGACCGCGCCGCGGGTGACCATCACCAACCACCCGGACGTGCGCCGCTCGCTGCTGCTGCAGAAGTCGTACGCCGAGGGCCTGCGCGCGCTCGTCTGCTACACCGCGACCTGGCAGGACAAGGTCACGATCGCCGAGGCGGCCGGTGACGAGAAGGCCACCAAGCTGGCGAAGCGGGTCAACGACCTGCTCCTGCCGCTGGTCAAGGGCGTCGGTTCGGAGCGGGCGTACGAGCTGCTCGGGCACGAGGCGCTGCAGACCTTCGGCGGCTCCGGCTTCCTCCAGGACTACCCGCTGGAGCAGTACGTCCGGGACGCCAAGATCGACACCCTGTACGAGGGCACCACGGCGATCCAGAGCCTGGACCTGATCTTCCGCAAGATCGTCCGGGACAACGGCAAGGCCCTGATGGCGGTCGCCGCCGAGATCCAGGAGCACATCACCTCCGAGGCCGGCAACGGCCAGCTCAAGGAGGAGCGGCAGGCGCTCGGCAAGGCGCTCGCCGAGATCCAGAACATCCTCGGCGTGATGACCGGCTGGCTGGGCGAGGCCCAGGGTGGCGACACCCGCGCCCTCTACAAGGTCGGCCTGAGCAGCCGCCGGTTCCTGCTCGCGATCGGCGACCTGGTGGTCGGCTGGCTGCTGCAGAAGCAGGCGGACGTGGCGCTGAAGGCGCTGGCCGGCGAGGTCTCCGCGGCCGACAAGTCCTTCTACACCGGCAAGGTCGCCGCCGCCCGGTTCTTCGCCCGCGAGGTGCTGCCCCGCATCGGCGCGGACCGGCGGATCATCGAGGGCACCGACCTGGAGATCATGGACCTCCCGGAGGAGGCTTTCTGAGCCCTTCCGGGGGCTTTCACCCCTGAAGCGTCACTCTCCCCCTCACGACGACGGCCGGCGGGCCCCAGCCCGCCGGCCGTCGTCGTGCGTGCGCCCCGGGCGGATAGGCGGCCCGGTGGCGGGTAACCGTCGCGGACCACGACCGGAGTACGCCCAAGGCCATCGCACGGGGGAGTGCAGCGCACATGGGCATTGGTAGCGCCATCTTTCTCATCGCGCTCGGCGCGATCATGACCTTCGCCATCCGGGCCAACGTCTGGTGGATCGACCTGCGTGCGGTCGGCTGGGTCTTCATCCTGGCCGGGCTGGGCGTCCTGCTGACCACGCTGTGGTTCTGGCAGGACCGCCGCAAGCGGGCCCGCACGCTCATCGTGGAGGAGAACCGGCTCTCGCATCCGACCGCGATGATGCCGCCGCCGCCCGACCCGCCGCCGCCGACGGCGCCGCCGTCCTGACGCCGCGTCTCAGCTGCCGATCCGGTCCAGCTCGGCGAGATCCTCGCCGGAGAGGGCCAGCCCGGCGCCGGCGACGTTCTCGCGCAGGTGCGCGACGGACTTGGTGCCGGGGATCAGCAGGATGTTCGGGGAACGGCGCAGCAGCCAGGCCAGGGCGACACCCATCGGTGTCGCCCCGAGGCGCGCGGCCACTGCCGACAGCGCCGAGGACTGCAGCGGGGTGAAGCCGCCGAGCGGGAAGTACGGCACGTAGGCGACGCCCTGCCGGGCCAGCTCGTCGATCAGGTCGTCGTCTGCGCGGTGCGCCAGGTTGTAGTGGTTCTGCACGCAGACGATGGATGTGATGGCCTGTGCCTCGGTGACCTGTTCCGGCGTCACGTTGCTCAGGCCGAGGTGGCGGATCAGGCCCTCCCGCTGGAGCGCGACGAGCGTCTCCAGCGGCTCGGCGAGCGAGCCGGGCTGCGGGCCCGTGGCGTCGCCGAGCCGCAGGTTGACCAGGTCGAGCCTCTCCAGGCCGAGCGTCTCCAGGTTCTCCCGGACCTGCCGGCGCAGGCTGCGCGGGTCGCGCGCGGTGGGCCAGCCGCCCTGCTCGTCCCGGTCCGCGCCGACCTTGGTGACGACATACAGCGACTCCGGGTACGGGTGCAGCGCCTCCCTGATCAGCCGGTTGGTGACGTACGGCCCGTACGCCGCGCTGGTGTCGATGTGGGTGATGCCGAGCGCGACCGCCTCGCGCAGCACCGCGAGGGCGCCCTCGTGGTCCGCCGGTGGTCCCATGACCCACTGGCCGGCGAGCTGCATCGCGCCGTAGCCGAACCGGGTCACGGTCAGGTCGCCCAGCGTCCAGGTGCCGCCGGGAAGGGTGGTGGGGGCCATGCGTGTACCTCTCGTCGTTACGCGACGCCGCCGGGTCGCGGCGGCCGCCCTCCACTATCGGGATGTTACTTTCTCATGGGAAGTAGGCACCTGAAAGTGCGTAGCTCACCGGGCGGCAGGAGCAGAGATGAGCAAGGCCGAGTACGACGCGTTCCTGGCCGGGTGCCCCAGCCGGCAACTGCTCGACCGGATCACCGACAAGTGGGTCGCACTCGTGCTGGCCGCGCTGCGCAGCGACGGCTCACACCGGTTCGGGGCGGACTGCGCGGGCGACCCACGACCGAGGCGATACTCCGAGCTGTTCCGCACGCTGCCCGGGGTCAGCCAGAAGATGCTCACCCAGACGCTGCGCGCCCTGGAGCGCGACGGTCTGATCACCCGCACCGTCGAGCCGACAGTGCCGGTGACGGTCACCTACGAGATGACCGACCTCGGGTTCTCCCTGCACGAGATGATCCGCGGCCTGAAGTCCTGGGCGGAGGCGCACATGGACGACGTGCTCGCCAACCGGGCCGCGTACGACACCCGCGTCGGCTGAGCGCTGTGGATCAGGCGCGGGCGGTGTGGCGGCCGGTGATCGGCGCGGTTCCGGGCCCGAGGTCGGCCCAGCGGGTCGTCGGCCGGTGCACCACCAGGTCACTGGTCCGCAGCCCGTCCGGGTCGGCCCGCTGCGGGTCGAGCAGCGCCGACAACAGTGAGATCCCCGGATTGTGGGCGACCAGCAGCACGGTACCGGCGGTCGGCTCGACGGTCCACAGCAGCTCCAGCAGCTGATCCGGAAGCGCGTCGTACGCGCTCGCCTCGTACCGCACCGCGGGCGCCGAGCCCGCCGGACCGCTCTCCGTCGGCGAACCGCTCATGCCCATCGCCGCGTCGTGCCAGGTCTGCCGGGTACGCCGGGCGGGCGAGCAGAGCACCACGTCGGGGAGCAGCCCGTGCCGGGCCAGCCAGGCCCCGGCGGTGGCCGCGTCGGCGTGCCCCCGCGCGGTGAGTGACCGCTCCACGTCCGGGAGGTCCCCGGACGGCTCGGCCTTGGCGTGCCGCAGCAGCACCAGCGTCCGCTGCCCGTTCCTGCCGTCCGTCATACCGCCCAGCTTGCCTGATTGACGATCAAAGCGCCTGGGTATGTCGATGTGTGCCGCTACCTCATCCATGGCCGCGGCGGGCAGGAAACGCCAGCAGGACGCCAAGGAGGCGACGTCATGGGCATCGGTGCCAGCATCTTTCTCATCGCGCTCGGCGCGATCTTCGCGTTCGCCGTCGACGCCAATCTGGGATGGCTGAACCTCAACGTGGTGGGCTGGGTGCTCATGCTCGCCGGCGTCGCCGGCCTGCTCACCACGCTCTACTTCTGGAACAGCCGCCGCCGGGTCGTGGCCGCGCCGGTGCGTGAGCGGGTCGTCGCCGAGCCGGTCGCACCGGTGCGGGAGGACCGCGTCGTACGCGAGGAGTACCGCGAGGTGCGTGGTCCTGGCTCGGGTTACCCGGCCTGATCCCGTACCCCCGAACCCGAGGGCCCCGCAACGGCGCGGGGCCCTCGCGCGTGTCCGGGGCCGGTCCGGCGCGGCGCGGCTCGGCTCAGGCGAACAGGGCGAAGTAGATCGCGATGTGGTGGCAGATCGCCGCGACGAGCGTGCAGGCGTGGAAGAACTCGTGGTGCCCGAAGACCGTGGGCCACGGGTTCGGGCGGCGCAGCGCGTAGAACACCGCGCCCACGCTGTAGATCGCGCCGCCCACCGCCAGCAGCACCAGCGCGGTGACGCCGCCGGAGTGCAGGATCTGCGGCAGCATGGCCACCGCTACCCAGCCGAGCGCGAGATAGAGCGGGGCGGAGACCCAGCGCGGCGCGTGCGGCCAGATCAGCTTCACCGCCACGCCCGCGATCGCGCCGCCCCAGACCAGGCTCAGCATGATCGTGGCCTGCCGGGTGTCCAGCAGCAGCGCGCAGAACGGCGTGTAGGTGCCGGCGATGAACACGAAGATCATAGAGTGGTCCATCCGGCGCATGATCTGGTAGCCGCGTTCGGACCAGACCCGCCGGTGGTAGAGCGCGCTGGTGCCGAACAGCCCGCACACGGTGAAGCTGTAGATCAGGCAGCTCACCAGCGGCGCCCAGCCGGGTCGGCCGGCGGCGATCGAACACAGCACGATGCCGCAGACGAGAGCGGCGAAGAACGCGTATGCGTGCAGCCAGCCGCGCATGCGCGGCTTCCCGATGTCGGCCGGCCGGAGCCGGAACGGTGCGGATGTGGTCACATCAACAGGTTACGACAGCGTAGGTTACTTGCAAGTAGTGTGGACCGTCACGTCAGCCGACGGGAGGATGACCGGATGCGGATCCGGCCGGTCGGGACCCACGCCCTGCTGCTCGACTGCGACGACCCCGAGCAGGTCGAGGCATGGCGGGCCGAACTGTGGCACCGGCGCGCGAGCCGCGAGCTGACCGCCACCGAAATCGTCCCGGGCGCGGTCACCGTGCTGCTCGACGGCGTACCGGACCCGTCGGCCGCCGCCGACCGGATCGCCGGTTGGCGGCCACGGACCGGCGGCCCCGGCGCGACCACCGCCGAGGTCCGGGTGCCAGTCGTGTACGACGGCGAGGACCTGCCGCGCGTCGCCGCCCACTGGGACACCGACGTGCCCGCCGTGATCGACCGGCTGCGGCGTACCGAGTTCCGGGTCGCGTTCTGCGGATTCGCGCCCGGGTTCGCGTACCTGACCGGGCTGCCGCCCGAGCTGGCAGTGCCCCGGCTCGCCACACCGCGTACCCGGGTGCCGGCCGGCTCGGTCGCGCTCGCCGGCCCGTACGCGGGCATCTACCCCGCCGCGTCACCCGGCGGCTGGCTGCTGGTCGGCCGGACCGACCTGCCGCTGTTCGACGTGCACGCCGACCCGCCGGCCCGGCTCACCCCCGGCACCCGGGTCCGGCTGGTCGACACGCCGTGATCGAGGTACTGCGGGCCGGGGCGCTCACCACCGTCCAGGACCAGGGCCGACCGGGGTGGGCGCACCTCGGCGTACCCCGCTCCGGCGCGCTCGACCCGGCCGCCCTGCGCCTGGCCAACCGCCTCGTCGGCAACCACGAGCACGCCGCCGGGCTGGAGATCACCATGACCGGCTGCGCGCTGCGCTTCACCCGGGCCGTCGCGCTCGCGCTCACCGGCGCCCCGGCCGACGTGGCCGTCGAGTGGCCGGCCGGGGACACCCGGCCGGGCGACGTGGGACTGCCGCTCGCACTACCGGCGGGCGCGGTGCTGCGCGTCGGGCCGGCCCGGGCCGGCGTACGCACCTGGCTGGCGGTCAGCGGCGGAATCACCGTCGAACCGGTGCTCGGCAGCCGATCCACCGACACGCTCTCCGGGCTCGGGCCGCCACCGCTGCGCGACGGGGACCGGCTGCCACTCGGCACCGCGGACCGGCCGCCGCCCCCGGTCGACCTCGCCGTCACCCGGCCGGTCCCGGACGAACTGCGGCTGACCGTGCGCCCCGGCCCCCGGCAGGACTGGTTCAACCCGCAGGCGCTGGACCTGCTGTGCGGCACCGCGTACACGGTGAGCCCGGACAGCAACCGGATCGGCGCGCGGCTGGCCGGCGCGGCGCTGCCCCGCGCGGTCGCCGGCGAACTGCCCAGCGAGGGCCTGGTGCTCGGCGCGGTGCAGGTCCCGCCGGACGGCCAGCCGCTGGTCTTCCTGGCCGACCACCCCACCACCGGCGGTTACCCGGTCGTCGGAGTGGTGGACGACGTGACAGCGTTCGCCCAGGCCCGGCCAGGCACTACGGTGACGTTCCATGGACCTCAACGCTGACCTGGGCGAGGGATTCGGAAGCTGGCGGCTCGGCGACGACCACGCGCTGCTCGACCTGATCAGCTCCGCGAACGTCGCCTGCGGCTTCCACGCCGGCGACGCGGCCACCATGCACCAGGTCTGCGCCGCCGCCGCCGAACGCGGCGTAGCGGTCGGCGCGCAGGTCGGCTACCGGGACCTCGCCGGCTTCGGCCGGCGGCACATCGCGTACGACTTCGCCGAGCTGCGCGACGAGACGATCTACCAGCTCGGCGCGCTCGACGCCTTCTGCCGGCTGTACCGCACCCGGGTCCGCTACCTCAAACCGCACGGCGCGCTCTACCACGCGGCGGCCCGCGACAAGGCCGTGGCCGCCGCGCTGGTGGCCGCGATCAGCGGGTACGACCACGAGCTACCGGTGCTCTGCCAGCCCGGCAGCGTGCTCGCGCAGCTCGCCACCGGCGCCGGCCTGCGGGTGGTGGCCGAGGGGTTCGCCGACCGCAACTATCTCCCGAACGGCACGCTGGTGCCGCGCAGCTCCCCCGACGCGCTGGTGACCGACCCGGAGCAGGTGGCCGTCCGGGCGGTACGGATGGCCGTCGAGCAGACGCTCGTCGCCGTCGACGGCACGGTGATCGCCTGCCCGGTCGAGTCGATCTGCCTGCACGGGGACACGCCCGGCGCGGTGCGGTGCGCGGAGCTGGTCCGCGCCGCGCTCATCGACGCGGGGGTCACGCTCACTCCGTTCACGTGAAAGGAAGGGCCCCTTCTTAACGCCTCCGGTAGAGGAAGGGCCCCTTCTTAACACGCGCTGTCAGGCGTCCATGCCACGCAGGACCAGTGGCACGCGGGTCGCGCCGCCGGTGACCACCCGGACCGGCACGCCCCAGTCCTGCCGCGTCAGGTGACAGGCCGCGTGCTCCACGTCGGCGTCGCAGGTCGCCGCCTGGGCGGTCACCTGCAGCACCCCCTGCGTCACGTCGCCGCTGACCACCAGCTTGCGGGACAGGTCGGTGGTCGTGCCCGCGCCCTCGACCAGCAGCTCCGGCGGGGACGCCGAGACCACCAGCCGGGTCGACGGCCCGTACGTCTCGTCGAGCTTCTGCCCCGGCGCCGGCGTGAAGATCACGTCCAGGGTCAGCTCCCCGGCCGCCACGTCGGTCGGCTTGCGCTCCAGCCGGTGCCGGGGGCCGTCCACCGTGTTCGCCCCGGCCGACGTCAGCGCGCCCGGCGCCAGCCGGGTCAGCCGGTGCGCGGCCGACTCGACCACGAGCACGTCGCCCTCGCCGGTCAGCACCAGGTCGCTCGGCTCGGCCAGCCCGTCCGCCACGGTGCCCACCTGGCCGGTCTCCGGGTCGAAGCGGCGCACCGCCCCGTTGTACGTGTCGGCGATCAGCACCGAACCGTCGGGCAGCGCGCACACACCCAGCGGATGCTGGAGCAACGCCTGGTCGGCCGGGCCGTCGACGTGCCCGAAGTCGAACAGGCCCTGACCGACTGCGGTGTGCATCACACCGTCTTCGACCCACCGGATCGCGCTGGTCTCGCTGTCGGCCACCCAGAGCCGTGTCCCGTCGACCGAGACGGACAACCCGGACGGCTGGGCCATCCACACGTCCGGCAGCGGGCCGTCGCGCAGCGCCTCGACTGTGGTCCCGGCGTACATGCCGGCGGTCCGCTTGATCGGGTCGAACCACCAGAGCTGGTGGATGCCGGCCATGGCGACGATCACCCGATCGCCGTACCAGGCCACGTCCCACGGGGACGACAGGTCGACGGCGCGGGCGTCGTGCGCGTGGTCGTCGACGGTCGAGCGCCACTGCCGCCCGGTGCCCGCGATCGTGACCACCTCGCCGGACGACAGCCGTACGCCGCGCAGCAGGTGGTTGACGGTGTCCGCGACGACCACGTCGTAACCGGCGACCTCGGCCACGTGCGGCGGCAGCAGGCAGCGCGCCTGCGGCTCGGCGAACGTGGCGGCGGAGGCCGGGCCGTCCGTACGGCCCCGGGAACCGGCGCCGATGCGGCGAACCACCGTCTCGCCGTCGGCGGCCAGCTCCACCAGCGAGTGCCGGGCCGAGTCGCTGACCAGCAGGTTCCCGCCGTCGAGCGGCAGCGCCTTGCCGGGGAACCGCAGCACGGTGTCCGGCTCGGCCGGCGGCACGTACGGGCCCTCGCCCCGGTGCAGCGTGCCCTTCGCCTCATGGGTGGCGATCAACTCGTCGATCAGCCGCGCCAGCCCTTCGGCGTGCCCCTCGCCGGCCATGGTGGCGACCACGTAGCCCTCCGGGTCGACCACGGCCAGAGTCGGCCACGCCTTGGCCGCGTACTGCTGCCACATGTCCATGTCGGCGTCGTCGAGCACCGGGTGGTGCACGCCGTACCGCTCGACGGCCGCGGCCAGCGCCGCCGGGTCCTTCTCGTGCTCGAACTTCGGCGAGTGCACCCCGATCACGACCAGGACGTCGCCGTACTTCTCTTCGAGCGGGCGCAGTTCGTCCAGCACGTGCAGGCAGTTGATGCAGCAGAAGGTCCAAAAGTCCAACAAGACGATCTTGCCGCGCAGGTCGGCCAGCGTGACGGCCTTGCCGCCGGTGTTCAGCCAGGCCCGACCCCGCAGTTCCGGTGCCCGTACGCGCGCGCTCATGCCCCCATCGTGCCGCACTGGCCGGGTGCGCTCGCGGCGAACCCGGGGTGAACAGAGGCACACCGGAACGGCGCGGAGCGCCCACCCGGTGAGGGGTGGACGCTCCGCGTACGTGTGGTTACTGGCCGGCCGGCTTCAGGCAGAGCACCCGGGTGGTCCCGCCGTTCTCGACGGAGACGGTGGGCTGCGTCAGATCGGCGCACTTGTCCTTGTTGTCCACCTTCGACACCACGCTGAACGCGCCCTGCTCACCGCAGTCGGCGGGAACGGCGGTCTCGCCGGACTGCTTGACGCAGGAACCGACCGCCGGGTCGAAGCCCGCCGGCTTGTCGTCGCCGACCTTGCCGAGCAGCGTGAGCAGACCGAGCGGTACGGCGAGGATGAGCACCGCCGCGATCAGTACGGCGGCCAGCACCCGTCCGTTGCGTACCTTCGGCGGGGGCGCCTCGGTCTGCGGCTCGGCGGCGTCCGGCTTGAACGCGTCGAACCGGCCCTGCTCCGGCTCACCGGACGGCGCGTCCTGCGACCAGGCCGGCGGGGCCTGCTGTGCCGGGAAGGGGCTCGTCTCGCCCGGCCGGCCCTGGCCGGGCACCGCGACGGAGGCGCGCCCACCGGCCGGCGGGCCGAACTGGTCCGGCTGGCCGCCGAACGGCTCGGGCCGGCCGGCCGGGCTGCCGAACGCATCCTGGCGGCCGCCCTGAGGGCCACCGAACGGGTCCTGATGGCCGCCGGGCGGGCCGAACGGGTCCTGGCTGCCACCCGGGGTGCCGTAGGGGCTCTGCGGGCCGTCGAACGGGTCCCGGACCGCGCCGGGCTGCTCGCCGCCCGGGTGCACCCCGTTGGCGGGGCGGGTGTTGGCGGGCGGGTCCATGAAGGACGGCACACCGGCCGGGAACGGCGGCGGCGCGGCCGGCGAGGACGGCGGCACGGCGGCGTACCCGTGCGGCCCGTCGGCGTCGACGGTCCGGGACTGCGGGCCGGGGAAGCCGTTGTCCGGGCCGAATCCGGAGGGCCCGTCCTGCTCGGGGAAGCCGTGACCGTCCTGCTCGGGCGTGTCCTCGGGCTCCGGGCGGGCGGGCCGGCCGTACACCCGGGGCTGTGGCGCCGGGGTGCCGGTCGGCAGGGGCTGGTCGGACGGCGGGGTGACCCGGCTGGTCACCGGGACCGACGCGCTGGCCGAGACCGGGCCGCCCTCCGGGGAGGTACGCGGGCCGGGCACGGAGGCCGACTGCGACTCGCCCCACGCGCCGTCACCGCGCTCCGGCTCGTACCCCTGGGGTTCGGCCGGCGCGGGCGGCTGGTCGGCGGGCGGCGACGCGGCGAGCGCGGCTCCGGGCACGCGCTGCTGCTGTGCCGGCAGCGGCACCGCGTTGCCGGGCGAGATGCCCGGCGCGGGAGCGGGCTGGTACGCCGGGGCGGAGTCCTCGGAGCGGCCCCACGCCTCGGCGGGCGACCACGGCTCGGCGGCCGGTACGGCCAGGCGGTCGTTCTGGTTGCCGCCCCAGCCGCCGTCGGGCGCCGGTACGGAGACGCTCGCGCGGGCCGCCGGAGTATCGACCGGTGCGGCGGCACCCCAACTGGGCTGTGCCGGCTCCTCGGCCGACCGGCCGCTCTCCTGCTGCTGCGGCACGGACGCGGCACCGCTCCAGGCGCCGGCCTGCTCCTCGGAGTCACGCTGCTGCGGTACGGCGGGGGCGCCCCAGCCACCGGGCTGCCGGCCCTGGTCCGGCTCACCCCAGCCGCCCGGCTGTGCCGCCTCGGCGGGGCCGGCGGCGCGGCCCGCGGCCCAGCCGCCGGAGCGGTCCGGGTCGTCGGGGCGGGCGGGCTCATCCCAGCCACCCGGCCGGTTCTCGGCCTGCGGGGCGGGCCATCCGCCGTCGTGCTGTCCACCGGTCGGACGCCAGCCGCCGGAGCGGTGCGAGTCGTCCTCGCCAGCGGCGGAGCGGTTGTCCTGATCGGACTGCTCCGGAGTGGACCACGCGTTGTCCGGCCGGGTGACGCCGGGCACCGAGACCGCGGCGGCGGCACGGGCGGGCGGGTCGGCCGGCGGCCAGGTGGCGCCGGTCTGCTGACCCGGAGGTGCCCAGGCCGGCTGGCTCTCACGCGGCGTCCAGCCGCCGGAGCGGCCGGGATCGTCGGCCGCGGCGGGCTGCTCGTCGCGCGGGTTCCAGCCGCCGGAGCGGTTCGGATCGTCCGGCGGCGCGGCGGTGGACCAGCCACCGGCGTGTCCCGGGGCGTCGTCGTGCTGCCCGCCGGTGGGCGCGAAGCCGCCGGAGCGGTGCGGGTCGTCCGGCGGGGCGGGCGTGACCCAGGTCTCGTTCGGCACGGTGGCCGGGGCGGGGACGTAACCGGTGCTGCGGGCGGCCGGGTCGCCGGACGGCGACCGGGCCGGCTGCTCACCGGAGCCCCACCCCTGGCGGTTCTGCTCGGCGGCCCAGGCCGGCGCCGTCGGCTCGACCGGGCTGCCCGGCGGCGTGGCGGCCCACGCGGGCGGCGCCGGGTCGGCGGCGCGGTCCGGGCCGGGCTGCTCCTGAGCGCCCCACACGGGACTGCCCTGGGCGGGACCGGCCCAGGCGGGGGCGCCCTGGTCGGTGCCGCCCCAGGCGGGCTGCTGCCCACGGTCGGCGGGCGGTGGGACCTGGGCGGTGGCCCGGCCGGTCACCGGCTGGCCCGCGGGCGGGGCCCAGGCGGGGGGCTGTTCGTCGTTAGCGGCCCAGGCCGGGGCCGGCTGCGCGGGCCGACCGGCCGGCGGGGGCGGCGCCCAGCCGAGGTCGGGCGCTCCGTTGTACCCGTTGTCCTGCTGCGCCGGCTGATCGCCGTACGGCACCGGTCCGCCGGTGCCCGGCGACACCTCGCCCGGCTCCTGGCCGGGGCGGTGCGGAGCCTCGGACGTCATGGGTGCGCCTCCTCCATCACAGGTCGGCCGCCGATGCCGGTCCGGGGAACCGTCGGCATGGCTGCCGGCGTCGCCGGCGGGTACCGGCCGTGCGGGCTCCCCGCACCGTATCCGGTGGTTGCCCGGAGCCGCCCGGGGGAGCATCGGCCGTCACCGAAAGTCACCGGACGACGTCGATGAGTTTCACTTGCCCGCGTCGGCCCGGAACCACCGGTTGGCGACCGTGCCAACCGTACCGGGCGGTGCGGCGAGGTGGAATCCCGGTGCCGACCGATGCCGATACGCCGAAGACCCGCCCGGTGTCGGGCGGGTCTTCGGACTGGAGGAGGTGAGAAAGGTCTGTGGCGTCAGCTCATGTGACGCTGGGCGATGGCGAGAAGCTCCTCGCGGACCGCGGGCGAGTTCGCGGAACGCAGCGCGTGCTCGATGGCGCGGGCGCGGCGGTTGGCGTCGCGGCGGGTGCGGATTCGCTCGATCATGCTCATCTTGGGTCTCTCCTCCTGGCTATTCGGTTGTCAGCCCCTTGATGTCTCTATTTAAGCGCACCAGGCCGCCCATCGCCATCGATTATTAGGTGAGCTGAACCACGTACCTAAGGATCGTAGGTCAGCCTGCCCTCAGATCCGATGATTCCGTTCCCGAAACGGTTACGGCCGGTGTGCCGGGCGTTCACCCGTGGCACACCGGCCGTGACCGGAGCGGTGGTGCGTCAGGTCCAGGCGAGCAGCGCCGCCTCCGGATCGGCCAGGAAGTCCCCGATGTCGCGGAGGAACTTCGAGCCCAGCTCACCGTCGATGATGCGGTGGTCGAAGGAGAGGCCGAGCGTGGTCACCAGGCGCGGCTTCACCTTGCCCTTGTGCACCCACGGCTGCTCCCGTACCGCGCCGAAGGCGAGGATCGCCGACTCGCCCGGGGGCAGGATCGGCGTACCGGTGTCGACGCCGAAGACGCCGACGTTGGTGATGGTGAACGTGCCGCCGGACATGTCCGCCGGGGACGTCCTCCCCGACTTCGCGGTCTGCACCAGGTCCGTCATCGCGTCCGCCAGCTCGCGCAGCGAGAGCCGCCCGGCGTCCTTGATGTTCGGCACGATCAGGCCGCGCTCGGTGGCCGCCGCGATGCCGAGGTTGACGTACTCCTTCACCACGATCTCGTCGCCGGCCCAGGTCGAGTTGACCATCGGGTGCCGCTTGACCGCCAGCAGCACCGCCTTGGCGACCAGCAGCAGCGGCGAGACCCGCACGTCGCGCCACTCCCGCCGGTCGCGCAGCCGGTCCAGCGCCTTCATCGCCCGGGTCACGTCGACGGTCAGGAACTCCGTCACGTGCGGGGCGGTGAACGCCGAGCGGGCCATGTTCTCCGCGGTGAGCTTGCGTACCCCCTTGACCGGGATGCGCTGCTCGCGGTCCGCGCCGAAGCTCGCGGCCGACGCGGGCGGTGCCGCGACCGTCAGCGGCTCGGCCGCCGCCGGAGTCGCGGTCGCCGCCCGCTGTACGTCCTCACGGGTGATCGAGCCGAGCGGACCCGAGCCGGTGAGCGTGGCCAGGTCGATGCCGAGATCCTTCGCCAGCTTGCGGACCGGCGGCTTGGCGAGCACCGGACCGGAGACCCGGCCGTTGCCGTTGACCGCCGGGGCGGGAGCGGGCGGGGCGGGCGCGACCGGCGCGGGCGCCACCGGGGCGGCGGCCTGACCCGGTGCCGGCGCGTCACCCTTGCGCGGGCGGCGCTTGGCCGGGGCGTTGCGCGGGCCGTAGCCGACCAGCACGGCGGTACGCCCACCCGGGGCCACACCACCGATCAGGCCCGGCTCGACCATGCCCTCGGCGGGCGCGACCTGGACCGCGGCGAGCGACGCTGCCGACGGAGCGGGCAGGTCCGACGCCGGGGTCGCGGTCGTCGACTCCTCGATCGGCCCGGCGCCCGGGTCGGTGTCGATCGCGATGATCGGCACGCCGACCTCGACAGTGGACCCCTCCGGGTGGAAGATCGCCTGCACCCGGCCGGCCCACTTCGCCGGGATCTCGACCGCCGCCTTCGCGGTCTCCACCTCGACGATCGGCTGGTTCAGCTCGATGTCGTCGCCGACCTTGACCAGCCAGGCGAGGATCTCGCCCTCGGTCAGGCCCTCGCCCAGGTCGGGAAGGTTGAACTCCTTGATCCGGGACATGCCGCTCACCAGCCGAACGTGCGGTCGACGGCGTCGAGCACCCGGTCCAGGTCGGGCAGGTACTCCTCCTCCACCCGGGCGGCCGGGTAGGGGGTGTCGAAGCCGGTCACCCGCAGCACCGGGGACTCCAGGGAGTAGAAGCACTCCTCGGTGATCCGGGCCGCGATCTCCGACCCGAGACCCAGGTTGCCCGGGGCCTCGTGCACGACCACGCAGCGGCCGGTGCGCCGCACCGACTCGTACGCCGCGGTCAGGTCCAGCGGCGAGATCGTGCGCAGATCGATGACCTCCAGCTCGCGGCCGTCCTCGGCGGCGGCGGTGGCCGCGTCGAGCGCGGTGCGCACCATCGGGCCGTACGCCAGGACCGTCGCGTCCGTGCCGGGCCGCGCGACCCGGGCCGAGTGCAGGGGGTACGCGTCGGCGATCGGCGCGTCCAGGTCCACCGGACCCTTCTCCCAGTAGCGCCGCTTCGGCTCCAGGAACACGACCGGGTCGTCCGACGCGATCGCCTGCTGGATCATCACGTACGCGTCCTGCGGGTTCGCGCAGCTCACCACCTTGAGACCGGCGGTGTGCGCGAAGTACGCCTCGGGCGACTCGGAGTGGTGCTCGACAGCGCCGATGCCGCCGCCGAACGGGATGCGGATGACCATCGGGATCCGCACCTTGCCCTGCGAGCGGTAGTGCATCTTCGCCACCTGCGACACGATCTGGTCGTACGCGGGGTAGACGAAGCCGTCGAACTGGATCTCGCAGACCGGACGGAAACCGCGGATGGCCAGGCCGACAGCGGTGCCGATGATGCCGGACTCGGCCAGCGGGGTGTCGATGACGCGCTGGTCGCCGAAGTCCTTCTGGAGGCCGTCGGTGATCCGGAACACGCCGCCGAGCTTGCCGACGTCCTCGCCCATGATGACGACCTTCGGGTCGTTCTCCAGGGCCCGCCGCAGGCCGGTGTTCAGTGCCTTGCCGAGGGTGAGCGTCTCCGTGGCCATCAGTGCGCGCTCCCCTCGAAGGACTCCATGTACTGCGTGAACCGGGCCCGCTGCTCGTCCAGCTCGGGAGAGCCGTTGGGGTAGACGTGGTCGAACATGCTCACCGGCTGCGGGTCGGGCATGGCGAGCACACGCTCGCGCAGGTGCACCGACTCGGTGCGGGCCTGCTCGTCGACCTCGGTGAAGAACGACTCGTCGGCGATCTTCTGCTTGGTCAGGAACGCCTTCATCCGGGCGATCGGGTCCTTCGCCTGCCACGCCTCGACCTCGCTGGCGATGCGGTAGCGGGTCGGGTCGTCGGAGGTGGTGTGCGCGCCCATCCGGTAGGTGTACGCCTCGATCAGGCTCGGGCCCTGGCCGTTGCGCGCGTTGTCCAGCGCGTGCCGGGTCACCGCGTACGACGCGAGCACGTCGTTGCCGTCCACCCGGACACCGGGGAAGCCGAACCCGCCGGCCCGCCGGTACAGCGGCACGCGGGTCTGCCGCTCCAGCGGCTCGGAGATGGCGTACTGGTTGTTCTGGCAGAAGAACACCAGCGGGGCGTTGAAGACGCTGGCCCAGACGAACGACTCGTTGACGTCGCCCTGGCTGGTGGCGCCGTCGCCGAAGTAGGCGATGACCGCCTCGCCGTCCTCGCCGCCGGTCTTGCCGTCCATGGCGACACCCATGGCGTACCCGGTCGCGTGCAGGGTCTGCGCCCCGATCACGATCGTGTACATGTTGAACTTGAACTCGTTCGGGTCCCAGCCGCCCTGGTCGACGCCGCGGAACAGGCCCAGCGGCATGATCGGGTCGATGCCGCGGCAGTAGAGCACGCCGTGCTCGCGGTAGGTCGGGAACGCCATGTCCTGCGTACGCAGCGCCCGGCCGGAGCCGACCTGCGCCGCCTCCTGGCCCAGCAGGCTGGCCCACAGTCCCAGCTCGCCCTGGCGCTGCAGCGCGGTGGCCTCGGCGTCCAGCTTGCGGACCAGCACGAGGTCGCGGTAGAGCCCGCGGTACTCCTCGTCGGTGAAGTCGACGCGGTACTCGGTCCCGTCCGGGCCGAGCGCGGTCTCGATCCGCTCACCTTCCGGCGTGAGCAGCTGTACGAGTTCCGGTTCACCGGCCGCGGCGGCGCGCCTGGTGCGGGGTGCGGCCCGCTTGCTGCGGGTGGCGGCCCCGGGGTCGCCCTTTGCCATCCGTCTCTCCCTGTCTGTCTGCGCCGGCGCCGGGGGTTACCCGAGCCGAGCACCTCGTGCGCCCGCCCGGCTGATGCCGGGTCGGTCCCTGGCGACCGCGCCTGACCCCGGTAGGGGTTGCCGCGCGGCGTGAGCCGGAGTCGGTCGGGGACAGACCCAGGCCCGGGAGCGCCGGCGCCGTTCCGCACCAGCCGCGGGGTACGCGGAGGTGGCGGCTGCGTTGCCGTCGTGTCTGAATGATTGCAGAGGAGGTGAGCGGGCCCACAGTATGGCCTCCTTGGTGGGTGAGGTTCCATCGTCTTCATGACGGATAGCCGTCTTTGTCCCCAGTGGCGGGATCGGCTGACGTACAAAATGTGTGTCGACACGCGGTTGCGACTGGTGAACTGAGCGTCACTGGGTCAAGCTTGCGGTGAGCTGTTGCGCGGCATTTGTCCGAATATCCGCGCGTGCTCTCCCGTCCCCGTTCGCGCGTGAGGAGTGTGCCGGTGTCCGAACCAGAGGGTCCCCCCGGCTCACCCTTCCTCGGCCGGCACCGCGCGCTGCCCGCCTCCCCGTACCGCCGGGTCGTCGGCGCGCACCGCGCCCCCGGCGCCGGCGCCCCCAGCCGGGGCTACCTGCTCACAGTGGCGCTGCTCGCCGGCGCGGCGTCGATGCCGATCCTCGCCGCCATCAGCACCGGATCGGCGACCGTGGGCAACAGCGCGCTCCCCGACACCAGCACCCCGTTCCTGCCGACACCCTCGATCGGGCCGGTGGTGATCCCGCCGCCCCAGGCGACCCAGCCCGCAGTGCCGTCCACACCCACCTCCGACGTCACCTCCGTACCCCCGGCGCGGCCCGTCCTCCCGGCCGCGCCGAGCCTGCCCGACGACAGCGACCTCGCCGCCCGCCACCGGTCCCGCCCGGTGGCCGCGCCGCCGCCACCGTCCACGCCGGTCCGGCCCACCCCGGTCCGCCCGCCGCACCCCTCGCCGGTGCCCTCACCGTCGCCGTCGCACCCGCCGTCCGACCCGGGTACGCCGACGCCCGAGCCGAGCCCCAGCCCCGAGCCGTCCGCCACGTCCGTCGAGCCGACGCCCTCGGCAGGTTCGTCCGACCCGTCCGGCCCATCGGGTACGTCCGGTCCCGCTGATCCGTCGGGTCCTGCCGAGCCGACCGGTTCCGCTGGGCCGTCGGGTCCCGCCGAGCCGTCGGGTCCTGCCGAGCCGTCGGGTCCTGCCGATCCGTCCGGTTCTGCTGGGCCGTCGGGTCCTGCCGGGTCGTCCGCCGCGTCCGCTCCTTCCGGCCCGGCCCGCCCATCGGTGTCCCGCGCCTCATGATCGACACCACTTCGGCGTAGTGGTGTGGTCCCAGCCGGTCCGATGCGGCCACCTCGCCGAGGTGGTGTGGATCAACAGGGGTCCGGGGGGTGTGCCCTCGTGCCGGGGTGGGGTGGTCGGGGGACGGCAGGCCTCATGATCGACACCATTACGGGGTGGTGGTGTGGTCCCAGCGGGTCCGATGCGGCCACCTCGCCGAGGTGGTGTCGATCAACGAGGTCCGGGGGCCTGGCCCTCGTGCGGGGCGGGGTGGTCTGGAGGGCGCAGGCTGCATGATCAACACCGTTGCGGGGTGGTGGTGTGGTTCCGGCCAGTTTGATGCAGCCACCTCGCCGGGGTGGTGTCGATCAAGGAGGTTCGGGGAGGCCCCTCGCGCGGGGCACCCAGGGCCGCATGATCGACACCGTTACGCCGTGGTGGTGTGGTTCCGGCCGGTTTGATACAACCACCTCGCCGGGGTGGTGTGGATCAACGAGGGGCGGGGCCACCGAGGGCCGGCGCCCGCATGATCGACACCAGTACGGCGTAGTGGTGTGGTTCTGGCCGTCCGATGCCGCCACCTCGCCGAGGTGGTGTCGATCATGCGTGTGCGACTGCCTAGGCCGGGTCGTCGGTCAGGCGGTGGCGGTTCGCCTCGATCCAGGCGTTCAGCGCCTCCGGGTCGTCCGGGTCCACGCCGTCCGCCATCAGCTGGGCCACCGCGGCCGTGGCCGGGCTGCGCCGCTCACCGGTGCTGTAGAGCCGCGCGAACTCCGGGACCATCTCGGTGATCGCCTCGTCCGTCCGGGCGGCCGCCGACTGCGACAGTCCGCGCTGCCGGGCCGCGTACGCCGCCCAGGCGCGCAGCACCCGGGGCAGCATCGCCGCGTCGTCCATGTCCAGCACGGCCCGGCGGTGCACCCAGTCGAGCAGGAACAGCTCGGCGACCATCGGGCTCCACCGCATCGGGTCGGCGTCCGGGAAGCTGGCCGCGTGGTCGAGCAGCAGGCCGAGGCAGAAGTGCAGCGAGGCCAGCTCACCGTCGGCGAAGCCGGGCAGGCCGAACCGGGACGCCTCGGGCGAGTCGAGGAATGCGCGTACCAGGCGGGTGCGCTCCTCGTCGGTGGGCGGCGGCACGACCGCCGGACCGGCCGGCGGGGTCGGCCCGGGCAGCGCGGCCAGCCGTGCGCCCACGAGCGCCCGGTCGGTGGCGAGCGAGCCCTGTGCGGGCAGCTCGGCGAGGTCGTCGGTGACCGCCAGGTGGCGGCTCACCTCGGCGTGCATCCGGGCCGGGTCCTCGGTACGGAACCAGGTGAACTCGTCCTCGGTGCAGATCTCCCGGGCCTGCTCCACGATCCGGGCCGCCGGGCCGCCGACGAAGACGTCCTTGGTGATGCCGATGTTGTGGTCGACCAGCGCCACCAGCGCGTGCTCGGGCCCGCCCTGTTCCTCGTCGTCGTACGCGAACGTGGCGAGGTAGGACGTCTGGTCGCCGTACACGTCGCCGTACGCCCAGGCGCCTGTGACGTGCACCCGGCCGAGCTGGCCGGCCCACGTCGGGGCGTACGCGCCGGGCCGGACCCGGGCGGCGCCCTCGGCGTCGGGCACCAGGGCGGCGAAGACGGCGCGCAGTGTGGTCGCGGCGGCGCTGCGCCGCCGGGACGTGGCGGCGAGGAAGCCGGTGACGAACTCGCGGACGGCCTGTTCCCGGTCGTGCTCCGCGACGGCGTAGACGCTGCCCAGCAACGCGGCGCCGAGCATCTCCGCGTCCAGGGCCGAGTCGAGCCTCGTCACGTCGCGCGCGGCGTGCAGAACCGCGTCGTAGGGGGTCTGTGGCGTGGCCATGCATCGACCCTACGCCGCGCGGGCCGCCCCCACACCGGTCAGCACGCCGGGTTCAGCGCCGCACGGCTTCGCGCAGCGCCTCCCGGGCCGTGCCGTAGCGGGTCAGCACCGCCCACACCGGGTCCAGCACGTACTTCTCGCCGACGCTGCCCACCGACGTGAGCAGGCGTCGCTCGGCCCGCGCCCGGGCCCGGCGGGCCGCCCACCCGACCACCGGCCGGGTCAGCGCCGCGATCAGCAGCCCGGCCAGCAGGCCACCGAGCAGCAGGATCGTCGGCCACGGCACCACGCCGAGCGTGGGGTGTTCCAGCGGGGGCAGGCCGAGCAGGCGCACCGCGTACCCGAGGAGCAGCCAGACCAGGCCGGCCAGCGCGGCCAGGGTGACCACCCACTGGAGCACGCCGACCACCCGCCACCAGGCCGGCCGGCGGTCCATGCCCAGGTCGGTCGCGGCGACCGCGTGGTCGAGCGCGCCCGGCAGGTCGGCCTGCCGGGACCGGGCCGCCGCGGTCACCGCGGCCGGCCACGGAGCCGGCAGACCGGCGCCGTTCCGGTCGGCCACCGCGCGGATCGCCAGCGTGAGGGCCGAGCGCTGCGCGGCTGTCGGATCGGGTACGGAGGTGGCCGCGACCAGGCTGTCCGCCGGCGCGTCCGGGTCCCGCCCGGGCAGGTGCAGCCGGCGCAGCGGATCGGGTCGTAGCTTGCGCCAGCTCCGCAGCAGCGGCCAGCCGGTGTTGCTGACGGCCCGGTGCCGGTACGCCCCCTCGACCGCCGCCGCCACAGTCGGCACCCCGGCCGCCCCGGCCAGCGCCCGGTTCAGCTCCTGCGCCGAGGCGTCGCCGGGTTTGCTGCTCGGCGGTTCCGGCCCGACGAGCGGTTCGAGATCGGCCACCACGGCGTCCACGTCGC
Organism: Micromonospora chalcea; assembly: GCF_002926165.1. Taxonomy (GTDB): domain Bacteria; phylum Actinomycetota; class Actinomycetes; order Mycobacteriales; family Micromonosporaceae; genus Micromonospora; species Micromonospora chalcea. The sequence continues at coordinate 52,704 of NZ_MAGP01000094.1, read as the reverse complement.
CGGAGAGCCGGCGCAGGGCGGCCTGCCGTTCGGCGACCGTACGCTCCAGCTCGGCCCGCAGGCCGCTCAGCCCGTTCGGGTCGACCGCTACCGTGGGCAGCAGCGGCACCCCGCCCAGCCCGTCCTCGTCGAGCAGCCGGCGCAGATCCTCGAGGACCTTGGGCAGCTCGGTCGGGTGCAGCCGGTCGGCCTGGTTGAGCACCACGACCGTGACGTCCTTGTGCCTGTGGAACTCGCGCAGATAGCTGGTGTGGATCACGCGGTCGGCGTACTTCTGCGGGTCGACCACCCAGACCACCAGGTCGACCAGGCCCAGCAGGCGGTCGACCTCCAGCCGGTGACCGTGCTGCACCGAGTCGAAGTCGGGCAGGTCGAGCAGGACGAGGCCGTGCAGCGTCGACTCGTCGTCGGCGTCCAGCGGGCTCTCCCGGACGAACCGGTGCCGGGGCAGCACGCCGATCCAGTCGAGCAGCCGGACCGCGCCGTCCAGCGGACCCCACACGCAGGCGTGCGCGACGCCGGTGGTCGGCCGGCGCACCCCGACCGGGGAGAGGTCGAGCCGGGCCAGCGAGTTGAAGAGGCTCGACTTGCCGCTGCCGGTCGCGCCGGCCAGCGCGACCACCGTGTGCCGACCGGAGAGGGCGAGCCGGTCACCGGCCCGCTCGACCACCGTGTGCGCGGCGACCAGTTGAGCGTCGGGCACATCGCCGTCCACCGCGGAAAGGAACCGCTGGATCGCCTGGAGGCGCTCGATCAGCACGTCCGGGTCGACCCGCTGCTCGCCGCGCAGCGCGTCCCGCATCCGTCCGACGACGTTACTCACTGGCGTCCGTCCTGCTCGGGGCTCGGGAACAAGCCGCTCCGGTGCCGGGCCCGCTCGACCTCCAGGGCGGCCCAGCGCAGCGCCGCGCCGGCGTTGTCGGCCGGGCGCTCGGCCTCGGTGCGGGCCAGGAAGCGCTCGGCTTCCTCGGCCAGCAGCTTGCCGGTCCGGTCGAGCAGGTCGATCCGGGCCTTGCGGGCCAGGTTCCGCACCGCCTGGTCGCCGAAGATCGCCTGGAGCACGGTCTGCCCGGCGACCGCCGTGCCGGTGCCGGCGGCGACCTCCAGCCCGGTGGGGATGAACGCGGTGGAGGCGAACACGCCGATCATGACGGCGAGGCCGGTGGCGTTCACCGCGTACGCCGCGGTGCGGGCCACGAACCGCCGGTCGCCGCCCTCGACCCGGACCAGTTCCAGCACGCCGCGCTGCCAGTCGCGGACCAGCTGCTCGGCCCGCTCCGGCAGGTCGGCCGAGGCGTGGGCCAGATCCGGCTCCAGCAGCGCCGCGCCGGCCGGGTGCGCCTTCCAACCGGTGTACGCGTTCTCCGCCGCCTCGGCGGCCACGCCGCGCAGCAGCGTGACGAGCTGCGACTCGATCGCGGTACGCAGTTCCGCGGCGGGCGCGGGCCGCCCGGTGACCGCCGCGACGACCCGGTCCCGCAGCCGGCCGATGCGTGCCTCCAGGCCCCGGAAGAACTCGCCGGTGCCGATGAACTCCTGCCAGCGGGCCAGCACCTCGCCGCGCAGCAGCCGGCCGTCCCTGAGCCCCTGGTCGACGCTCCGCTCGGCGCCCCGGTACGCGGCCCGTACCCGTTCGTCCAGCGCGTCGGCGGCGGTGCACTGCTCGTCGGCGGCCTCGGCGAGCGCCTCCACCACCGGGTGCAGCGCGGCCAGCGCGCCGTCGAGCGTCTGCCGGACCACCGCGGCGCGGGCGTCGGCGTCGGCGGCGAGCCGGGCGAACCAGTCACTGAGCGGGGCGGTTATCCGGTCCGGCAGCAGCCCCTGCCCGTCCACCCAGGTCTCCGGCAGCACGAACAGCGGCGCGGCACCCAGCTCCTGCTCGGCGAGCATCTCGGACAGGTGGGCGGCGACCTCGTCGGCGGCCTCCGGGGGGACCCGGTCCAGCACCATCGCCACTGCGGTGCCCCGGGCGCGGGCGCTGCGAAGCAGCTCCCAGGGGACGGCGTCGGCGTACCGGGCGGCGGTGGTGACGAACAGCCAGAGGTCGGCGGCGGCGAGCAGTTGCCCGGCGAGCGCCCGGTTGGCGTCGACCACCGAGTCGATGTCGGGCGCGTCGAGGAAGGCCAGGCCGGGCGGCAGCGCCGGTGCGGTGACCAGGTGCAGGGTGCCCGGCTGCTCGCTCGGCTCGGTGGTCCGGGTCAGGCCGGGCAGCAGCTCGCCCTGTCGGAACCAGGCCGCGTCGGTCGGGCTGCACACCAGCACCGGGGAGCGGGTGGTGGGGCGGAGCACCCCGGCCGCGCTGACCCGTGCCTGGACCAGGCTGTTGACGAGCGTCGACTTGCCCGCGCCGGTGGAGCCGCCGACCACCACCAGCAGCGGGGCGTCGAGCCGGGCCAGCCGGGGAAGCAGGTAGTCGTCGAGCTGGTCGGTGAGGCTCGTGGCGGCGTGCCGGGCCGGCTCGGCCGACGGGAGGGCGAGCGGGAAGCGGGCCGCGCCGATCGCCGACCGCAGGCCGGTGAGCGCGGCGGGCAGGCCCTCCGCGGCGTGCGCAGGCTGGTCGGCGCCGGTGGTGGCTCCGGTGCGGGCTGCGACGGCGGGCGCGCCGGCACGGGTGGCGGAATCGCCATGCGTCGTCACCGCTAAAGCGTGCCCGACCGACGCAAGGTAAGACAACCGGACAGTAGTAACGGTCGGGTTGCGCCGGGTCGGCTCAACCTCGACTTGCGGTTTGGCGATGGCGTGGCACTATTGAGTCAAGTTCACTCAACTTGTGGTGCGGTCGCTTCCGGGCGGCCCTCCCGGGCAGGCCGTCTGACCTGCTCACCCGTTACGAAGCGAGGAAGCGAACATGGCACGTGCGGTCGGCATCGACCTCGGCACGACGAACTCCTGCGTCAGCGTTCTCGAGGGCGGTGAGCCCACCGTCATCGCCAACGCAGAGGGCTCGCGTACGACTCCCTCGATCGTCGCGTTCGCCCGCAACGGCGAGGTGCTCGTCGGTGAGGTCGCCAAGCGCCAGGCGGTGACCAACCCCGACCGGACCATCCGCTCGGTCAAGCGGGAGATCGGCACCAACTGGACCGTCGACATCGACGGCAAGAAGTACACCCCGCAGGAGATCTCGGCCCGCACGCTGATGAAGCTCAAGCGGGACGCCGAGGCGTACCTGGGCGAGCAGATCACCGACGCGGTGATCACCGTCCCCGCCTACTTCAACGACGGGCAGCGCCAGGCCACCAAGGAGGCCGGTGAGATCGCCGGCTTCAACGTGCTGCGGATCGTGAACGAGCCGACCGCGGCCGCCCTGGCGTACGGCCTGGACAAGGGTTCCAAGGAGCAGACCGTCCTGGTCTTCGACCTCGGTGGCGGCACCTTCGACGTGTCGCTGCTGGAGCTGGCCGAGGGCGTGGTGGAGGTCAAGTCCACCAGCGGTGACAACCAGCTCGGCGGTGACGACTGGGACCAGCGCATCATCGACCACCTGGTGAAGACGTTCCGCGGTGAGCACGGCATCGACCTCTCGCAGGACAAGATGGCCATGCAGCGGCTCAAGGAGGCGGCCGAGAAGGCCAAGATCGAGCTGTCCGCCGCCACCACCAGCAACATCAACCTGCCGTACATCACCGCCGGCTCGGCCGGCCCGCTGCACCTCGACGTGACGCTCAGCCGCGCAGAGTTCCAGCGCATGACGCAGGACCTGCTGGACCGCTGCAAGGGCCCGTTCGAGCAGGCCGTCAAGGACGCCGGCATCAAGATCTCCGACGTCGACCACGTCATCCTGGTCGGCGGCTCGACCCGGATGCCGGCCGTCACCGACCTGGTCAAGCAGCTCACCGGCCGCGACCCGAACAAGGGCGTCAACCCGGACGAGGTCGTCGCCGTCGGCGCCGCGCTCCAGGCCGGTGTGCTCAAGGGCGAGGTCAAGGACGTCCTGCTGCTCGACGTGACCCCGCTGAGCCTGGGCATCGAGACCAAGGGCGGCATCTTCACCAAGCTCATCGAGCGCAACACCACCATCCCGACCAAGCGCTCCGAGGTCTTCACCACGGCCGACGACAACCAGCCGTCGGTGCTGATCCAGGTGTTCCAGGGCGAGCGGGAGATCGCGGCCTACAACAAGAAGCTCGGCACCTTCGAGCTGACCGGCCTCCCGCCGGCCCCGCGCGGCGTGCCGCAGATCGAGGTCACGTTCGACATCGACGCCAACGGCATCGTGAACGTGCACGCCAAGGACCTGGGCACCGGCAAGGAGCAGAAGATGACGATCACCGGCGGCTCCTCGCTGCCGAAGGACGACATCGAGCGGATGCGCCGGGACGCCGAGGAGCACGCCGACGAGGACAAGCGCCGCCGCGAGGAGGCCGAGACCCGCAACGTGGCCGAGGCGCTCCAGTGGCAGACCGAGAAGTTCCTCGCCGAGAGCGGCGACAAGCTGCCCAGCGAGAACCGTGACCAGCTCAACGAGGCCCTCGGCGAGCTGCGCAGCGCGCTCGGCGGCCAGGACATCGAGAAGATCAAGTCCGCGCACGAGAAGCTGGCGCAGGTCTCCCAGCAGGCCGGCTCGCTGCTCTACGCCCAGCAGCAGGAGGGCGAGCAGGCGGCGCCGGGTGGCGCGGCCGGGCCGGGCGCCGGCGCGGGCGCGGGCGCGACCGGTGGCCCGAAGGCCGGCGGCGATGACGACGTGGTCGACGCGGAGATCGTGGACGAGGACAAGAAGTGACATCCGGTCCCGGACACGATTCGCACGGCAGAGGGATGAGGTAACCGCATGACGGACAAGCCACGCGCGGCCGACCCGGGTGCCACCGGGTCGGCGGGCGCCGGCAAGGACGCCGGCGACGAACCCCGGGTCGTCATCCGCGACAAGCGCAAGCTCGGCAAGGTGACCGAGCAGCCGGCGAACGACGCCTCGGCGGCGGACGCCGCTGCCGACGCGCCCGCCGAAGGGCTGGTCGAGGAGGCCGAGGTCGTGGTCGACGAGATCGGCGGCGAGGCCGAGGTCACCGGGCCGACGGTGGTCGACTCCCCGGCCGAGCCGAGCGGGGAGACGGACCTCACCGCGCCGCTCGGCGCCGAGCTGGAGTCGCTCCGCACCGACCTGGAGGAGCGCACCCGCGACCTCCAGCGGGTCACGGCGGAGTACGCCAACTACCGCAAGCGGGTCGACCGGGACCGCAACCTGGTCCAGGAGCAGGCCACCGGCACTGTGCTCAGCGCGCTGCTGCCGATCCCCGACGACCTGGACCGGGCCCGTGAGCACGGCGATCTGGTGGGCCCGTTCGGCAGCGTGGCCGAGCAGCTCACCGCCGCGCTGGGCAAGTTCGGCCTGACCGCGTTCGGCGAGAAGGGCGACCCGTTCGACCCGACCCGGCACGAGGCGGTGGCGCACCAGACCTCCGCCGACGTGACCGAGTCGACCTGCGTACAGGTCATGCGCCGCGGTTACCAGCTCGGCGAGCGGCTGCTGCGGCCCGCCATGGTCGCGGTCGCGGACCCGGAGTAGTGCCGACCCGTGACGTCCCGCCCGCCCCCACCGGGCGGGCGGGACGGCCGGGCTTCGACCCGTGGAAGGGGGTGGACCGGTGAGTTCCAAGGACTGGATCGAGAAGGACTACTACGCCGCGTTGGGCGTGGAGAAGTCCGCCTCCTCGGACGAGATCAAGAAGGCGTACCGCAAGCTGGCCCGGGAGTCGCACCCGGACCACAACCCCGGCGACACCGGGGCCGAGGAGCGGTTCAAGACCGTCTCCGAGGCGTACGCGGTGCTGGGCGACGAGAAGAAGCGACGCGAGTACGACGAGATGCGCTCGCTGTTCGGCTCGGGCGCCTTCCGCCGCAGCGCCCGCGGCGCGGGCCAGCCGGGCGGCGTGCCGTTCGACGTCTCCGACCTGTTCGGCGGCGGCGCGGGCGGCGGGGACACCCGGTTCGGCGGCGGCGGTTTCACCGACCTGTTCAGCTCGATCTTCTCCGGCGGCGGGGGCGGCGCGGCGCGTCCGCGCGGTCCGGCGCGGGGCCGGGACGTCGAGACCGAGGTGGCGCTCGATTTCGAGGATGCGGTACGCGGCGTCACGCTGCCGCTGACGCTGCGCGCGCCCGGCGTCTGCGACACCTGCCACGGCAACGGCGCGAAGCCGGGTACCCAGCCGGTGGCCTGCCCGGTCTGCCACGGCGCCGGCGTGACCACCCGCAACCAGGGGTCGTTCAGCTTCTCCGAGCCGTGTCGCAACTGCCAGGGCGTCGGCACGATCGTCGAGGAGAAGTGCCCGGAGTGCCACGGCACCGGCGGTGTCACCAAGACCCGCACGCTGAACGTGCGCTTCCCGGCCGGGGTGGCCGACGGGCAGCGGATCCGCCTGGCCGGCCGGGGTGAGCCCGGTGAGCGGGGCGGCTCGGCCGGCGACCTGTTCGTGCAGGTGAAGGTCCGCCCGGACGAGCTGTTCGGGCGTACCGGGGACGATCTGACCCTGAACGTCCCGATCACGTACGCCGAGGCGGTCCTCGGCACCGACCTGCGCGTGCCGACCCTGGACGGGACGGTGACGCTGCGGGTGCCACCGGGTACGCCCAGCGGGCGGGTGCTGCGCGCCCGCGGCAAGGGCGTCGTACGCAAGGACGGCCGCGCCGGTGACCTGCTGGTCACGCTCGACGTGGTGGTCCCGGCGAAGGTCTCGGACGAGGCGCGGGCGGCGCTGGAGACCTTCGCGGAGCAGACTCCGCCCGCCGCGCGGGAACATCTCGACGCGCGGGTACGTCGATTCAGTTGACGGCGGCAGCGGAGGTGAGCGGGCATGTCGGAGGAGTACGTCGGCTCGGGTGACCCGGCCTACGAGGCCAAGGTGTTGATGATCTCGGTGGCTGCGCGGATGGCGGGAATGCACCCCCAGACGCTGCGCCAGTACGACCGGCTGGGCCTGGTGCAGGCCGGCCGGGCGTCCGGCGGTGGTCGCCGGTACAGCGTCCGGGACGTGGTGCTGCTCCGCGAGGTGCAGCGGCTCAGCCAGGACGACGGGATCAACCTGGCCGGGGTCAAGCGGATCATCGGGCTGGAGCGGCTGCTCGAAGAGGCACAGCAGCGGGTGGCCCGGCTGGAGGCGGAGCTGGACGCCGCGTACCGGCGGATCGCCGAGCTGGAGTCGCTCGGTGGCTTTGCCCGCGGCGACCTCGTGCCGACCAACCGCACGTCCACCGCGCTCGTCGTCTGGCGACCACGCCGCGCTCCCGACCGCTGACCTTTCACCGGAAGGCCGGCGCGCCCCGCTCCCCCGGGGCCGCGCCGGCCTTCGTACGTCCGGCCCTCGTGCGTCCCTGGTTCGGGGCGCTCGTCGGGGAATGCGGGATGCGGCAGGGCGCTGTCGACTAGGCTCGCCGGTAGGGCCAAAACCCCTAAATCGGACGCCGAGTTGGCAGGGGGAGCCATGGCGGAACCGGCTAAGAAGGTGGCGGAACGCGCCGAGGAACGGCTGGAGAAGGTGGCCGAGAACGTCCGCGAGCGGTTCGACCGGGTCACCGAGGGACGCTTCAGCGACAAGGTCAAGGAAGGGCGCTTCGCCGACCAGACGGACCACGGCGTGGACCGGGCCCGGGACGACGAGAGGCGCAAGAAGCAGGGCGGGTCGACCTGACGATCCGCCGACGTGCGGGCCGGGATCCACGGGGGATCCCGGCCCGTTCGCCGTTCAAGCCGGCGACGCGTCAGAGGCGGCGGTTCTCGCGGACCAGGCCGCCCTCGCACCAGTCCCGGTAGACGAACAGGTCGGGCCGGGCGAGCAGCACGCGGCTGTTGTGCGCCCAGTTGCGCATCAGGTCGTCACCGGCGCGTTCGGCCTGCTCGACAAGCTTGCGGAACCGGCGCTTGGGATGGGCGCGGAAGTTCGTCCGGATGCCGTCGGCGGCGTAGATGTAGAGGCAGTGCAGCGCGAACCGCCGGGCCGGGCAGCGCTCGTCCATCGCCAGGTCGAACAGCGTCTGCACCAGATGGTCACCGGCGACCAGCAGGTCCCAGTCGGGCGGCATCGAGGTCAGCGGCACCGAATCCGGTTGATAGGCCCACGCCCGGAGTTCGGCGGGCGAGGGATCGACCGGATTGGCGAAGCCGTGGAACGTATCTTCCTGCACGCTCACCGGCCGACCTTCCGCTTGCGCTGGCGGGGGCACCGGCCACCCGCGGACCCTGGCTGCTGGGCCGAAACGTTAACGCGGCTGAGCGGAGCAGTGGTAGACCTTCCGGGGATCAATTTGACAACGCCGGGCCGGATCTGCCTGTGGCAGGTCCGGCCCGGCGCGGGTCAGTCCCCGGTCGGCGCGGGCAACGCCGCTGCCGCACGGGCGGCGGCGGCGCGGGAGCGCAGCCACTGCTTGAACCACTGGGTGTCGGGCAGCCGGGCGAGCAGCGGCCCGGTCACCACCGTGATCAACACGTACGCGGTGGCGAGCGCCGCCAGCTTCGGGTTCACCGGGTAGGCGGCCGCGACTGCGAGTCCGGCGATGACGATGGAGAACTCGCCGCGCGGGGTCAGCGCCAGGCCGGCCCGCCAGCGACCGGGCTCGGCGATCCCTGCCCGGCGGGCGGCCAGGTAGCCGGTGGCCACCTTCGTCGCCATGGTGACCACTGCCAGCACCAGCGCCGGCAGCAGCACCGGCGGCATGTCCAGCGGGTTGGTGACCAGCCCGAAGAACACGAAGAAGACAGCGGCGAAGAGATCCCGCAGCGGGGAGAGCAGTTCGGTGGCGTGGTGCGCCACCGGGCCGGACAACGCGATGCCGACCAGGAACGCGCCGACAGCGGCGGAGACCTGGAGTTTGGCGGCGATACCGGCGACCAGCAGGGTCAGGCCGAGCACCCCGAGCAGGAGCGCCTCCGGGTCCTTGGCGGAGAGCGCGGCGGAGATCAAGTGGCCGTACCGGATCGCCACGGCCAGCACCACGACGACGGTGAACACCGCGATGGCGAGCGCGATGCCGCCCTTCATCAGGCCGACCCCGGCGAGCAGCGCGGTGACCAGCGGCAGGTAGAGGGCCATCGCCAGGTCCTCGATCACCAGGACGGAGAGGATCACCGGCGTCTCCCGGTTACCGACCCGGCCCAGGTCGCCGAGCACCTTGGCGATCACGCCCGAGGACGACACCCAGGTGACGCCTCCGAGCACCACTGCGGCGACCCAGCCCCACCCGAGCAGCAGCGCGAACCCGAAGCCGGGAAGCGCGTTGAGCACCGCGTCGATCAGACCGGCCGGCGCGGCCGAGCGGAGGTTGCCCACCAGTTCGTTGGCGCTGTACTCCAGGCCGAGCATGACCAGCAGCAGGATCACGCCGATCTCGGCGCCGACGGCGAAGAACTCCTCGCTGGCGTTGAGCGGCAGCAGGCCACCGTGCCCGAACGCCAGGCCGGCGAGCAGGTAGAGCGGGATGGGCGAGACACCGACGCGACGGCTCAGCCGGCCGAGCAGGCCGAGCAGGAGCAGCAGCGCACCGACCTCGATGAGCAGGATTGTGGTTTCGTGCATACGCGTCAGACGTCCGGGTCGGTCTCGGCGAGGATCGCGGTCACGCCGTCGAGCCCCTGGCGGGTACCGACCACGACGACCACGTCGCCGGCTTCGAACCGGAAAGTGGGATCCGGCGAGACGTTCACCGTGCCCTGACGCAGCACGGCGACGATCGACGCGCTGGTCCGGGTCCGGGCCTTGGTGTCACCCAGCCGCTTGCCGACGTACTTCGAGCCGGCCGGAATGGCGATCTGCTCGGTCAGCAGCCCGGCGGCCTGCTCGCGCAGCCCGGAGAGCTGACCCAGCATCAGCGACGCGCCGAGGATGTCGGCGAGCGCCTCCGCCTCGTCGTCCGTCAGGGGGATGTCGTGCTGACAGGAGTCGGGATCTTCCGGGTCGTAGAGGACCAGGTCGCGACGGCCATTGCGGTGGGAGACCACACCGAGCCGGCGGCCGGACTCCGTCATCAGGTCATGACGTACGCCGATACCCGGCAGGGCGGTCTGTTCGACACGTACTCGCACGCGGGTGAGGCTACTCCGGGCGCGCACCTGCTGCGTCCGGGGTCGATCGATCGCCCGTCATCGTGCGATCAGGGGGTCTCGTCCCGACCGGTTACGTAGGTGCCCTTGCCCTGGTGCCCCTCGACGAGACCTTCGGCCTGAAGGATCAACAGCGCCGACCGGACCGGCTCTGCGGACACTTGGTAGTGCGCGATCAGTTCACGCAGGGAGGGGAGTTTGTCGCCGGGGCCGTACTCGCCCGAAGCGATCTTGTCTCTGATGTCCTGCGCGATTCTCTGACGGTCTGAAACTCGGGGCATGGCGGCAACTCCTGGTAGGCCCCAAGATCTTCCCACGAGTCAGACCGGTCAGCCAACACTTCGCGTGCTAAGCATGCTCACTCCTTGTCATGCAATGCTTTGCATTGTATGTTGCTCGTGCGGATGCCCTCGGCGGAACGCCTGGTAGGCAAACCGGCCCTCCGGTTGGCACCCGTGGTCGGCGCGACTGGTCGTGCGCGGCCAGTCGTGTCGCCTTACCCGTCTCCTTGGCCTGGAAGAAGGGACAGTGTCGTGCGCAATCTCCTGCGAATACGTCTGAAGCGGCGGAACGCGCGCCCGCCCGACTCCGCGCCGGGCGCCGCGTACCGCTCCGCGTCGTACCTTCCGCTCCGGCCCTGGCAGGTGCGAGGTCGCAGCTTCACGACGCGCCGGCGAGGGCTGGACCCGGCCGAGGTCGCCGCGTTCCTCGACCGCGTGGCCGGGGATCTCGCCGCCGCGTACGCCGAAGTCGCCCGGAGCCGTGAGGAGACGGCGCGGATCAAGGGCGCGTTGCGCGAGTGGCAGTCCCGTCAGGCTCCCTCAATGCGCGACCTGGCCGGGCGGCCGTGACCGGGCGGTACGTGATCCATCTGCCGGTGCGCGCGGCGGATCTGGCCCGGGCGAAGATGCTCGGTCGCACGGCCGGCCGGTCGTTGGCGTTCCTCGCGGTGGTGGAGTTGGGCGGGATCACCGTGTCGACGGAGGACGACCAGGCCGTACGCCATTGGGTTTTCTGCGACCGCAAGCTGGACGGCGGCCGGCGTTGCGTGCTGCGCGCCGACCACGAGACCCCTTGCCTCACGCGCCTCCCACGCCGCTAGATCTTGGTACGAAACGGCCCCTCCGAGGGCCTTTTCGTACCAAGATCTCTCCGGCTGAATCGGCGGAGAGTGACTCAGGTCACAGGGGTGGAGTTGAGCGGAATAGACTCAACTCTGGTTGTGTCATGTCCAGTGGACACGCCGATCCGGGGGAGCCCATGAACACGGAACGTCTCACCACCAAGAGCCGCGAGGCCATCACCGGTGCCGTCGCGCTGGCGAACCAGCGCGGTCACGCCACCGTGGAGCCCTGGCACCTGCTGCTGTCACTGCTGGACACCGAGGGCTCGACCGCCGCGGGCCTGCTGCGCGCCGTCGGGGCCGACCCGGCCGAGCTGCGCCGAGTCGCCCAGCGTTCGGTCGACGCGCTGCCCGCCGCGCGTGGGTCGAGCATCGCCGAGCCGACGCTGGCCCGCGAGTTCGTCAACGCCATCGGCGCCGCCGAGCAGATGGCGCGGCCGCTGGGCGACGAGTACACCTCCACCGAGCACCTGCTGGCCGGGCTGGCCCGGGTCGGCGGCGCGGTCTCGGTCGCGCTGAAGAACTCGGGCGCCACCGAGGAGAACCTGGTCGCCGCGTTCCCGACCGTCCGGGGCGGGGACCGGCGGGTCACCACCGCCGACCCGGAGCAGACCTACCAGGCCCTGGCCAAGTACGGCGTGGACCTCACCGCCAGCGCCCGCGACGGCAAGATCGACCCGGTGATCGGCCGGGACTCGGAGATCCGCCGGGTGATCCAGGTGCTGTCCCGGCGTACCAAGAACAACCCGGTGCTGATCGGCGAGCCGGGCGTCGGCAAGACCGCGATCGTGGAGGGCCTGGCCCAGCGGATCGTGGCCGGCGACGTGCCGGAGTCGCTGCGGGACAAGAAGCTGGTCTCGCTCGACCTCGGCGCGATGGTCGCCGGCGCGTCGTACCGCGGCCAGTTCGAGGAGCGGCTGAAGTCCGTGCTGGAGGAGATCAAGAACTCCGACGGCCAGGTCATCACGTTCCTCGACGAGCTGCACACCGTGGTCGGCGCCGGCAAGGGCGAGGGCTCGATGGACGCCGGCAACATGCTCAAGCCGATGCTGGCGCGCGGTGAGCTGCGGATGGTCGGCGCGACCACGCTCGACGAGTACCGGGAGCACATCGAGAAGGACCCCGCGCTGGAGCGCCGCTTCCAGCCGGTGCTGGTCGGCGAGCCGACCATCGAGGACACCATCGGCATCCTGCGCGGGCTCAAGGAGCGCTACGAGGTGCACCACGGCGTACGCATCACCGACGCCGCGCTGGTCGCCGCCGCCGCGCTCTCCGACCGCTACATCACCGACCGGTTCCTGCCGGACAAGGCAATCGACCTGGTGGACGAGTCCGCGTCCCGGCTGCGCATGGAGATCGACTCGCGCCCGGTCGAGGTGGACGAGATCGAGCGGGCGGTACGCCGCCTGGAGATCGAGGAGATGGCGCTTGCAAAGGAGCCGGACGCCGCGTCCGCCGAGCGCCTGGAGCGGCTGCGCAAGGAACTGGCCGACAAGCGCGAGCAGCTCACCGCGCTGTCCGAACGCTGGCAGACCGAGAAGAGCCACATCACCAAGCTCTCCACCGCCAAGGAGGAGCTGGAGCGCCTCGGCGGCGAGGCCGAGCGGGCCGAGCGCGACGGCGAGCTGGAACGCGCCGCCGAGCTGCGGTACGGCCGGATCCCCGCGCTGCGGACCGAGCTGAAGCAGGCCGAGGAGGAACTGGCCCGGCTCCAGGCCGACGGCGCGATGCTCAAGGAGGAGGTCGGCGCGGACGACATCGCCGCGGTGGTCGCCTCCTGGACCGGCATCCCCGCCGGCCGGCTGCTCGAAGGCGAGACCGCCAAGCTGCTCCGGATGGAGGAGTCGCTGCGGGCCCGCGTCGTCGGCCAGGCCGAGGCGGTGGGCGCGGTCTCCGACGCGGTACGCCGCGCCCGGGCCGGCGTCGCCGACCCGGACCGCCCGACCGGCAGCTTCCTGTTCCTCGGCCCGACCGGTGTCGGCAAGACCGAGCTGGCAAAGGCGCTCGCCGAGTTCCTCTTCGACGACGAGCGGGCCATGGTCCGCATCGACATGAGCGAGTACGGCGAGAAGCACTCAGTGGCCCGCCTGGTCGGTGCCCCGCCCGGATACGTCGGGTACGAGGAGGGCGGCCAGCTCACCGAGGCGGTACGCCGCAGGCCGTACTCGGTGATCCTGCTCGACGAGGTGGAGAAGGCCCACCCGGACGTCTTCGACGTACTGCTGCAGGTGCTCGACGACGGCCGGCTCACCGACGGTCAGGGCCGTACCGTGGACTTCCGCAACGCGATCCTGATCCTCACCTCGAACCTGGGCTCGTCGGTGATCAGCGACCTGACGCTCACCGAGAACGAGCGCCGGGAAGGTGTGCTCGCGGTGGTCCGGTCGCACTTCAAGCCGGAGTTCCTCAACCGGCTCGACGACATCGTGGTGTTCGCCGCGCTCCAGGGCGAGGACCTGCGGTCGATCGTGGACATTCAGCTCGACCGGATGCGCCGCCGACTGGCGGACCGCCGGTTGGGCCTGGAGATCACCGAAGCGGCCCGGACCTGGCTGGCCGAGCACGGGTACGACCCGATCTACGGTGCCCGCCCGCTGCGCCGGCTGGTGCAGTCGGCGATCGGCGACCAGCTCGCGAAGGCGCTGCTGGCCGGCGACATCCGCGACGGCGACACGGTCCGCGTCGACCTGTCCGACACGAAGGAGTCCCTGGCGGTCACCGCCGCCTGACCCGCTCCTGCGAAGGCCCGGCCTCCGGCCGGGCCTTCGCCGTCCCCGCCCCCACCCCTCGCCTGGTGATCAAGGAGTTTGCGTCCTCTGGAGGCGCCGGCGGGGACACAAACTCCTTGATCAACGGGGAGGGTCGGGGGCGGAGGGGTGAGGGGGTGGTGCCGTGGGCACATAGTGGGGCATGAGTGCGTGGGAGCGGGAACTGGACGCGGCCGTGCGGGAACTCGACGGCGCGGACACCCTTGCCTTCGGCGGGGTGGGACTGGCGGGGCAGGTGCTGCCCGCGACCGAGGCGTACCGACGGCTGGAACAGGGGTTGCGGGAGCACCCGGAGGCGGCCCGCAAGCGGGTCGACAAGCTGCTCCGCAAGGGTTCCCCGGCCGGCCGGGCATACGCGGCCACGTTGCTGGAGGCGGTCGACCCGGCCGCCGGGCGGGCGGCGTGGACCCGGCTGCGCGACGACGACGGCGAGTTCACCACGTTCTCCGGCTGCCTCATGGGCCGTGCCACGCTGGGCGAATACGCCGCCGACCGGCTCGCCGATGCCGAAGGTAGCTGAGCGCACACTCAGCGAACGGGACTTCAGAAGGCGTGCATGCGGTTGTTACCGTTCCCGCCTAGCAGGTTGGGGGAGGCGGTCGTGAACGGTTCGTTGGCGTACGTGGTGACCACGCTGGGGTGCCTCGTCGGGGTGGCCGGTGTGGTGATCGCCGTGATCGCGGTACGGAAGTCCCGGTCGGAGTCCGGCCCGAAGACGAAGGCGGCACCGGGCGACCCGTTCCGGGACCGGGACGCGGACGCGCTGCGCGGCGACCCGCGCGCGCTCAAGCCCGGCGACATCGTCGAGATCCGCTCGGTGCCGTACACCGTGCGCGGCTCGGTGCACCTGGTCGAGGGTGGCTGGAGCTGGGCGGAGCACCTGCTCGACGACGCGGGCGGGGTGAAGCGCTGGCTCTCCGTCGAGTCCGACCCGGACCTGGAGCTGGTGCTCTGGACCAGCGAGCCGTCAGCCACCGTCACGCCGGGCGCCCCGACGCTGGAGATCGCCGGCCGCCGCTACAACTGGGACGAGTCGGGCCAGGCCCGGTACACCGCGACCGAGGGCACCGGCCTCGATCCGCACGGCACCATGCGCTACTACGACTACCAGGCGCCCGGCGGCGCGCGGCTGTCGTTCGAGGCGTACGGGGAGGCCGGCTGGGAGGTCAACCTCGGTGAGGAGCTGCGCCGCGCCGAGGTGATGATCTACCCGCAGGGCGGCCCGGAGACGGTGCGCTGACGTGCTCGTCTCCCTGGACACGCCCTACGTCGACACCAGCGCCGCCGATCTGAGCCTGGCCCTGGGCGGCCCGGAGCTGCCGGCGCTCGCCGTACGCGACATCGACCTGCCCGGCCTGCCCCGGCTTCGGCTGCGCCTGCTTGGCGCCTCCCACCAGGTGGTGCTCGGCGGACTCACGGAGACGGTCGCCTGCCTGCCCGGCCGCCCGCCGCACCTGCCGGACGCGCTGCACGACGAGACGACCGGCTACCGGTTCATGGCCACCGTGCTCCGGCCGGAGGGCGACGGCCTGCGTACCCGGGTCGCGGCGCTGCGCTCCGAGCTGGCCGAGGACCCGTACGCGCTGATCGGGGTCTTCCCCGGCGACGAGGACGCGGTCACCGCGCTCTCCGTCCGGCCCCGGCCGCCGGACGGCGCGCTCGCCTGGCGTACCTGGCACGTCTACCCCCAGACGAACGAGCTGGTCCTGACCGAGACCGTGGTGGAGGAGCTGTGACGTACCGACGGTGGTTCGTGGTGGGCGTGGCGGTCGCCGTCATCGGCGCGCTCATCGCCACCTTCACGATCTTCTACGGCAACTTCTCGCCCCGGGGCTACGTGGAGGACAACTTCTCCCGCGCCTCCGGGCGGGACATCGGCTCGAACGCGATCGCGTACACCTCCCGGAAGACGCCGAGCGAGGTGTCCAAGCAGATCACCGACGCCTGGAAGCCGGCCGACCAGTACGTCGACGGCAGCGGGGTCTACCTGCGCTACGACGACGACTCGGTGGTGATCCTCCCGCTCGCCGTCGGCTCGGTGATCCTGCTGGAGAAGATGACCACCGCCTACCCCCGCTACCACACCGTCGTCGGCAACAGCTGGGGCTGGGGCCGAGGCAGCACGGTCCGGGGCGGCGGCCCCGGTTCCGGTAAGTAGCCCCCTTCGCCCCCTCACCCTGGAGTCTTCTGTGCAGCATCTCGTCACCGATCTGCTGGTCACCCTCGCGTACGGCGTGGTCGGCGTCGTACTGATGGCCATCGGTTACGTCCTGGTCGACGTGGCCACCCCGGGCAAGCTTCACGAGCTGATCTGGGTCGAGCGCAACCGCAACGCGGCGCTGTTGCTCTCGTCGAACCTGGTCGGGGTGGGCACCATCGTGGTGGCCGCGATCGTGGCCAGCGACAACGACTTCCGGCTGGGGCTGATCGGCGCGGGCGCGTACGGCATCCTCGGCCTGGTGATCATGGCGGTGGCGTTCATGCTGCTCGACGCCGCCACTCCGGGCAAGCTCGGTGAGCTGCTGGTCGATCCGGAGCCGCACCCGGCGGTGTGGGTCTCGGCCACCGTGCACCTCGCCACCGGCGCGATCATCGCAGCCGCAATCATCTGATGAGCGGAAAGCCCGCACAGCATTCGGCGGGGAAGGACAAACGCACCCAGACGGTGATCTGGTCCGTGGTCGTGGGGGTCGTGGTCGTCGTCTGCGCCGTCGGCGCGTTCAGCGGCGACTCGGACACCTCCGTCCCCGCGCCGGCCGCCGACGAACGCTCCGGCACCGTGCCGATCCTCCGGGCCGCCGCCGACAGCCAAGGCATCTGCTACGGCTGGGAACTGCTCGACGTGTACGACGAGGTGAGCGTCGGCTCCAACCTCGGCGACGGCACCACAGTCGTCGACGCGCCCGGCTGCGCGCGCTGGATCGCGGTCTCCGCGAACGTCAGGTACACCTCGTCCAGCAGCGAGTCGGAGGACTCCGCCACGATCCGGATCAAGGGGTCGGACGACATCGAGTTCGCCGACCTCGCCGCGATCGAGACCCGGCTGGGTCGCTTCGGGCTGGACGAGGACGCGTTCCTCGACGACCCGGGCTGGGCCGTCACCCGGGCCGCCACGATCCTGCCGCTGCTCGCCGCCGAACGCGGGCTCGCCGAGCCGGCCGCGACGCCCACCGCCGCGCCGTCCACCGCTGCCGCGCCGCTGCCGGACGCCGGCAACGACTTCTGGCGGGACCGCTGGGCCTACCTCCTCAGCTCGGTCGGACTGTTCCTGCTCGCCGCGCTGCTCATCGCCGTGGGCGTGCGGCAGCGCCGCCGCCACCGGGGACGGGTGCCCGCGCAGCGCGCCGGGGCGGGAGCCGCCGGACGTACCCGGAGCAGACGGTGACCGCCGACGTGGCCGCACGGCCGCGGTGGCGCCTGGCCCGCGCGGCGGTCCTGCTCGCGGTCTTCGTCTGCGCGGCCTGCGGCCTGGTGTACGAGCTGGCGCTGGTCGCGCTCGGCAGCTACCTGATCGGCGACACGGTCGGTCAGGCGTCGATCGTGCTCGGCGTGATGGTCTTCGCGATGGGCGTCGGCGCGCTGGTGGCGAAGCCGTTGCAGTCCCGGGCGGTGGTCTCGTTCGCGGTGATCGAGCTGACGCTGGCGCTGCTCGGCGGCCTCTCCGTGCTCGGCCTCTACGCCGCGTTCGCCTGGCTCGACCTGTACGGCCCGGCGCTCGTCGGCACCGCGTTCGTGCTCGGCCTGCTGATCGGCGCGGAGATTCCGCTGCTCATGGTGATGCTGCAACGCATCCGGGAGCAGTCCGCGGGCAGCGCGGTGGCCGACCTGTTCGCCGCCGACTACGTGGGCGCGCTGCTCGGCGGGCTGGCCTTCCCGTTCCTGCTGATCCCGGTCTTCGGCCAGCTCAAGGGCGCGCTCGTGGTGGGCGCGGTGAACGCGGTCGCCGGGGTCGCGCTCGTCTTCACCGTGTTCCGCGCCGACCTCAGCCGCCGGGCGCGGGCCGCGCTGGGCGTGGCCACCGCCGTGGTCGGCCTGCTCCTCGGGTACGCCTGGGTGACCGCCCACGACTTCGAGGTCACCACCCGCCAGCAGCTCTACCGCGACCCGGTGGTGCACGCCGAGCGCAGCCGCTACCAGGAGATCGTGCTGACCCGCTCGGTGCCCGAGCCCGGCCGCTCCGACACCGACCTGCGGCTGTTCCTCAACGGCGACCTGCAGTTCAGCTCGATCGACGAGTACCGCTACCACGAGGCGCTCGTGCACCCGGCGATGCGCGGGGCGCACGGCGACGTGCTGGTGCTCGGCGCCGGGGACGGGCTGGCCGCGCGGGAGATCCTCAAGTACCCGGACGTGCGTTCGGTGACGCTCGTCGACCTCGACCCAGCAGTGGTCGAGCTGGCCCGCCGCGAGCCGCAACTGCGCGAGCTGAACGGCGGCTCGCTCACCGACCCCCGGCTACGGGTGCTCAACCTTGACGCGTTCGCGTGGCTGCGTACCGCCACAGACCGCTTCGACGTGGTGATCGCCGACCTGCCCGACCCGGACGAGACGGCCACCGCGAAGCTCTACACGATCGAGTTCTACACGCTGATCCGGCCGGTGCTGGCCCCCGGCGGGCGGCTCGTCGTGCAGTCCGGGTCGCCCTACTTCGCACCCCGGTCGTACTGGTCGATCGAGCGGTCGATCCGCGAGGCCGGCTTCGCCACCGTGCCGTACCACGTCGACGTGCCGAGCTTCGGCGACTGGGGATTCGTGCTCGCCGCGCCGGGTGACGTGGCGCCGGAACTGGCGCTGCCGGACGACAGGCCGCCGCTGCGTTTCCTCACCCCGGAGGTGGTGGCCGCAGCCGCCACGTTCCCCGCCGACCGGGCCCGGCTGGACATACCGGCCAACACGTTGTTGCGACCGAGGGTGCTGGACTACGCCCGCGAGGAGTGGCGCGGCTACTAGGTTTCGGGGCATGCCACCCGAATCGCCGCGCTACCGGCCGGGGATCGGCTGGCTGGTCCGCCGGCTGCCGACCCGGGCGATCCAGGCTGCGTCCTACCTCCAGGCGTTCGTGCTCTCCGGCGTGGTCACCGTGCTGGCCGTACGCGCGTACCTGAAGGCCGCCGACTATCCACAGCTCGGCGGCGGCGGGCTGCACATCGCGCACGTGCTCTGGGGCGGCCTGCTGCTCGCCGTGGGTCTGGGCATCCCGCTGGTCTTCCTCGGCGGCGGCGCCCGCAGCGGCGGAGCGGTGATCGGCGGCATCGGGTTCGGCCTGTTCATCGACGAGGTGGGCAAGTTCGTCACCACCGGCACCGACTACTTCTACGCCCCCGCCGCCGCCATCATCTACGTCGCGTTCGCGCTGCTGGTCCTGCTCACCCAGGCGGTACGCGGGCGCACCGGCCGATCCCGGCTCACCCCCGCCGAACGCACCGCCAACGCGCTGGACGTGGTGCTCAGCGGCCTGCCCGGCGGATTGACCGACAGGCGTCGGATCGCCGTGCTGCGTCTCGTGCAGGGCACCGGACCGGCCACCGAGACGGCGGTGGCGCAACTGCTGGACGCCGTACCCCGCCGGGAGCCGCCGCCGGTGCGGTTCTGGCAGCGAGCGGCGGACCGGGCCCGGCGTCTCGCCGTCTGGGCGGCCGGACGCCGCTGGCTCATCTGGCCGGTGGTGGTCTATCTGGTGGTGGAGCCGGTGCTCACCGTGCTGGCCGTGTTCCTCGACGGCGTGACCGGGCACCTGGGCGAGGAACGGGAGTGGGGTGCGATCCTCGGTGTCAGCGCCAGCGCGCTGATCACGGCCGTGCTCGGCCTGTGGGCCGCCTGGCTGCTGCGCCGCGACCGGGCCGAGGCGTTCCGGCTGTTCAAGCTGGCGCTCCTGGTCGACCTGCTGTTCGGGCAGGTCTTCAACTTCACCGTCAACCAGTTCGGCGCGGTCTCCGCGGTCGCGCTCGACCTGGCGCTGCTCGGTGTGGTCACCGCCGAGCACCGCCGGCTGCGCCGCGCCGCGGACCGGTGAGCCGTTCCGACATGCTGACCTGGTGCGAGATCGCTACGGTGGTCACCTGATCCAGGAAAGGGAGAATCATGGCCGATGCTCCGGGCACCGCGCCCCGCGCGCGTCCCAGTGTGGTGACGCTTTCCAGCTGGCTGCTCATTCTCGTCGCCGCGATCCAGGTGGTGAACCTGATCGTGGCGCTGACCGTCGCGGGCACCGTCCGCGACGTCCTCACCGACGCGTACGCGGGCTCCTCGGCCGAGGGGGCCGCCGACATCGCGTACGTGTTCAGCATCGTCACGGCGATCGTTTCGCTGCTGATCGCGGCCGGGCTCGTCGTGCTCGCGCTGCTGAACAACAGGGGCAAGAACGCCTCCCGGATCACCACCTGGGTGCTGGGCGGCATCCTGCTCTGCTGCACCGGCGGCGGGCTGCTCACCGGCCTCACCGGTGGCATGACCGGCGGCACCGCCACGGGTGACATGCCCAGCCCGGACGAGATCCAACGCCGGCTCGACGACGCTCTGCCGTCCTGGTACACCCCGGTCAACCTGCTGCTGGGCCTGGTGGCGCTGCTCGCCCTGCTGGCCGCGCTGATCCTGCTGGCGCTGCCGAAGGCGAACGAGTTCTTCCGCAAGCCCAAGGCCGGCTGGGAGCCGCCGGTACCGGGCGGCGCGTACCCGGCGGCCCCGGGGCACGCGGGTGACCCGTCGTACCCGTCGTACCCGGGCCCGACCGGTGACCCGGCGTACCCGCCGGCTCCCGGCACCCCGCCGCCGTCCACGCCGGGCGGTCCGCCGCCGTCGGCCGGTCAGCCGCCGGCCGGGCCGGGCGGTCAGCCGGGCGAGCGCCGCGACCCGGAGCCGCCACCCGGAAGTTGACGTCCGGATTGAGGCGACGCCGACGATCCCTCCGAGTAGGTTGCATCCGACGCCTACCGGAGGGATCAGTCGTGTCGTACCCCGATTGGGCCGCCCCCCGCCGGCCGGGCGCCGTCCTCGCCGCGGTGGCGGTGCTGCTGGCGATGGCGGTCGGCGCCGTGGCGTACGCGGTGGCGAACCTCGCCGTCACCGGCGGCACGGTGGACCGGTTCCGGGCCGCCGCGGCGGACGAGACCGGCGCGAGCGGCGGCGACATCGACCAGGTGGCCGGGCTGCTGCGCGCCTCGACCTACCTCGCCGCCGTGCTCGGCGTGCTGGCCGCGCTGCTGCTGGTCGGGCTGGCGCTCGGCCTGCTCGCCGGCCGGTCCGGGGCCCGCGTGGGAACCTGGGTCGTCGCCGGCACCGGCCTGCTCTGCGGCTGTTGCGGGCTGGCGTTGCTGGTCGGCCAGCGGGCCGCCCCGTTGCAACTCGGCCCCGAGGACCGGATCACCGCCGACCTGCTCGGGCTGGTCGGGGACGCCTACCCGGGGTGGTGGATCCCGGTGAACGCGGTGGTGTCGGTGGCGCAGATCCTCGGCTATCTGGTGGTCGCCGCGCTGCTCACGTTGCCGTCGGCCGGCGCGTTCCTGCGCAGCGGCACCGGACCGGCGCGGCCGTCCGGGTACGGCGCCACCGTGTCCGGCGCGCCCGTCTCCGGGCCGACGCCCTGGGGACCGCCGCCCGGCCTGCAACAGCCGTCCGCCCCGCCCGCGTCGCCGTGGGCCGCACCGCCGCCTCCCGAGGACCGCCCATGACCGGTGACACCCACCCCTCCCGGCGCCGTGCCCTGGTCACCGGCGCCAGCCTCGGCATCGGCGAGGCGTTCGCCCGGCGGCTCGCCGCCGACGGCTGGGACCTCGTCCTGGTGGCCCGGGACGCCACCCGGCTCGACGCGCTCGCGACCGAGCTGACCGGCCTGCACGGCGGCGACGCGGAGACGATCGCGGCCGATCTGTCCACCGAGGACGGTTGTGCGACGGTCGAGCGCCGGCTGGCCGACGGCCCACCGGTCGACCTGCTGGTGAACAACGCGGGGATCAGCCTGAACACCTCGTTCGTCCGCTCGCCGGTGGCCGACGAGGCGCGGCTGGTACGGCTCAACGTGCTCGCGGTGCTGCGTCTGACCCACGCCGCGCTCGGCCCGATGATCGAACGAGGGCAAGGGGCAGTGATAAATGTCTCTTCCGTTGCGGGCTTCGGTGTCCCCATGCCGGGATCCACGTACTCGGCCAGCAAGGCGTGGGTGACGAATTTCAGCGAGTCGATCGGCCAGTCCGTCGCGCCGCTCGGCGTACGGGTGATGGCGCTCTGCCCCGGCTACACCCGCACCGGCATCCACGAGCGGGTCGGCATCGACATGTCGCGCCTGCCCGCCTGGGCCTGGCTGCGTGCCGACGATGTGGTCGCCGAAGGGCTCCGTGACCTGCATAAAGGCAAGTTCGTGAGTGTCCCGGACTGGAAGTACAAGGTGGCGGTCGCCGGGCTGCGGTACGCCCCGAAGCGCCTGCTGCGGGGCTTCCGCCGGGACACCCGGGGCGCGGTCGACCGGCGACGCGGCTGAGCGGCGGCGGGGCCGGTCGGCGGCCGACCTCGATGGACGGTCGCGCAGCGTAGCCGCTCATCGCCACCCATCGGTCGCCCACTGGGTTGACCAGGGCGGACCCCGAGCACGGCTCTCAGACTTGCGAAGTACTCTCTTGGGCCATGGGCGACCGCGACGACCTGCGCAAATTCATCAGTGACCTGGCTGTGGTCCACGGCCGGGTGGTGCTCTCGTCGGGCCGCGAGGCGGACTGGTACGTGGATCTGCGCCGGGTCACGCTCCATCACGAAGCGGCTCCGTTGATCGGTCGGGTCATGCTCGATCTGACCGCCGACTGGGCGTACGACGCGGTTGGTGGGCTGACCCTGGGCGCCGATCCGGTGGCCGCCGCCATGTTGCACGCCTCGGCCGGCACCGACGGCGCGGTGGACGCGTTCGTGGTCCGTAAGGAGGGCAAGGCGCACGGCCTCCAGCGCCGGATCGAAGGTCCGGACGTGGCCGGTCGCCGGGTCCTGGCGGTCGAGGACACCTCCACCACTGGCGGAAGTGTTTTGACGGCGGTCGAGGCATTACGCGAGGCGGGGGCCGAAGTGGTGGGTGTGGCGGTTATTGTTGATCGAGGCGCCGGCGACGCGGTGCGAGCCGCCGGATTGCCCTATCGGGCGGCCTATACGTTGGCTGACCTCGGCCTTGTGGCGTAAAAGTCTGCCGATTCGGATCTGCTGATATGCAGGCGGATCGATGCTGCTGGTGGAAGGATGGAATACGTGGGAACTGCGTTGGCTGAAATGACCATGCCTCAGATCTCGCCGCTTGCCGGCGAGCCGATCGAACGCGCCGACGCCGAGCGGCTTGCGGGGGTCCTCAAGGCCCTCGCGGACCCCGCACGGCTGCGGCTGCTCAGCCTGATCCAGTCGGCTCCCGAGGGGGAGGCGTGCGTGTGTGACCTCACCGCGCCGCTCGGCCTCTCGCAGCCGACGGTCAGCCACCACCTGCGAATCCTCACCGAGGCCGGCTTGCTGGAGCGGGAGAAGCGCGGGGTCTGGGCGTACTACCGGCTGGTGCCGTCCGCGATCGCCACGATCGCGGATCTGCTCACCCCGCCGCGGAAGCGGGCCACCAAGAAGGCTCGCTGAAACCTTTCGGGCCGGCCCGTAGAGGGTCGTCCCGGCCGGGTGCCCGGTGGCGTGCGAGGGGTGGCGCCATCAGCGCACGATGACGGCTGCGGCCGTTCGTGTGACCCGGTTCGATCAGTCATGCCGAAGGCCGGTCCTCGCCCGAGGGCCGGCCTTCGGTGTCTGAACCGTGCTCAGCGGCGGTGCTGCCCGCCGTCTCCGTGGCCCGGCCGGTGCTCCTCGATGCCCTCGCGAGCCGCCTCCACGGTGCCGGCCACGGTCGCCGCGGTGATCACCGCGACCGCCTCGCCGCGCTTGCGCGCACGCCGGTCCCGCAGGAACTCGAAGAAGATCGGCAGCACCGAGATCACGATGATCAGCGCGACCACCGGCAGGATGTACCTGTCGATCTTGTCGCCGATGGCGTCGTAGATCTGCCGGGCCAGCAGGTAGCCGATCAGCAGGATGCCGTCCACCCAGAGGACCGCGCCCACCACGTTCCACACGAAGAACTGGCGGGCCGACATGCCGAGCACGCCGGCCACCGGGTTGAGGAACGTCCGCACGATCGGGATGAACCGGGCCAGCACCACCGCCTTCGCCGGCCCGAACTTCTGGAAGTAGTACTCGGCCTTCTCCACGTACTCCCGCTTGAACAGGCGGGAGTTGGGCTTGTCGAACATGCGGCGGCCGTACCGGGCGCCGAGCCAGTGCCCGAGCTGCGCGCCGACGATGGCGCAGAGCGGCCCGCCGATCATCAGCCCGGCCAGGGACAGGCGGGTGCCGTCGCCGAAGATGGCGTCGGCCACCGGGGAGGCGGCCACCCCGGCCAGGAACAACAGCGAGTCGCCCGGGAAGAAGAAGCCGACCAGCAGCCCGGTCTCGGCGAAGAGAATGACCCAGACGCCGATCATGCCGAAGGTGTGGATGAGGTCCTTCGGATCGAGCGGGTTCAGCGCCACGCTCTCGGAGAACATCCGTGTCTTCTCTGCTGTGTCCACGGCCACACAGGGTACCCCGGCCCGGTCCGGCATTTCGGCCGGACCGGGCGTCCTCGTCAGAGGCGGGGATCGACGGGCTCGGACTCGCAGGCGAGGATCGCGAACACCAGCTCGTGGCGGCGCCAGAGCGGCGCGTCCTCGGACAGCGCGTCCAGCGCGGCCAGGCCCAGGCCGTGCTCGCGCAGCGCGAGCCCGCGCTTGCGGCCCAGCGAGCGCCGGCGCAACGCGGCGAGCTGACCCGGCTCGGTGTAGCCGGGACCGTAGATGATCCGCAGGTACTCGCGGCCCCGGCACTTGATCCCCGGCTGGAGCAGCGGGCCCTTCGGACCACGGGCGGCCAGGCCCGCGTACGGCTTCACCACCATGCCCTCGCCGCCGGCCGCGGTGAGCGCCAGCCACCACTGCGTCGCGTCCGCCACCGCCGACTCGTCGGACAGGTCCACCACCCGCCGCCGGGTCGGGGTGAAGAACTCCGGGTCGGCGGCGCAGAGCCGGTCGGACAGCGCCAGGTGCCAGCCGTGGTCGCGGTCGGCGTAGCTCACCCCGGCCCCGGCCAGCACCGCGAACGGCGCCAGCGTCACCCCGCGCAGCCCGTCGGTCGGCCGGACGTACGCCCGGTAGGCCGCCGAGTAGGCGGTCACCTCGGCGGCCCGCTCGGCCATCCGGTCACGCAGCCCGTCCACCGGCAGCCCGCGCGCGGCGGCCGAGTCCAGCGCGGCGAGCACCGGCGGCAGCGCCGCCCGCCCGGCCGCGCCCACCCCGGCGTACTGCTCGCGGATCAGCCCGCTCGCCTTCGCCGACCAGGGCAGCAGCTCGGCGTCGAGCAGCAGCCAGTCGGTGCCCAGCTCGGCCCAGAGACCGGCGGTGGTGACCGCGGCGCGCACCCGGGCCAGCAGCTCGCCGTCGAGCGGCGGGCCGAAGAACGGCCTGCCGGTACGGGTGTGCACCACCCCACCGCCGAACCGGCCCGGCTCCCGCTCCACGAGCACCACCGCCCGCGAGCCCATGTGCTTCTCCTCGCAGACCACCCGGTCGACACCGGCCGCCCGGTAGTCGGCGAACGCCTCGGCCGGGTGCTCCAGGAACCCCTCGACAGTCGACGTCGAGCAGGGCGCCATGGTCGGCGGCAGCCACACCAGCCGGCCCGGGTCGACAGCGAAGCGGCTCATCACCTCCAGCGCGGCGGCGGCGTTCTCGGCCGGCACTGTGAGCGACCCGTACGGGTGGGTGACGTGGCGTCGCCCGGTCACGTCGGCCAGGTCCAGCACGGTGTCCGGCCGCACGGGCGCGACCGGGACCAGCGGCCGGGCCGGGGCGTACCACTCCTTCACCGCCGGTACGGCGACCAGCTCCTTCTCCGGGTAGCGCAGCGCGGTCAGCTTTCCGCCGAACACGCAACCGGTGTCCAGGCAGATGGTGTTGTTCACCCACTCCGGCTCGGGAGTCGGCGTGTGCCCGTACACGACCATCGCCGAGCCCCGGTAGTCGCGCGCCCACGGGTAGCGCACCGGCAGGCCGTACTCGTCGGTCTCGCCGGTGGTCTCGCCGTAGAGCGCGAACGACCGCACCCGGCCGGACGCCCGCCCGTGGTACGCCTCCTTCAGCCCGGCGTGCGCCACCACCAGCCGGCCGCCGTCGAGCACGAAGTGGCTCACCAGGCCGTCGATGAACGTCTCCACCTCGGCGACGAACTCCGGCGGCTCCGCGGCGAGCTGCTCCATCGTCTCGGCCAGGCCGTGGGTCAGCCGGACGTCCCGGCCGCGCAGCTTGCGCTGCAGCTTCTGCTCGTGGTTGCCCGGCACGCAGATCGCGTGGCCGGCCGCCACCATGCCCATCACCAGGCGGAGCACGCCGGGGGAGTCCGGGCCGCGGTCCACCAGGTCACCGACGAACACCGCGGTACGCCCCGACGGGTGCTCCGCGTCCACCGGGCGGCCCGCGTCGTCGCGTCGCAGCACGTAGCCGAGCCGGGACAGCAGCGCCTCCAGCTCGCTACGGCAGCCGTGCACGTCCCCGATCACGTCGAACGGGCCGGTCAGCTCGCGCCGGTCGTTGAACAGCTTCTCGTAGCGGATCTCCGCGGCGTCGATCTCCTCCACGCCGCGCAGCACGTGCACCTTGCGGAAGCCCTCGCGGGCCAGCCGCCCGTACGACTGCCGCAGGTCGCGGCGCATCCGGTTGAGCACCTGCCGGCCGAACGTGCGGTCGGCGCGCGCCTCGGTACGCTCCCAGGCCACCGCCTCCGGCACGTCCAGCACGATCGCCACCGGCAGCACGTCGTGCTCCCGGGCGACCCGGATCAGCCCGGCGCGGGCGTGCGGCTGGAGGTTCGTCGCGTCGACCACTGTCAGCAGGCCGCGCCGCAGCCGGATGGCGGCGACGTGGTGCAGCGCGTCGAACGCGTCGGCGGACGCGGACTGGTCGTTCTCGTCGTCGGCGACCAGGCCGCGGAACGTGTCCGAGGAGAGCACCTGGCTGGGCGCGAAGTGCCGCCGTGCGAACGTGGACTTGCCGGAGCCGGAGACGCCGACGAGCGCCACCAGTGCCAGCTCGGGGATGTCCAGGACGGTCATCGGTTCGTCGCCTCCTTCCGGTCGTCGCTGGTGTTCTCGTTGCGGTCGGCGCGGGTGAGCACCGCCATCTGGGTCGGCGCGCCCACCTCCGGGTCGTCGTCGCCGACACCGCCGACGACAGTCGTGTAGCCGTGCGCCGCCGCCACCTGATCCACCCAGGCCGCGAACTCGGCCCGGGTCCACTCGAACCTGTGGTCCGCGTGTCGGAACCGGCCCGGCCCGAGCCCCTCGTAGCGGACGTTGTACTCCACGTTCGGGGTGGTCACCACGACCGTGCCCGGCCGGGCGTGACCGAACACCGCGTCCTCCAGCGCGGGCAGGCGCGGCGGATCGAGGTGCTCCACGACCTCCATCAGCACCGCCGCGTCGTACCCCCGGAGCCGGTCGTCGCGGTAGGTCAGCGCCGACTGCCACAGCCGGATCCGGTCCCGCTGCCGCTCCGGCAGCCGGTCCAGGCGCAGCCGCCGGGCCGCCAGGCCGAGCGACCGGTCGGACACGTCGACGCCCACCACCTCGGTGAAGCGCCGGTCGGCGACGAGCGCGGTCAGCAGCGCGCCGCCACCGCAGCCCAGATCCAGCACCCGGCTCGCACCGCTGTCCCGCAGCGCGGCGAGCACCGCCTCGCGCCGCCGTACCGCCAGCGAGGCGCGACGGACGTCCCCTGCCACCGGGGCTTCTCCGGGCGCGGGGTCGATGCTGTCGTCGGCGGGCGGCTCGTCGGCCAGGCGCAGCTCGGTCAGGCGGGCCATCGCCACGCCCGCGAGCGCCCGGCGGTGCGCCAGGTAGCGCCGCGTGATCAGGGCCCGCTCCGGATGACCGGCCAGCCAGCCGGCGCCCGCGCGCAGCAGCTTGTCCACCTCGTCCGGCGCCACCCAGTAGTGCTTCGCGTCGTCGAGCACCGGCAGCAGCACGTACAGGTGGTTGAGCGCGTCCGCGAGCCGCAGCGTGCCGGTCAGCGTCAGGTCGACGTAGCGGCTGTCACCCCACTCCGGGTACGTCTCGTCGAGCGGGATCGGGGTGGCAGTAACGGTCCAGCCCAGCGGGGCGAAGATCCGTACCGCCAGCTCCGCGCCACCCCGGCAGCGCAGCACCGGCACCCGTACGGTCAGCGGGATCGCGGTCGCGGCCAGTTCGGGACGGTCACGCGACTCGCCCCGCAGCGCGGAGCGGAACACCTTCGACAGCGCCGACGAGAGCAGGCTGGAGGCGGCGTACGGGCGGTCGTTGACGTACTGCCCGAGCGCGAAGCCCTCCGGCGCGCGGTTCTTCCGGCCCCCGCCCAGCTTGAGCGGATCGACCTCGACCAGCAGCGCCGCCGTGCAGCGCGCCTCGTCCGCCTCCGGGTAGAACACATGCGCGGCGCCGGCGGGCAGATCGAAGGTCTGCACGCGGTCCGGATGCTTCACCAGGAGGTGGCCGAGGTCGGTCGCGGGGCGGTGGGTCGTGGTCAGGGTCAGTAGCACTTGTCGATGATCTCGTTGTTTTCTGGTTTTTGTCGTGGGGGTTTCCGGGGCTCCGGGTCGTGGGGGTTTCCGGGGGAGCCCGACCCGCTCCGGGCGGTCAGGCTTGATCCCTGCGCGGGTCGGGCTCCCCCGGAAACCCGACCTGGTCCGGCTTGTCTCATCCGTGCTGCTGGGTGTCTTTGCTTTCTATGTGGTGGTGCCCCGCCGACCTGTGGTCGGCGGGGCACCTTTGTGCTTCTCGTCAGGCTACGAAGCGGGTCTTGCGGCGGCGGGTCAGCACGTAGCCGACCGCGCCGGCGGCGAGCAGCAGCGCGCCGAGGCCGGCGATCAGGCCGGTGGAGGAACCGGTGATCGGCAGCGTGCCGCCGTCACCGCCGTCCTGGCCACCGTCGCCGCCACCCGGCGCCGCGTTGACGACGACCTTGGCGGTGTCGTTGGCCGGCTTCAGGTCACGGTAGAAGCCGCCGTCGCACTCGCACGGCACGTTGATCTTCACGAGGCCGGTGTCGTTGGGGATCACCTTGTCGATCTTCAGGCCGAAGTCCAGCTTCACGGTGTCCCCGGCCTTCAGGAACGAGTCGAAGTAGCAGCGGTAGTGACGCGCGCCCGGCTTGCCCGGCTCACCCCACTCGTCGCCCTTCACCGGGAAGCAGTTCTCCGGCACGGCGGTCGTGGTGGTGCCCTTCGGCACGTCGAAGGTCAGGTACGTGACCGAGCTGCCGGAGCGGCTGTAGTCGAGCGTGGCCGGGCCGTTGTTGCGCAGCCCCACCGTCGCCTTGACGGTCGCGCCCGCCTTGCCGGTGACCGACGCGCCGAGCGCCTCCAGGTCGGTGCTGTTGTTGCCGGTGACCTTCACCTGCAGGTACGAGGCGTTGTTCTCCGGCCGCGGGTCGGCCTGGAAACCCCGCGCGGCGGCGCGGCCGGCGGCCTCGGCCAGCGTCAGCTTGCCGTCGGTGCCCGGCTTGCCGATGGTCACGTCGTAGTTGCCGAGGTAGTTCTCGAAGTCCTCGAACTCGTCCGGCGTCATCCAGATGATCTCGCCGTACCGGTTGCCGGGCGCCATGGTGTCCGCGCCGAGCGCGTACGGCAGCGTCGCGCCGAACGTGCTGCCGCCGGGGAGCTCCTCGTCGAACCGGCAGGTGCGCAGCTCGTCACCGACGTACGTGCAGTTGCTGTAGTGCTTGGCGGCGTTCATGCCGTAGTCGTTGTAGAAGACGACGGCGGCGCCCTTGGCGGTGGTCTCGCCGACGTTCGTCACCTTCAGCGGCGCGGTGAAGCCCTTGCCCGGAGCGGCCGACACCGTGGTCTCCGGGCCGGCGGCCAGGTCGACGCCCTCACCGACGCGCACCTTGGCCTCGTGCGAGACGCTGTCGACGCCGTTCGCCGACAGCGTCACCTTGAGCGTGCCGGTGTCGCCGTCCTGGGCCTTGCCGGTGGGCTTGATCTGCACCGGGAAGACGCCGGACAGACCCCACTC
This sequence comes from Micromonospora chalcea, assembly GCF_002926165.1. Classification (GTDB taxonomy): domain Bacteria; phylum Actinomycetota; class Actinomycetes; order Mycobacteriales; family Micromonosporaceae; genus Micromonospora; species Micromonospora chalcea. The sequence continues at coordinate 22,702 of NZ_MAGP01000094.1, read as the reverse complement.
GTCGAGCTCCACCTCCCAGGGCGTCGTGCACACGAGCACGTTCGCCGACGGCGAGGTGCAGTCCGTACCGGTGTTCTCCTCCTCGCCGACGGTCACCTTGCCGGCGAGGCCGGTGAGGTCGTAGCGGACGGTGAGGTCGTGCAGCACGACCGAGGTCGAACTGCGGATGATGCTGTAGTCGATCTTGCCGTCCGAGTCGGCGGCGATCGTCGTGTCGCTGAAGTAGACGCCGAGCTTGACCTTGGGGTCAGCCGCGAAGCCGGGTGTGGCGGAGGCGGCGACGAACGCGCCTGCGACGCCCAACCCGGCGAGCAGACGCCGGCTGGAGTTGCTGAGCATGTGGAGGGTCCTCCCGTGGGGGTGATCAGGTGGAGCCCACGGAGCTTAAGGATTCCTTAAGGGATCGCGTTGTCCCAGATGATGAATATTGACCGAACGGATGATCGTCGCCGCCGCAATGTTCCAGCCGCCCGGGACCGTCCTTCAAACGGACACCGGGAGGTGCAGTGACGTACGAGGAGTTCGCCGACGCGCGGTTGGGCGCCCTGCTGCGGTACGCGGTCATGCTGACCGGAGACCCGCACCAGGCCCAGGACCTGGTGCAGGACACCATGGTCCGGGTGCAGCTGCACTGGCGGCGGGTGGCTCGCAGCGACGCCCCGGAGCGATACGTGCGACGCATGCTCACCAACCAGTTCATCGACTGGCGGCGCGGCTCGTGGGCCCGGCGCGTGCTGCTGCGCGGCGACGTCGACGACTCGGTGCCCGCGTCCGCCGACCACGCCCAGTCCGCAGTCGACCGGGACCAGGTCCGCTCCTGGCTGTCCCGACTGCCCCGGCGGCAGCGCGCCGCGCTGGTGCTGCGCTACTACGAGGACCTGCCGGACGGGGAGATAGCCGAGATCCTCGGCTGCGCCGTGGGCACCGTCCGGTCCAGCATCTCGCGCGCGCTGGCCACCCTCCGAGCCGAACTCGTGGAGGTCTCCTGATGATCGAGGACGAGCTGCGGGCCGCGTTCGCCCGCCTCGAGGAGTCGACCCCGCCCGTCGGCCCGGTCCGGGCCGCAGTCGACCGGGCGGTGATCACCCGCCGTCGACGCCGTCGGCGAGTACGCCTGGCCGGCACGGCGCTGGCGGTCGCCGCCGTCGCGTTGGTCGGCTTCACCGCCATGGCGCCCCGGCCACCGGCGCCCACGGCGGCGCCCCTGCTCGCCACGCCGGAGCCGGAACCCGGCGGCGCGCTGAACCTGCTGCTGCTCGGCGTCGACCAGTCGGCCGGCAGCCGCCGTGCCGACTCGGTGCTGCTGGTGCACGTGCCGGCCGACCGGAGCCGGCTCTACCTGGTGTCGCTCCCGCGTGACCTGCTGGTGCCGGCACCGGGCGGAACGGAGAAACTCAACGCGACCTTCTCCCGCGCCACCGGTTCGGGCACCGACCTGGCGGCCGGCTACCGGGCGACCCGCCAGGCGGTCGCCCGGCTGACCGGGGTACGCGTCGACGCCGGCGCGGTGCTCACGTACCCGGGGGCCCGTGACCTGACCGACGCGGTCGGCGGCGTGCCGGTCTGCCTGCCGGAGCCGGTTCGCTCGGTGCACACCGAGCGGCGCTTTCCCGCCGGATGCCAGCGGCTCGACGGCGCGGCGGCGGTGGACCTGCTGCGGCAGCGGTACGGCCTGCGCGACGGCGGACTGGACCGCGACCGCAACGCGGCCCGCTACGCCGCCGGCCTGCTCCGCCAGATGCGTGAGCGGGGAACGGCGACCGATCCGGCGCAACTCAACCGGCTGCTCATCCGGATCGGCCCGGCCGTCACTGTCGACGCCGGTGACCTGTCGTTGCCGGCGCTGGTGGGCGCGACCGCCCGGGCCGGCGCCGCCGAGCCGGTCGCGGTCGCCTTCCCGGTGCTCGCCGAGTGGAACGGTCGCGGGTACGAGGCGGACCCCGAACTCACCCCGGGGTTCCTGGACGCGCTGCGGGCCGACCGGCTGGGGGAATGGGCCGCCGCCCATCCGGCCCGGGTCACCGGCCTGCGGTGACCCGGGCGCCGGATCAGCGGTAGTCGTCCTCGTCGGCGGTGACGACGCGGGCCTGCTCCATGGCGTCCCAGTCGTCGACCTCCAGGCCGCGGTGCGGCTCGCCGTCGCTGTCGTCGGTCACCGTGGTGGCCTGCTCGACCGCGTCGGCCGGCTCGGCCTCCAGATCCCGCTCCTCCGGGGCGAGGTGGTCACTGGGCGCGAAGTCCTCGTCGGGCTGACCCATCGTCCCTCCCTGATCTCCGTGCGGGCATCGTCCCCACCACCGTACGGGCTGGTCCGGGCCGCCGCCCGGCGGCGGGCGGAACGCGGAGTCGGCGATTGTCCCGCTCCCGGCGCGCGGCCGGTGCCAGGATGGTTGCCATGGGCTTTCTGATCCGACTGGCGATCACGGCGGTCGCGTTGTGGATCGCGACGCTGATCGTGCCCGGGGTGGAGGTGAGCGGCCGTAACACCGGCAACAACGTGCTCACCCTGATCGTGGTGGCGCTGGTCTTCGGTGTCGTGAACGCGGTGCTCAAGCCGCTCATCAAGGTGTTCGGCTGTGTGTTCTACCTGCTCACGCTCGGCCTGTTCGCGCTGGTGGTGAACGCGCTGCTGTTCATGCTGACCGACTGGATCGCCGGTCTGCTGAAGCTCCCGTTCCACGTGGACGGGTTCTGGGCCGCCTTCTGGGGCGCCATCGTGGTGGCGGTGGTGAGCTGGCTGATCAGCGTCGTCGTGCCGGACCGGCTGGAGAATCGGTGAGCAGCGCCCGGGCCGGTTGTGCCCCGTGCGCGCTCCTACGGGATACTGCCCGCGGTGGACAGCGCGGTCCGGCGCACCCGTGGACGTGAGCGACCGGAACGGTCGCGCCCATGGAAGACAGCGGCCTGCACGGCCGAGAGCGGTAAGTAAGGAGCGTTCGACATGCCCATCGCTTCCCCTGAGGCTTACGCGGAGATGCTGGACCGGGCCAAGGCCGGCCGGTACGCGTACCCCGCGATCAACGTGACCTCCTCGCAGACGCTGAACGCGGCGCTCAAGGGCTTCGCCGACGCGGAGAGCGACGGCATCATCCAGGTCTCCACCGGCGGCGCGGAGTACCTGTCCGGCCCGTCCGTGAAGGACATGGTGACCGGCGCGGTGGCGTTCGCCGCGTACGCCCACGAGGTCGCCAAGAAGTACCCGGTGAACATCGCGCTGCACACCGACCACTGCCCGAAGGACAAGCTGGACAAGTTCGTCCGGCCGCTGATGGCCATCTCGCAGGAGCGCGTCAAGGCCGGCCAGGAGCCGCTGTTCCAGTCGCACATGTGGGACGGCTCGGCCGTGCCGGTGGCGGAGAACCTGGAGATCGCCGAGCAGCTCCTCACCGAGGCCGCCAAGGGCAAGATCGTCCTGGAGATCGAGGTCGGCGTCGTCGGCGGCGAGGAGGACGGCGTCGAGAACGCCATCAACGACAAGCTCTACACCACCGTCGAGGACGGCCTGGCCATGGTCGACGCGCTCGGCCTGGGCGAGAAGGGCCGCTACATGGCGGCGCTGACCTTCGGCAACGTGCACGGCGTCTACAAGCCGGGCAACGTCAAGCTGCGCCCCGAGGTGCTCAAGCAGATCCAGGACGCGGTCGGCGCCAAGTACGGCAAGGACAAGCCGCTCAGCCTGGTCTTCCACGGCGGCTCCGGCTCGCTGCTCTCGGAGATCCGGGAGGCGCTGGACTACGGCGTGGTGAAGATGAACATCGACACCGACACCCAGTACACCTTCACCCGCCCGGTCGCGGACCACATGTTCCGCAACTACGACGGCGTGCTGAAGGTCGACGGCGAGGTCGGCAACAAGAAGATGTACGACCCGCGCGTCTGGGGCAAGGCCGCCGAGGCCGGCATGGCCGCCCGCGTGGTCGAGGCCTGCGAGCACCTGCGCTCCACCGGCACCACCATGAAGTGACCCTCCGCTTGTAAGGAAGGGCCCCTTGTTAACGCACGGCGTTAACAAGGGGCCCTTCCTCTACCGGAGGCGTTAAAAAGGGGCCCTTCCTTTCACTGCACCAGCAGGCGGACGGCGTCGCGTACGTCGTCGGTCAGGTGGATCGTGTGCGACAGGTCGCCGAACGGGGACGCGGCGAACAGCGGCCGCAGCAGCGACTCCACCGGCAGCTCGGTGGTCCAGTACGCGCGGTCCAGGAACACGTACGCCCCGCTCGCCCCGTCGGTGCCGTAGAACGTCTTGGTGGCCGCCTGGAACACCTCCTGCACGGTGCCGGCCTTGCCTGGTGCGAACACGATCCCGCCCCGGGCCAGCCGCAGGATCGTGTCCTCCCGGATGGCGTTGGAGAAGTACTTCGCGATCCGGCCCGCGAACAGGTTCGCCGGCTCGTGGCCGTACAGCCAGGTGGGGATGGCCAGCCCGCCGGACCGGGCCCACTCGGTGCCGGGCGCCGACGGGCGGGGCGACGGCAGCGACGGGCCGTCCGCGTACCGCTTGCGCACCGCCAGCGCCGCCGCCGTGTACCGCTCGTGGTCGGTGAAGTCCGGCGCGACGGCGAGCGTGTCGATCGCGGCGGACAGCTCCTCGGCCGGCCACGCCGCGAGGAACGCGCCGAGGTTCGCCGCCTCCATCACGCCCGGACCGCCGCCGGTCACCACCAGGCGGTCGGCCCGCGCCAGCTCCCAGCCCAGCACCGCCGCCATCCGGTACGCGACGCTGCCGCGCGGCACCGCGTGCCCGCCCATCACGCCCACCACGGACTGCGGGCCGTGCGCGGCCAGCCACGACCGGGTGGCGTCGGCCAGCGCGTTGTCCACACCGTGGTCGTGCAGTCGCTGCCCGAGCGCCTCGCGTACGTCCGGCAGCGCGCCGCCGTGCGCCCGGAAGTGCGCGTACACCCGGGTGTCGTACATCCCGGCGAACCCGCTCTCGGCGAACCCGGCGGCCAGCTCGTCGGCCGTGTAGAGGTGCGACGGCTGGGTCGGGTAGGGCAGCCCGGAGAACGGCGGGACCACGTTGGCGCCCCGCCGGACCAGGTCCGCGCCCACCTCGCGGCCGGCGAACCGGCAGCCCACGAAGAGCGTGCCGGTGACGTCGACGTGGCGCAGGTCGGGGACCGGGTCGAGGTCGAGGCGCAGGCCCTGCACGGTCAGCCCGGCCAGGGTCCCCCCGGCCAGCCGCTGCTCGAACGCGGTGCGGGTCTCGATCTCGTTGACGTGGGGCGCGTGCGGCTCGATGACGTCCGCGGGTGGTGGGGTCGGCACCCCGTCATCCTGCCTCCGCACGGCAAGTGCCGAAACCGGGGGCGGGAACGACAGGAGCCCGGCGGGCACGCCGCCGGGCTCCTGCGTAACCGGGTCCTGGGGAGGCTCCGGATCTGTATTTGTAGTGCAAGAACCACGTCGGCGGCATGGGCCGCGGGTACGTGTGCTCCCGCCGCAGGCGTGACGAAACCCTCAGCCGTTCAGCCAACCGTACGGGCGAGGCCCCTCGCGTACCCGATGGCGAAGCGGGTTGAATGGGGCGATGCAGAACCTGTTGCCTGAGCCACCGGCCACCCTGCTCCCGGCCCACGAGGAGGCCGACGCCGCGCTGGCGGCGGCGGCCGAGCAGGGCACCGACGAGGCGTACGCCGAGGTCGCGGCCCGCTTCCCGACCTACAGTGCGGCCTGGGCCGCGCTGGCCGGCCGCGCGCTCGCCGCGGGCCAGGTCGTCACGGCGTACGCGTACGCCCGCACCGGCTACCACCGGGGCCTCGACCAGCTGCGCCGCAGCGGCTGGAAGGGCCACGGCCCGGTGCCCTGGTCGCACGCGCCCAACCAGGGCTTCCTGCGCTGCCTCTACGTGCTGTCCCGCGCGGCGGGCGAGATCGGCGAGGCGGACGAGGCGGCCCGGTGCGCCCAGTTCCTCCGTGACTGCGACCCGGCCGCCGGAGACGCGCTCTCCGGCGACTGACCACTGCCGCGACGGCCGGTCCCCACCCGGGTACCGGCCGTCGCGCCCGTCCTACAGCCCTTCCGCCACCGACGCGGCGATCTTCAGCCAGGCGTCCCGGGTGGCGGAGGAGAGCTGCCCGTACCGCAGCGGCTCGCCGGTGTCGATGAGCCGCTCGTACGGCGCCAGCAGCACCGCCCGGGTCCGCGCCGCGAAGTGGGCCTGGATCGCGGGCAGGTCGATCTCCTTGCGCGACGGCGGCATCGACACCACTGTCACCGCCTGCCGGACCAGCCGCTGCCGGCCGCTCTGCTCCAGGTGGTCGAGCATCCGGGCGGCGGTCTCGGCCGAGTCGTTCCGGGCCGACATGGTCACCACGAGCTGGTCGGTGGCGTCCATCGCGGCCTGCCAGTTCTGCGCCCGGACGTTGTTCCCGGTGTCCACGAAGATCAGCTTGTAGAAGCGGCTGACCACCTCGCGGATCTCCGCGAACGCGGCGGCGGTGAGCATCTCGCCGCCGGTCGCCGACTCGTCCGAGGCGAGCACGTCGAACATGCCCTCGCCCTGCGAGCGGACGTACTGCGACAGATCGCCGACCCGGCCGTGCGGCCCCTGGAACTGCGCCAGGTCACGCAGCATGTCGCGCACCGTACGGGCGTGGAAGTCCTGCTGCGCCCGCATGCCGAGGGTGCCCTGGGTCTCGTTGTTGTCCCAGGCCAGCACGTATCCGCCGCGCTTCTGGCCGAACGTCATGGCGAGCAGCAGGATCGCCACCGTCTTGCCGGCGCCGCCCTTCGGGTTGACCACAGTCACCTGGCGCAGCCCGCCGAAGTTGCGGCGGACCATCTCGATGTCGCGCTTCACCTCCTGCTCGTGCCGCCCGGGCGCGAGCCGGACCAGCCCGATCTTGTTGACCACCGCGCGTACGCCCATGGTGGCCACCGGATCGACCGGCCGGGCCTGGCGGCGGCGGGCGAAGTCCTCGGCGGTCGGGGGCACCGCCTGCTGCGGCGTCCAGCCCTGCTCCGGGTACGCCGGCTGCTGCGGTGGCTGGGGCGCGGCCGGGCCGGACACCGGCGGGGCGGGCACGTGCGGTGGCACCGGGGCGCCGGTCTGCGCCGGCCCGGTCTGCGCTGGCCCGTTGTGCGCCGGGCCGTTGGGCGCCGCGACTGCCTGCGCCGGACTGGCTTGCGCCGGACTGGCCTGCGCCGCGCCGGTCTGGGCCGGGCCGGGCTGTGGCGTCCAGCCGGGCGGCGGGTACCAGCCGGGCTGGCCGGGTTGCGGCTGGTAGCCGGCCTGCTGGTAGCCGGCCTGCGGGTAGCCGGCCTGCGGGTAGCCGTTGCCGTAGGGCGACGGCGGCGCCGGCACGCCCGGCGACGGTGGGAACGGCCCGAGACGCGGCGGCTCCGGCGCCGGCTCACCCGTGCCCGGCGACGACGCTCCGGTGACCTGCGCCCGGCCGGTCACCGGGGCGGTGTCGGGCGGCGGGAGCGCAGTGCCGGCGACCGAGGCCCGGCCGGAGACGGCGCCGTTGGCGTGGACGGCCCGCGCCGGGTCGGTGCCGGACCCCGGCGTGTCGCCGTCAGCGGGAACGAGGTCCGGTGCGGAGTCGGCAGTGGCCCGCTGCGGCGGCTGGGCCCACGGAGACACGGCCCGGCCGTTGCCGGCACCCTCGCCGTCCGCGTCGGCCGATGCCCGCGCGTCGGCCGAGCGCGCCGTTGTCCGCGTGTCCTCCGGGTCGGCTGCCGTCTGCGTGTCAGCCGGCTCCGGCAGTGTCCGCGTGGCGGCCGGATCGGGAGCGGGCGCGCCCTGCAACGAGGGATATGCGGCGTCCGGATCCGGGCCGGGCGCTGCCTGCGACGCGGGAGGCGTGGCGGCCGTGACCGGTGAGCCCGGCTGGGCCGGCGTCGCGCCGGGAGGCGGCTGGTCGAGCGTGAACGGCAGGTCCAGGTCGACCGCGGGCGCCGGTGGCACCGGGACGTCCGACGTCGACGGCGTGGGGGCGTCGGCCGGCGGAAGCGGCCAGGGCACGGCCGCCCAGGGCGGGGCGGTGACCACGCCGTCGGTCTCCTCCGGCGGCCAGAGCGGCTCGACGTCCCGCTCCGGCACCTGCCCTCGACCCGGCACGTGGGCCCGGTCGTCGTTGTCGTGCACCACGGTTCCTCCCCATTCCTTCCGCCGAGGATAGGCGGTACGGCCAGCGGCGCGAGCCGGACGGGGATCGACCGAGGTCAGCCCGTCCAGACCGCCCAGGCGCCCGGCTCGGTCCACCAGGAGCGCTTGCGGCTCAGCTCGCCCTCGACGCCGTCGTCGAGGAAGGGCACCTTCTCGTCGCGGGGCACCACCGCCACCGCACGTCCCCGCGCCCGCCGTACCTCCAGGCGGACCTTCTTCCGGCCCAACGCCGACCGGGTCACCACTGGTACGGCGACGCCGACCGTCACCCGTCCGTCGGCCGGGTCCGGCCCGCCCAGCAGGTCCACCTCGCCGAGGCGCGCGTACCCGCCCGCGTTGCCGATCGCGCAGGCCGTGATCGGCTCGGAGCCGTCGCTGAGCACCGTGCCGTCGACCTCGACCCGGGCCCGCCAGTGCAGCGGCCGGCCGGCGTCGTCGGCGGCACCGAGCAGCGCGCCGTCCAGCGTCACCGAGCCGCCGTCGTTGCGCAGCAGGTCCAGTCGCCGGGCCGTGCCGTCCAGCACCGCGGCGGCCACCCCGGCCGGGTCCCGGGGCAGCCCGAGCTGCGCGGCCAGGTCACGCGCCGTCCCGGACCGGGCCGGATCGAGCGGGAGTACGCCGACCGGGGGCAGGTCGGGCACCGTCCGGTTGTCGGCCAGGTCCGCGGGGCGGCGGCTCGGCGGCGGAGCGTACCGGCGCACCAGCCGGCGCAGGACGGCGCGCAACTGACCGTCACTGGCCGTGGCGACGATCAGCCGGGTCTTGCCGTCGGGGTCCGGCCAGGTGAGGCCGTCGGGGCGCGGTGGGCCGTCGAGCCGGGCCAGCACCTCGTCGATCTCGGCGTCCGACCGGGCGGTCACCGTGGTCACCCGGGCACCCCGGGCGGTCAGCTCGTCCGCGCAGGCCAGCACCGGTACGCGCGGCGTCTCGCAGCGCTCCTCGCCGCTCTCGGCGGCGGTGTCGTCCGCGCCGCCGCAGCAGGCGCCGCCGCTGCCGCAGCCACCACCGGGAGCGTCCCGCTCCGAGCCGAGGGTGAGCAGCACCACGTCGTACACGAAGGAGCCTCCTGCTTCTCGACCAACCCCTGCTGGTCCCGCCGTCACTACTTGTTAGCCTGACACCCCGGGCTCGCAGACCGGTCGCCACCTGGCACCCGAGCCTTCTGGAGGCGGAAGAGATGCCAGCGATCGTGCTGCTCGGCGCCCAGTGGGGCGACGAGGGCAAGGGCAAGGTTACCGACCTGCTGGGTGAGCGGGTCGACTACGTCGTGCGCTACTCCGGCGGCAACAACGCAGGCCACACGGTGATCACGCCGGACGGCCAGAAGTACGCGCTGCACCTGATGCCGTCCGGTGCGCTGTCACCGAGCGCGATGATCGTGATCGGCAACGGCGTGGTGGTCGACCCGAAGGTGCTGCTGCAGGAGATCGACGGGCTCGCCGAGCGCGGCGTGGACGTGTCCCGCCTGCGCATCTCCGGCGACGCGCACCTGATCATGCCGCACCACCGGGCGCTGGACCGGGTGGTCGAGCGCTACCTCGGCAGCGCCCGCATCGGCACCACCGGCCGGGGCATCGGCCCCGCGTACGGCGACAAGGTCGCCCGGATGGGCATCCGCCTGCAGGACCTGCTCGACCCGGGCATCCTGCGCAAGAAGCTGGAGCTGGCGCTCCGCGAGAAGAACCAGCTGCTGTTCAAGGTCTACAACCGCAAGGCGATCGACGTCGAGGAGACGGTCGAGGAGTACCTCCAGTACGCCGAGCGGCTGCGCCCGTACATCGCCGAGACCCGGGTGATGCTCTGGGACGCGCTCGACCGCGGCGAGACCGTGCTGCTGGAGGGCGCCCAGGCCACCATGCTCGACATGGACCACGGCACCTACCCGTTCGTCACCTCGTCGAACCCGACGGCCGGCGGGGCGTGCGTGGGCGCGGGCATTCCGCCGACCGCGATCACCAAGGTCATCGCGGTGAGCAAGGCGTACACGACGCGGGTGGGCTCCGGCCCGTTCCCGACCGAGCTGTTCGACGACAACGGGCAGCACCTGCGCAAGGTCGGCCACGAGTACGGCACCACCACCGGCCGGGAGCGCCGCTGCGGCTGGTTCGACGCGGTGGTGGCCCGGTACGCGTGCCGCCTCAACGGCGTCACCGACCTGGTGGTCACGAAGCTGGACGTGCTGACCGGCCTGGCAAAGGTGCCGATCTGCGTCGGGTACGAGATCAACGGTGAGCGGTTCGACGACATGCCGATGACGCAGACCGACTTCCACCACGCCACGCCGATCTACGAAGAGCACGACGGCTGGTGGGAGGACATCACCAAGGCGCGCACCGAGGACGAGCTCCCGGAGAACGCGAGGCGCTACATCGCCCGCATCGAGGAGCTGACCGGCACCCGCGTGAGCGTGGTGGGTGTGGGCCCGGGCCGAGAGGAAAACGTCCTCCGCCACCCCCTCCTCCCCTAACCCCGCCCTTTGTCGTTGATCAAGGAGTTTGTGTCCAGTCCGGCGTCGGATCCGTACACAAACTCCTTGATCAACGGGGCGGTCGCGGAGTGGCCACCGGGAGAGCAGGTCTGTTTATCCACAGGGTTGTCCACAGGGGTTTCGGCTGTGGAGTGGCGCGGGGGAGCCTGCGCGTGTGGGTGAATTCGACGAGCTGACGCGGCTGGCTGCCGGGCAGGGCGGGTTCGTGACGGCGGGGCAGGCGTTGCGCCTGGGCCTCGGCCGGGAGCAGATCCGGTACCTCGTCCGGGCCGGACGATGGACGCGCGTCTCGCGCGGCTGCTACCTCCCGTCCACAGGGCCGACGGCGGTGGCGCTGCGACGTGTCCGCATCCGCGCCGCGATCGCGAGCCTGGGGCCGGGCGCGGTCGCCGTACTCGACACCGCCGCCGAACTGCACGGCATCGCCGGCCTTCCGCCGGCGGCGGCGATCCACGTCTCGGTGCCGCCGGACCGGCCGCACGTGCAACGCCGGGCGGAGCCGGGACTGACGGTGCACCAGTTGACGCTCGCCGACGCGGACGTGTGCCAGGTCGAGGGCGTGCCGGTCACCACACCGGCGCGGACCGTTGCCGACGTGTTGCTGCGGGCTCGGCGCTACCCGGCGGTGTGCGTTCTCGACTCCGCGCTCAACCAGGGGATCCTGGCCGAGGACGACCTGTCCCTGGTGCTCGCGCATTTCGCCGGACGCCGCGGGGCGGTCGCCGCCCGGGGGTACCTGGCCGAGGCGGACGGCCGGGCACAGTCACCCCTGGAGACCCGCACCCGGCTCCGCTGCGTCGACGGCGGCGTGCCGCCGGACACCCTCCAACTGCCGGTCCGGGACGAGGACGGTTACCTGCTCGGCATCGGGGATCTGGCATGGCGGGGCGCGCGCCTGATCGCCGAGGCGGACGGCCGGGCCCCGCACCTGACCCCGGAGGCCGTCTACGCCGACCGCTTCCGGCAGAACCGCCTGGTCAACGCCGGCTGGCGGATCCTCCGCTTCACCTGGTCCGATACCCTCCGCCCCGACTACATCCCCCAGACGGTCAGACGAGCCCTGCGCCAGAGCCGTCACCCACCCCGTTGATCAAGGAGTTTGCGGCCGGAAAGCCCCAAATCTGGGACGCAAACTCCTTGATCAACGGGGTGGGGTGGGGTGGTCAGTAGGATGCGGGGTCGTGCGCGTACTTCTTGTGGGTGGTGGTGGGCGGGAGCACGCTCTCGCGCTCGGACTCGCCGGGGATCCGGCTGTCGAGGCGCTCGTCGCAGCGCCGGGGAATCCGGGGATCGGCGAGGTCGCCTCGCTTCGGGAGGTGACACCCACCGACCCGGCGGCCGTGGCGGCCCTCGCCGTCGAGGTCGCGGCGGACCTGGTGGTCATCGGCCCGGAGGCGCCGCTGGTGGCGGGCGTCGCCGACGCGGTACGCGCCAAGGGCATCGCGGTGTTCGGCCCGAGCGCGCAGGCGGCCCGGCTGGAGGGCTCGAAGACGTTCGCGAAGGACGTGATGACGGCTGCCGGTGTGCCGACCGCCCGCGCGTACACCTGCGAGGACGCGGCTGCGGTGGCGCGGGCGCTGGACGAGTTCGGCGCGCCGTACGTGGTGAAGGACGACGGGCTGGCCGCCGGCAAGGGCGTCGTGGTCACCGACGACCGGGCCGCCGCCGAGCGGCACGCCGCGGAGTGCGGCCGGGTGGTGATCGAGGAGTACCTGTCCGGTCCCGAGGTCTCCCTGTTCGTGGTGACCGACGGTGAAGCGGCGGTGCCGCTGCTGCCCGCGCAGGACTTCAAGCGCGTCGGCGACGGCGACACCGGCCCGAACACGGGCGGGATGGGCGCGTACGCGCCGCTGCCGTGGGCGCCGCCGAACCTGGTGGACGACGTGATGCGCGACGTGGTGCACCCGACGCTGGCGGAGCTGCGCCGCCGGGGCACCCCGTTCGCCGGCCTGCTCTACGTGGGCCTGGCGATCACCCCGTCCGGCCCGCGTGTGATCGAGTTCAACGCGCGCTTCGGCGACCCGGAGACCCAGGTGGTGCTCGCCCTGCTGGAGACCCCGCTGGGCGGGCTGCTGCACGCCGCCGCCACCGGCACGCTCGGCGCGCACCCGCCGCTGCGGTGGCGCGACGGCGCGGCGGTGACAGTCGTGGTGGCGGCCGAGGGCTACCCGGCGGGCCCGCGTACCGGTGACGTGATCACCGGCGCGGACCGCGCCGGGATCATCCACGCCGGGACCCGCCGCGACGCCGACGGCACGTTGCGCTCCGCGGGCGGCCGGGTCCTCTGCGGTACGGCCACCGGCCCCGACCTGGCCGCCGCGCGCGACGCCGCCTACGAGTTGGTACGCGAGGTCGAGCTGGCCGGCTCCCACCACCGCACCGACATCGCGGCGGGTGCGGTGGAGGGCCGGATCACGATTCCCGGCTGACGGGCGACGCCCCCGCGGCGGGACCGGCTCGCGGGCGCCGTCCGTCAGTCGAAGTAGCGGCGCAACTCCCGGCTCAGCACCTTGCCGGTGGCGTTGCGCGGCAGGTACTTGACGAACACCACGTCGCGGGGCACGGAGAAGCGGGCCAGGTAGCGCCGGACGTACTCGCGGACCGCCTCCGGGTCGAGCGTCTCGCCCGGCCGCAGCGCCAGGAACGCGGCCAGCCGCTGGCCGTAGTCGGGGTCCGGTACGCCGATCACCGCGACCTCGCGGACCTGCGGCAGCCGGGCGATCAGGTCCTCCACCTCGGACGGGAACACGTTCTCGCCGCCGGAGACGATCATGTCGTCCGCCCGGCCGTCCACGAAGAGCAGGCCGTCGGCGTCGAGCCGGCCGAGGTCGCCGGTGTCCAGCAGGCCGTCGCGGCTCTCCCGCCCGACGCCCGAGGTGTAGCCCTCGAAGAGCATCTCGTTGCCCACGAAGATCCGCCCGACCTCGCCGTCCCGGACGGGGCGGCCGTTCTCGTCCAGGATCGCCAGCCGGGTGCCGTGCGGCGGCCGGCCCGCGGTGGTGGGCGCGGCGCGCAGTTCGCGTGGGCCGGCGATGGAGGCCCAGGAGACCTCGGTCGAGCCGTAGAGGTTGTACAGCACGTCGCCGTAGCGGTCCATGAAGGCGGTGGCCAGGTTGCCGGGCAGGGCGGATCCGCTGACCGCGACCACCTTGAGCGGGGGCCGGGGCAGCGGCGGCTCGACCTCCATGAGTCGTTGCAGCATCACCGGTACGGCGAACATCGCGTCGCACCGCTGGGCGACGAGCGCGGTCAGCGTGGCGGCGGGGTCGAATCGGCGGTGCAGCACGACTGTGGCGCGCAGCGCGAACGAGACCTGGAGGGCGGCGTACCCCCAGGTGTGGAAGATCGGCGCGGCGATCATGGTGGTGTTCCGCGCGTGCAGCGGGATGCGGTCGATGATGGACACCAGCGGGCCGAAGCCGTGCGGGGTGGGGCGGCGGGCGCCCTTGGGCGCGCCGGTGGTGCCGGAGGTCAGCACTATGGTGCGGCCGTCCCGCTCGGGCGGCTGGAGCTGTTCGCCGGGGACCGCGGCGGCGATCAGCTCCTCGTGCCGCCGTTCGTCGACCCGGTGCACCTCGGCGGGGAGGGCGAGGACGCGCTCGGTGAACTCGCCGTCGTGGACCAGGACGCGCAGGCCCTGTTCCTCGGCCACGGTGCCCAGCTGTGCCGCGGACAGTCCGGTGTTTACCAGGACGGCGTCCGCGCCGAGCAGCATCGCGGCGACTATCGCCTCGATCAGGCCGTGGTGGTTGCGGCAGAGCACGCCGACCCGGTCACCGGCCTGTACGCCGAGGTGGGACCGGAGGGAGCGGGCCAGCCGTTCGGAGCGCTCCAGCAGTTCCTGGTACGTCATGGTGGCGCCGCGCTCGTCGACCACCGCGACGCGGCCGGGGTCGCGGGCGGCGGCCTGGCGCAGCTCCCCGGCGAGGCTCCAGCCCCACCGGCGCAGCGCGTTGAGCTGCGAGACGACCCGGATCGGGCGGCCCGGGGTGAGTAGTCCACGGCGGGTCAGCGTGGCGGCGATGAACGGCAGGTCCAAGGCGCAACTCCTTCGCGTTCGTGGTTCGTCGACCAGGCTCCGGACGGGTCGGCCGTCCGGTTTTGCGTGATCTTGCGCCCGATCGCGGGTCCGGTCGGCCAGGCGGGGGCGCCCGGCCCGCGACGGCGCTGCCTGTCGTCACGGGCCGGGCGGCGTGCCGCCGGCGGTCAGCGGATCTGCATCCCGGAGATGGCCCGGGAGATGACCAGCCGCTGGATCTCGGAGGTGCCCTCGAAGATGGTGTAGATCTTGGCGTCGCGGTACCACCGCTCGACCGGGTGGTCGCGCAGGAAACCCGCGCCGCCGAGGAGCTGGACCGCCTTGTCGGTCACCGAGACGGCCACCTCACCGGCCTTGAGCTTGGACATCGAGCCTTCGCCGGCGGCGAACGGCCGGTTGTTGCGGCCCATCCAGGAGGCGCGCCAGACCAGGAGCCGGGCGGCGTCGATCTCCATCTTCATGTCGGCGAGCGCGAACGCGACCGCCTGGTTGGTGATGATCGGCCGTCCGAACTGGACCCGTTCCTTGGCGTAGTCCAGGGCGTACTCGTAGGCGGCGCGGGCCACCCCGAGCGCCTGCGCGCCGACTGTCGGACGGGACAGCTCGAACGTGCGCATCGCCGCCTGGCCGGAGGCGCGCTGCCCGGACCGGGCGCGGGCCAGACGCTCGTCGAGCGCGTCCTTGCCGCCGAGCAGGCAGCGGCCCGGCACCCGGACGTCGTCGAGGAAGACGTCCGCGGTGTGCGAGGCGCGCAGCCCGAGCTTGCGCAGCTTGCGGGTGGCGGTCAGACCGGAGGTGCCCGGGGGTACGACGAACGCGGCCTGCCCGCGCGAGCCCAGCTCGGGGTCGATCGAGGCGGTGACCACGTGCACGCCGGCGATGCCGCCGTTCGTGGCGTACGCCTTCTGCCCGTTGAGCACCCACTCGTCGGTGGCCTCGTCGTAGACGGCGCGGGTACGCATCGATCCGACGTCGGAGCCGGCTTCCGGCTCGCTCGTGCAGAACGCGGCGACGGCCGGGGAGTCGACGTCGCCGAAGCACTGCGGCACCCATTCGACGAGCTGGTCGGGGGTGCCGGCGCCGTAGATCGCGGCGACCGCGAGCGAGGTGCCGAAGATGCTCAGGCCGATGCCGGCGTCACCCCAGAAGAGTTCCTCGCTGGCGATCGGCAGGGAGAGGCCGGTGGGGTCGGCCCAGCAGGTGGCGAGGAACTCGAAGCCGTACAGGCCGACCTTCGCCGCCTCCTGGATGATCGGCCACGGGGTCTCCTCCCGGGCGTCCCACTCGGCCGCGGCCGGGCGCACGACCTCGGCTGCGAAGCCGTGCACCCAGTCGCGTAGATCCCGCTGTTCCTCGTTCAGGTCGAGCGAGAACTCGGCCATGTCAGGCCTTGGGGATGTCGAACAGGTTGGCGATGTTGGCAGCCAGGCCCAGGTCGCCCTTGGCCTTCAGCTTGCCGGTCATGAACATCATCACCGGGTTGGCGCCACCGGAGACGATCTTCAGGAACTCGACCGGGCCCATGGTGAGGCTCAGCTTCGGGTCGCGGGTGGCGGTCTCCGAGACGGTGCAGGCGCCGTTCTCGATGACGATCTCGTACGTGTCGGTGCCACCGTCCGGGCGGCCGGTGATGTTCCAGTGGATGACCGCGTTGGTGGCACCGGCGCGGTCGGCGCGGAACAGCGTGGGCATCCGGTTGAAGACCTCGCTGAGGATCTTGCCGCGCGACTCGCCGGACATGATCTCGGCGATCTTGGCGTCCGGCGTGGACTTGACCAGCTGCGCGAACTCCTTGGGGCCGACGTTCGCGAAGTTGGCCGGGTCGAAGTCAGTCATCAGGAAATGCACCTCTCGGGCGGGGCCAGCTTGGTTACTCTGGCGTAACCCTACGCACGGGTAGGTATGCTCGCAAGAGTGTCCAGCACGCCGACCTTCAAGCGCCTCCCCCGAGCCGTACGCGAGCAGCAGATGCTCGACGCGGCGGTGAAGGTGTTCTCCCGCCGCGGCTTCCACGCCGCCAGCATGGACGAGATCGCCGACGACGCCGGCATCTCCAAACCGATGGTCTACGCCTACCTCGGCACCAAGGAAGAACTCTTCATCGCCTGCCTGCACCGCGAGAGCACCCGGATGATGGAGGCCATCGCCGGCGCCGCCGCCCCCGACCTGCCCGCCGACGAGCGGCTCTGGCGCGGGCTGCGCGCGTTCTTCGGCTTCGTCGGCGCGCACCGGGACGGCTGGGCCGTGCTCTACCGGCAGGCCCGCGGCTCGCAGCCGTTCGCCGCCGAACTCGCCGCCATGCGGGGACGGCTGGTCGAGGTGGTGGCCGGGATGCTCGACCACGCGCTGCGCGCCGCCGGACGGGAGGTCGGCGCCACCGACCTGGAGGTGGTCTCGTACGCGCTCGTCGGCGCCTCCGAGTCGCTCGCCGACTGGCTGGCCGACCACCCGGAGGCCGATGCCGGCAAGACCGCGACCCGGATGATGAACGTGGCCTGGCTCGGCGCCGACCAGCTGTTGCGCGGCGCCACCTGGCACCCCGGCGCTGTGTAAGGAAGGGCCCCTTCTTAACGCCTCCGGTAGTGGAAGGGCCCCTTTTTAACAGTCGCGGCGCGCGGCGGCTCGCCGGTGTGCCCGCCGCCGGCCCCAGCGGGCGGCCTCGAACAGCCCGGTGACCGCGAGCGAGATGGCGACCCCGGCGAGGAGCCCGGAGACGGGGTTGTGCTCGAACGCCAGGCCGCCGAAGTAGCCGAGCAGCGTGCAGTAGATCCCCCAGGTCGCGCAGGCCAGCGCGTCGTACAGCAGGAACATCCGCACCGGATAGCGGACCGCGCCCATGGTCAGCGTGACGGCGGTGCGGCCGCCGGGGACGTACCGGGCGGTGGTCAGGATCATCCCGCCGCGCCTGTCGACGGCCCGGCGGGCCCACTCGGAGCCGGCCCGCCGCCGGCTGTCCGCCGGGAAGCGGGCCAGCCGGTGCGCGCCGCCGCCGCGCCCGATCGCGTAGGAGACGTGATCGCCGACGAGCGCGCCGAACGCGGCGGTCACGATCACCAGCGCCAGGTCCGGCTCGCCGCCCGCCGCGAAGACCCCGGCCGTGATCACCACGGTCTCGCCGGGCACCGCCGGGAAGAACGCGTCGACGGCGGTGACCGCGATGATCACCAGGTACACCCACGGTGAGGTCACCGTGTGGTGCAGCAGGTCGAGCGCGTCCCCCATGCACCCATGCTCGGTGGTGCGGTGTTAAGCAGGGGCCCTTCCCATACAAAAGGCGTTAACAAGGGGCCCTTCCTTCTCCTCGGCCGTGGGCCCGCGCGACGTGAGCACCACCGGCGCGCCCAGCGCCTCCGAAACCGCCCCCGCCCAGTCGGCGGGCGCCGAGTCCAGCACCGGCCGGGCCCGCATCAGCCGCTGTGTGAGCGCCGCCTGCCGGTCCAGGTCACCGGCCGGGCCGGGGACGAGCCGGTCCAGGCCCTCGTACCGGCGGCAGATCCGCAGCTCGGACCCGGCCAGGTCGAGGTGGGTCAGCGCCAGCCCGTCCACCCCACCGGCGACCTCCAGCGCGTACCGGTGGGCGACCGCGTCGAAGTGCCCGAACCGGAACCGGCCCTGCCAGGGGTTCGTCCCGTTGTGCCGGTCGGTGAACGGCAGCGCCGCGTCCTCGGTGACCAGCGGCCCGGGACCGTGCCGCGTGGTGGTCGTGCGCAGCACGCCGAGCCGCTGCGCGGTCCCGGCCATCCCTGCCTCGGCGAGCAGCGTCTCGGCGTTGGCGAACGTCGTGGTGCTCCACGTCGTGTACGGGTGGAAGCCGTGCCACTCGTCCAGCAGCACCCCCTGCGCGCCCTCGAACACGCAGGTGCCCTCGCGCAGCGCGGATGCCAGCCAGGTCCGGTCGACGATCGCCACCCGGCGCGCGAAGGCCGCGTACGCGGGCAGGCAGTCCTGGACCGGCGGCGCGTCCAGCGGGCCCAGCTCGGCGGTGAGCCGGTCCCGCAGCGCGGTCAGCCGCCGGCGCAGCACCGCCGGGCGGCGGCAGTCCGCCACCCGGGGTGCCTCGTCGGGGTGGGCGAGGCCGTACGCGACCGCCTCGCCCACCCCGAGCCCGCAGGAGCCGTGCCGGTCGGCTCCCCGGGCGATCTCCCGGGCGCGGTTGGCGGCCCGGTGGTACGGGGTGGCGAGCAGCGCCTCCCCGTCCACAGTCAGACGGTCGAGCGCGTCTGGTACGCCGACCGACGCGAGGTGGTCGGCCTCGGCGGCGAGCGCCAGCGGGTCCACCACGACGTGCCGCGCCAGGTGCGTCCGTACGCCGGGTCGGAACGTCCCGGCGCCGAACTGCGCGAACGTGTGGTGTCGCCCGTCGCGCAGGACGACGTTGTGCGCCGCCTGCGCGCCCCCGTTGAACCGGACCACCGTGTGCACCTGCCGGGTGGCGCAGAGCAGGTCCACCACTGTGCCCTTGCCGGCGTCGCCGTAGCCGAGGTCGACCACCATCACGTGGTTCACAGCCGGGTGACCCCGCTTCCGCCGTCGGCCGGGCTGAACGGCAGCGTCGCCACCGCGCGCCGGCCGGAGCCGAGCCGGGCGAGCGCCTTCGAGACGGTCCGCGTGGCGGTGGAGCCGGCCCGGTCCAGGTCGGCCAGGCCGGCGTCCAGGTCGATGGCCTGCTCGCCGAGGCCGACGGTGAGCGCGATCGTCTCGCAGACCGCGTCCAGGTCGTCCAGCTCGACCGCGTTCTGCCCGAGCAGGCCGCGCCAGAAGTCCAGCACCTTGCGGTTGCCCGCGTAGTGGCTGCCGGCGGGCAGCAGGTAGTAGGTGTCCCAGCGCGCGGTCACCTCGTCCACGATCTGCCGGACCGGCACGTCCTCGCTCAGGTCGTCGCCGATCAGCCGGGCCACCTCCGCGCGCTTCACCCCCGCGTACGCCAGCTCGTCGCCGATGATGAACAGGTAGCCGCGCCGGCCGCGCTTGTCCCAGCTGTCGGTGGCCGTGTGCCGGGCCATGAAGTACAGCGCCAGCTCGTACGACTCCATCATCTGGCCGCCTCCGCCGCCCTCCAGCACGATCCGGCCGAGGTCGTCGTCCATCCTGTTGTCGGACTCGAACTGCCCGATCTGCAACGGCACCCGGTCGCAGGTGGCGTCGCCGATCGCGCCGAACATGACCTGCGGGTCGCTCGCGTACCCCTGGCGCAGCAGCAGGCCGAGCAGCTGCGGCAGCTTGCTCTGCAGCACCCGGGGCACGTGCCCCATCGAGCCGGTGACGTCGAACAGCACGGCGATCGGCGTCGACTGCGGGTGCTCGGCGGAGTCGCGGCTCTCCCGCAGCGCGTCGCGCGGGTCGAGCGCCGGGTGCACCTTGCGCGCGCCGCTGTCGCTGTACGAGAACGCGCTCTTGCCGGTGCGGCGCCGGTAGCGGTCGGCGGCGTCGTACACGTCGGTGGACCAGATTCCACTGCCCATGGCAGCCTCCCTACGGGTTGAGGGTGAAGGGTCGGAAGGTGCGCGGCCCGTACAGCCGGTGCAGCACCTCGTCCAGTTCGCGCAGCAGCCGCCAGGCGTCGTCGGGCCGGGTGGCGAGCGCGGCGCCCTGGCAGCCGTCGGCGAAGGCGCGCAGCTCGCGGGGCGCGCGGTCGCCCATCAGCCAGGTCATGCAGCGGGCGGCCAGCGCGATGTCGGTGCCGGGGCCGCACTGCCGCTTCGCGGCGACCTCCGGCGGATACCAGTCCTCGTGGCCGGGCACCAGCGCCGGCACGAGCCCGCCCGGCTCGGCCGAGAAGCACCAGTCGACGAGCACCAGGCCGTGCGCGTCCGGCTCGATCAGCACGTGCCGGGGCAGCACCGCGCCGTGCACCACGCCCGCGCGGTGGGCCAGGCCGAGCGCCACGAGCAGCCGCCGCCACATCCAGGCCGCGTCGCGCGGGTCCAGCCCGTCCGGGTACGCGCGGCGCACGTCGTCGAGGCTGCGCAACCCGGGTACGGTCACCAGCTCGTTGACCTGCCGTTGCACGCCGGTCGACGGGTCACGCGCCGGGTAGGAGTCGACCAGCTTCGGCACGTACGCGAGGTGTTTGGCGTCGCCGCGCTCGGCGATGCGGCGCAACGCGCGCGCCTCGCGGGCCATCAGGTCGTTGTCGCCGGGGTGCCGGGCCACCTTGGCCAGGTGATAAGAAGGGGCCCCTCCTCTACCGGAGGCGTTAACAGGGGGCCCTTCCTTGCGTTCGTGCAGGGTGGCGACGTCGCCGGTGTACGCGGGGGCCGGGGTGCGCCAGCGGGTGGTGACGGTGACCAGCGCTTCGGCGGCGGCGGCGCGTACGCCGGGGTCGGCCGCGCCCAGCCGGTCGGGGTGCAGCGCGCCGACCAGCTCGCGGTAGCGGCGGGCCGGCTCGTCGG
This sequence comes from Micromonospora chalcea, assembly GCF_002926165.1. GTDB lineage: Bacteria > Actinomycetota > Actinomycetes > Mycobacteriales > Micromonosporaceae > Micromonospora > Micromonospora chalcea. The sequence goes on along the minus strand of NZ_MAGP01000094.1, from coordinate 1,670 downwards.
CGCCGAACAGGTCTGCGTGGGTACGCGCGGCAGTGACCAGCCGGATCGCCTCTTCGGTCCTCACCGCACCGTCTCCTCCCGGGCGGGGCGCAGCAGCGCCGGGTGCAGCAGCCGGGCGTCTCCGGCGCGGTAGAGCTTGGCCCGGGGGCCGCCGCGCGCGCCGCCGCGCTCGGTGCTGGCGCCGGTGCTCTCCACGAAGCCGGGCACCGAGAGCACCTTGCGGTGGAAGTTGCCGGCGTGCAGCGGGTGCCCCCAGACCGTCTCGTAGACCTCCCGCAGCTCGGTGATCGTGAACTCGGGGGCGAGGAAGCGGGTGGCCAGCGGCGTGTACTCCAGCTTGGAACGGGCGCGCTCCAAGCCGTCGTCGATGATCCGGCCGTGGTCGAAGGCGAGCTGCCGGCTGGTCAGCGCGGTGACCGGCAGCCAGATCGCCTCGTCGGCGTCGGTGTCGGCGACCGGGTCGGGCAGATCGGGGGCGAACGCCAGGTGCGCGACCGAGACCACCCGCATGCGCGGGTCGCGGTCCGGCGCGCCGTAGCTGCCGAGCTGTTCCAGGTGCACCCGGCGCAGCCGCTCGCCGCCGAGGCCGGTCTCCTCGGCCAGTTCGCGCCGGGCGCCGGCGGTCAGGTTCTCGTCCGGCTGGACGAAGCCGCCGGGCAGCGCCCAGTGCCCCGCGAAGGGCGGCGCGCCGCGGCGGATCAGCAGCAGGTGCAGCGCGCCCTCGCGGATGGTCAGCGCCACCACGTCGACGGTGACCGCGACCGCCGGGTAGTCCCGCGGGTCGTACCCGGCGAGGAAGTCCTGCTCGTTCACGGTCACTCACTCTCTCAGGTTGAGAACAACTCACTCTGAGAACAACTTAGCGCCGAAAAGAGGGGACGGCAAGTCCCCTCTTTCGCTCAGCGCACCGAACCGGTCAGGTGCGGCCTCCCGTCCCGGGCGCTGTGCAGCGCGAAGTCCCAGCCCGCGCCGTTCGGCGAGGCGCTGAACGCCACAGTCGACGGCAGCGGCACCGGCAGCTTGAACGCCACGTCCACCGTGTACGACTCTGGTAGCCGGGGTTCCAGCGCGGCCAGGCATCGGGCCTTGCTCCACATGCCGTGCGCGATCGGGCGCGGGAAGCCGAACAGCCGCGCGCCCAGCTTCGAGGTGTGGATCGGGTTGTGGTCGCCGGAGACGCGCGCGTAGTCCGTACCGACGCGGGGCGTCACCCGCCACCGCGCCGAGGCGGCCGGCGGCGCCGGGCGGTCACCCCGGTCGCGCCGCGGGCCGCCGCGCTCCTTCCCGAGGTACGTGGACACGCCGCGCCACACCTCCTCGCCGCCGATCGAGCCGACCAGCACCACGTCGAGCTGGCGGCCCCGCTCGTGCGGGCGCAGGTTCTCCGCGTACGTGTGGAAGTCGACGCGCTCGCCGACCTCGACCGGCCGGTGCACGGTGATCCGGTTGGCCACGTGCACCACGCCGGTGAGCGGGATCGGGAAGCCGGGGCTCGTCATCAGCCGCAGCGACAGCGGGAACCCGAGCACGTGCAGGTACGTCGCCGGCAGCCGGTCGGTCAGCCGGAACCCGCACACCCGGTCGTAGTCCGCCAGGTGCCGCTGATCCACAGAGACCCCGCCAACGGCGAGTTCCAGCCCCGGCACGTCAGCCCCGCGCCGCCCCCCCTG